>JBGAIN010000005.1:0-134563 GCA_044225505.1 Limisphaerales bacterium
CACTCGCGGCGTCCGGCCCGACAGAATTAATCTCTCCGTAAACTGACTTCTGCGACTGGTATAAGTAAGGTGGTTCAACGTCCCATTCGCTCTTCGGAATGATGTAACCAATCTCATCATTGGCCAGCCCAAGAATGAATTTCGTCTTGCCCGGCATGAGTTGGCGCAGCGGTGGCACTTCGATGGGCTCGATGTTGAAATCCCCTCCTGGCGGACGTTCAATCCCTCCATTCACCAACTCGGGATACATCTCTCCCGGGAGACACGCCAAGCTGGTGTCGCCGACCGTAATCAAGGCGATCTCCGTGCGCAATTTGTTCCAATTCTGCAACCCAGGATGCCCTCGATCGATGATCCCCAGGACGGGAGCCAGGAGGAACAGTTTGTTCTCGACCGGCACCTCGATCGTACGGGCTCGAATGCTAATCGCCGCTTGATCGGTGGCGGTCAGGTCGCGCCGAGTGAGGAGCGGCAGAATCCGAGCCGCTAACTGCCGCCCCAATGCCCGGGCCTTGTCGTGACTTGGCTCCTTAAAGTCCTGGCGCGTGACCGGGTCTTGCACGGTGACACTGGGCGAGGTCGTCATTAATCCGCCGATGGCGCCGTTGACATAAAGATGGGTTCCTCCAACCCCGGGAGCCAAAAGATGTCCTTGATGAGAAATTCCATGTTCCAACGCGTCTCGCAGGTATCCGGGAAAATCGGCCGTAATCTCTGTGTTGCGGGACCAGGGGGTTTCTGGATGATCCGCCCAACCAACAATCGTCCCGAGGGTGCTTCCATCCACGGCATGAACGAAATGCATCACGCGCAGGTCCGGATCATAAACTTCAGGCCGTCGCGTGTCTGTGAGCAATCCCGCCGGGTCCACTGGGATTTCGAAGGAAACAACGCGGGCGGGCTCTAGGGCTCCCGCCGCATCGGCAATGGCGCGCGCGGCGCTGGAAATCACACGTTCGCGGTAATCCGGATGAACGCCGCTGAGCAGAAAATGCCGTCCCCATAATCCCATGAGATCTGGGGTTGAATGGTTATGCGTCGAACAGATCGCTGCATAATCGATCTTCAAGTGGGCGCCAAGACGCTCGCGCACCGTCACGACATCGTCGTGAAAGAAGCCAATCGCGTCCAGGGCCACCAACGCGAATCGAGTATACCCGTCATCGACCACCACCGCGATCGCCCACAGGTCGTCGTGCACGGCAGTTGCAGCGCGTTTGTGGTTAAATCCGGCCAACCAAACCGGCCGGTTCGTGTCGGACAGATCAGGCGTGATCTGGACACGGCCGAATCCTACTTGGAGCGGGCGTGGATCGACACGGGATTGTTTCCCGTCCAAGTTGATTCGGACCGAGTATTGGGGATGCCGATCGCGGAACGCATAGAGCGCGAGCCCTCCCAACCCGATCCCCACAATGATCACCGTCCAAAATATAAGGGAAAGTAGACGGCGCCAGAGAGGCCGGCGTGATGCATACGCTTTCATCGTGCCAAGAGTGAATCTAGATGCCCGTCAGAAAAAAGCGATGGCGGAATTTCATGAGCCTCAAATCCCGGGCCCGCCTCGCGAAGACTTAGTTCCTGCGCTTTGACCAGTCGCCCTGATTCCTCTCGACTTGTTCGACGCACGGGCAGATCTTCGCCGTCGGTGGGAACAGCTTCCAGAACAAGTTCTTCCCAGTGGCATCCATGGCAAACCTCAACCTATTCGCGCGCAGGTTTTTCTTCGCGATCCTCCTGGCAGGCTTACTTCCGCTCCCCATAGATGCTGCGGCCCCGGATCGGTTTCTGATTTATCTGTGGGGCCTGCCGAACGTGCCCGACGACCATGCTAAAGCCGCGGCACTGCAGGAAGCGGGCTTCAACGTCGTTGACTGCGAGGCTGGCAAACTGGATATCGTCGCCAATCACGGGCTCCAAGCGATGGTGCACGGGTTCTTGCCGACCAATCAGCTCCAGCAACTGTCGTCCGACCGGCGCGTCTGGGGGTATCACTTGGCCGATGAGCCCTATCCTGAGGACGAGTTTCCCAGACTGGCCGAGCAGGTCCGCAGCATCGAGCGCCTGGCGCCAGGGCACGTCCCCTTTATCAATATGTTGTCCACGGGCGGTGACTTTCTCCGCACCTACATGCAAATCGTTCGCCCCAACCTGCTGAGTTTCGATTATTACCAATGGTGGTGGGGAAGCGACCGCTACTTCGAAAAGCTCGAGCAGTTCCGCGAGGCCGCGTTGTTAGCGCGTGTTCCGCTGGCAGCTTGCGTGGAAGCATCGGCCAATCCCGCCGTAGAGCGCGGCGATTCGGATTACCTGCCCGATAATCTCCAAAAGCTGCGCCAGAGTGTCTATACGACTCTCGCTTATGGCGCGAAAGGCATTGAATGGTTCTCCGCAAACCTTGTCTTTGAACCCAATTCCACACGCCTCAGCCAAACGGGACGGGATGTTGCCGCCCTTAACAAGGAACTGCAACGGCTTGGGCCGGTCCTATTTCCTCTCCGGTCGATTGATGTCTTTCACACGGCTCCTCTTCCCGCCGCGACACGGACGGCGCCCAAAGACTATTGGATTCACCTCTTACCGGAGGAAGGCCGCTCAGGCCTCGTTCAAGGCATGTTCCAGGACGACTCGGGTCGAGACTATCTTTGGGTCGTCAATCGAGACTATCGCGACAGCCAGGTCGTCGTCGTGCGTCTGCAGTCAAAATGGCGAGGCATAGCCCCTTGGAACAAACCCAAGGAATATACCTATCAGATAGAATACTATGCGAAGGGCCAAGACCAATGGCGAAAAATGGCTAGTACATCTTCAGTCGGTTTTAACACCGTTCTGGGACCAGGGGATGGCGACCTGTTCCGAATTACGACTGTCATCCGCCGGTAACACAGGGGTCGGATTACCCAAGAACAGTCCACGGTTGAATGGTCGTCTTTTCTCACCTATACTCCAAGCCGCTGAGGAATGCCTTGGGTGGGTGGGGTATGATTAGGACGTTTGTGTTGTGAACTTGAATTATGGAACAATTGAATCGAGCAGTAGCGTCGGTTGGACAAATCGTTGCGGATTTTGAAATGGAAACTTACCTGCCTGCCGAAGGCCGGTTTGACAAGATCTCATCGTTGAGTTTGAAGCAGCAGGGCAAATGGACGGTCCTGTTTTTCTATCCCGCCGACTTTACATTTGTATGTCCGACAGAGCTGGCGGACCTGGCCGGGCGCTATAGCGCGCTCCAAGCATTGGACGTCGAGGTAATCGCCATCTCGACAGACACTAAATTTGCGCATTTGGCTTGGCGAAACTCGGAGAAGCTGCTGCAGAACGTGGGATTTCCCATGGCCGCCGACCCGACCGGGATTGTCTCCCAGCAGTTTGGAGTCTACGACCCAGGCACTGGACTGGCCCTGCGTGGCACGTTTATTATCGATCCCTCAGGAAAGCTAGTTTCATCGGAGATTAACTTCTACAACTTGGGCCGTGACGCCAGCGAACTCTACCGCAAGGTAGAAGCGTTTTGCTATTTGCGAAATCATCCCGAAGAAGCCTGTCCGGCCGGTTGGCGCCAGGGCAGCAAGACGCTTCGCCCGTCGGAAAAGATGGTTGGCCACGTTTACGAAGCGTTGCAATAGACAGCCGCGCGGGAAAGCGATTGATGCGCGAGTAGCCGAGCTTCCCGGCTTGCAGCCTTGGAGCCAGGCCGCCCCTGAGCCAACGAAGGACAGGACGGCGGTCCTGGGAGAACGCGAGTTGCCTTTCTTCGTCGGAACGTTTTACCGGCGAAGGAAGCCTTCCAATGCCTTATTCAAATCGAGCGTTTGCAGATTCAACGCATTTCCGGATGGGATCATCAGGATGCGTTTGCCGATGAGGTTTGTGGCGATGGCGAGCTGAATCTGAGTCTCACCTCCCATGCTGGCCATGGCTTCGCGCTGTTTAATGATCGCGAGGGCAGCATTGGTGCCTTCAGTGAGAATTGCCTCAGCAATGAAACGCTTTTGATCGAATTCCGCGTCCGCGGAAGAGACCGTGTTGGAGTATCGCCCTAAGGCCGAGGCGATCATGGATTTTACTTGGCCCTCAGCCTCGTTCACATAACGCTTGTTGCCTTCACGCTGGGCTTCGATCTGAGCTCGAATCTCCAATGTCTTCGCCTCGGCAATCTTTTTCTCCGTGATAACTTTGAGGTAATCAGGATCAAATCGGTAGTCCATGATCGCGACTCGTTCCAAAATGAGGCCGTAGTTATCGAGAATGCTCTGGAGTCCCACCTTGGCCTGCTCGACCGCTTTGTTGCGAGATTCGGTGTGCGTAAATTCGTCCGTCGACAGTGCGCCAAGAAAGTCCCGAGTCCGACTTCGCGCAACGGTATTGAAGACCTTTTCGCGCAGTTCGCCGTTATTTTTGGCGACATGCTGACGGATATGAGGAGCTTTGAGCGGATCCAGCCGGTAAGAGAATGTGACATCGACAAACAGGTCATTGCCGTCGCGGGTCTTGATCGTGAGCTGGTTAGGCCCTTTCATTTCGATGACCTGCAAGCGGGCATCGAAGGTATCCCAGGCATTGACGATGGGCAGGAAAAAGTAGGCGGCCCCCGGTTGGTAAACGCGATTCTCGACGCCGCGTTTGCCCAGCCACTTCACGGTGCGCACTCCAACCTCCGTCGAGTCCGTGGCATGATAGCCACTCAGACTCAAACAGATCGCCCCAAGGATCAGGACGCCTATCCAAAAGATTTTTCCGAGGGTACTCATGGCGTTGCTTTCTCTGGCGCTCTCATTTTCAGCTGCTTCATCAAAGTGTCGATATCCAGCGGATTAAACCCTGACGGCCCTCCAGAAGGCAGAACAATGGTATCTAGACCGGACAGCACTTTGGCCCATTCCAATCCGACCAAGCGCTCAGATCCAGTCCCTTGATAAGCCTCGTTGAGCAGGCGCTGCTTCTCGGCTTCGGCCAGCGCGACGACTTTGTTGGCTTCCGAGATCTTCTTCCGGCGGTAAGCGTCCATCTGAGCGGTTAAGCGGGTGACATAGTTTGAGCCTTCCATCAGTTTGATAGAGAGACTGGCTTCACCCTGTTTTTCGACCTCGCGCAGCGCGCCTTGTGCTTGCGCTAGCTTGGCTTCCTCGATGTTTTTCTGCTTGGTCTGCTCCTGTATGTTTCGGGCTTCGATGCGGGCCTGGACCGCCTCGTGATATTGGGGGTAGCGGATCAAGACATGCTCCACCTCTAAACCACGCGGTCGGAGGAATTCGTTGAACTTGTCCCGGGTCTCCTCCTGTTTCGCGACCCGTTTCTGCGCGTCGAAGAAGTCTTCCGGATGCAACGTGCCCATGGTCGCCTTTAGCATCGACTCTGCCTGAAAGACGATTCCGTTCTGCTCATAGAGCGCTCCTGCGCCGAATTCGCGGACCGTCTTGTAAGGATCGATGACGCGATAGAGGATAGACACATCCAAGTTGATGAAAAACCCATCAGACGTCTGAATGTGGGCCGCGTCTTCGTAGCGAATAAACCGATCCAGGTCCTCGTTCGATCGGCCCTTGGCGTGCAGCGTGACGGCACGCACGCTCCTCGGAAAGATCAGGAATTTTTCGCACCCGGGAGTCCGCCATTGCACTCCGGTTCCGTAAATGTTGGTGTGAATGCCGGCTGGTCCCGTAAGCAGCGGAATCGAAACATCGACTTGCTTAACCGCAAATTCGTCCGGCTCAATATACTGGCTGCAAGTAGCGTAAATAAAAGCCAGGACCACGAACCCAAACACGATGGCCAGCGGCAGTCCTGTGGGCGCTAATTGCCGCAGTGCACCGACCATGGCTTGCGCCCGGTCTGCATTGCCAGTTCGCCCCGGAGGAGTAGGTGACGAAGAAAAGGGCTTCATACATTTCTGAGACGTTTAAGGTGCTGGACAACGTAACCCTCGCGGTCGCGGCTGACGAACACTTCCTGAGCCTCCAAAAACAATCGGTTGAAGCGCTGTTGGCGCGCTGCTTCAGAGTAGGCTCCCGTGACATGATAACGCAGGAACTTCTCGAACGGAACGACGCCCAAGGCGCGCACCGCGGACGGCGACGTAGGATCTGCTTCTCGCACTTTTGAGTAATCCGCCCAGAAGGCAGCGGGCTCTTCGTAATGGGTCAGGATTTCCAGTGCCTCGGCATGCATCACGTCGGCCTGCAATAACTGACGCCGATTGTCATACTCCACATCCGTTTGCACTTTGTTGTCGAGTCCTTCCAAAGCGTTCTCAAACCGTTTCCGAGCGCGCGCCAAGAGCAGATCGTCAAAGTATTGCGCCGCGGAATAAATGATAAAGCCAACGAAGCTGTAAAAGATGGCCGTGGGAATCATGACCTGTGGAAGAATAGATCGCCCCCGTGTGAGCAGTCCTTCGACGACTTCCATTAGAACGGCAGTCCCCAGGACGTATTGCCACAGTTTGCGACGCGAACGACGTTCCTCGATCCGTTCGGTTTCCGCCCGATACTTCTGATAGCGCGGCACCACGTCGGAACGGGCGATGGAACGTAAACCCTCGTACAGCTTGGGGTCTACCTCGGCATGCTCCATCTCCGCGCGCTTCAACCGTTCAACAAAGAACTCGTCGACCCATTGGCCGAGGCGCTCTTTTGGAATCACGGATCGTTCGGCCTGGTCGATCAGCTCCCTGGATAGTTTCTTGAGCTGAAGCTCACTCATAATCACTCAGAACGCTGTCACGCTAGGCCGATCTTAGGTGGATGCGTCTCCCGCGGCAATTACTTTGAACGCTCGCCGTTGTAGTCGCCAAACTTTCCCGACGAGCGCGCACCCAAGGAGCTGGAATGCCGCCCGGATGGCTGTTTGGCCCGATTGCGCTTCCATGAAATCGGCGCATTTGAGAAGCTGATCGCGTGGGCATCACGTCAAAGCAGTTCGCCGAAATGAAGCAGCGCGTGACTGGAAAGGGTCGGAGACCCACCGCGGCGCCCGTTTTTGCCAACCCTCACGCGGTTTCCGAGCAACGCGACCAAATCATTCTAGGAATTGACCCGTCTCTTCGTGGGACGGGCTACGGAATCATCCGGTGCGTCAAGCCGCGCCCGGAGGCCTTAGTTTGCGGCACCATTACCTCTCCAAGCGGATGGGAACGCTCCCGTTGCCTGGCGAAGATCGCCCAAACCATCCGTGCGATTGTCAAACAGCATCAGCCGACCGTCTGCGTCGTCGAAGGGCTGTTCTACGCGCAAAACCTGCAAACCGCCCTGATTATGGGTGAGGCCCGCGGGGCCAGCCTTGCCACGGTCGCCGAGGCCGGGCTCGAGATTTATGAAATTGCTCCCCGCAAAGTGAAGCAAGCGATTGTTGGGTATGGAGCGGCGCAGAAATTGGCCGTCGCCAAAATGGTGCAGCGGATGCTCAATCTTGCCGAACCTCCCGCACCCGATGCGGCCGACGCATTGGCAATTGCGCTTGCTTTCGGACAAGAAGTCGGTCGGTTCAGTTTCGGGAATCGGAAAAAGATCTGACCGGAGTAAGCGGTGGAAACAAGGACATTTAGGAGTTCGAGAAAGCAGGTTATGACCCCTTTTGTATGAGACACGCCTTTCGTTTTGGTTGGACCGCCTTGATGTCGTTAACGCTAAGCGCCGCTGAAGCCCCGCCGGATAAAATCGCACTCACGCCGTTCGAGGCAGCGCAACGGGCAACGCTGCCGGAAGGTTTTCGTGTCTCTGTCTTTGCGGCCGAGCCTGAGGTGGTACAGCCGGTGGCCATGAACTTCGATGATCGAGGCCGCCTTTGGGTCGTTGAAATGCTTACCTATGCTGATCTGAAAGTGAACTTCGACCTGCAAGAACACGACCGAATTGTCGTGCTCGAGGATACGGACCATGACGGGCACATGGATAAACGAACGGTTTTTTGGGAAGGTGGCCAGCGTGTCACGAGCGTCGAAATCGGTTTTGGCGGGGTCTGGGTCTTGGCCGCACCCCAGATGCTCTTCATTCCCGATCGCAACGGTGACGATGTTCCAGATGGCGCTCCCGAGATCTTGCTGGACGGTTGGGATGCAGGGCCCGTGCGTCATAACATCGTCAACGGGCTCAAATGGGGCCCTGACGGCTGGCTGTACGGTCGGCATGGAATCCAAGCCACCTCGAACGTTGGCAAGCCAGGGGCGCCGGCGAACGAACGTATCCGCCTCAATTGCTGCATCTGGCGATTTCATCCGGTGCGGCACGCATTTGAGGTGGTGTGCCAAGGCGGCACGAACCCTTGGGGCCACGATTGGGATGAATTCGGAAATCTCTGGTTTATCAACACCGTCATTGGGCATCTGTGGCAAGGGATCCCTGGTGCTTGGTTTAAGCGCATGTATGGCGAGCATCTCACGCCTCACCGTTACGAGTTGATCGATCAACACGCCGACCATTATCACTGGAATACGGCGAGGTCCTGGACGGATTCCCGTGACGGTGGGCAAGGCGCAAGTGCGCTCGGTGGTGGGCATGCACATAGCGGGTTGATGATCTACTTGGGTGACAATTGGCCGGCAAACCTAAGAAACGATGTATTCACTCTGAATTTCCACGGGCGCCGGATGAACCATGAAGTGCTCGAGCGCGCCGGTTCCGGTTACAGCGGACGTCATCGCCCGGATTTCATTCAGTTCGCTGACCCTTGGTTCCGAGGGATTGACCTGGCCTATGGTCCGGACGGCGGAGTTTGGATTATCGACTGGTCCGATCGAGGCGAGTGCCATGAGAACGATGTGGACGGCGTCCATCGCGAAACCGGCCGAATCTTCAAGGTCACTTACGGAACGCCAGCCTTGCCAGAAGCCAGGAACGTGGCCGCGCTCTCGAATGAGGAGTTGGTCCGTCTTCAACTACATCCCAATGAATGGTTCGTTCGCCATGCCCGCCGCAACCTCCAGGAGCGGGCCGCTCTTGGTCACGATATGGCCGCGTCCTGGCAGGAATTGCGTCGGCTTTTTGACTCTCAACCGGAAGTGCCCAGAAAGCTTCGGCTGCTCTGGGCTCTTCACGCTTCGGGGGGCGCTTCGGCCCCTTGGCTGCAAAGCCTGCTTGAGAATACAAGCGAGCCGATCCGGCGTTGGTCCGTGACATTGCTAGCCGAAGCCGACCGCGTCGCGCCAGTCACTCTGTCGCGTTGGACATCCATGGCTCAATCGGACGGGTCCCCGGAGGTGAGACTCGCCCTGGCCTCCGCCATGCAACGGCTGCCTTTACAAGATCGTCCCAGGCTCGCGGAGGCGCTGCTAACTCACTCCGAGGATGCCAGTGACCACAATCTGCCCTATCTCATTTGGTACGGCATCGAGCCTGCGATTAGTGCCGGTGTCCCTGAAGCCAAGTCTCTGTTTGCGAGGTCCCGAATTCCAGTCGTTCGTCAATGGATCGCCCGTCGCCTCTCCGAGAGTCTTTCCGAATCACCGAGCGATACCGAAGGCATGCTGCAATGGGCCATCGCGCAAGATAGGGAAGCTCGTAGCGACGTGCTCGTGGGGTTAAGCCAGGCCTTGCGGGGATGGCGAAAGGCGACCGCGCCGGCATCATGGGAGAGCTTCGTGCGCAAGATTGGCGAGGATAACGATGCCGAGAGTACTAAGCGGGTCCAGGAATTGAACCTGGTCTTTGGCGATGGCCGCACGCTGGCCGACGTACGTCAATTGGCCTTGAACCCGCAGGCGGATTCCGAAGCGCGCCGACCAGCCCTTCAGCATCTAATCGAGTCGCGCATGGTCGACCTGGACGCGGTCCTCGAAAGACTTTTGACAGACCGTGGGGTTGCTGGCGTGGCCGCGCGAGGTTTGGCCGCTTCCGCTAATCCCGAGGCCCGATCTGCGATCTTCAAGATCTTTGGCACACTCTCCGATGAAGATCAGGCGGCGGTGGTTGGTCAACTTGTCAGTCGAGCGGCTTCGGCCGCCGAACTACTGCACGCGATGGCGACTGGGAAAGTCCCACGCTCGCTGTTGAATTCACTCCAAGCTCGCCAAATTCAACGACATGGTGACGCCGCGCTCGGAAAGCTTCTCGCCGAGGTGTGGGGCGAAGTGCGTGCCAGTGATCAGGACAAGCAGGAATCGATGCGGCGCTACCGGCGCTTGCTCACTCCAGAACGTCTGCGCGAGGGGGATCGTTCGCACGGTCGAGCGCTGTTCGCAAAGACTTGTGCGGTGTGCCATCGACTCTACGGGGAAGGCAAGTCCGTTGGTCCCGATCTTACCGGGAGCGGGCGTAGCGATCTCGAGTATCTGTTGGAGAATGTAGTGGATCCGAGTGCCATGGTTCCGGCGGACTATCGAGTTTCTAACGTCGAACTCAAGGACGACCGCTCTTTGACTGGCGTTGTGGTGGCACAAAACGAACGGACGATCGAATTGCAGATGCAGAATGAGAGGTTGATCATTGACCGAGCAGACATCACGACGATGCAAAAGGGAATGCTTTCCCTGATGCCTGATGGTCTGCTGGATGCACTCACTGAAAATGAGGTTCGAGATCTGATCTCATACTTGATGCATCCAACTCAGGTTGCCCTGCCATGACCATTCAATGGCGGACCGTGTCAGCATTTCCACGACGCCCGACTCCGAAGCCACCTCCCTGGTCTTCAAGGTAGCGAAGGCTATGTTGGGGTATGAAGGGGAATTTGGCGCTCATCGTGGGGTCAGTAATGATGCTGGGGAATGGCGGCTGTGCCAGTCCAGGAAAGAACGATACATCGATGTCTTCGGGGCTCATGACCATTCACATTGTCGGTCCGCCCGGAGCCGATATCGAAGGCGATTTTTTGCAGGATGGTCAACGCCGCGAGTTCATGAGTCGATTGCCCTTCACTTTGGGCCAGGTTGGCGTCTCCGAGTTCACGGTTGTAAAGGTCCACCCAGAACAAACGATCTCGTTGGCGGCCCAGGTCGATCATGGCTTGTATCATTACGAAGTCATGGGTCGCGCTGGGGAATATTCGCCTGGACTGAGAGTCCAAGTGAACGAGGGACTCACCGTTCGGCCGATTAGACCAAGCTTCCCACAATGATGCAGGGCGTGGTAGAGTCCCGCCCAGCGTGAATTCCTTGTCCGTCAGATCCGAGCACTTCCTTCGAAGCGCCGACGGCTGGCTTGATTTAGGGGACTTCCTGGAGGCGAACGCTGAGCTAGATCGGATTGACGTCGCCCTCCATTCACACCCTAAAGTGCTGAACCTTCGCTGGAGAGTTTACCGACTCGGAAAAAAGTGGGAACTTTGTTTCCGAGCGGCCCAAGCTTGGGTCTTCATAGAACCGACCAACCCAGAGGCATGGCTCCGACTCGCGGAAAGCTTATCGTTGCTGGGAGCGGATGTGGAAGCCCACGCCCTCTTGATGGAAAAGATGGAGACGTTCCCGCGCTGCTGGACGCTCTATTTTGACGCGGCACGTTATGCGTGCCGTTTGGGTCGACTTGCTCAAGCCCAGACACTGCTTGAGTTTGCAATGATCTACGGCCACGCAGATACCGTGCGGCAAACCGCGCTGAGAGAATCGGATTTCGCGGTCCTGAAGTAAATGAACCTGGCGCGGTGGGCTTTGGGCATGGCCCGCAATAGAATTCGATCCCCGGCCTTACCATCCCCGAAAGCAAAGCGCCGCATCGACCGAGAGGGGGTGGCTCGTCATCGGTCGATGCCAAGAGCGACAAAACGCTGTGGCAATCATGAGGTCGAGCACCAAGACGGTAAGCAATCCAACCATTGCAAAACATTTTCTGACCCGCTGTCGGCGTTGAACCTGGTGACGTTTGTTCATGGGTTCGATGCTAGCAACCAGGCCTTGCGCAGCGTGAATCGATAAATCTGTGCGGAGTATTTATCCAAACGATTGTGAGATTCCTTCCACGGCCGAGTTGCGATTGGCGCTCCCGTTGTACACACTGGATGGCATGGTGTGTTGGCGTGGTTCGTCTTTGCTCCTATTACGGGCTCTGCGGAGAGGCCAGGGCCTTGGCGTTTGGTCGATTTTCCTCCTGACTTTCGCTTTAAGATCGGTCGCGGCATTGAGCGAAAAGCCCATTTTGACGGTTGCGCCCAGTCTCGGCGACCTGGGAGAAGGTTGGACGACCAATCTTGTGGCGTACCTGATCGATCCCAAAAGTGCCCCTTCAGAAATCGATTACCGAACGGCTGTCGATCTCTCGGTCTCACTGAATACCCAGCGCGAAGCGATGAAGACCAATGGTCGGACCGGATGCGCGCTGGTGTTCTACGGCCACGGCGACTTGATATCGAACAGCGGGCTGTATCGAGTCTATATTCAGCGCTGGAAGGATGTTCGCTCCCTGCATAACGCCTGGGTTCAGTTTAAAATGAATCCCGAACGGGTGGTCCGGGATGAAGTGGCTGCCGGAGAGGACAATTACTGGACTCAAGAATGGTGGCGTCGAACTCTCGTCCGTCAAAACCTCGTATTCAGGCGAGGTCTTTTTCACGTGGTCGTGGAGGCGGGTGCTCAGTCTGACCACAGGCCAATGCTGCGGCTTGCCGAAGTCATTGACGCAAAGATTCGAGGCCTTCCGATTCCGCCATCCTGCCCGGGCGCGATTGCCGCCCCGGCACCTGCCAGATTGCCAGAATAACTTGGCATCATCCTGAAACCAGGACAGAGCAGTGCACCTTAAAACTCATCGATAAGGGTTTCCCTTATTGACAGCGAGGGTTTGTTCTATAATATGAGCCCAGATTTCGGCGATTTCCGCCACTACCAGTTTCCGTAGGCTTGGGAGAGGGCATCAGTTCCGGTAGGATTTGAGGGGAGCGGCTTCTTAACGAGGCCGCTCATTCTTTTTTCAGGCTTCGCCCAGCTTGGCTTTCCACGTTGCCTCGGAACGCTTCGGGCGGACCGTTCCCAATGAAGAATGATGACACCATTTAAGATTCTGGGAGCTACGATACCTCGGAACTCGTTGCCTGCGCAGAACAGCGCCTTTCGGCTCGCGGTCGTGAGATTGCGGTAGTTAACAGGCGGCTTCCTGACAAACGAACTTGGCGGATCTTGAGCAAGCCCGGCAGGAACTGGCCTCGCTGCCGCAGGCACGACCGTCCACGGAGCAGTTCGACACGGAGATCAGAACCAACGAGGATGCGGTGCCTTAGGATGGAGCAAAGTTGGCATTGTTGAAGGGCTTATCTGACGAACAAAGCCTCGCTGTAACGTTGATCCAAGACGGGCTCGAAGAAGCGAGCTCGTGATCGCAGGGTGGAAGGCAATAAAAGGAAGTCGTCGCCGCGACGAAGCGTACGAAGACCAGCTTCCTGAGCTCTGATTTCGGAGGCGTGGTGCTTCCTTGCCACTAGTGTGGTGACCGCTAAGTCCTTACACTTTCGTTGCGCTCAAAATGGGTCCTGGCGAGGCGCGCCGCCGGAGGATAGCCGCAGTTTTCTCTGACCGAGGAGCAACGAAGCCAGGACCGATTTTCAGCGCCACCCTTTGGGCGGCCGCTCTTCGCGCACCCGCCGCGTTACTCCCTCGTTCTCCCGACCTGTCGGGATGGGTTTGCGCCTCGCTCGTGCCTTGCGGGCGTGCAAAATCCCTCGCGAAAGTGCAAGGACTTAGCGGTCACCACACTAGGCGTTTAGCCTAGCTCACTCCAAAGGTAGGCGCTCATGCGGATTCCTTTGGCGAAGACATCCAAATCAAACTTCTCGTTAGGCGAGTGCGGGTTGTCGTCTGGCAAACTGAGGCCAAGCAGTAGGGCATCCGCCTCAAGAATCCGCTTAAAGTCGATCAGAATCGGGATGGACCCTCCTTCACGGACAAGAATAGGTTCGCTCTTAAACGCACGCCGCAACGCTCGCAGCGCCGCTTGGACTTGCTTACCCTCAGGCGGAACCAAATAAGGTGCCCCGCCGTGCCCCGGAGTAATCTCGAGCTGTACTGTCGCTGGGCAGATGCGACGCAGGTGCGCCGTGACGAGTTGAATGATCGCTTTCGGGTCTTGGTCCGGAACCAGCCGGATTGTCAGTTTCGCGCTGGCCCATGAGGGGACGATGGTTTTACTGCCCGCGCCTTGGTATCCGCTTGTCAATCCGTTGATTTCCAGAGTTGGTCGCGCGCTTCGTTGCTCGATGACAGTGAATCCTTTTTCCCCAAACAACGCCTTGACGCCAAGGAACCGGCGATAAGCCGCGTCGCTGAACGGTTGGCGTGCGAGCTGTCGTCGTTCGAAAGCGGACAGTGGTTTGACGTCATCATAAAACCCTGGGACCGTGATTCGCCCGTTCTTATCTCGCAAGTGCGCAAGGATCTGGCAAAGAACCATGGCTGGATTGTCTACCGAGCCTCCAAATAGCCCCGAATGAAGGTCCCGAGTGGGTCCAGTGAGCTTAACTTCGAGCGCCGCGATTCCCCGCAGCGCATAGGTCAGAGTGGGGTGCTTGGGACTCACCAGGCCAGTGTCAGAGATAACAATGGCATCGCACTTCAAGGCGCGTCGGTTTTTCTTTAAGAAACCGGCGAGGTTCTGGCTACCTACTTCTTCTTCTCCTTCAACGAGAAAGGTTAAATCGCACGGGAGTTCAGTCCCGGTCTTCAGATATGCTTCAACGGCGGCCAAGTGGGCCAAGTGCTGCCCCTTATTGTCGCTGGCACCTCGCGCATACAGCGAACTGCCCGCGATTCGTGGTTCGAAAGGAGGGGATTTCCACAGATCAAAGGGCTCAGCCGGTTGGACATCGTAATGGCCATAAACCACATAGTGACGTCGACCTGGAGTCCGCCGCGTGCGCGCCAGGACGACTGGATTCCCTGGGGTTGGACAAACCTCCGTCTCGAGCCCAACGCGCCGACAGCGTTGCGCGAGCCAGTTGGCACATGCCCCCAGATCCTCCCGATGCTGCGGTTGAGCAGAAACGCTAGGAAAGCGGACGTATTCACACAACTCCTGGACAAACCGTTGCTGGTTCTCCCGCAGATACGCTTCAATTCGGTCCATGGCTAAGTTAATTCGTGCTGTTGATAGCCAGTTGCACCATAAACAAGCGCGATTTGGCAAGCCTTTCCCGACGCGGCGTTTCGAGTAAGCAACGTCACCAAGTTATACGAGAGGCGGAGGTGTTTTTCAGCGATGCGTCCAGCATCGAAGGCACGTCCGCCTCCTGGCCGCGGGATCTATTCCGCGCTGGGCGGGACAACGTAACCCTCACGTGCAAATAGACTACGGAATGAAGCGGAGTCACCTGAAGTAAAACCGGGGGCACTAATCTAACCACCCCCTTGAGGATTCCAAAGGCTTTCTCGATCCGAGAAAACACGACTCGATACTCGACAACCGGACGCCCAGCGCTTTAGTTTTCTTTTTCTGGTTTGTTCTAGCGCGCTGCCCTGATGAACGCCGAATTGTTGACCAAAGCGAAGTCGCTCGGGTTTTCCGACCGTCAGATTGCGAATTTAACCGGCTGCTCGGAAGATGACGTCCGGGCGGAACGTAAGCGTCTTGGGTTACTGCCTAGCTATCGCCTGGTAGATACTTGCGCGGCGGAATTCGAGGCGTATACCCCGTATTATTATTCGACCTACGACCGGGGCGATGACGAAGTTCGGCCATCGGACCGTCGCAAAGTGATGATTATCGGGGGAGGACCCAACCGAATCGGACAAGGCATTGAATTTGACTATTGCTGCGTCCACGCCTCATTCGCGTTGAAGGCCGATGGTTTCGAAACCATCATGGTGAATTCGAATCCAGAGACCGTTTCCACGGATTACGACACTAGTGATCGTCTTTATTTTGAGCCACTTACTCTCGAAGATGTTTTACACATTTATGACCGAGAGAAATGTTGGGGAGCAATTGCGCAGTTTGGTGGGCAGACACCGCTTAATCTCGCCCTGGGCCTGCAGAAGAATGGAGTCAACATTCTAGGAACGTCCCCTCAGAACATCGAAATCGCTGAGGATCGCAAGCTTTTCGCCGCCATGTTGCGGAAGCTCAACATTCCTCAACCTCCCAACGGAATCGCCATCAACGAAGGTGAAGCGTTGCAAGCAGCCCGTCAACTGGGCTATCCCGTGCTCGTCCGGCCGTCGTTCGTCCTGGGCGGCAGGGCGATGCAAATCGTGTATTCCGACGCGGAGCTCTCGCATTATATGCGCTTTGCTGTGGAAGCGTCGCGCCGCCGACCTGTGTTGGTCGACAAGTTCCTGGAGGATGCGACCGAAGTGGATGTCGACTGTATTGCGGATGTAGGTCATTTTAGCGACCCGACCCAAGGGAGCATCGTGATTGGCGGGATCCTCGAGCACATCGAGTATGCGGGAGTCCATTCCGGAGACGCTGCGATGGTCTTACCCCCACACACCTTAGCCCCGAGTGTCATTGAGACAATCCGGCAGTACACCCATGCGATGGCGCGCGAGCTCAAGGTTGTCGGGCTTATGAACGTGCAGTATGCCGTGAAGAACGACATCGTTTATGTCCTGGAAGTGAATCCACGTGCTTCCCGCACCGTTCCTTTCGTGAGCAAATCCATCGGCGTGCCGCTGGCCAAGTTGGCATCGCGACTGATGGCTGGAAAGACTCTTAAGGATCTAGGATTCACGAAAGAAGTTTGGACCCAGTACTGGGCAGTGAAAGAGTCGGTCTTCCCGTTCAACCGGTTCCACGGTCAAGACATCCTCCTTTCCCCGGAGATGCGCTCGACAGGTGAGGTTATGGGATTGGATGCAGACCTTGGAATTGCCTATTCAAAGTCGCAAATGGCCGCCGGGTCCTCTCTCCCGATGAGTGGCAAAGTGTTTATTAGCGTGAGTGACGCGGATAAGCGCGACGTGGCAAGTGTGGCACAACTCCTGATGGAACAGGGCTTTGAGATTATCTCGACCAGCGGCACGGCAGCGGTGCTCGAAAAGGCCGGACTTAAAGTCCAGCGAGTGTTCAAACTCATGGAAGGTCGGCCAAACGCCATCGATTTACTCAAGAATCGCGAGATTCAACTGGTAATCAATACGCCATCGGGCCAAGTCCCTCGCGCGGACGAAGTCAAGATTCGAACCACGGCGGTCTACACGAACACACCCATCATGACGACGTTGCGAGGTGCCCGCGCGGCGGCGTTGGGCATTGCTGCCCTAAAAAAGCGCGGGTATGGCGTCAAGACTATCCAGGAGTATCAGAAATCTCAGGCGCCATAGCGGGTCGGTCCGTCAAGCACCCGCGTTTCTCGAGCTGCAGGAC
The DNA here is from genome assembly GCA_044225505.1 of Limisphaerales bacterium. GTDB lineage: Bacteria > Verrucomicrobiota > Verrucomicrobiia > Limisphaerales > SIBE01 > JAXMHN01. Next base: position 17,220 of record JBGAIN010000005.1, read on the forward strand.
ATTCGACGCGGCGTCGAATGGTCTCACGTTCGCACGGGCCAGAGCGTCTGCATGCGGTCCGCTTAGATCGGCGCCTGGTTCTTTTCTGAACGGCACGCCTCCATCCCCAGCAGCAGGAACAGATTTGCGACGATACCTCCAGGATCCCCAAAGCAGATCCGGCCGCCAGGATTGACAGCGGGCTGCTTTGCATTTCAGACTACGCGGTTTGATGCGCACCTACGATTTTGTCATGACGCACCATCTGGATTCGGATGATTTCTTCATCCATCAAATCCAGCAGCGTTGTGCGGAAAAGAGCCTGAATTTCTTCCTCGTCGAACCGCTCTGGGTGGAAGAGTTCTTTGAGAGGATGCAGAAGGGGAAGACCTGGGCGCGAGTGCTGTTAAACATGCACAGCGAGCATCATAAGCCGGACGATATCTACCATCGCTTAGTGCGTCTGGCCTTCGAGCGAAAAACGCAAGTTATTGACCCTCCGGATGTTGCTTTAGCGGCCTTCGATAAAGCGCGCTTGCACCCGAGACTCGCCGCCGCGGAGTTCAATTTGCCGCCCACAGTCATCGTGCCCGCAGCGGAGATCACCTCCTTCCGTCTGACGACGCCGCAACGCGAACTTCTAGGACGTCCCTTCGTGATTAAACCCAGTTTGGGCTATGGCAAACGGGGAGTCCTTCTCGATGCGCAGAGTGAAGAGGATTTGGCGCGTTCCGCCTCCGCGTGGCCAGACCAGAACTACCTTTTGCAGCGACGCATTGTTCCTAAGTTAATCGGCACTGTTCCTGCCTATTTCCGTGTATTCTACGCTTTCGGGTCGGTGTGGTGTTGTTGGTGGAACTGCTACACGGATCGGTATGCAACGCTCACACCCGATGAGCTCGAACGTCATCAATTGTCGCCACTATCCGAGATCGTCCGCCGTCTTGCTGACTTAACTCGGATGCAGTTTTTCTCGACCGAGATCGCTTTGACGGATGCTGGCACCTTCGTTCTTATCGATTATGTGAACGATCAATGCCACATGCTGACGCAGTCTTCCAATCCACAGATGGGCGTCCCAGACGCTGTGGTTGCAGGCATTGCCGGGCGGCTCGTCGAGGGAGCGATGCAGTGGCTAAGTCCGAAGGCCCGCTGATGACAGGCGGAGTCTGCGCGCTTTTGGACGTGAGATAGCTTGGCTGGCAGCGACTCTCTCGTTAGCGTGGCGCGATGCTGCTGCGCGCTGGCCAGTTCAAATTCAGTTTCCCGCGGCCGGCGTTGGTGATGGGTATTCTTAACGTGACGCCGGACTCATTCTCGGACGGCGGTTGTTACCTGGAACCTACGCTGGCAGTCGAACGCGCGTTCCGGCTTGTTGAGGAAGGGGCGGACATCATTGATGTGGGAGGTGAATCAACGCGACCCAACGCAGAACCGGTTAGCGAAGCCGAAGAACTTCGGCGTGTGCTCCCGGTCCTTGAGAAACTGCAAGGGCGGTTGCAGATTCCCATTTCGATCGATACCTATAAGCCGGTCGTGGCCCGGGAGGCTCTGCAGCGGGGTGCGTCCATCGTAAATGACATCGGAGCGGGCTTGCTTCGACGGGAGATGTGGGAGCTCGTGGCGAAGTCCGGTGCCGGATACGTCCTAATGCATATTCAAGGAACCCCTTTGACCATGCAATTGAATCCGACTTACCAGCACGTTGGCGCTGAGGTGGAACAGTTCTTTAAGACACAGCTCAACGAAGTTCAGCGCGCCGGAGTCGAGCCAGAGCAGGTTGTCTTGGATGTCGGGCTCGGTTTTGGAAAGCGGCGATCGCACAATCTGGAGTTAATCGCGCAACTGAGCCGATTCTCCACGCTCGGACGTCCCCTCTTGATTGGGGCTTCACGAAAGTCGTTTTTGGGAGCCGGACAGGAGACCGGGGTCGGCGAGCGATTGCCCGCTGCGCTCGGCGTGGCCTGCTGGTGCATTCATTCCGGAGTTCAGATCCTGCGCACGCACGATGTCCGTTCAACCCGGCAAACAATTCGGATCTGGGAAGAAATCCAGGAAATATCTGCGTCGCGGGCTTGAGTCTTGGCCGCACGTCTGGCAGCAGTATAGTTGTCTTGGGACAACGCAGGCTTCCGAATCGTGGAATGGACATTACAGAGCCTCTGGCGTTTCGTAGTGGAGATCACTATTCTAACGGTGACCTTCTACTACGCGTTTATGTTCATCCGGGGCACGCGCGGGTGGCCGGTGGTCATTGGATTTTCCGTCATTTTGGCAATGACGCTCCTGAGCCGGGCCTTTCAGTTGGAAGTCCTCAGTTTTTTGCTTCAGTACTTTCTGACCATTTTAGCCGTGGCGGTGCTCGTCATTTTTCAGCCAGAACTCCGCCGGATGCTGGCTGAGCTGGGCAACCTGCCTTTATTCTATACCGCGCGTGAGCAGCGCGAGAATATCGAGGTGATTGTTCAGGCCGCCGAGCGGCTAGCTGAGGCGCGGATTGGCGCTTTGATGGGTATCGAGCAATCCATTCAACTGCAAGAAGTCGTTGAGTCGGGCATCCTGGTGGATTGCGAAGCGACTCCGGAGATGATCGAAACCATCTTTTTCCCGAATAACGCCATTCATGACGGCGGCGTTATCATTCGTGGCGACCGGATTGCCTTTGCGGCATGCATCTTTCCACTGACGCAACGTCAGGATTTGAACAAATCATTGGGGACACGCCACCGGGCGGCCATTGGGTTGACCGAAGAAACCGACGCCGTGGTGGTTGCTGTTTCTGAGGAGACTGGGGCGATTTCGTACGCCTACAAAGGTCACCTGGTCCGCGGGGTGACGGCTGAGGAGCTACGTTCCTTCCTGACTTCTGTGTTTGTGAGGGAACTTAAATCGCGCACGTTGGTAGGGCGGTTTCGATCCTGGTCTGCGCAACGATCGAGTCCGTCCCTTCCCGCGGTCACCAAAGCGCAGCATAAGTGAGTATGGTAGTAGGACGCGACTTTGTAGTGAACAACTTCCGCTGGAAGTTGACTGCTTTGCTGCTGGCCATGCTGGTTTGGTTTGTGATAAAGTTCGCAATCTATAGAGAGATGACAGGGGGCCGGCACCAGGTCCTCAGACGTCAGACAGTAATGGTCTTAACAGCGCCGGATGATGTGAGGCTGTTCCGCCTTGATCCACCCCAAGTCGATGTGGTGGTCCAAGGAACGCGTGAATTGACCGGCGACGATGTCGAAGTGTTTCTAGATTTAACAACCATGCCCGACGTAAATACCGCGCTTAAACAAGTTATCGTCCGCTCGGTGGAAGCGACTAAGGTCGTCCGGACGGATCCCCCGTTTGTCATGGTGGAACGTATGAATCCGGCACCCGAGGCCATGACCAATAGCTTGCAGCATCCATGAAATCCTCTTCAAAAAAGATTTTCGGAACCGATGGAGTCCGGGGCACTGCCAATATCGAACCGGTCACGTCCGAAACGGCCCTCCGCCTCGGAAGAGCGGCCGGCCACGTGTTTCGCAACCTGCAAACGCCCCGCGCTCGTGGCAAACACAAGATTGTCATCGGCAAGGACACCCGACTATCGGGTTACATGCTCGAGAACGCCCTCTCCTCCGGCATCTTGTCGATGGGAGTCGATGTGTTGTTCATCGGACCGCTGCCCACACCGGGCGTGGCATATGTGACCCGCAGCCTCCGCGCTGATGCTGGCATCGTCATCACCGCCTCCCACAATCCTTATGACGATAACGGAATCAAATTCTTCCGTGCGGACGGTTATAAGCTGGACGATGGGATCGAAGCGCAGATCGAAGAATTGGTGTTTAGCGGCGAGATCGAAAATATTCGACCGACCGCGGAGGCCATCGGAAAAGCCGTCCGTATCGATGATGCCCTGGGACGCTACATCGAGTATGCCAAAGCTTCCTTTCCGAAAGGCCTGACATTGGACGGCATGCGCATCGTTTTGGACTGTGGACATGGCGCTTCGTATAAATCCACCCCGTGCGTGCTTCGAGAACTGGGCGCCGAAGTCATTGTTTTCGGAAATCAGCCTGATGGCATGAACATCAACAAAGAATGCGGTTCGATGCATCCGCAACAGATGTGCCAGAAGGTGTATGAATATCGCGCGGACATCGGGATTGCTCATGACGGCGACGCGGATCGCGTGCTGCTCTGTGACGAGAAGGGAGATGTGATCGATGGCGACGACATCATGGCGATTGCCGGGTTAATGATGATCGAACAGGGAACGTTGAAGAATAAAACGCTGGTCGCCACGGTGATGAGCAACGCGGGTTTGGAGTCGGCCATGCAAGCAGCGGGAGGCACGATGTTGCGCACTGCGGTAGGGGATAAACACGTGATCGATAAGATGCTGCAGCACGGCTACAATCAGGGCGGAGAGCAGAGCGGGCACTTGAACTTCGGGGACTTTAGCACGACGGGCGACGGCCTCGTCGCGGCGCTGCAAATCCTGCAAATCATGAAGTCCAAACAAAAGCCGCTCTCGGCTTTGGCTCGCTGTTGGTCGCGCTTTCCGCAGGTCGTCACGAACGTTCGCGTGCGGGAAAAGCGGCCTTTAGAAGAGATTGACGGGTTGAGCCAGCTGGTCGCTCAGGCCGATACGGAGCTGAAGGCAGAAGGTGGCCGGGTACTTTTGCGCTACTCAGGAACGGAACCGAAAGCCAGGCTGCTTTTGGAAGGCCCGAACCGCTCGACGCTCGAACGGTGGAACGGCAAGATTACCGAGGTTCTGAAAAAACACCTGGGCGTGCTTTAGTCGGCGGATCCTATTCCGGTTTTTCCAGGAAGACAATTCGGGCGCCTGATTTAGTTGAGTCAGGCTGCGTGAATCGATCCAAGAGAGAAGGCGCAGCCGCCGTGGACGGCGTCGATGCGGGCGAACGACGGGGCGCTTCCGCCTCGGGATCCAAAGCCGACCGTAGCGCGCCTTCGACGAGCTGAGCGCAGTGAATCTTCATCGGTGGCAACGGCCCTAACTCCCCAGCGAGTTCCTCGGTTTTCAAAGCCAAGGCTTCTTCGCGGGTTTTCCCCTTGATCAGTTGAGTGGCCAAGCTCGCCACGGCAATGGCCGTCTCACAGCCGAACGACTGGAAGGTAGCGCGGTCAATCACGCGTTTTCCGTTTTCCTGTTTATATTTAATCCACATCCGGAGCATCTCCCCACAACCCGAGTCACCGACGGCACCGACAGCGTCGGCGTCAAGCAGTTCCCCAACGTTCTGCGGATCGCGCATCGCACGGGCGATTCGTTCTTCAAGGTCGTTGTTCATAACACCAGTTTTAGGAATTTGTATCGTATCCACCTACGCTAGCCGATATCGAGGCACTTCCGCGTCGACCTCCTGCGACCAAGCGTCGATGCCACCTTGCAGGCAACGGACCTGCTCGAACCCATGACCCGCAAAGTAAGCCGCGGCGTCGAGCGCTGAGCGTCCCAGGTGGTCGATAATCACAATCGGCTCGGTGCGTGGCCAGTGGCTCATGACCTCCTGCATTAGGGCCTGCGACATCAGTACCGAGCCTGCAATATGGACAGCCTCGAACTCCTGTCGCGGTCGAACATCCAGTAATTTTAGGTCGGGGCATCGACCGCGCCACTCAGCCAGTGCCCGGGCGGTAATGAGTATTTGGCGGTCCGCTTCGTGGCTCGACTCAATATAGGCGGCCACTTCCTGGGGATTGAGCTGATTATTGCGAGCGCAAACCTGGGACAACGTCTCGGCCGGTTGGAAGGCGCAGCTGCTGCAGCCGCCAATGTGATATCGCCGGAACAACGCGCGTTGCGCGCCCGGAAACGACTGGAGAATCTCCTGCATCGTCCAGTCTGGATTGACGTTTGACACGGCCATAGGGGACGCTTGTGCTTCAGGATCCAAAAAATCTTTGGATCTCGCGAATCACTTCCACGAGACGATCGGCTTCCTGAGTGTTGTTGTAAAAATAGAAACTCGCCCGAGCTGTGGACGGAACCCCAAGCTTGCGCATGAGCGGCTGGTTGCAATGGTGCCCACCGCGGAGAGCGACTCCGCGTTGGTCCGCGAAAGTCACGACGTCATGTGCATGCACGTCTTGCAGGAGGAAACTGACCAAACCAGCCCGACCGGTGGTTGGTCCAAAGAGGCGGATTTGTTTCAGCGACGCGAGTTTCTCGTAAACATAGGCGCCCAGGTATTGATCGTGGTCAGCGATGTTCTTTCGGCCAATACTGTCGAGGTAATCCATGGCCGTGTGCAGCGCGATCACGCCCGAAATATCCGGTGTGCCCGCTTCGAATCGGTGCGGAGGTTTCTTGAAGCTCACTTTGTCGTACTCGACACTCAAAATCATTTCACCTCCGCCTTGGAATGGGGGCATCCCTTCCAAAACTTCCATGCGTCCGTAAAGCACCCCGATGCCCGTGGGGCCACACATCTTGTGCCCGGAAAATGCAAGGAAGTCACAGCCAATTTCCCGCACGTCCAGTGGGCGGTGCCCCGCACTTTGCGCCGCATCCACCAAGGTCACGATGCCTCGGGTCCGTGCCCGCGCGCATAGCTCCGCGACCGGGTTTACGACGCCCAGAGAGTTAGAAATATGCGTCAATGCCAAGAGCTTAGTCTTGGGCGTCAACCAATTGTCCAATCGACTTAAGTCTAGACTTCCCCCGTCAGGCGCCAACGGGATGTACCTCACTTCCGCTCCGGTCTTTTTGGCCAACATCTGCCAAGGCACGATGTTGCTGTGGTGTTCCATTTCCGTCAGGAGAATCTGATCCCCTGCTTTAAGGTTGGCCAAGCCCCAGGTATTCGCGACCAGGTTGATGCTTTCGGTGGTCCCACGCGTGAAGATAACTTCGTCCGCGCTTCCGGCATTAAGGAAGCGTCCGGTACGCTCGCGGGCAGCTTCAAATGCCGCTGTCGCGCGATTGCTCAGTTCATGAATGCCGCGATGCACATTGGCGTTATCGAACTCGTAATAGTGACGCAACGCGTCCAGCACCGCTCTCGGTTTCTGAGTGGTCGCGGCGTTGTCCAAGTAAACGAGGGGATGGCCATGGACCTTTTGATCGAGAATCGGAAAGTCGGCGCGATGCTTGGCCCAGTCCAACTCGGATTGTGCCGGCGGTAAGGAGGAGCGCTGGGTCGTCATCAGTAGAGACCGAGTTGGAGCTTGGCCGCTTCGCTCATCATGCTCTGGTTCCAGGGCGGTTCCCAAACGAGCTCCACATCCGCCTCGTCCAAACCGTCTAGTGAAAGGAGTTTGTTTTGCACGTCTTGGGCGAGCATCGGGCCCATCCCACAACCAGGTGCGGTCAAGGTCATTTTCACGGTGGCTTGAAATGCGGAACTCGCCTTCAACGGGGTCAGGCGGCAATCGTAAATGAGCCCAAGATCGACAATATTAACCGGGATTTCGGGATCGTAACAAGTCCGCAAGGCTTGCCACACCTCTTTTTCGAGCTCTTCGATCGTCTTGGTGGATTGGCCGCTCCCAGATGTTGCGCGCTTTTCCACCTCAAAACCGAGCGCATCCGCATTTTTGCCCTCGATGCGGAACATATTGCCGTTCACAACCACCGTGTAACTTCCGCCTAACGATTGAGTCACGTAGGCTTGTTCACCTTTCAGAAGCGTCACCGTAGTCCCTACGGGAACGACTGCAGCTTCTACATCTCGCTGCAGGGTTACGGGTTCATTGGCATGCATAATTCTCGTCCTTCTGTCGCCACTAACCTCAATCCCATCAAAGTTTTTCCGTCTCCGTTGTGACAGGCTCGCCTTTACCCTCGACCGCCGCGAGGGCGGCGTGCCAGGGCAGAATCGCGCATTTGACGCGTGCAGGAAACTTGTGGACCCCGGCAAACACCGAAAGTTTCCCGACGCCGCTATCGCTGACTTTGCCGGTGGTGATCATTTCGTGCACTCGATCGAAAAGCGCTTTCGCCTGCGCTTTATCTTTCCCCTTCAACGCTTCGGTCATTAAAGATGCGGAAGCCTTGGAGATCGCGCAACCGGAACCCTGAAAGGTAATGTCCTGGATCAAATCCCCTTCCATCACCGTGTAGAGTGTGTAGTTGTCTCCACAGAGCGGATTGTAGCCCTGCGCCGTATGGCTCGGCTGATCGAGTTTGCGAAAGTTTCGCGGACTCTTGCTGTGATCAAGAATCACTTGCTGATAAAGGTCGACGAGATCATCAAACATACGATGCCTCACTTCGTGACCGCAATTTGCTGGTTCTGTTCAAGCCGGTCCCACACCAGTCTATCGAGAGTTTCTCGAATCGGTTCGCTTCGAATTCGGTCTATGATTTCCCCGGCAAACGCGTGCATTAACATCCGCCGGGCTCTTTCTTTTCCAATGCCTCGCGCGCGCAGATAGAAAATCGATTCTTCATTGAGCTGGCCGATCGTGGCCCCGTGGGTGCATTTCACGTCGTCAGCGTAAATCTCCAACTGAGGCTTGGTGTTGACGCCGGCATCGTCCGAGAGCAACAGGTTCTTATTGGTCTGTTTGGCGTCGGTCTTCTGTGCAATTTGACGCACAAGAATCCGTCCATGAAAGACTCCTCGCGATTTTCCATCAAGAATGCCGTTGAAGTACTCATGACTGTTACAGTGCGGTTGCGCATGCTCAACGATCATGTGATGATCAGCCAATTGTTCGTCCTTGGTGATGTAAAGACCGTTGAGGACACATTCGATCCCCTCTCCCGCCAAGACAGTCCGAATGTTATTGCGCGACAACCGGGCGCCCGAGACGAACGAGTGCGCAATGAAGTTGGAGCTCCGCCCGAGTTCGGCATGCAATGAAGCCATGTGGAAGCTGTTGCTGTTTTCCTCCTGAAACTTGCAGTGCTCGACCTTGGCCCCGGGTTCGAGCACCATTTCGGTCACCACGTTCGTAACGTGCGCTTGCTCCGTGAGACTCGCGTAATGTTCGAGAATCGTCGCTTCGCTCCCAGCCTCCGCCACCACCAAGTGCCTAATCTGAGCCGTAACGTCGCCCGGTCCGCCGGTCGACAGATGCAGCACGTGAATCGGATCCCGCACGACCGTGCCTCGCGGTAAGAAGATGAAGGCACCATCCGTAAAGAACGCCGTGTTCAGAGCGGCAAAGGCATTTTGTTCATCTTGTCGATATCGCCCCAAATGCCGCTCGACAATTCCTGGCGACGCGGCCAAAGCGGCAGCCAGATTCAGAATCTCAATTCCCTTTTCTCCCGGTCCAACACGCGAAAGCTCCTGGTTAAAGTAGCCGTCCACAAAGACGAGCTTCGTTCCGCGAAGACTGCCAAACGTCGTCTGGAGCGCAACGCTCGGTGCCGGACTTCCCGATGGCGACCCGCGCGGGTTTAAGGGCAGTCGAGTGATAGGTGCGACATTCGTGAATCGCCAATCTTCGTCTTCCGTCGTTGGAAATCCAAGTTCGGCAAAGCGGGCGAGGCCCGCCTGGCGCTGGGCAACAAGCCATGCCGGCTCGCGGGACGATGACGCCTGTTGGAATCGATCGAACTTTTCCCAGTAATCCTCAGTCGAACGAGGAACAGGTCGGGTAGATGCCTGAATCATGCGGAGCTCCTTCCTACGCCGTCTGGAGATTGTCTTTGATAATCCAGTCGTAGCCCTGCTCTTCCAACTGGAGGGCGAGCTCTTTGCCGCCCGATCGGACGATCCGACCATCAAAGAGGACGTGAACGAAGTCCGGCACGATATAATCCAAAAGGCGCTGATAATGCGTAATCACGAGTTGCGCCGTGTCCGCCCGCTTTAACCGGTTCACGCCCGTCGCCACAACTCGCAGCGCGTCAATATCGAGCCCGGAATCGGTCTCATCGAGGACCGCGAGCTTCGGCTCCAACACGGCCATCTGAAAGATTTCGTTGCGTTTTTTTTCACCGCCCGAGAACCCTTCGTTGACAGGCCGCTTCAAAAGATCCTCATTCAACTCCAGGAGTTTCATCTTCTCCTTCACCAACGTGAGGAACTCCATGGCGTCGAGTTCGGGCAAGCCCTTGTGCTTCCGGACTTCGTTTAGCGCTGCTTTCAGAAAGTAAGTGCTATTTACCCCGGGAATTTCGACCGGATACTGAAACGCAAGAAACACTCCTTCGCGCGCCCGTTCCTCGGGCGCCAAGTCCAACAAATTCTTCCCCGCATAAATAATCTCGCCAGCCGTTACCTCGTAGCCGTCGCGGCCTGCAATGATCTGCGCGAGAGTACTCTTCCCGCTCCCGTTGGGTCCCATGACGGCATGCACTTGCCCAGGGTGAATCGTCAGATTGACCCCTTTTAAAATCTCCCGGTTTTCCACTCCGGCGTGCAGGTTCTTAATTTGCAGCATAGTTCGTTTTATCTTCTCCGTTCGATCCCGAGCCTCAAAGCGACAGCTCGCTTCCCGTTTGCGGACGGGAAGGCAGCGACCGTCACGTGCGCCCGATCCAGTTTTCTCTAACCCACGCTTCCTTCCAAACTTACTCCCAAGAGCTTTTGCGCTTCCACCGCAAACTCCATGGGCAGTTCGCGAAAGACCTCTTTGCAGAAGCCGTTGACGATCATGTTCACTGCATCTTGGGTCGACAAACCCCGCTGGTTGCAGTAGAAAATCTGATCTTCCCCAATCTTCGATGTCGTCGCTTCATGCTCGACTTGAGCTGATGTATTCTTGACTTCAATGTAAGGAAACGTGTGAGCGCCACATTGATTTCCTAGAAGCAAAGAATCGCACTGCGAGAAATTACGCGCGTTTATTGCGCTCTTCTGAATCTTCACCAAACCACGATAACTATTCTGCCCGTGGCCCGCGGAAATGCCTTTGGAAACGATGGTACTCCGCGTGTTTTTCCCGATGTGCACCATTTTCGTTCCTGTGTCGGCTTGCTGATAGTTGTTGGTCAGCGCCACGGAGTAAAACTCCCCGCTTGAGTTATCTCCTTGCAGCACAACGCTCGGATACTTCCAAGTAATCGCTGATCCGGTCTCCACTTGCGTCCAGGAAATCTTGGAATTCCTCCCTTTGCAAATCCCTCGCTTCGTCACAAAGTTGTAAATCCCGCCCCGTCCTTGCTCGTCGCCAGGGTACCAGTTTTGGACCGTGGAATACTTAATCTGCGCGTTCTCGAGGGCCACCAACTCCACCACGGCAGCGTGCAGCTGATTCTCATCCCGCATCGGGGCGGTGCATCCTTCCAAGTAACTTACGGACGCTCCGTCCTCTGCGACGATCAAGGTCCGTTCGAATTGCCCTGTATTAGCCGCATTGATTCGAAAGTAGGTCGACAGTTCCATAGGACAGCGCACGCCACGCGGAATGAAGCAGAATGAACCGTCGCTAAAAACCGCTGAGTTTAGTGCAGCGTAAAAGTTGTCCGTGTACGGCACGACCGATCCAAGATACTTCTTCACGAGATCGGGATGTTCGCGCACCGCTTCACTGAAGGAGCAAAAGATAATGCCCTTCTCGAGCAGCTTATCCTTGAATGTCGTCCCAACGGAGACGCTATCAAACACCGCATCCACCGCCACTCCGGCCAGGCGTTCTCGTTCTTTCAGTGGGATCCCGAGTTTTTCGTAGGTTTCCAGCAACTTGGGATCAACGTCGTCTAAAGATTTCGGCCCATCCCCTTTTCGCTTGGGTGCGGAATAGTAGACGATTTTCTGAAAGTCGACCGGTGGATATTGGACTTTAGGCCAGCGAGGTTCTATTAATGTTTGCCAGTGCCGGAATGCTTTCAATCTCCACTCCAGCAAGAATTCGGGTTCACCCTTCTTCGACGAGATCAGACGAATGATATCTTCGTTAAGACCGGGCGGAGCCGCGTCGGCTTCGACATCCGTAACGAATCCGTACTTGTAGTCGCGTTTGACGAATCCCTCGATGGTTTCTGTGGCAGTGCTCATTTCGGTTGGGAAAGCGATCTCAGATCTAAGCTTTGCTGGAGCAGGCGGGGCAAGCGCCGTGGATCGCAATATTGTAGTGCTTCACCTTAAAGCCCTCGGGCATTTGTACGCAATTCTGAACGGAGCTCAGCGGGAGCTTCACGTCAAAAACTTCCCCGCAATGTTGGCAGACAAAATGACTGTGCTCCTCCATATTGGGGCAGAACCGCGTGGCGCCTCGATCCAGGTTCACCAACCGCACCAATCCACTCTTCACCAGGGCGTCCAGACAATTGTAAACAGTCGCCATGGAGATGTCCGGCACTTCACGCTTCGCCCGAATGAAGACTTCTTCAGCGGTGGGATGATCGCGTTGTTGGAGGAGCATGTCATAGACATGTTGACGGTGCGGCGTAAAACGAAAGCCGCTATGGGCGAGCCGCTCGTTTAACTGCCTATCCGCGGAATGACTTTGCGCATGCATTCGAGGCGTGGACTGTAACTCAAGACGATCTCGTGTCAAGAGTTGGAATTATTCTAATTATCTATCCCAGAGAGCACGGCGGCATGCCCTGGCAAGACGGATCGACCCATCATTGACCTTCTAACTCTTCCGGCGTCGTTCCCCGGCAGAAAGTCGAATGATCAGTGGCCAATTCCGGACCCCGCTTCATCCAAACCAGAACGATCGACAGATCCGCTGGGGACACTCCCGAAATGCGGGAAGCCTGCCCGAGCGTGGCCGGTCGCAGCTTGATCAGCTTCTGCCGAGCCTCCGTTCGCAGGCTGGGGATTCGGGTGTAGTCCAGCCATTCTGGAATTTGCTTCTCTTCCATGCTACGGAACTTGGCGATATCAATATCCTGTCGTGCGATATACCCAGCGTATTTGACTTCGATCTCGACCTGCTCGACGACTTCCGAGGTCAGAGCAGGGGATGCACAAGCCAATTGATGGTAGGCCGTCTCTGGTCGTCGCAGTTGCTCAATCGCAGTCTCTCCATTCGTGCGCGTGGATTGAAGCCGATGAATCTCAGCGGCGATTGCTGCCTGTTTCTGCAGGACCTTTTGATAACGTTCCGACGACAAGAGTCCCACCTCATGCCCAATCCCTGCAAGACGCAGATCGGCGTTATCTTGGCGCAGAGTGAGTCGATACTCCGCGCGTGAGGTAAACATGCGGTAGGGCTCGATTGTTCCTTTGGTCACGAGGTCATCGATCAACACTCCGATATACGCCTGGTCACGACGCAGGACAATCGGGGCCTTGTTCTGAGTCTGCCGTGCGGCATTGATGCCAGCGATCAGGCCTTGCGCAGCGGCTTCCTCATAGCCCGAAGTGCCGTTGATTTGTCCGGCCAAGAAGAGGCCGCGGCAGGACCTGGTTTCGAGTGAAGACTGGAGCTGTGTGGGAAAGGAAAAGTCGTATTCGACCGCATAGGCCGGCCGAAGGATGTCGGCGTTTTCACATCCAATGATGGTTCGAACCATGTCCACCTGGACAGAGTAGGGGAGGGAAGTCGAGAAGCCGTTGACGTAGATCTCTTCGGTCGCGATTCCTTCGGGCTCGAGAAAAATCTGGTGGCGCAGTTTCTCCGGGAACTTAACGATTTTATCTTCGATGGAAGGGCAATAGCGCGGACCGACCCCCTCAATCGCGCCCGAATACAGCGGGGAGAGGTGAAGGTTTTGGCGGATCACAGCGGCGGTCGCGTCCGTCGTGTAAGTGACGTAACAGGGCAATTGGCCTCCGTTCCGGTCCAGGATAGAGTGTGGTGGATACCGGTGCATGCCTGGGGTGGCGCTCGGGGCGGACCCAGTCGATTGTTCCACGTGGAACATTTCCTCCTTCCAATAGCTAAAGAACGGAATCGGCTCATCCCCGGGCTGCACCTCGGTCTTACCAAAATCGATCGACCGCCGCAGGAGTCGGGGTGGGGTGCCTGTCTTCAGTCGCCCCAATTCCAGCCCCACCGCAGCCAGTGAAGCCGAAAGTCCCATCGCCGCGGCTTCCCCTGCCCGTCCGCCCGCTTGTTGATTCGTCCCGATATGGAGAAGGCCCCTGAGAAATGTGCCGGTGGTCACCACCACGGTCTTCCCGAGATATCGCACCCCCAACGTGATCTCCACTCCCCGGATTTCTCCATTCTCATGCACCAACTGAGCGGCCTGCCCCTGCTTCAAGTCCAAACGTTCCTGTCGTTCGCAGACCCATTTCAACCAAAACTGATACGCCTTCTTATCGCACTGCGCCCGGGGAGCGCGCACGGACGGTCCCTTTTTTGTGTTCAACATTCGGAACTGCAGCCCGCTCATGTCTGTCGCCCGTCCCATCTCTCCACCGAGGGCATCGATCTCCCGAGCCAAATGCCCTTTGGCCAGGCCCCCGATCGCTGGGTTACAAGACATCTGCCCCACTCCATCGAGGTTAATCGATAGGAGCAGCGTCTCGCATCCCATCCGGGCGGACGCCAGGGCCGCCTCGACCCCAGCGTGGCCGGCGCCGACCACGATCACGTCGTATTGCTTTGGATAAACGAACATTCCTTTACCCTACTCGGTAAATGCCGTTCACAGGAGAACTTCCCGACTTCTTAGTCACGCCCCGGCCCGGATTTGCACTCAAATGCTCCAGAACATGAAACACGGATTCTGCCTCCTCGGGCGCACCTATGGCGTCGGCTAACCGGTCCACGGTCCATTCCTTCGCCGAATCCCGCCGCATCATCTCCATCACCTGGAGCTGCAACTTTAAATGGTCGGTCGCCGCTTTCTTCCCACCTTCCACTCCAGGCTGATGGTAGGCGTTGATCCCAACCAAAGCGGCGTAAAGTCCCACCGCGCGCTCATAGAGCGCAATTAGCACGCCGACACTAAACGGAGTTACTTCTTGGATGGTCAAAGTAATTGATTCGCGATCCTTCTCAAACAGCGCCCGTCGCGTTCCCAAAAGGAACCCATCCAAATAATCTCCGGACGTGACTCGAGGCTCGACGTAGAACGGCGTCTTTTCGCCATCGCGCAGAACCCGGATCAACGTCACGAAGAAGTTGTTCACCCCGTCCCGCAGTTGTTGAACATACGCATGCTGATCCGTTGAGCCTTTGTTTCCGTAGACCGCCAAACCCTGGTTGACCGTCGCTCCTTTTAGATCTTTCTCTTTACCCAACGATTCCATCACGAGTTGCTGGAGATATTTCGAGAACAGCTCTAACCGATCTTTATAGGGGATGATCACCATATCCTTGAGCCCCTTCCCACCCGTGGCGGAATACCACATCAGGGCCAGAAGGGCTGCGGGATTCGCCTTCACTTCCACCGACCGGGTCACTCGATCGCAGGCACGCGCACCGGCCAATATCTGATCGATATCGACCCCCTGCAATGCCGCCGGAACCAGCCCAACCGCGGAGGTTTCGCTCGTCCGCCCCCCTACCCAGTCCCACATCGGGAAACGAGCAAGCCAATTCTCTTTCACTGCCACCCCGTCCAGCTCGCTCTTCGCCCCGGTGATCGCGACCGCGAACTCCGGGAAGGACAACCCTTGGGCCTCGTAAGCCGCCTTGGCAATCAGCATCCCGTTACGGGTCTCTTTCGTTCCACCCGACTTGGAGATCACCACACAGAGTGTCGTCTTCAAGTCCGGACCAATGCTCGCCAAGACACGCGCCATGCCGTCCGGATCGGTGTTGTCGAAGAAAAACAGCTTCATGCGATCCCCTCCTGGTTGCCCGAGCGCATTCGCCACAAATTGAGGACCCAAGGCGGAACCTCCAATTCCAACGACGAGGACGTTGGCGAATTTCCCACCCCGTCCCTGGATGGCACCGGAGTGGATATCCGCAGCGAACTTCCGCGTCTGAGCGAGCATCCCCTCGATTGCCTGCCGGATCCCGGAGTCCGGAGCAAGCTCTGGGTTCCGAAGCCAGTAATGCCCCACCATCCGGTTTTCATCAGGATTCGCGATCGCTCCTTTCTCCAACTCCGACATTGCCTCAAATGCTTTCCCCACTGCCGGCGCCATCTTGGCAAAGAACTGTTCGCCGTCGAAGTTCATGCGGCTCAGATCCAGGCTTAGGCCCAGGTCAGGAAAAGAAAAGAAGTTCGCTTGAAAGCGGTCCCAGAGTTGTCGAGTGGACAATGTCATATTCAGACAAAGACGAATACAGGAATCCTCGCTATATAACAAGATTCCCGCGACGCTCCTTCCCCGCGGCGTCGGTGACAAAATGTCACCTGCGTCCGAGTCCTTTCGCCCTTCCCTCTCCCTCTCATGCGTTGGCAAAAGAGTCGACAGCCCCTTCGCTCCTTCATATCCTCGGAGCCATGGCGGACGCGGTTAAAATCGAGCTACTACCGCTCGGCAAAGTCCTGGTCGTCGACCCCGGAACACCTCTGCAGGACGTGCTCTTCGATGAAGGGGTCGAGTTCCCTTGCGGCGGGAAAGGGCGTTGTAAAGGCTGCCGGATCCGAATCCTTTCCGACGCCCCGCACTGGACCGAGGATGAAGCCGCATTACTGACACCCGAAGAACTGCGGAGTGGTTGGCGTTTAGCGTGCCGCTGCCAAGCGGACCGGCCCCTCCGCATCGACCTTGCCCAATGGGAAGGTTCCATTCTCGCGGGTGAAGGCGCGCTCAACCTAAAACCAGCCCAGGGACTGGGCGTTGCCATTGACCTGGGCACCACCACCCTGGTGGCCCAATTGCTGGATCTTCACACCGGAAATGTCCTCGCTGTCCAAACCGCTTTCAACGCTCAAGCGGCCCATGGCGCGGACATCATGAGCCGGATCGATGTCGCAATCGCCGGTGGGGCGGCGAAGCTCACCACTCTCATCCGGCAACAATTGTCCTCGCTCATTCAGGCGCTCTTGCAGGAAAGCCAACGCAGCGCCGACGACTTGACGAACGTCGTTATCGTCGGAAACACCGTGATGCACCACCTGTTTTGCGGGATCTCCGTAGAGCCTCTTTCCCACTACCCGTTTGAGCCGGCTGCTGATGGACTTCAACAGTTCACAGCATCCGACCTGGGTTGGCCTTTCCCAGCCACAATTCGATTCTTGCCCTGTCTGGGAGGATTCGTTGGCAGCGATATCCTGGCGGGAATCGTCGCCACTGGGATGCATCAATACCCTGAACTCACAGCCTTGATCGATCTCGGAACGAACGGGGAAATTGTCGTCGGCCAACGCGGCCGTTTTCTTTGCGCTTCGGCCGCCGCTGGACCCGCTTTCGAAGGAGCGCGGATTTCCATGGGGATGCGAGCCGCCACCGGAGCGATCTCTGAAGCTGCCTGGAAAGATGGCCAATGGCACTGCCGAGTTCTCGGCAACGTTCCGCCACGCGGCATCTGTGGGAGCGGGCTGGTCGACGCTGTAGCCGGCGCCTTGGACCTAGGCATGGTGCAACCGAGCGGAAAACTCACGGCGGGATCGACCTTGGCGCTAGCATCGCCCGTCGCGTTGAATCAGCGGGACATTCGAGAACTCCAACTCGCGAAGGGGGCGATTGCGGCTGCGATTCGAATTCTCCTCGAGAAATTGGGTGCCAGCTCCGATGACCTCACGCGAGTTTATCTCGCAGGTGCCTTTGGCAATTATATTAGCCGCGCGAGCGCCCGCCGTATCGGGCTGTTGCACTTCCCGTTGGAACGGGTGGAACCGGCAGGTAACACCGCGTTGCACGGGGCAAAACTGGCCTTGGTTAACTTACCCGAAAGCGACACCGCCAACGAACGCATTCGAGCAACGGTCGACCATCTCTCGCTGAGCGATAATGAGCGGTTCCAGGACATTTTCGTGGATGAGATGCAGTTCCCAAGCTGAGGCCAAGCCGCGGATGGGGATGTTGGCCCTTAGCATTTCGCTCCTCGTTGGGGCTTGGGCCGGCCGCATTTCCGGGAGTCTGCAGCTCATCGCCGCAGAAACAGTCCACCCTTCGCTCCGCCAGGACGCCACATTCTCGACAGCCGCGCCTTACGGATCAGCCACGGAGATGAAACGGCATCTAGGCTTTCGGTTGGAGGTTCCCGAGTACGACCTGGAGCAAGAGCGGTTTCGCGTCATAATTCCTGCAACCTATTCCACCAACGAGACTTGGGGGCTTCTGGCGTGGGCCAGTCCAAGCGATGAGCCGGGGATACCCGCCGCTTGGGAATCTGAGTTAGCCAGCCAGCGCTTGCTGGTAGTGAGTGCGTATGGCTCTGGCAATCAAAGACATGCGATACAGCGCGGTCGCCTTTTACTAGATGCCGTCTGCAATATGACAAGGCAGTATAAGATCGATCCCAAGCGGATCTATGTGGGCGGGTTGTCAGGCGGAGGCCGAATCGCCAGCATCATGGGCGTGGCTTACGCCGATCTTTTTTCGGGGACTCTTGCCATTTGCGGCGCTGACTTTTACCAGTCCGTCGCTTCGATCAACGGAGAGGTTTTTCCCGCAACCTATCAACCGACCCAAGCCGTCCTAGCTCGAGCCAAAGCGAATGGTCGGTTCGTTCTACTCACGGGCGAGAAAGATCCGAACCGCGACAACACCAAAACCCTCGCTGATCGAGGGTTTGCTCGTCAGGGCTTTCGATTCACTCTTTATGTGGAGGTCCCGGGGATGGGGCACACTCTCCCCTCGCCTGCCGTCTTGCGTCAGGCGCTCAACTTCATCGAAAAGCCCAAACCCGCGACGCGCAGCGATCCAACGCCTCGTCCCTGACAGTGGCTATTTGCGTCGTTTCTTGAGCAACGGCGTGAGATGCGCAATGGATCGAGCCGCCTGGTCGATTGTGCCGCATTCGACCGAAAGGACGAGATCGCGCGGACACTTCCGGCAGATGGCGATAACCTTTTCCCAATCGATGACTCCGTCACCACAGGCGCAGCCGACCGGTGTGCCTGTCACATGCCCGCGCTGGTCTGACGATTGTTGGACGGAGATATCCTTGGCATGGATGTGAACACAACGCTCGATGACTCGGGCCAGCCATTTGTAGGGATCATGCCCGCAGAGATAGCTATTTCCCGTATCGAAGTTGATGCCCAGGGCGGGACTGCGCACGAGCCGGTAGATTCGATCCAGGCCGTCAGGATGTTTGCTGTACTGTTGGTGAGGTTCCAAACCAAGCTGGATTCCGCGAGGCTCCGCCACTTTGACCGCTTCTTGGATGGTATAGCGCATCAAAATGAAATCTTCCGATTCACTGGTCCAGAGCTGTTTAGGACCCTCATCCGTATTCACCACGGGAGCGCCACACTCCGCGGCGAACCGGACGGCCTGCTTTAAATATTCCACGCCAATCTCCGGTTTGCACAATGGCGTGTGCGCCGAGAGCCCGGACAACTTGATCCCGGCTTGAGCGCAAACCCGGCGCACGCGCAACGGGTCATCGAGCATCGAGACACTGTGGAAATAGCCTGCTTCGCTGAGCAGTTCCCGGCCCCAATGCACCATGGGTTCGACGTAAGCGTATCCCAATTCAGCCGCCTTGTGGACGCCCCATTCGAACGATTTATCGTCATGTCGAACGAACTCCATGTTAATGCCTAAAGAAATCTTGCTCATAGAATGCGCCAGTTAAACGCCGTATCGATATTTGGCGATCCCGAGAGTTTAAGCTTGGGAACGGCGTGCGCCATTGATCCACGTCAACCTGGGTGAGAACCGGTGGACGACCCGGACGACGGCACCGGTGCAGCCGCCTTTCGCAACGCCACAGGCTCTTCTTATATGTTTAACACGGATTACCCATGGCTCATCCTCGGTTTTACCTCGGCCTTAATCCGTGTTATATCCCTGTTATTTCCCTGTTATCTCCGTGTTATATCCGTGTATTATACGGCACTCGACCGAAGACCGTTGAAAAAAGACAGCGCAGCTGCGGTCCCCCAGGAGGCATCGGTCCAACCAGCGAAGGCGATGCGGCAGACAACTCGCCGCACACCGGTGTCCAGTGATTCCTGAGCGAAGACCTAGAAAAACAAACGGCGCCCGGAGCAACCGTTGCATTCCCATGGACGCGCTCCGCATTGACCTGGGGGAGGCGTTTGCTACACTCCGCACCCTGTTTTGCCGTATAATATGCACATCCTAGTCTGCGACCCGGTTTCGCCCAAAGGCATCGAGCTTCTCAAGCAACGCTCGGAATTTAAGGTGACAGTGCTGAAAGAGCGCCTACCGGAATCTAGTCTTCTTCCCATCGTCGGTGATGTGGACGCGATGGTGGTGCGATCCGAGACGAAGGTGACTCGCAAAGTGATTGAAGCAGCCCACCGTTTGCGCGTCGTGGGACGGGCCGGGGTGGGGGTAGATAATGTGGACGTCGAAGCGGCCACACAGCGGGGCATCGTGGTGATGAACACCCCGAGCGGCAATACGATCTCCACCGCGGAACTGACATTTTCCATGCTCATGGCATTGGCGCGCAAAATTCCGCAGGCGCACATGTCAATGAAGGCCGGCGAGTGGAATCGCAAAGCGTTTCAAGGCGTAGAATTGTATAATAAAACGCTGGGAGTCCTCGGCATGGGACGAATCGGGACGGAAGTGGCCCGTCGCGCGATTGCCTTTGGGATGCGGGTGCTGGCGTATGATCCGTATCTGGCGTTGTCGCGGGCGAAAGCGCTGCAAGTGGAGCTCGTGGAGTTGGACGAGATTTATGCGCGGTCCGACTTCATCACCATTCACATGCCGATGACGGATGAAACGAAAGCGATGGTGAATGCCGCCGCTTTTGCCAAAATGAAAAAAGGAGTGCGTGTTCTCAACTGCGCGCGTGGGGGCATCATTCACGAAGGCGACCTCCAGGCCGCGATTCAGAGCGGGCAGGTTGCGGGTGCCGCCTTGGACGTGTATGAAACTGAGCCGTTGCCAGCCCAGGACGGGCTTCGGAACCTGGCGCAGGTGATTATGACGCCGCACTTGGGCGCGAGCACCGAGGAGGCGCAGGAAAATGTCGGGATTGAAGTGGCCGAAGCCATTACTGATTACCTGATCCACGGCACTGTTCGCAATGCGGTGAATTTGCCGAATCTCGATGCGAAGACTTACGGGATTGTGAAGCCCTACTTGAACCTGGGCGAAAAGCTCGGCCAGGTGCTCGCACAGATTGCGCCGAAGCGGAATGATCGCCTGGTCGTTACCTACGGCGGGAAAGCCGCTGAACTCCCCGGAGACCCGATCACGCGATCGGTGCTGCGAGGCTTTCTTGCAGCCGCCGGTGGCAAAGAGGTAAACCAGGTCAACGTTCGGACCATGGCCCAATCGCTTGGGTTGCTCGTGGAGGAAATCCGGTCGAACGAAGAGACGGACTATAACGAATGGCTGCACGTAGCGGTCTATGCGGGCGACCACAAGCACTCGGCCGGGGGAACCTTTTTCGGAAAGCGGAACGAGCCGCGTATTGTGAGAATCAACAGCATGCCCGTGGAGGTGGTGCCCTCTGGAGTGCTCTTGATCCTCACGAACCGGGACCGTCCGGGCATGGTGGGGTATATTGGCGGACTGATTGGCAAGCACCATGTCAATATTGCCAACATGAGTTTGAGCCGCGAAAAGGTTGGCGGGCAGGCGTTGATGGTGCTGAACTTGGATAGCGTCCCGCCGGCTGAGTTGCTGGACGAACTCCAGAAGGATGCCGACATCAGCAACGTGCGCGTAGCCAAGCTCTAACTGGAGCCAAGCTCCGCTGCGCGCGGGAGGCCCGCGCGTCAACCGTCCGGAATCCACCGCGCTACGCGGAGCGCCCTTGCGCTCTTGCGCTAGCTCGGAGATGATGAGGCACGACGATGAATGGAAGAATTCGACTGTTATCTTTATTAACCCTCACGCTCGGCGTTTGGGCGGCCACGGCGGCACCGAATAAAGCCAACCTGTTTGACAAACCACGGGCCACGACCGGTCCTCTCTTTGGAGACAATATTGTCGCCAAGGGGAAGGGGATCGAAGTCAAGCAGAGCCAGGTCGATGAAATGTACCTGGCCTTTAAAGGGCATCGCGCTGCCATGGGCCAGGCCGTTCCGGATAACCTCCGCCCGCAAATCGAGGCGGACATCATCGAAAAACTCATCGCCACCCAGCTCTTTCTAAGCCGAGCCACGGCCCAAGACAAAACCAAGGCCAAGGAAATCGCCGACGCGTTTCTGGCAGAACAGAAGAAACAAGTCGCGTCCGAAGAGAGCTTTCGGCGTCAGCTCCTCGCGGTCGGAATGAGCACTCAGGAATTCAGCAGTCAGATTCACGAGCAGGCGATCGTCAAAGCCGTGATTGATCGCGAGATCAAAGCACGCAAAGCCATCAGCGACGCCGAAGCCAAGAAGTTTTACGCTGACAACCCAGGGCTGTTTACGGAACCGGAGCTGGTTCGGGCCAGTCACATCCTCCTCTCCACACGGGATTCGGTTTCAGGGAAACCGCTCACCCCGGAAGCGAAGCTTGAGAAGAAGAAATTAGCCGAAAAAATCCTCGCGCGAGTCAAATCGGGTGAAGATTTTGCCAAGCTGGCTCGCGAATTCTCCAACGACGTAGGCTCCAAAGACCGGGGCGGCGAATACACCTTTGCGCGAGCCAAGGATGTTCCCGGACGCGCCATGGCCGCAGAATTCGAAGCGGCCGCATTTTCGATGAAGCCCAACCAGATTAGCGACCTTGTGGAGACGGGTTACGGCTTTCATATCATCAAGACACTGGAGAAGATTCCGGCGAAGAAGATCGATTACGCCAAGGTGGACTCGAAAATCAAAGAGAACCTGCTGCGCGAAGCCGTCGAGAAAGAGTTGCCCGACTACATCGCGAAAATGAAAAAAGAGGCCGGCGTCCAAATCCTTGCCTCCGACACCAACAAATAAACGGATTCCCGCGTGACCGCGCGGATCCTTCGTGTCAGGTTCACCAAGTGACCTCATCAGAAGCCCTGGCTTTGCTCGACCAGTTCCGTCACGGCCATGTTAGCCGTGAGAAAGTCCTCCAGTCATTCCAAGCCGCGCCCGTCGCCGATCTGGGCTTCGCCCATGTGGACACCCACCGCGGCCTGCGCAAAGGTTTTCCGGAAGTCATCTTTGGCTTGGGTAAAACCCCGCCGCAAGTCGTTGCCATCGCGCATACAATTCTGGAAAGGGACGCGCGCGTCTTGATCACGCGCGCCACGCCAGACCATGCGAAGGCGCTCCGACGCACTTTGAAGCACGCCGTCTATCACCAGACCGCACGCTGCATCGTAATTGAGAAAAAGCCGTTGCCCAAACGCGCCGGCACCATTGCCGTCGTTTGCGCGGGCACCAGCGACCTCCCTGTTGCCGAGGAGGCCGCCGTCACGGCGGAAGTGATGGGCAATACCGTGGCGCGGGTCCACGACGTGGGTGTGGCTGGCCTGCACCGCCTCTTGCCGAAGCTCGAGCTTCTGCAGACGGCGAACGTCCTGGTCGTCGTCGCCGGGATGGAGGGAGCGCTCCCTAGCGTCGTCGCCGGACTCGTGCGCCGACCGCTGATCGCCGTCCCCACGAGCATTGGCTACGGCGCAAGCTTCGGTGGACTCGCTGCTCTCCTGGGCATGCTGAACAGTTGCGGCAGCGGTGTCACCGTGGTCAACATTGATGCCGGCTTCAATGCGGGATACGCAGCGAGCCAGATCAATGCCTTGGCCGCCGGAGAATAATTCGGCGCCGAACGCCCGAATCGCGGCACCTGAAGGGAATTGGAGCAGTTGAACCTGACAATGAACACACTCTATCTGGACGTCTTCAGCGGCCTGAGCGGCGATATGTTCCTCGGCGCGATGGTCGATTTGGGTGTCGATCTCTCGTTCCTCGATAGTGAGCTGCGTAAACTCCGGTTGGACGGCTACCACCTGCACGCGAAACGCCAACAGAATTCGAATATCGAAGGGGTCAAGTTCGATGTCCACTTGGAGCATGGTCATGGGCACGAGCATGGTCATGGGCACGAGCATGGTCATGGGCACGAGCATGGTCATGGGCACGAGCATGGTCATGGGCACGAGCATGGTCATGGGCATGAGCATGGAGAGAGCCGGAATTTCGCTGGCATTCAACAGCTCATCCAGTCGAGCGCGCTTTCCGACTGGGTGAAACAAAAGGCCATTGCTGTCTTTCGGCGCGTCGCTGTGGCCGAAGGAAAGATTCATGGCCACCCCCCTGACAAGGTCGGGTTTCACGAAGTTGGGGCTGTGGATTCGATTGTCGATATTGTCGGGGCATGCATTGCTCTGGAAAAACTGGGAAAGCCTCGCGTCCTGGCCAGCGCCGTGGTCGAAGGAACAGGATGGGTCCGGTGTGCCCATGGCCGATTTCCGGTCCCGACCGCCGCCACGCTCGAGATCTTGGGAGCCCGCGGGATCCCAGTGACGCAATGTGAGGAGCCTCACGAATTACTCACACCAACGGGTGCCGCGCTCCTGGCGGAATTCGCGGAGAGCTTCGGCCTGATGCAGGGACTTGTCGCGAGCAAGGTCGGGTATGGATTGGGTACTCGCCAGAACAAGACGCGTCCGAACGTGGTCCGAGCGGTACTCGGGACGTCCTCGGCGACCGATCGCGCGCCGGACGCCCCAACGCACGATTGGGTTACCGACACCGTCGCGGTCCTCGAAACGAATATCGACGACTGCACCGCCGAAGTCCTCGGGCATGTGGTGGAGCTCGCGCTATCCGCTGGAGCGCTCGATGTATTTCATACCCCAGTCCAAATGAAGAAGAATCGCCCTGGAGTTCTGCTCACTCTTCTTTGCGACGCGCCGCAAGCGGATCAGTTCACTCAACTCCTTTTAACCGAGACGAGTGCCTTCGGCGTCCGCCGCACCATGGCGGAAAGACGCAAATTGCAGCGTTCGTTTGATACGGTGGAGACGCCGTATGGCGATGTGACGATCAAGCTTGGGACGTTAGACGGCCGAGTCCTGCAGGCCAGTCCCGAGTACGAATCCTGCAAAGCCGTCGCCGCGCAGTCGCAAGTCAGCCTCCGCGCGGTGATGGAAGCGGCTTCCCAAGCCGCGCAACGCTGGATCGCCAGGAAGCCGTAGCGGTGACGGTTTAAGGTGGGGAAACGGATGATTGCCGACGAGTTAATCCCTCTGCTCCGATGCCCAAGGAGCGGTCAGCGATTGCGAGCCGCGAGCGCACTCGCCATCGCCACACTCAACCGCCAAGTGGCCGCTGGAAGCGTCCGAACATGCGCGGGAGTCCAAGTGGCAGAAGCGCTCGGAGGTGGTCTGGTTCGGGATGACGGCCAACTGCTTTATCCTGTCCGGCAGGATATCGCCGTTCTCCTCCCTGAGGCAGCCATTGTGCTGACTCCGCCATTCGAAGCACCTCGGGCGTCTGGAACCTCAACTTAATTTCCTTTGGGACCGTTGGAAACCTATTTGGCGACCGACGCTCAAACGTTCGTCGGGCGGAGACTTTAGGGCGCTCGTTTGCCTGATTTCGGGTCTGCGGGAGCACGCCAAGGCGACGTTTGGACATCCGCGGGAGACTTCGGCTCCGTCGGTGAAGCTGCTCCACCTGTCGGGGCGTTCTTAAAAGCGGAACGTAAGAGCCAATGACGCTTGAGTCCCTGGACAAGTTCATCCGCATGCACAATCGCGGCGGAGACGCTTCCAAGAATTTGGTCATTCGTTTGGACCTGAGCATTCAAGCTTCCGGTAATGCCAGCGAGGTTATCGAGCGTTTTGGTCAAGCTCGTCGCGAGCGTTGCCACGTTGGTGTTGGCAGTATTGAGCGTCGCGGTTGCGGATGAGAGGGTAAGTTCCAACTGGGCATTGATATTGGTCGGGATGGCCCAGTCGCCCAGTGCTCCACGGCCATTGGTGAGCGCGCCAGAAATGATGGAGAGATTGGCGAGAATTGGCTGCGCTTGCTGAATCACACCGTCGGCGTGGGCCGTGAGTTGCGCGGCATTGGTTAACACGCGCGCCAGGTCGTTGGTGAGATTAAGAATTCCAGGTAGCGCCCGTTGTGCCTGACTCGTGAGCTCTTCCAGCTGAGCCGTCACGACGGGCGTTTCTTCCGCGGGGCTAAAGCTGTAGCCCTTGGACGCGGGGGTATACGGCACGTACTTGCCACCGCTTACGTCCCAAACTCCCAGGATCTTGTCGTTCTCAATACGATAACTCGCGTGCAAGTTCGTTGTGCCGGTGGTGCCTCCTGGAACTACCTCGAGGGAACGGTTGCCGAGGAACCCAGCGCTGGTCAGCTTCACGTAGGAATCAGTCCAGATATAACCATAGAACGGCTCACGAACAACAAACTCGATGTAGATATTGCCATACGTGCTAAAGGGAGGCATCGCCGTAATCCGTGTGACCTGACCAACCTCAAAACCAAGCAGGACAATCGGATCACCCTCGTGCAAACCGGCAGCGGATTGGACAAAAGTATGGTAGCGAAGCTTGGTGAGAAACCAACCCTTCCGCTGGGCGGTATGGTAAACGTAATAACCGAATCCCGCCAGGAGCAAGATGGTGGCGATGATCACAAACCAACCTACCGCCCGTTCCACTCGGCTTAAGCGGGTTCGAAGCTGAGGCGTGAGATCTTGGACAGGCATAGTCAGCGCTTAAGCCAATCACCTGGCAGCAGTTCCCGCAACGCTGGATTGTCGTGCTGGGATAAGTCTATTCTATTCCCTACCGGGATCAGCCGCTTCCGATCGATGTAGGCAAAGTGCTGTCCGCGAAGGCTCCAAGGTTGAAGGTCGTCCGTACAAGCGACCATCGTGAGCGTTCGCCCTTCCAGGAGGTCATCATCCCGCATTAATCGGCCGAGGAACTCCAGCCACCATCGAGACTCTCGCGGATCCAGCCCGGCCAGCGGATTATCGAGGAACAAAAGTTCCGGAGCCAACACGAGCGCACGTGCCAAAGCCACGCGCTGCCTCAAGCCGCGATTGATCCATAGCGGCGTCCGCTCTGCGACCGCGCTCAATCCCATCGCCGAAAGAATCTTCCGCACGCGATCATCGGTCGAGCCCATCTCACAGTTCCGATGATAGCACAGCGGCAAACTGAGATTCTGCGCAACGGTCAGATCATTGAAAAGGCGCCCTCCATTCCCAAATACAATCCCAACCCGAAGTTGAATCTCCAGGCGCTCTTCCTCGTGCAATCCGATTATTTCACTGCCAAACAGCCGGACGGTTCCAGCCACCGGTCGCATTAACCCCGCCGACGTCGTCAACAGGTCGCTTTTTCCGGATGCGGGCAGCCCACCCACGATCCAACACTCTCCCCGGTGCACGGTCCATGTCACATGATCGATGACAACCAGAGTCGGATTCAGAATCGAACTGATCGCCACATCGGTCATCTCCAAGATTGGCTCTTCTCCAGGGTTCACAGGATCAAGTAGACCACGATGAACAAACCGTCCAGCAGGACACAGAGGATAATACTGTTCACGATTGCGGAGGTCGTCGCATCCGCGACGTCTTCCAACCGCAACTGATAAGCCAGCCCCTGGTAACAGGTGGAAATGGCGATGACGATGCCAAACGCGATGGTCTTCAATGCCAGCAGAGCGAAATCCTGCCACCGCAAAGACGATGCGAGCTGGTTAAAATAATCTCCGGGCCGCAACGGAACATCCTGCAGAAACGCAAACAGATACCCGCTCAGAAGTGCGATCAAGATCAGGTAGACGGTCAACGCGGAAATCGAAACGGCCAGAGCAATCACCCGCGGCATGACCAGATAATGAATTGGATCGATCCCCAATGCTTCCAGTGCTTCCACCTCGCCCACAGCTCGCGCGGTACCCAATTCAATGACGATCGCCGTGCCAATGCGCGCCAAAACCAGCAGGGCCGTCACCAACGGCCCAAGCTCCCGCACCACCACCGTCACCATGACAGTCCCGGCGTAGTTGGTCGCTCCCACGCGGTTTAAAAGAGCGACTGTCTGACCGATAATAACTAACCCTAAAGCGAACCCGAGAAACCCTACCATCGGCAACAACCGCACTCCCGCTCGATAGACCTGCGCCCGAATGAGCGGGTGCACCACCCGCCAGGCCAGGTTGAACTTCGTCACCGTCACCCCAAACGTAATGAGAGCAAAAGCTCCTAAACCATGGATCGTGTTGATTAGACGAAGAAGCTTGCGCCCAATCCAGTTCATGTAGCTCCGAGCGAGCTGACTCTGAATCAGGGGCCGGCTCCCAGACATTTGTTCACCGGCAGCCGAGCTGTTTTCCACGGAACGAACGTAATGGTTCTAAGGCACAGGGTCAAAGGTGAACTTCGCTTGTGACGTTCCGATGCGTCAAACGCCCAACTTCAGAGCGTCAGCTGCTCCAGCACCACCTTGAGTCGGTCCAACGGCAGACCCACCACATTCGAGTATGACCCTCGAATCTCTTCCACCACGGGCGGGGATCCTTCCTGAATCGCGTAACCGCCAGCTTTATCGAGCGGGTCAATAGACCCGAGATACTGGTCGATCTCCGCGATGGTCAAGGCCTTGAAACGGACATCCGTGGTTTCGGCAAAAACCGATTGGTAATGGCTTCGGAGATGCAGGAGACAAAGCCCCGTTACAACCTGGTGAGTCGTCCGCTGTAGTTGCTCAAGCATCCGGCGCGCCTCGGCGAGATCGCGAGGTTTTCCAAACAACCGGTTCTCCAGCGAGACCAGCGTATCGGCTCCCAAGACCAAACAATCGGGAAATCGCTTAGCCACCGCACGAGCTTTGCGATAGGCGTTTAACTGCGCCAACTCGCGCGCTGTTAGTTGTTCCTCATGCAATTCCGTCGCATCACTCGGCACCACGCGAAACTCCACGTCGAGTTGCTTGAGCAGTTCGCTCCGGCGCGGTGATGAGGAAGCGAGAATGAACGAAGGCAAGTTCATAAGCGACCAGGACGGCGCCTAGACCGGGTCGATCCCATCCGCGCCCCCTTTCTCCGCATCGGCGTAATCGAGCGCGAGATGAAACTGGTCAAGTTTTTCGTTGAAGACCTCCTTGGAAAGAACCGGAACCCCCTCGTCCGTCTTACCGTCTTCCTCCAGCTCAATCCACGATTTGCACCCTCCGTAGCTCGGCACGATGGGCAGTTCGACTGCCTTGGCCAATCGAAAGACACGCACGGCTAAAGCGTGAATGTTCTTGTCCTTGCCCCATTCGAACCGTTCTGCCAGGACCGCATCGGTCCAGATATGCTGGCCCTGCAACCGATGCACGCTTTCCAAGGCTTCCAATCGGCGCCACGAGACCACATGAGCGTAGAACTCCAATCGAACGCGACCGGCTGGAGGCAAGGTCGGCACCAGTTCATCCAATTGAGTCTGCGCATACTCAACAACGGAGGCTCTTTCTTGATGGTGCAAACTAGGGTAGAGTAGGAATTCCGCGTGCTCGACCTGAAACCCTCGGCGTCCCTCACTGATCCCGCCTTTGCGCAGGATAAGGATTTGCTGGCCACGGCCCAATGCATCGACCACTACAGCCCAGTCCTTGAAGGCGACGCGCATAGCAGGGAGCGTAAGCCAAACCACTCCCGCGAGCAATGCCCAAGCGGATACAGGTGGAACGCCCCCGAAAGCATCCGGTCCTCTCCTTCCAGTTCGCGACACCGCAACCCCTCACTGGCACTCCGCGGGAGAAAAGCCACGGTCTGTCAAACTACTTGCTAGACCGGGACAAGCTATAATAAGCTCCTCACTGTCAATGAAGAGCAGCGCCAGAAGGGCGTACCGGGAGTCGGTCTGCCCACTCGCGTCGTGACCGCGTCCGTTCTCAAGCCTATGAATTCTAATATCCGCTTGCGTCTGTTTCTGATGATGGTGCTGGAATTTGTGATCTGGGGCGCGTGGCTGCCGCTGATCTACGGATACCTCCCAAGCCTTGAATTCACCCCATCCGAACAGTCCTGGATCCTGAACGCATTTCCGATCTCCGCAATCCTAGGCATCTTCTTCAGCAATCAATTCGCCGACCGCACATTTGCCGCGGAAAAGTTTTTGGCCTTCAGCCACCTGGTTGGCGGCGCCGCGGTTCTTGGCTTGGCGTTCACGCGGGCGTTTTGGCCGTTCTTTCTTCTGATGTCGGTGCACTGTCTGCTCTACGTGCCCACCCTTTCCATTGTTAATTCCATCGCATTCGCACACATCAAAGATCCTCAAAAAGAATTTGGCCCGGTGCGTATGGGCGGCACCATCGGATGGGTCCTGGCCGCTTGGCCGTTCACGTTCATTCTCGTGGATTGGGACAAAGTCCGAGCGGCTCATCCTGAGGGGCTGGTCAGCTGGATTGGAACTGTTTTGAGCTCGGGGCTCACTGGGGCCGAGCTTCAGAGTGCCACGCGGTGGACTTTCGTGGTGTCAGGTGTTGTTTCGTTCGTGCTCGCCGCCTACAGCTTGACCCTGCCTCACACCCCTCCAAAGAAGGCGGCCGTGGAAGGCGAGAAATTGGCGTGGCTGGAGGCCATGCGCCTCCTTCGCCACCCTTACGTCCTTGTTCTCTGGATCGTGGCACTTCTCGATGCCTCCGTGCTCTATGCGTATTTCAATTGGACGGGAGTATTTCTTGGCAGCGCGCAAGTCGGTGTCCCAGGCAATTGGATCATGCCGGTGATGAGCATCGGTCAAGTCGCCGAGATTCTGACCATGTTGATTTTGGGAGCGACTCTCCGCACCTTGGGCTGGCGGACAACCATGGTCATAGGAATTCTGGGCCACGCTTTGCGTTTCGCAATCTTCGCCTTTTTCCCGCAAATGACTGGCCTCATCGTTGCCGTCAACATCATCCACGGCGTTTGCTACGCCTTCTTCTTCGCGACGGTTTACATCTTCGTCGATGAGTATTTCCCATCGGACATCCGTGCGAGCGCCCAAGGCTTGTTCAACATCATGATCTTTGGCGTAGGTGCCTTGCTCGCGAATTCCGTTTGCCCCTACTTGATGCAACGAGTTTTCACATCGAATGGCGTCACGGATTTCCGCAGCCTCTTTTTGGTTCCGCTTGGCACAGCCTTGGTCGCCGCTATCATGCTCGCCCTATTCTTCCATCCGCCGGCCAAACCTCGTAAGACCCAGGGCGAGGTAGCGAACGCCACAACGCATTAGACGCTCGCAGAGCGAAGCCCTTTGACCAACAGCTGGTGATCAGCCTGGACCTTGCATAGGTCCTGACATCCCGCGATGGATTTCAGAACCTCCCAGATGTATGATCTGAGATCTTGTAATCTCAAGGTCCGCCTAGGGACTCGTTTCCAAGCGGAAAAAGAGAGGTGTGCTCAGGTTATTCACCGGGACACTGTAGCTCATCGCATTGCTGCTGGCGCGCACCCAGGGTGAGAGCGGAGACCAGGTTAACGCATTCGTACTACTGAACAGCCGATACATATGCCCGGGCGCCGCGGACCAATTTAGTCGGCACGTGCCATTCGAGACCCGCACGGGAAAGAGCAGTTGTAGATCCGATTTGGCATCGGTTGGGTCCGTTCCCGCAAGAAACTCGGCATAGTCTCCAAGGCCATCCCGATCGGTATCCACTTCAGCCGGACGGTTCGGCGTGACACTTCCGAAGTAATGCGCCTCCCACAAATCCGAGATTCCATTGTGATTGACGTCGGGAAATGTGTAATCTCCTTGGAATACGACCGTGCTTCCGGACAAAATGTTGGTTTGCGGTGGCGGTGTCACATAGTAAGGGACATCGCCGAAACGTACTGTATAGACTCCCGACGGCACGTTGGTATATGTCGTCAACGATCCCTGACCATTCCGAATGATCGGACCTGATAAAGCGAAAGTCCCCTGACCCAGGTTATTGTCGATGACAACCGTTCCCAACACTTGGTTAGTGACGGTAACCGACACATCGTCGACGAGCCAACCAGACCGCGGACCGCCTTCTAACGTAAACAACCCATAATACCATCCGAGTTGAACGACGTGACCTAAGTAAGGCGTCAGATCGACCTCCTCCTCTTCCCAACCGCTCGAAAGATCCCCGTACTCCTTCAACAACACCCAAGCGGCACTGTTATTCGTCGAGATGTAAAGCTGGCCATACTCATAGATGTCAGAGTCCGACCGTTCCGTAAAATCGTAGCTCTGCCAGAATCGCAACGTGGCCACGTTACCTCCGGCAAGCTGCAGCGCCGGTCCGACCAACAGTGTATCGGCCACATCAATCCCTGCGCCATCCAGATTGCTGCCCCAAGCGTTTGGCGGAGAATGAGCCGCCGTTTCCAGGCCGTTATTCGGCACACCCAAACTCCATGCGGCCACGCCTTCCTCACCATTCTGGACAGACCAGTTCTTGCTGCTCGCTTCGACGTCCAACGCGTCAGACCAAGGCGGTAACAAGGGTTTCAATGTATGAAATGTATAGAACTTGCCACCATTGTTATCGACCACGGTATTCCCAGCATTGTCGCGACTGACAATCTGGTAGTAGTAAACGCGATCGGGCTGGAGCCCCACTAATGTCAGCTCGTGAGTCTCCTCAAAATCACCGCTATACGCCGTTCGACCTAAGAACGCAGACTCGCCAAACTGGACCAGGGCGTCGGTTGGCTCCGACGTCGTCCACGAAACCGATGCCTCTTCATACTCAGGGTCGACCACAATGTCCGAAATCGTTGGCGCCTCCAAGTCGATCGCAGCCTCCGCTCGGACGATAGAACCCACCGACGCGTCCAGATACTCCATCCAAATCGAATCGCCTGCCTTGGCACGCAATCCTGGCCCAGGCCCAGCTGAAACCGGGGCAAGCGTCACAAAGCCACGGAACAGACCACGTCGGGCCGTTTCGGACAGTGCCACGGCAATGCCGTTGGTCATGCTGCTACTGTAGGCGGTGACGGTGACTCGGCCTTGTCCGGCTAAATCGGAATCCGCCAATTCGATCGTGATTAAATCCGGAAGCGTGTAGGCCGCCCGATCCAACGAAACCGTTCCAAGCCCTCCTAATCCCGGAGCCAAAAATCCAAGGATCTTTCGGAGCACCGCCGTTCGGGTATCCGGCGCCTCGCCCGTCTCAG
Organism: Limisphaerales bacterium; assembly: GCA_044225505.1. Classification (GTDB taxonomy): domain Bacteria; phylum Verrucomicrobiota; class Verrucomicrobiia; order Limisphaerales; family SIBE01; genus JAXMHN01. The sequence goes on from JBGAIN010000005.1 coordinate 50,074, forward strand.
GGATTGTATCGAAGGGAAACGAGAGAAACACCACCCGCCCGGCACTATCTGCCCCAGTTCGAGGATATCGCAAGCCTGCGATATGATCGGAACCGGCATCTAAAAAGATGGGAGCCGCATTCGTGCTGATCGTCAGCGTATCGGAGACATCTGGGCTTTGCCCCAGCAGTTCGAGGATATCGTTGTTATAAGCAGAGTAATCGAGGGAAAACCCCATGTCGTGTGAAATGGGATCGTTATCCGTCCCGTACACACCGGAAACCCCCACGTCCTCCGCAAACTCCTGCACTTGGAGCACGTTCGTCCGAAAGGACGAATTCGCGCCCAGCCGGGACAGCAGTTCCATCGATGACATGAAAAGGGACCCTCCCCCGTTCACGTAGGTTTCAACCGCAGACTGTTGTGCTGGCGTTAAGCTGGAAGTCCCCAACAAGCTATCGGAAATCCGCCAAATCACGACTCGGAACGGGCGCAAATCGTCGCTTGTTGGAGATGGCGATCCGGCTTCTGAAAGATCCCATATCTCGTAACTCACCCCTGTTTCATCTAGCGGATCGGTATACGTGCTTAACGGAATATCCGTTGTCCCGAGAGTCGGATCGTCCGCGACGAAAGCATTCACGAGCAAGACCGTGGCCGCTGGTTTGGCCATAAATAAGTAAAACGCGCCCCCATTATTGTCGCTCGATTGGTTCCCCGCCTCATCGGTTGACAGGACGGAAACTCGATAGGTTACTCCCGCAACCAAATCAGGCAATTCGACTTGATGGACAGTATCGAAAAATCGATTCGTTGCCGACAACGCCAGAACCGTGTTCGTCCCGTAAAACACCACGGCCGTTGCTAGTTCATCCGTTTCCCAAGTGATCACCTCTTTTCCAAAGCGATTTGTCACCGTCACGTTGCTGATCAAGGGCGGAACTAGGTCGGCGAGCGCCGTGCCTGTTCGCACCGCTGCCGGAGACGCGTCTTGGTAGGTGGCTGTGATGGCATCGCCATGCTTGATCTGTAGTTTACCATCGGTCACCGCGGGTCCCGTCGCCGTCGCGACTACGCCAGTAAAAATCCCGAGCGCGCCCGACGGTTTCAGCGTGACAAGCTCACCCGCAATCTCGCTCGAGCTCTTCACAACGGCGTTGACGAACGGTTGGCCGATTAGGTCCGAATCAATGACTTTTACCGTCATCCTGCCAGGCGCCGAATAGGCCGATCGATCAAACACCACCAAGCCCACGCCAGGCGTTGGCAAATCGCCGGAAACGACAAGGGCAAAATCTTGTTGAGCGGCGACATTGTCCCGATGCTGAATGTCCTCGGACACATTCCGGGCGCGAACTCGGATCAGGTAATCGCCGGCCAGCGGCAAACTCAGGTGGACCGCTTCCACGTTGTTAAGATTGTCCGAGCCTGGGCTGCCATCGATCGATTCGCCATCAACAAATTGGTTTCCGCGGTAGATCTTTCCATCCGGCCCGATTACCTCGAGGTCCAAATCATTGACCAGCGCGGGCAAAGCCGCCGGCAGCCCGGGAACGTCGGTGTACGTCAACGTGATTTTCAACGGCTCGTTGGAGCTAGCCACGATCACGCCATGTTCGTAGGTCTGCCCGGTGCTCAGCAGTTCGGTCTGGTCGACGTATTCGACCCGGCGCAGAGAACCGATCAAATTCGTCAAAGTCAGCCGTCCCCATCCCTCATCTGGATTCGGAATAGGTCCCGTGTCTATTGCATCGTCCATGTCCACGGCAGAATTAATCAATGCTGCTTTGACCAATGCGGGAGACGGAGTCGCATTCCCATGAGTCTCCCGATAGTACTGCACGAAGACTGCAGCTGCCCCGGAGACATGTGGACCCGCCTGACTGGTGCCCCCTTGATACTGATAGTTCAGAGAAATGGGAGCCCAAGCGTTCTCATCACTCGCCGATCCAGACTGGAGCGATGCAATCCAGGTCCCTGGAGCCACAAGGTCAGGCTTGATACGACCATCTTCACAAGGCCCCCGGCTGGAAAAATCAGCGGTCGCGTCCTGCCCATCCGCGTAGATAAAGAAGTCAAAGCGATCGTTCTGCGATGCTCCCGTGGCAATCACGTTCTTCCCGACAGCAGGGCTATCGAGTGTTTGAGGGCCGGGGCCTGCATTGCCCGCAGAGAATTCGAGGATGTAAGGTTGTTCGCCCGGCGTTTCCGCGTCAGCATCACGCACCAACGCGTCAAATTGCGCCGCACTCAGGTCGTACCTGCCTTGCACGTCGTCACCCCAGCTATTTGAGCCAATGACAGCCCCAGCCCGTACCGCGTCGTGGGTCAACGTTTCGTAAGGTGGGAGTTCATCCTTGCCATCCGCATCAAAGACCCTTTGGACAACAATATGGGCTTTGGGAGCCACTCCCAGTCCATACAGGGCACCCGCATCGTCCACTTCACCCGTTGCCCCGTCCCCCGCGATGATTCCCGTCACGTGAGTCCCATGGCTATGTTCGTCCGCTGCATCCTCAAGCGCCCCGTAAAACAAAAAGCTATCGACACGCCCCTGCAAATCCGGATGCATCGATTCGGCGTCGCCATTGTGCAGTCCGCTATCGGCGACAGCCACAACCACTCCACGCCCATCGTAGCCAAGTTGTTGCGTCAAGGTCGCATGGTCCGGCGGTGTCACACTAGACTTGGCCCCGCCTCTCTTAGCTTGAACCCCCAAAATGCCGAACGGGTCGTCATCGTCATCGACTCCACCGCCATCCCCTGGGGGTGCCTCGGGAATCTCGCCCCCGGCGACGATCTTGGAGGCAATCTCATCGGAAAGGCGCATTCGAGGTGCCGGTTCGATCCATAAAACGCCAGGAGATCGGGCTAGGCTGGCCAGCTCCGAAGTGGTCAGATCTCCGCTCATCACCACTCCGAAAGACGTCCGAGACTGGACTTTCAACTTCTTCAAGTTCAACCCCGACCGAGCCATTTCCAATGTTCCAGCCCCGGGTGCCATCAGGAAACTGACAGGGGCAAGATTTTTTCCGGAGCGTCCCTGCAGATGTGCTTGGAGCCCTCTGTGTACTTTTAACTCTGTGCTATAGGGCCCCACCCATCGAACGAACGGCAAATTACGGACTTTCGCCAAAGGAGCGCCCTCTGCCCGCGCGACGAAAGCATCGTCCGGAATGAACCGCAAAAGCTCGATCCCCAATTCCTTTAACTGAGGCCGCCACGCAGCCTGAAACCGATCTTGGAACTGAATGAGAAACAGTCCAGAAACAGGCTGTTCGGAGCCAATGGCTTGTAACGACGCTGGGCTCCTTTCCGGCGCCCTCGTGGTGATTACTTGATTGCGCAACCGTATAACCTTGGTTTGTCCCCGAACTTCTCCACCAAATGAAAAAAGCGCGAGCAACAGGACCGGTCCGAGCATCCGCTCAAACCGGGAATAAGCGCGGTATTTCACTGTCATACGGTACTCCCAGAATGGCTGGGCAACAAGTGTTCGGCCTATCCTAAAGCAAATTGCATTCCTTGTCGCGCCGCAATCGTTTCGGAATATTCCTTACCCTGGACAGCGTTTGTCCAACCCATTGCTCTAACGTCATCGCAAACACGATGACTATGAAACCTCAATTAGAACTAAGTTTGCAGCAGACTCCCTGTTCCCGCCCCGCAGCTCGACGCCAACGCCGCCTGCAACGGGCTCACTGGTGGTTCACTCAAATGCGCCAGGTCGTCGATCGAGCGCTAGATCACAACTTAGCCCATCCGACCCAGCCTGAGCAGATTCACTTAGGCCTTGGCCGCGCCACGCAGTCCTAACCCTCCAATTTATCGCGGGTCAGGTTGGGGGTTTGGATTATTGGCTTTGCCGACAGCTCGGTCGAGAGTCGGCAGACCCTGCACGTCCAAACGCTCACGCAAGCCGCGGACAATGCCTTTGACGACCCCAGGGCCTTCGTAGACGAGGCCGGTATAGATTTGCAGCAGGCTCGCACCGGCTAAAATCTTCTCCCAAGCTTCTTCGGCCGTAAAAATTCCTCCGACTCCAATAATTGGGAGTTTGCCGCAGCATTGCCGATAGATATGCCGGATTACTTCTGTGCTTCGCGTTCGCAACGGCGCGCCACTGAGTCCTCCTGCCTGCCCATAAACCACCCTCAACCGTTCATTCTGGGTTTCAGGCCTGGAAATGGTAGTATTTGTGGCGACCAAGCCTGCCAGGCGCCTCGGTTCGGCCAACTCGAGAATCTCGTCGATGGCTTCGAAAGTGAGGTCTGGCGCGATCTTAACCAGAATCGGTTTTGCCGCTGATCGATTCTCGGCAGCCATTGCCAGATTCGTTTCCTGAAGGGCCGCCAGAATCTCATCCAACGCGCTCTTGTCCTGTAACTCCCGCAAGTTCGGTGTATTGGGTGAACTCACGTTGACCACAAAGAAGTCCAGCGTCTTCCACAGGGTCCGAAGGGAATTGGCGTAGTCAGTCGCCGCCTCTCCGAGCGGGGTCACCTTCGATTTGCCGAGGTTAATTCCCACGGGATGTTCTGGCCACGCTCGTCGCGACCGCCATTCCGCAAGCCTCGCAGCCACCGCTTCCGCACCCAAGTTATTAAACCCCATTCGATTCACCAAGGCTCGATCGGGAATGGCGCGAAATACTCGAGGAAGCGGATTGCCCGGCTGGGCGTGCCAGGTCACGGCTCCCAGCTCGGTGAAACCAAATCCCAATGCTTCCCAGGCAGGGAGCGCCTCCGCATTCTTGTCCATCCCAGCGGCTAACCCGATCGGATTGGGAAATTTTAAGCCCCATAACTCCACGGGGAGAGGTGGAGCTCGTAGGAAACTCGCAACGGCATCGCAGAGAAGCGGCCATCGACTGAGGCGCTCCAAGCCTTTAATGGTTCGATTATGAATCGATTCCGAATCCTGCGCGAAGAGCGCCGGACGCAAGAAAGTGCGGTACCACCAGCTCATCTCAAAAGACTCATCTCACCCCCCAACGTCCCCCGTTTGGGCTCCGACCGTTACGCTCACGGCCCTTTCAGGCGGTAGAAGCTGCTTTGGGCGTTGGGCGTCACCGTGACCGTATTGTTGCCGTTGATTACAACCGGGGGGACATTCACCGCGGACCAACCGATCCCGGAATTGAGCGATACTCGTGATTCGAGTGTAAAGCCAGCGGCGGTCACTGGCCAAGAAAGAACGAGACCAGACCCAGTTCTCGACGTTCCGAGCGTCACTTGCGCAGGAGGTTCCACACCTTTCAAGGCCGTGATCAGAGTGATGCTGTTGTCGATCAGATCAGGGTCCGAAGTCGTTGAAGCGGCCGTTACTTGATTTGTCAAATACGGTCCATCCAGAACCGTGACTGAAAATCGAATCGCGACATCGGCTCCGGCAGCAAGTGCTCCCAGGTTGCAACGGATGATGTTATCTGTCACCACACAGTCAGCGCCGGACGGCGCAAAAATCAATTCGACGCCCATTGGCAAACGATCGGTTAGCGTTACCGAAGTGGCTTCCAATGGCCCACGATTAGTCACAGAAACGCCATAACTCAAGAAGTCTCCCACGCCGACCGACGGCGGCGAGACAGAGGAGCCGACCACGAGGTTCGCATACAGCCCCACATAAAAGATCTCATCGCTGGTCACTGAACCGCCCGGTGCCGTGACAGTAATCGGAGCGTTCACTGCGGACTCTGGCACGGTCGCCACCAGCGCGTTGACGGACACGGGGGTGATCGCGGCCGCCACGGTTCCAAATCGGACCGACGTCACCCCCAACAGATTATCTCCGGTGATGGTTACCGCCGTACCTATCGGAGCGCTCAAGGGCTCGAACCGCCTGATCTTCGGCGGAAGGTAAAAGTTGTTCTCCGTGCTGGCGAATCCGGCGGGCGTCGCCACACTAATGGGACCGCTGGATGCACCTTCCGGAACGACCGCCCGAATTTCCGCCGCTGAAATACTGGTGAAATTTGCGCTCACACCGGCGAACTGAACTGCCAAAGCCGAACTCAGATTGGCGCCGCGAATCGTCACAGCCGTTCCCACCGAACCGAACGCTGGCTCAAAACTCACAATCGTCGGTGTCACGTAAAAGACTTCGGGACCTGACGCCGCGCCCGACGGAGTGACGACCGTGACATTCCCTGAAATGGCTCCGGGAGGAACCGTGGCGCGGAGCTTTGTTCCGGAATCCACCGTGAACTGCGCCGCGATTCCTCCGAATCGCACTTCGGTGCTTCCGACGAAATTCGTCCCGGTCACTGTCACAACGGTTCCAATGTCGCCCGCGGTCGGCGTGAAGCTAACGATCTCCGGCGCTAATGGGCTAATCACCGTGAATGGAGTAGAGCTCGTCGCAGTCCCCTTCGGCGTGACTACCGTTACAGGCCCGCTGGTCGCCGCCGCTGGGACGGTCGCGAAGACAGAGAAACCGAGGATGCTGAATTCTGCTGGAGTGCCATTAAAGGTAACGGAAGTCGCCCCGTCGAAATTCTGCCCGTTAATCGTCACGTTAACGCCGGCTCGAGCGCTGGCGGGAACAATCTCCGTAATGATCGGAGCGCCGACCGTTGTCACGGTGAAAGGCGAACTACTGTTTCGCGTTCCGCCCGGCGTCACCACGGTGATAGGCCCGCTGGTCGCTCCCTCGGGGACAAACACCGTAATGGTGTTTCCGAAGAGCGTGAAGTTCGCAGCCAGGCCGTTAAAACGAACGGCCGAAGTTCCGACAAAATTATTGCCATTAATCACGACGCGCGTCCCCACCGAGCCCGAATTTGGCGAGAAATTTTCAATCTCAGGGGGCTGCGTGGTTGTCACCGTGAACGCGTTGCCTGAGGTTACGTTCCCGGCGGGCGTCGTGACACTGATCGGACCGGTTACCGCGCCCGCTGGGACGGTCGCCACCAGGTCTGTTCCGGAAAATCCCACCTGGAACGCCGCACTGACCCCATTGAAAGAAACGATCGTAGCCCCCGTAAAGTGCTCTCCCGAAATCACCACGTCCGTCCCGACAGAACCTTCGACCGGCGCAAATCCTGTGATGCGTGGCGTTTCATCCATCAAAACGGTGAAGGCAGTGACGCTCACATCCGTCCCGGTCAGACTCACCACCGTGATCGGTCCATTAGTGGCACCCGGCGGAACGGTGGCGATAATCTGTTGATCACTAAAAACGGTAAAGTCAGCCGAGACCTTGCTGAACTGCACGTCGCTCGTCTGCCCGAAATTCTCCCCCTCGATCGTGATCTTGGCTCCGACCGCACCGCTCGACGGAGCAAACCCGCTAATAAATGGACCCGTATCCGCAGCACGGATCGCCACCGTGCTCGCCGACAACCATAAAAGACATTGCAGGGTTACCACGCGCATACTTAAAGCAGTAAGCCACATGGCCCTCCGGATTGGGGAAATCTGATAAGTATTCATGCACACCGCCACGGATTTTAGCCCGTGAGTTGCCTAAGACACCAGAAGATCCTGACAGTGTCAATGACGCCTCCAGGTCACACGGACGGTCTTCGGAGATATGCAGGAGCCCCTCTCACGATTCTTTTGAAATCCGAAATGGCTCCCTGGTAGCGGCGTAGACGCACCTCCAAACGGAGGCAACTCTCTCCAGAGTCCTGGAAGCTCTCGCTGCCGAATTCCAAACGACCCTCACCGTCCGACCGTCAGGCTGCCGTTTCCCTCGATACGAACTTCGTGCGCACCGTTAGGTAATGCGGACACTGTTTCGCGGCCCCCCGGCCAGCGTACCCACACTCGCTTTGCTTCGCCATTCAGGTAAAGCACTTGCACCAATCCGTCCTGTGACAAATACCCTGCCCCGCCGTGAATCTCGTGCACCGGACCTTTCAACGCGTCGTTCTCTAAACGCAACGCCGCTCCTATTCCCCAGGGATTCTCCCCTGCCCCGATCAGTCGAACGCGCAGGCCGGGGTTGGCGCCGACATTGTGATAGAGCTTCGTTTCGCTGCCATTCTGGGTGTCGACCAGGTCCAGACGCCCGTCTTGATCGTAATCGCAAAGCGCAGCGCCGCGTTGCTCGCCATAAACCTTCACTCCGCTTTCCTGGCCAGACATCGGTCGCCAGCGACCTTGGCCATCTCCCCGCAAGACCAGCCCCCGACCCGCATTGCACGGCTGCGCGTCCGGATTGACCGCGTAGAAATTCTGGCTGAGGAACAGATCTTCCGCGCCATCGCCGTCGAGGTCCCCGATCGCCACGCCAAATGCAGGCGACCACTGCGCTTCGTCGGGCAAGTCGGTCGCCTCAAAATGGTCACCTCGATTGAGCCAAGCCATTGATTTGAAAGTGGCTGCCTCGACCGTCTGGCCTTGAGCGAGTCGCTCGCCATACAGCTCCACGACCGTCGAGCGGGCATAAGCCTCGAAGCTGGAGATCCGCTCTTGCAGGAAGGGCATGGCCGAAGCCACCGCGCGAAAGCCTCGCTGAGGAACCATACCCTGGAGAGCCGGCTCAAAATGAGCATCGACGATGTCGATCGTTCCATTCCTGTCAAAGTCACCAAAGTACAGTTTCCTGGGATGTGCGAGACTCGTTCGATAGACCGAATTCAATCCCCAATTCGACGCCACAATGTCGAGCCGGCCATCTCCGTCCAGGTCGCCCGTGTTCACTCCGTTCCAAAGCCCGGTTGCCTGAGCCAGTCCCAGCTTTTCGGTCGCTTCGGCAAAGCTGCCGTTGCTGTTCAAAAACACCCGGACCGGACCCCACTCGCACGCCAAAACCAAGTCGGGAAAACCGTCGCCGTTCAAGTCGCTAAAGACCGCGCCGTTCACGATCCCTACGCGATCAAACCGTTGCGCGACCACCAAGCGGCCATTTTGGTTTCGCATCAGCAACGACGTGGCTGGCTCGGGATACCGGCCTGGCAGCGCCCGTCCTCCGATGAACATATCCAAATCTCCATCATTATCGATATCCCCCATCACGACAGGCCCCGTATTCAGCGGTTGCCCAAGCACAGCTTCGCCAACCCTTTTGCGGCTCAGGTCATAAATGCGAAGGGCCCCGCCATTTGTAAGCCCGTCTTCGTAGTTGGACGAGCCAACCAGAATCGTGTTGAGCGCGGGCACCAGCACAGAGGTTTGATCCCGCGGAGTCGGATTTCCCAGAGGCAGCTCGTTGACGCGAGTGAATCCACCGCGGGTGTTATTGCGATAGACGGCCAGCGGCCCGCTCCGCCCGGAACCAATGATCAAATCTTCCCAGCCATCGCCGTCGTAATCTTGCCAGCAAACGCCCGGGCCGGATTGGCTAAGTCGATTCGGCAATAGCGGCTGGCGCACAAAGTCGTCAAAAGGTTCCTCGACATGCGTATGTTGAAGCAGGCGGCTCGCGTCTTCAAAGAGCGAACGGGAATTCGTGCTGCCCGGAGTGTTCCCCAACGCCTTCTGGCGGGCGATGCCCGCACCGGAGATCGCGCCGCCTTGATCGATCTCATAAAGGTGGTTCGCCCGGACATTCTCGACGGTGCTGCGGCTTCCATCACGCCAAGTCACTTCAAGAGTTAACGCGTTGGTCAAGGTTCCAGCCGCGAAGACCCGCGCGGGGTCCTCACCCGATAGATAACGTCCTCCGCAAATGATCTCTTGCGATTGCAAGGGAACAGCCCCGCCCAGCAGCTTGACTTGAGCTCCGATACCTTTCGAATTTGGCGAGCGCCCGTGCAAGTGGACCGCCACGCGCGGTTGCGAGCTGTTGTTCCGGTAGATGCCCGCCCCTTCGTTCAGATTGTTGGTAATGATGTCGAGATCTCCATCGTTATCCAAATCGGCCACAGCCATCCCTTGCGCAATGCCCGTCCCTGAAAACCCCCAAGCTTGCCCCATTTCTTCGAAGGTCAGGTTTCCTCGATTTCGAAAGATCAGCTTGGGCGAATCCAACCGAGGAAAGAGCTTCACCAGCCGAAGGACCTCGCTCATGGAAAGGCGCTGGCCCGATTTCATTTCGGCGATGCGGCGGTCAAGATCGGCATTCTGAAAGTCACGCAACTGGCCATTCATGATGACGATGTCCTCGTAGCCGTCCAAGTCGACATCCAGGAAGATCGGACCCCACGACCATTCCGACGCTTCCACTCCGCTGAACCATGCCGTCTCGGCGAACGTGCCGTCGCCCCGGCCAATTTGGAGAGTATTCCGGTTGATCTGCGGTCGGTAATCAAACACCCCCACGGGCCAACGCATCGGGGTACTGGTCGCGACTTGCACCTGTCGTTTAACGTGCTCGCGGCTGAACATGTCCACCACAAAGACATCGACGTTCCCGTCGCGATTCACGTCTGCCATATCCACTCCCATGGAAAAGACAGAGGTGCAACGGATCACCAGATCCCCAATCGCCTGGAATCGTCCGTGTCCGTCGTTCATCCAGATTCGGTCCGGTGTATGCAAATCATTGCAGATATACAAATCCGGCGCGCCATCGCCGTTCAGATCGTGAAACTGCACTGCCAATCCCCAGTCGCGAGGGGCATCGCGCAGCCGCTGACCATGCTCGTCGAGGAAATCTCCTCCCGTAAATGGGACGGGTGTAAACCGACCACGACCATCATTGAGATAGAGCACGTCCGGTTCCCCCTGCTCCAGAACTGTTCCGGACGGTGACACGACGAACCGATTCGTGAGGTCTGGAGCACTGGCTGGACGATCGTTTACCGCCGCGACGATTGGCCCTCCATTCTCCATCCGAATCCTAAACCTTGTGCTCGGCTCATCTTTGATCGTTCTAGGCCGGAAATTCGCCACATAGAGATCCAAATCCCCATCTCCATCGATATCCGCCAAGGCCATCGAGGTGCTGCCCGTGGCCGATCTCACACCGGCCTGATCTGTAATTTCCGTGAACTTTCCGCGGCCGTCATTGGCGAAGATTCGCGTCCCGCCGCCCAGAGAATTCACCAGCAGATCAAAGTCTCCGTCGCCATCAATGTCCGCCAAAACCGCCCCGGTAGAATCCTGCTGAGGACATGCCACCCCAGCAGCCTGCGTCACATCCTGGAACTTCCATCCACCGAGGTTTTTGAACAGGGTGTTGCCCGTCCCCAAACTGCAAAAGTAGATATCGCACAGTCCGTCGCCATCCACGTCCGCCACGGCCACACCCGAACCGCTCAGCAAATTCCGATTGGTAATCGAACGTTCGTCGGAAAGCGCATTGGTAAACGTGATGCCTGTCTCCCCTGGAGCCATTCGCGTAAACCCAGTTTTCCCACTCGCCACGACTGGGAGCGCCGCATGTCGGTAACCTGCATCCTGTTTCCAGTCCAAAGCCGCTCCGTTCGCAGCCAGCATCCCGAGAATCAACACCCATCCCCCAACCCAGGCTGCGCCCACCCGTTTCATCACCCGACCTGCAGGGTCAACAGCGCTCTGGGCTTCGCCTTTTTGGTTCATCTGCGTCATCGCTTGGGCTTAGGGACATTCGCGGACTCTTCCGGCGCGTTGTCACCGCGCCGCACCAGAATCTCTTTGGTTCCGGCAGCCACGGCACTTATGGATTCCTCTCCCCCTGGCCATCGTACCCACAGTTCCAAAGGCGCGTCGCCACGGGCGACCACTTCGATCGAACTATCCTGCGACCAGTAACCGGACCCGGCATGGACTTCGCGCGCCGCTCCCACCTTTCCGCCCGATTTTGTCCGAAGGACGGCACCTATCCCCAATGGATTTTTTTCACCCCCATCCAACCGCACACGCAGCCCGGCTCGCGCCCGTTGGTTTCGAAAGAGCTTGGTGTCCCCCGCATTCTGAGCCACGACCAAGTCAACGCGCCCATCTTCGTCAAAGTCCGCGAGCGCGCACCCTCGCTGTTCGCCAGACACCATCAAGCCACTCTCTTGCCCCGAAACGGCCTGTAATCCCCCGCGCCCATCGCCACGCAACCACAAGCTTCGCCCGGCATCCATCCGTGGGATCTCTGGCGCCAGGGCAAAGAAGTTTTGACTCAAGAAGACATCTTCGTTTCCGTCGCCATCGAGGTCGCCGATACTCACGCCAAAGGCCGGGGCGAACTGGGCCTCGACCGGCAACGGCCGCGCTTCGAAAGACGTGCCGCGATTCAGGAACAGCATCGACGTCACGGTCTGGACAGACATCACCTGCGCTGCTTTCGCTCGGTCGCCCAGGATCTCCTCGACGCTCGCTCCGCCAAAGGCCTCGTGCGCTGTCATCCGTTCTCGCAGGAACGGCAACGCTCGCGCCAAGGAATCCAGGCTGGCGAATGGGACTGCCTTGCCCATTTCGCGGTTCCAATACGCCTCGATCACTGCTACTCCCCCATCCCTCGCGAAATCGCCGTAGAACGTTCGGACGTCGCCAGCGGCCCAATTCTGGTAACGCTGATTCCAGCCCCAGTTGCTAGCGACAATGTCCATTCGACCATCCCCGTCCAAGTCACCGGTCGCGACACCATTCCACCAGCCAACAAATCGGTCCAAGCCCAATTCCTTTGTCACTTCGTGCAGCATGCCACCCCGCGTTCTGAACACCCGCAATGGGCCCCCTTCGCAAGCCAGGAGGAGTTCGAGTATCCCATCGCCGTCCAAATCGCTCCAGACAGCGCCGCTCACCAATCCCAGGTTGCGAAGCCCGCGACTGTTTTCCGAGTCGAGTTCCCAATGGCCGTCCACTTCCCGCAGGAGCATCGAGGAGGCCGGTTCCGGATAACGCCCGCCCACCACGCGGCCGCCGACAAATAGGACCAGGCGTCCCTGCCCTTCGGGTTCCGCCCAGGCCATCGGTCCGGTGCTCGAGACTTGCCCAGGGAACGCGTCATCCACCTGAGGGGCTTGCCAGTGGAATTGCCGAACCGCTGGCCCAGCCGCGACTCCATCCTCGTAGTTCGCTGATCCCGCCAGGACTGTCACTCGCCCGTTCTTTCCCTTCCAGCCTAGCAAACTGGTTTGGTCACGGGTTACGGGTTGGTTGAAAGGGGCGTCAGCGACCCGATTGAATCCTCCCTGGCCGTCATTTTTGAAAGCGGCTAATTTCCCGCCTGCACCGCTCCCCACGATCAGGTCTTCGTGGCCATCTCCATCCAAATCGACCCAAGCCACGCCCGGGCCTAACTGACTCAGCCGCCGCTGCAACAACGGCTGACGTCCGAAGTCATCGAACGCATTCTCTTGATGCCGATGATTCAGCCGCCCGCTCACGTCTTCGAAGAACGGCCCTGGAGACGTAGCCTTTGACGGCGGATCGCTTGGGCGCGTTTCAGATTCGTCAATTTCATACACCCAATTCGGTGCCAAATCCGAAATCGCACTGGTCTTTCCCCCTCGCCACTCCACGTCGATACTCAAACGATTGGTCATCCCGCCGGTGGCAAAGGTCCGCATCGCGTCATCGCTTGAGAGGTAACGCCCCGCTGCCATCATTTCCTGTGACTGAACCACCGGGCCGCCGCGCACCGTCAGGCGGGCGCCCGTGCCGCGAGTCAGGCCGGGACTGCCGTGCAATCGAACCGCAATGCGTGGCGCTCCGGCATTGTTTCGATAGAGCGCCGCCGGTCCATTCAAGCGGTTGACCACGACGTCCAGATCCCCGTCATCATCGAGGTCAGCCAAGGCCATGCCTTGCGCCACACCCCGGGAATCAAATCCCCACTTCGCGCCCATCTCTTCAAACGTCAGATCCCCTCGATTCCGAAACGCCAGCAACGGCAGTTCCAGTCTCCCGAAAGCGTTCTTCAATTCCAGGATTTGGGGCACGGTCAGTTTCTGCTGCGCGATCTGCCTATTTAACATCCGTGTCCGGTCAGCATTCATGGAATCCCGCTCGTTGCCCGTCGCGATAAGGGCATCTTCGTAACCATCCAAATCCACATCGACGAAGACAGGCGACCAGGACCATTCCGAGGCATAGAGATGGGTCAACTGCCCTATCTCCGCAAACGTGCCGTCGCCGCGATTCAGCTGCACCACATTGCGCGAATATTGCGGCCGGTTCTCCCATTCGCCCACCACCGGTGCGGGCGGCAAGATATCCGGGAGCTGATTCGCGCGCTTTCGGTGATCGCGGCTGATCATGTCGACCACGAGAAAATCATCAAACCCATCCCGATTCACATCGGCAAAGTCCACCCCCATGGAAAAGAGAGGGGTCGTGCGCATCGCGAGCCTGGGCAGTGCCCGGAAAAAACCTTTGCCATCGTTGATCCACAGCCGGTCTGGCGAACTGAAATCATTGCAGACGTAAAGGTCCGGCGCCCGATCTCGGTTGATGTCGCGGAAGGTCACGGACAATCCGCGAACTTTCCCTGCCCGTCGTTGAGGTAAAGTGCATCCGGTTCGCCGTGTTCAATCACTTTGCCGTTCGGGTCCAGCTCAAAACGTCCGATCAGATCCGGTTCACTTACTGAGCGTCCATTGACCTGGGTAACGACCGGTTTGCCAGTCGAGGTGCTCACCCGGAATCGCGTGTTGGGTTGGTCTCGGATCGAGATCATCCGATAATTGGCAATGTACAAATCCAGATCCCCATCGCCATCGATATCGGCCAACGCCATCGACATCCCAGCCCGGTTGACATTGAGCGGAGTTTGCCCGGTCCGCGTGAAGTGACCTTGACCGTCATTGAAAAATACCAAGGTTCCCTGTCCGATCGAGCTGACCAATAGATCGACATCCCCGTCGCCATCCAAATCGGCCAAAGCCGCGCTAGTGGCGGCAAAGTTGGTCAACTCGACCCCCGAAGCGGATGAGATGTCGTTAAATTTCCAATTCCCCAAATTGCAGAAGAGCGTGCTGGGAGTCTCAAGACCGCAGATGAAGATGTCGCAACGCCCGTCACCGTCGACGTCTCCCAAAGCCACGCCAGACCCGTTTAAGAATGTTTGATTGGTCGTGTAACGTGCTTTCGAAAGCTGATTGGTAAAGAGGAACCCTGTTGCCACGCCGTCCATCCGCGTGAATCCGGTCGACCCGGCCGGCGCTACCGTCAGTTCGCGCATACGATAGCCTGGTTTCTTGATCCACGCCTCAACCCCTTGCACGGGCGGCCACAGCCCTAGACTGGCCAGGAAAAGGCTAAGTCCCCACGCCCCACGGCGCAGCTGTTCGAGCGCCGGGCGCCCCATGAAACCCGCGTGACTCATGGAGTTTCCACCGTCACCCGTCCGTCCCAAGCGATCGTTATCGCTTTCGCCCCCGTGGGCACCGGGGCTCGGCCGGTCTTCCCGCCTGGCCAGCGCACTTCCAGCACCGCGGCTGCACTCGGCATGGCCAGAATCTGCACGGTGGCATCTTGTGACCAGTATCCGCCGCCGCCATGGATTTCCCGCCGCGGTCCCGCTGCCTCTCCGTTTCGCCACCGTAATGCTGCTCCGAACCCATCCGGATTTCCCGGTGGCCCGATCAACCGGACCCGCAATCCAGCTTTGGCATTATGGTTATGAAACAGTTTGGTCTCCGCTCCGTTTTGAGTGACGGCCAAATCGACGCGCCCATCCTGGTCGTAGTCGGCCGCAGCGCAGCCGCGTTGTTCCCCGAACAGTTGAAGGCCACTTTCACGCCCAGGGATCGCGCGGAAATGTCCGGCGCCATCGCCCTGCAATAACAAACCCCGGCCAGCATCATACCGCGGCACCTGCGGCTGATTCCCAAAGAAGTTCTGACTGAGGAAACAATCCTCGGCGCCGTCGCCATCAAAATCCGCCACCACCACGCCAAACACCGGTGCGAACTGAGCCTCGCGCGGTAATGGCACCGCCTCCAACTTGCGTCCGCGGTTGAGGAATAACGTTGTGGCCAACGTTCCCGCCTCCAGCACCTTCGGCGGGGGCGCGTTGCTCCCAAACAAGTCCGTCACACTCGCCTCGCTGTAAGCGCGGTGAGTCGGGAATTTTTCGGTCAGCGCTGGCATCGCTTGCACGATCGAATTACGGTCGCGGTCCGGGATCCACCTCTTGAGGGTGGCCTCGAAGTGAGACTCAATCAAGTCTACCGTCCCGTTCCCGTCAAAATCTCCGTAGTAAAGACGCCGTGCGTCCCCTGCTCCACGATAGGAAGTGTTTAAACCCCAGTTCCCAACGAGCAGATCCATTCGCCCGTCTCCGTCAAAATCGCCAGCTTGCACGCCCGTCCACCATCCCACGCTCTGCTCGAGGCCCCAGGCTGCGGTCACTTCCCGCAACTTCCCACCTTCAACTTTATAGACACGCACGGGTCCCCATTCGCAGGCCAGGACGAGCTCGGGCACTCCATCGTCGTCGAGATCCGTCCAAACAGCCCCTGCCACTAAACCCACATTCCGCAACACCTCCGTGTTCACGTCGTCGATCACCCAGCGTTCTCCCTCACGGCGCAACAAGAGCGAAGACGCAGGCTCAGGATAACGCCCGGGAATCACCCGGCCACCGACGAAGAGCCGGAGCACACCGGATCCATCCCAGTCCACCAAAGCGAGAGGCCCGCTTGTGGATAGCTGCCCCATCCCATCATCGTCCGGCTTCAGCGCACCTGCCGTATATTGGCGGACGCTGCAACCCACTGCCAAACCGTCCTCATAATTGGCTGACCCCGCCAGCACTACGGCCTTGCCCGAGGTGTTGCGAAATGCCACTAGCCCAGTCTGATCGCGCGTCACGGGTTGGCGAAATGACGGTTCGGATCCCTGGCCAAAACCCTCTGGACCTCGATTCTGGAACAGTCCCAAACGCCCGCCTTTGCCACTGCCCACGATCAAATCGTCCCGACCGTCGCCATCGATATCAAACCAGGCGATCCCCGGGCCCAATTGGCTCAAGCGTCGCGGCAAGAGAGGCTGACGGACGAAATCGTCATAGCGCATCTCGTGATGCACGTGTTGCAGCAAAGGGCTGACATCTTCAAACCAGACGCCCGCCCGCCCGGCCCGGTCCGCTGCTTCCTCCGTCCGCGCGCCCTCCGCCTCCTCCGCGCGTCTCGCGAAGCGCTCGTCGATGTCGTACTCGCAGTTAGGACGCGCCTCCTCCACCACCGAGCGCATTCCGTTCCGCCAAACCACCTCGATCCTCATCCGCCGTGCCGTGCCCGCCGCAAATACCCGCATCGCTTCGTCCCCAGAAAGATATCGCCCTCCACAGATCATTTCCTGCTTTTGCACTACTGGCCCTCCGGAGACCTCGATTCGCGCACCGATTCCGTGGGTATTGGGCGAATTCCCTTTCAAACGGACGGCCACGCGTGTTCCCGGACTCTCGTTACGATAAACACCCAACGCCCCATTGAGATTATTGACGACGACGTCCAGGTCGCCATCGTTATCCAGGTCGGCCAGGATCATCCCATGCCCAACCCCAACCTGGTCGAAACCCCAGCGAGCGCCCGCCGGCTCGAAGGTTAGGTCACCTCGATTCCTCAGAGCCACCTTGGCCTGCGGCAATCGCGGAAAAAGCAGAAGTTTCTTCGGAATTTGTTCGCGGCGCCAAGGCCCCTTGGACTGAATGATGGCTTCCGCATCCAGGTCTTGCGTATCGAAAAGATGACCGGTCGCACAGAGCAAGTCTTCAAAGCCGTCCAGATCGACGTCCACCAACGCCGCGGACCAGGTCCAATCGGTCGCATCCACCCGAGCGAACTGGGCGATCTCCTCATAGGTCCCATCCCCTCGGTTATGGTGGAGCGTGTTGCGATCCACCTGCAAACGATCGGGACCCAGTCCGACAATCGGTGGAAAAGGATCGACGGCCGCTAGTTGCATCATCCGCCGTCGATGGTCGAGGCTCAGCATGCAAGCCACGAAAATATCGTCTAGACCGTCGCGATCCAGGTCCCCCACATCCACGCACATGGAAAAAGTCGTGGTGTGCCGGAGCGCCAGCCTCGGAAGCGCGCGAAAATGGCCGTGGCCATCGTTGAGCCAGACCCTGTCCTCCGATTGAAAATCGTTGCAGACATACAAATCTGGCCACCCATCTCCGTTCAGATCGCGAAACATGGCGGATAACCCCCAATCGAGCGGCGCTTTGCTCAGGGGCACTCCCCGCTCGTCGACAAACGTTCCGTCCGTCCACGACATCGGCGTGAAATGCCCCGCTCCATCGTTTCGATAGAAGAAATGCGGTTCACCAAGCTCTAAAATCCGGCCGTCCGGCGTATACTCCAGATGATCGCGATCTTCCGGGCGAATCATCCGCTTGCCCCCCACATTCAGGACCGCAAAACCGGTCGAGCGGATGGTCGTGCTGCGGTAGTTCGCCACGTAGAGATCAAGGTCTCCATCCCCGTCCACGTCCGCCAGGGTCATCGACGTCCCCGCATACTTCGGGACCAAGCCGGCATCCGTGGCTGCCGCAAAATGCCCGTTGCCATCATTGAGAAACCCGCGCGTCCCAACGCCTATCCCTGTCACCAGCAAATCGAGGTCCCCATCTCCGTCCAGGTCCGCCAAGACCGCCCCGGACGAGTATTGATTGGCGCATCTCACGCCCGCAGCGTCCGTCATATCCACGAACTTCCAATTCCCCAAATTCCGGAAAAGCCTGTTCCCCCCTTCCAAGCCGCACACATAAAGGTCACACGAGTTCGTCCGAGAGAGTGTTGGTAAATGTCAGTCCTGTCAGAGACGGCGTCAGCAATGTAAACCCAGAGTTCCCTTGCCCAGGCCCGGGCAACTCGGCGAATCGTCCCTGTGGCATGGATTGCCAATGGAAAGCGCTGGCGGTCGCCGACCCACTGGTGACCGCGGCCAGGCCGAGCCAATAGAGGAATGCACGCCATACCGGCGTGTTCCTGCACCTATTCCCTTGATCGGTGGCCATGGTGAAACCGCATTCTTCCTAAACCGTTCCGAAGAACAACTTTTTATTCGGAACATCAAGGTGAGCGAGCCCCTTGAGGTCGGTAGCATCCCATTCGCCTGGAGCGGCATCGTATCGGCATCGGCAAATGTCTCACACTTCGAGAACAAATTGCCGACGAAGGATGCGTCATTTGTTCCCTTCCTGCGGCTGCCGGCCTTGGTCAGCTCGCGAAAAGGGTCGGAGGACCGATCAGGGCTGGGAGCATTCCGGGTGGCGGTTGGATCGGACCAACGCGGGTGCTATGCCCGACCAACCCCACACCAAGGCCGCTCCGCGACCGGCGTTGCACCGGCCTTGCACCGGCGTTGCACCGGCCTTGCCTCGAATGTTCCCCGAACCGGCCCGCTCCAGCCCCCAGTATCGGCACCCTCACGCGCTCGATCGCCCCGCGAGGTCCGACTTCGCGCGTTCCACGCTGGGGATGGCCGCTCCGCTGCGGTCACGAAATGTCGCACACTCTGGGAGCAAACTGCTCTGCTTCAAGGCCTCTGATCGGAGTCCGAAAAAAGCTTGGCGACCTTGTCCAAAAGGCGTTTCCTCGTTCGTCATTCCTTGGACACCAGTTCCGATAATCCTATGAACACACCAAACAACACACCCGCGTCCAGTATCCAACCTTACTTGTTCTTCGATGGCAAATGCGACGAGGCGCTTGCGTTTTACAAAGAAACGCTTGGCGCCGAAGTGGTTATGCTCATGCGATTCAAAGATAGTCCCGAGCCGCAAGGGGGAGGGGGATGCGCGCCCGGTTCGGGCGACAAGGTCATGCATGCGACTCTCCGCATCGGCAACACGATTCTCCTGGCCTCGGACGGACGCTGCACAGGGCACCCACGATTCGAAGGCATCTCCCTGTCGCTGACCGTTCCCAATGAGGCGGAAGCAGAACGGAGTTTCGCAGCGCTCAGCAAGGGTGGACAAGTGCAGATGCCGATGACCAAGACCTTCTTCTCGCCACGGTTTGGAATGGTCGCAGACCGGTTTGGCGTCTCGTGGATGGTTTACGTGGCACCCGCCCACTGAGCACGGCTATGATCAAGAAGATCTTTCTCGGGCTCGCGGGTCTGCTGGTGGTGTTCCTCGTGATCGTGGCCATGCAGCCCTCGGAGTTCAAAATCACCCGCGCCACGACCATGACCGCGCCGCCACCCGCGGTCTTTTCACTGGTCAACGACTTCCATCGTTGGGAGGCCTGGTCGCCCTGGGCCAAACTCGACCCGGAAATGAAGCAAACTTACGCTGGCCCGCCGGTAGGAACGGGCTCGGTCTACAGCTGGGCGGGCAACAAACAGGTGGGTGAAGGGCGAATGACTCTCCTGGAAAGCCGCGCGAGCGACCTAATTCGCATCCAACTGGAGTTTCTTAAGCCTTTCGCAGCGGTCAACCTGACAGAGTTCGCCTTTCAACCCTCCGGCAACGGGACGACGGTCACGTGGAATATGGTTGGAACAAACAACTTCATCGCCAAGGCGGCTTGCCTTTTCATGAACATGGACAAAATGGTCGGGGGTGACTTCGAAAAGGGCTTGGCCCAGATGAAAGCACTGGTCGAAACGCCTCCTTCAGTCCCATCCAAGTAGATTCGTCTGATCTAAAAGAAAAAGACCTGCGTCCGGGACAAAGCGCCAGAGTCCCTGGTGCTTTAGTCTCCGGAACGCGCGCCTAGGTGGCGTTCTCGACCTTAATCGCGATCGTGCTCTTTCGCTTACTCCTCTGTCCCGCCACGGTCTTGGTTGGCACTTTTCAGAAAAGCGGCGGAGGGCCGCCGCACTCCACAACCTAGCGGAGCACAGCAGATTAGTCCCTGCGCGGCAGCGCCTTGGAATGCTCCCGCTTTCTGGGCTTCGGCCATGGACGCCGGTGAGGAGGAGCAGAGGCTGGCGCAATCCTGCACCTCCCGCGAAGCAGCCGAAATGGGGCCGGTTCGTTCCCAAGGAAGCCGTTAACCCCAAGATTTGTCGCACATCTCGTCCTCAATTTGTGGACAGGATCCAGGCGTGCCGGGTATCCGAATCACCGTTTCTTCTAAGCGCCCACCGTTGAGAGTCTTGTGCATTTCGAGAGAAGTCATTCGGGGCTCCAAATCTTTTCTAAGCGCGCGGTTACCATCGGCCCTGGCTGAAGGGTTGAACTAGTAAGCAGATGCCTTGAAATGAGACACGGCGGACAAATTTCTGGACAGGACACCAAATCGATGAATAAGATCACAGGAAATCGTTCGATGGTGGAGCAGCTCCGTGTTCCGGCTGCAAGCCCTTGGACCTGTGGATTTCACCTTCGATTTGGCCGGTCTTGATCTTAGCTGAATAACGCGGATATGGATTATCACTTCCAGTTTCGATTCAACTCGACGGCGCATTCCCTTCCCAATGTCGGCCAGCCTCGCCCAGCTCGATTCCCTGTTATTTCCGCGCCGCCTCGGCCGAAATGCACCGGCGAGACGGTCGATGGCAACGGGCCGGCAGCGCGTGCCTCTGCGACTCCGCGACCGGAGGTCCGGCCGCAAACTAAGTGTGAGGAGAAGCTGACCAAAACGCCTACCCAGATTCAGGCTCAGGTCAAGCAACTGGAATTCTGGCTGAAGGTTTTTTCACGCTTTTGCCAGGAAGATAAAGGGCAAGAATAACCTCGAATCGCCGCGCCTAGGATGAAAAAGTCGATTTGGATAGAGTGGGTCGAGTGGGGGGTCTTCGCTCTCATCGCGGTGTTTGTGGCTGGAGTGATTGCCATGCGCACCGAGATCACCTCCGCGGAGAATAATTCGACGGCGCCCGTGCAGAGCTTGGACGAATAGCGGCCGCGCGTTTGAACTTCCTTGGCCCGTTGCCAACCGGGCGCACGCCCATTAAGCTCTCGGCTACGAGCAATGGACGAACACCGAGTTGATACGGAGAACAAGACGCGAGTTCGTGGATTTACCGCCTCTCAAGTCGTAATTGCCGTAACGGTCGTTGCTGCGCTTGGGCTCGTCGCACTGGTTCTTTTCCAGCTCGCGCATCGCGAGCCAACTTTTGAGTCCACGCAAACAGCCGGGTCTGATTCGAACTCTCTCCCGATACTGGAGGCAACTCCTGCGCCCAAGCCAAACCCTGGAGCAGAGAACGAGCCCAGCGCACCACCGAACCCAGCGTTTGTCCGAACGCCCCTCGTCCCGGTCCGGTCGGGCGGTTCAAAGGCTCCCTCGCCGCTCCCCGCAGCCTCCGCGCGTTCGCAACAGATCATCCACGATTTGACCCAGCTTGAATCTGGAAAATTAACCCCGGAACGGATTGCGTTCATCAAGTCGCAACTCCAACAGCTAAGCAGCGAGGGCTTGGCGTCCATACCCGCGATCCGTCAATTCCTGGAACGGAGTGAGGACCTGGCTTTCGACGATGGTGCGGGAGGGAGTGAGGTTGGTTTTCCATCCCTTCGAGCTGCGTTTGTTGATCTGTTGAAGCAAGTTCCGGGCAGCGAATCGAACGACGCGCTCCTCAGCGTGCTGCGGAGCACAGCGGATCCGGTCGAGCTTGCTTCGATCGCGCACTTCCTGGACGGACAAGCGCCTGGCCAGTATCAACAGGAGACCGTGAACGCCGCTCGTGAAACATTAAATCAGGCGTTGCGTGGGACTCTCCAGGTGAACGACGCGGGCCCCTTGTTCAAGCTTCTCCGGGAATATGGCGATTCCAATGTCGCAGCGGATTTGGCCCAAGCGATGCCGCAGTGGCATTATTACGCGATGATGGCGCTCGCGGGGCTTCCCGAAGGGCAGGGGGTTTCGACGTTGGTCCAACGCACGGTCGAAGCGTCGAAGGCGGGCCGCACAGACCAAGCATTTGCGCTGCAGATGCTCGCGCAGGTCTCCGCCCAAAATGCCGAAGCGGCGGCCGCGCTCGTTGAACAAGCGCGGGCCAACCAGATTCCCGATCGCGCCTGGACCAAGATTGCTGAAGGGTTGGCGGGGGATCAATATCGACTCGAAAAACCGGCCACGGACCCAGCCGGCGAAACCCCCTTGGCTGGTCTAAAAACCTATCATATTGAAAGCGGAAACCAGAACTTCTATAGCTTGCCTTTCCAGATTTACGGAACACCTGAGGAAGCGGCTCAACGACGGGCGGTGTTGGATCAGCTTCTCAGCTCCACGCAGAACCCGGCAGCTGTGCAGGCCTTGCAGCAAGCTCGCGCAAATCTATTAGCTAGCCCATAAGAAGAACTCCGTTTTGCCGGGATTTGGCCGTGCCAAAGCATCGGGCTGTGCATCGAAACGCGCAGTTGACTTGACATACTGATCTAACTAGGCTGACGCTAAGAAACCCAAACAATCAAGTGCACAGCCAACCCTCCAATTAGGTTCGACGTATGCATTCTCCTTCTAGATCAATAAAAGTCCGGACAACTCCGGCACCACGGCGCGGGTTTACCCTTATCGAGCTGTTGGTTGTCATCGCCATTATCGCCATTTTGGCCGGCATGCTCCTGCCCGCTCTTTCCAAGGCAAAGGATAAAGCCCAGCTCGCGCTGGATTTGAACAACGTGAAGCAGATTCTCTTGGCCAGTCACATGTACGCGACGGACAATGATGACCGGCTCCCGCACCCGACTTGGGGCGGTGACTTGACCGGTCCTGATGGTTGGGCTTATGCCACCTCCAACGGTGGACGTATTCCCGGCGGCCCGAATGCCCCGGGCAGCGCCGCTGGCAAAGACGTCAATTCGTTGCAGTTCACCAATCAAGTGAAGTTCTTTAAGATTGGGCAACTTGGGCCGTTCCTTCAGGATTATCATGTGATGTGGTGTCCGAAAGACGTGGCGACCCGAGGTGGCGGTGAACTGCGCACCCGATGGCTAGGTCGACCGGTGAAGGTGACGTCCTACTGCTGGAACGGAACCATTGGCAATTATGTCGGCAAGACAGGACTTATTAAGGATGGCACAACCTTCAAAACCAGCGATTTCCTGGCGAACGACTGGCAGATGTGGGAACAGAACGAGGCTGACCCTTTCTGGTTCAATGACGCAGGCAATAACCCCGAAAGTATCGGTGAAACCGTTTCCCTGCGGCACTCAGGCGCCCCGGGTTGGTGGAAACTGCAAATAACCGCCAATAAGCCGCTTCCTGGCGGCGCGGTGGTTGGCGCATTCGGCGGTCATGCCCAGTTGATCAAATGGGTTAAGTGCAACGAGCTCGTGACCAAGAAATTGCCTGCACCGAACGACATTCTGAACGGGCCTGGATACCGCCGCTAACTATTCTGTGGAAAAAGTTACTTCCATTCTGATCCTGGTAGCCGCGCTCTTAGGCTTTAACGCTGGGCTCGGCTGCAGTGGAAAGGGTCCCGCTCCCGCGGGCGCGAACGAAATTGCCACGCTAGCTCAAAAGCTTCCCGAGGGTCCAACTGTTCTAGACGCTTTAAACAAGAAGGACTACGAAACAGCCGTTTCGACCCTGGCGAAAATGCAGCAAGCTATCCCGGAATCCGAACAGCTCGGCGATTTCGCCCAGCTCAAAATGCACGTCAAGAACGTCCTCATAGACGCATCAGCCGCCGATCCGAAAGCGGCAGAAGCCCTCAGCAGTTTACGTTTTCTTACTCAGGGTCGTTAACTCATTCCCAAACCCGAAAAGACGCTCCCCCACGGAGCGTCTTTTTTATTCTCGAAGCCGCACCGCTCGTGAATTCTGCAGTTCCAAAAGCTTGCTCAGGTTCGTCCAACTCCCGCGAGCCTGGACCAAAGTGGACGGAATCGCTCTGAACTGCGTGGGGTCCGCGATTTCCTTCTCCCAGAGCGCGACGACTTCTTTCCCCAAGAGGGGTCGAGTCCTCGGCTCGGTTGCAAAGTCGTAAGTGGTGGGGACAAGCTTGGACAGCTGCCGCAAAGACCGTTCTGCCATGCACCGCACCGCGGCATAGGAGTCATCCAGCAAGGGCGCCAGCACCGGCACCATCCAAGCCTCTCCGGAGGCTTGGCGCGCCTCGGACCAGCCAAAGTGCCAGGAGATCAACGCCCGTAGTCCAGCATCGCCCCCCAAGATCAGGCGGACCGCATCTGAGACCTCGATGTGGTCCGCATTCAAGGCAGGCTGGCCATGCCCGAACCACTGCGTCAAATGCTCTGCGGTCCATCCCAAAGACTTGTCCAAATGACACAAATTGCAGGCGTTCGGGCGCCCTGTGGCGAGCTCATCAGCCACCCGAGGTGAACTGATCTGATGGCTACGGATAGCCTTTAAGACCCCATAGGTGGTCCGCGGCATATGGCAGTTGTAGCACTCGCTTCCCGCGGACCCGCTCGCGTGGTGGGTATGCGCCGCTAGCACTGTCGCGTCGGCCATTTTCGAGTGGCACTGCGTGCAGGCCAGATTCCCAGCTCGGTTTGAGGCCAGTTGACCGGACGGATTCTCCCCATGCAATGCGTGGCAAGAAAGGCAGCTGAACTTCCCACCCGCATAACAAGGCGACTCGATCAATCCGTTATAGTCCCGACCACTCACCCGGATCATCCCGTCCGGCCAGAAGAAATCCTCTAACAGTTCCGGATGTTGCCGTAGGTAAGCGGCCAACTCAGGAATCTCCTCAAGACGCGACGGTCGAATGATCGGCGTCGTCGCTTCCAAATCGTCTCCCGGCCGAAATCGGAACCCTTGCTGGCGCCAATTCTCCGCGCGATCGAACCATTTCATGGAATGACAAAAGCCGCAAATCTGAGCGGCCCGCTTGGGATCAATCTTCCGAGGGTGAACGATCTCTTCCCGTAGCGTTTCAGTGCTCACTTTGGTTTCCTGGCGATGGGCCAGACGAGCCTCCCGGTGCTTCTCGCCCGGTCCATGGCAGGCCTCACAGGAAATGCCCAACTCGCCCACACGCGTCTCGGCGATGTGTCGGGCCGCGTCGATGCGCGGCTCCAATCCAGTCGTATGGCAGCGGCTGCACGTAAAGTTCCAGATCTCGGGCCGGTGCACTGAATCGGGGGGACGAATGAACGTCGATTTTCTCGGCACCCAGCGCTCCTCTGGAATTAGCCAAGTGAAAGGAAAACCGATTTGAGCGTTGCCATCTCCGGAAGGAACCCAGAACACCTGCATGTGATGAGATCCGGTGACGAGTCCAATGCGAGAGTCCAACGCGGCGATGCCTACTTCGCCGTCTGGACGTTCCACCGGCTTTTCCATTCGCACCCAGAACTCGTTGTTCGTCTGTGTGAGAACGAACCGAGTGTTCTCGTTCGTCAGGAACACATTGCGGAAGTTTGCGCGCACGCCCGCCGCCGACGGGAATTGCGTCATGGTACGGTGATAGCTCCGATGCCAGCTAGAGAACTCCTCCTCGTGACACTCTCGACAGGCTTGCGACCCGACATAGCCTGGCGGACCTCCGACGTGCGGCACCAACTGCTCATGCGGCACGGAGGCGGTCGCATCGGCCACGGGTGCGATCGGAGAGAGCGGGGTAGGGGACTCCGGTTTGGAACAGCCGCTCAAGAAGATCAAGACCAGAGCCGAAGCGATCCAAGACTCCACCGGGTAACAACATTTGGTCATCGTTCGTTCCTCTTAGGAACTTCCCTTACCGAACCGGCCACGAAAACACCAGGCTTCCAGCGCATCCTGTCCGTTCGTTTCGCTCAAGCAGCAGAAAACCAACGTCGGAAGCAGAGCCACGGCTGGCAAAAGCCATTAAATTCAGGATTGGTCCCCCGAGGAGTAGCGCGTCAAAACACGCGTGTCAAACGCAAGAACGATCTCACGCCGAAAACCGGGGTTAAACGTCTCTCCGCATGCGAAACCCGGATCGCATCAGTCTGACTCAAGGTTCGCCTTCGGGCGGCGCGACGGCATGGACGCGATCGACGGCCGGATGTTCCAACACCGTCTTCCGGCCGTTGGCCCAATGCACCTCCACCCTAGTCACGTCTGCGCCTGTTCCCAGTCCAAAGTGCAGCGCTGGCGATGATTGCGCCCGATACGAATCTCCGGAAACAACATGGCGAGTGACCGTCCGGGCTCCATAGGTCACGCGCACCCGGGCGCCTACCGGCGTTTTCCCATGGCCAGATTCCCGCAGCCGGATGCCAATCCAATGGTTCTCAGAGGCCAAACGATTGAGAAAAACACGCAGCGATTGTTTAACCTGAGGCCACACTTCAAACGTCGTGACGATCAAATCAAGCCGCCCGTCACGATCCACGTCCGCGGCCACGACATTGCGCGAGTCCTCCGGAACCGCCACGCCCATCAGATGGCCAATCTCGAGAAACGCCTTCCCATCTTGGTTCCAAAACAGCCGGTTCTTCTCATAGCCGCCGTAGGAAATTCCCTGGCCGCGCGTGCGCGCTGATTTTGCCTGGAAATAAGCGAACGCAGGCAGGTTGTCTCGAGAATTGCCAACATAAATGTCGTGCAGCCAGAACTCGGTCTCATAGTCCTGAACGGACTTCTTTGTCTCGTGCCCATTGGCGACATAGAGGTCCGGATATCCGTCATTGTCAAAATCCAGCGCACTGCAGCCCCAAGACCAGCCGCTTCTGGCGATTCCAGCACCATATTCGCTTTCCACGAACGTGCCGTTCGTTTGTCCGAGGAGCAGGCGATTCCCAGCGGCCATCCGGCCGGCCATCGACAAGTAATCTTCGAATCCCGGCCGAGCTCGCCCATAGCGCTGGAGCCTTTCCGCGACAGGCACCGTCATCCCAATCATGGCAATATCCTCAAGCCCGTCTTGATTAAAGTCCGCACACACTTGCGACATGCCAAACGCATGCCATTCCGGGATCAAATCGCGCGTGCGATCTTGAAAGCGCCCACGCCCATCGTTGAGGTAAAGGTCAGCCCCAGCGAAATCGCTGACGACGAGCAGATCCAAGTGCCCGTCCTCGTTCAAATCAATGAAGGAGGCGCTATACGTGCGGCGCCAGCGTTTCTGGGCCAGTCCAGCGGAGGTGGTCACGTCGGAAAAGCGCCCATGCCCATCGTTGAGCAGCAAGTAGGAAGGGTATCCGTCGTTGGCATCGTAGTAGGGCGCGGGCATTTGGCCCCGATCATAGGGCACTTTATACTGCCCCAACCAAACGTCGAGATCGCCATCCCCGTCAATATCGCCGCAAGTCAGGGCCTGCGCATATCTCAGACGCTGAGACGCTGGCCACACCAGTTGCCCTGGTTCCTCAAACAATCCCTGGCCATTCCCCTTGAACAAATACAGTCCCTCAAACTTCGCGCAGAGAAAATCAACCGCTCCGTCACCGTCAAAGTCGCCAAAGATCGCGGTAAAAACTAGTCCGGGTGGATAGCGGCAGAGGGGCCGAGTGCTGAAGCTTCCGCTCCCGTTCCACGCATACACGGCATTCTTGGCTGCCAAAACAATCTCATCCGCCCCATCGCCGTCCAAGTCGTAGACCAGAACCGGATCAATAAAATAGGAACCCTCCGCAGGTTGGACCGTTTCCGTTAGCACCGGATGGAATCCCGGCTCACCCGGACGAAGACGAAGACTGAATCCTTGCGGCTCAACCCGGTGAACGTGCGTGGTGGAGCCTCCCCAAGCGACGATCAGTTCCCCTTCCACAATCGCACGAACCGACTCCGGCTCGCAAACCAGGTGCGCCGACACATAGTATCGGCTCGTCTTGGGACGATGCTTTTCATCCGTGCGGAACTCGAGATGCCGAAACTCCGATTGCACCAGCTGCCATCCTTTCCGCTGAGCAGTCTCGATAAACTCTCGCCATGTGGGGTTGGTCCAATTCGTCCCTGTCCCAGTCTGTTGAAACCGCTGGATTTGATGCCGAAAGGACGTTGCCTTCCCGAGAACCGGGATGGCGATGGTCTCCACTTGAAAGCCGGCCAGAATCGCCAGCGCGTTGGTCGATGCGTTCAAGTCATTCCAAAGCTGCTCCCATACTTTGCCGCACTCCTGCGCGAGCTGTTCGTCCCTCCAGATGGTCGCGTCCATCTTGCTCTCCGTGCTTTCAATCGCGGACACTTCGCGGGCCAGCGCCATCGTCTTGGCATCGAGACTGGACGATTGGCGATCCGCGATACGTCGGACCTTTTGTGAGATAAACCAAGCGGCGCTACCGACGACGAGAATCGCCACGAGCGCCTTCGTAAAAAAGCTCTTTCGCATCGATTGGCTTCCGGCCAACGCAGGGCCGACTGGTTGGGATGCCTTCAGCTAGGCAGCCACCTAGGCTCCGTCAAGTCCATTCCTCAATAATTGGTCGTCGCGAGTCGTGGCTGCCGTCGTCAACACGTGCCTGCTGCGAGCCCAGCTCTCCGCACCTGCGTACATTCCCACGTGGCCTCAGCCAGAAGACATCCGCCGCTCGGAGATCGGCGTTTCGGTGTCTCATTTCGGTTGCGTGACGGGACTTGCATCTGTTTCTCTCGAAGTATGGTTAAGCGATTTGCCGGATGCACGCTGTTGTTGCTGCTTTCGATTTCCCTGCGCGCGGCGCTTCGAGACGAGCCATTCCTTCAAGATGTGGCCGTCCAGATCGCACGCTCACCGGAGCTCACCGGAGCGACATTCAGCAAGGTCCGTGTTGATAAGGACGGTGTGGTTTACGTCCTCACGGACCAAGGGGTGGCGCGGGTCTTTGAAAACCGCTTAGCGCTCGACCGATCGTTCCGCCCTCTTGCTGGAAAACGGGCGCGCGACATCACACTCGGATCTGACGGAGAGCTCTATTACCTGTTTGATGATTCTTGGCTCTCGAACGGGCAGTCCGGCGTGCCGCTGGGCCATGTGCCAACCAACACATTCGAATCGTTCGCGGTCAATAACGCGGGGGATGTCCTGCTGAGCGGATCCACCACGGCGCACTTGGAGCGTAGCGAGAAAACCGGGGTCTCGCCCCAGATCCACTTCAAGCTTGGCCGCGTCTTCAGTTTCGGGGAGGCCTTTTACGCATTGGAGAGCGGGACGGTCCGACGCATAGACCCAGACGGCCGCGTGACCACCCTGTTTCAAGGCGGCGCCACGGCACTCGCGCGCCGCGGCGACGAATTAATCGTGGGCACCAAGGAGGGCTATTGCCGAGTGGACGCTCGCACCGGCGCCGAGATTGCCCCGCGCGAAACCAAACTGCCTGTCTGGGAAATTACGGGAATTGTCGCCGCAAGCAACGGCGTTTGGTATGGCACAACGCGCGGCGTCTTCTTCCATCGCGCACCGACCGACTCGGCATTGTCGACCCCCTCTCGCCCTCACCGCTTGGAACTGCCCGATGGCCCTCGGGGCATTCGCTACTACGCGTCGCGCCGATGGCTTGACCAGGACCACGTTCTCGACCTGGCATTAGATCCTGAGGGACACCTCTGGGTACTGACGACGGCCGGCCTGAATAAAATCGAATTCCGACCGATGACTCTGGAAGCAAAAGCGGATTATTTCGATCGCAAGGTCCGCTCGCGTCATATCCGTTTTGGTCTCACTGGCGAAAGGCGACTACCCCACGCGGGCGACGTGAGTTCGAGTGAAATTATTGATACCGATAACGACGGAGGGTGGAGTTCCTATTACCTAGGAAGCCAGGCGCTCCGCTATGCCGTGACGCGAAATCCCCAAGCCCGAAGCAACGCCTGGGAAGTGTTTGCTGCTCTCGAGAGACTTCAGAAAATCCATCCGCTGCTCGGGTTCCCCGCCCGCACGATTGAGCGGGCCGGCTTCAAATTCTCTGATACAGACCGTTGGCGCCAGGTTCCAGGAGGCGATTGGGAATGGAAAGGACACACCAGTAGCGATGAAATCGCGTCGCAAACCTTTGCGCACGCCGCCATGTGGGAATGCGTTGCAGAATCCGAGCCGGAGCGTGCGCGCATTCGACGGAACTATATCGCGATCGTGGACCACATCATCGCGCATGGCTGGTACCTGGTCGATGTGGATGGCCACCCCACACTCTGGGGGCGATGGAGTCCTGAGTACGTCAACCGTTACCCGGTCACGATCTTCGATCGCCGCCTCAACAGCTCCGAGATCATTGCCAGCCTGCAACTGGCGCACCGCATGACCGGAGAGCCCCGTTACCGCGCCAAAGCCGACGAATTGTTCTCTGGCGCCGGATACCTGACGAACATCCTGAGCAGCATGAAGCTCATCGGCAACACGCCAGGTTACGTGCACCAGGGGAACGAGATGGGAGACGAATGGAACCATTCGGACGATGAACTCGCGTTCTTCACTTACTGGGTCTTGCACCGGTTCGCTTTCGACGAAACATTGCGTGCTCAATATGGCACTGCCATCCAGGAGCATTGGGACATTGAACGTGCCGAACGCTCTCCAATCTGGAACTTCATCTACGCTGGGTGCGGCGGAAGCACCCAGTGCGATGCGGACGGAGCCCTCTGGACGCTTCGGGGGTTTCCACTCGATACGATCACTTGGCGTATCGAAAACTCCCATCGAAAGGACCTCACAATATTGCCGCCGAACTTCATGAAGCGGGAAATGGCCGAACGCCTTCCGCCTGGCGAACATCAAATCACCCGCTGCAACACCCAACCGTTCATTCTGGATGGCGGCGACGGTGGGCATATTGAATTTCCAGGAGATGAGTTCCTCCTTGGTTACTGGCTTGGCCGCTTCCTCCATCGGATCGAGTAAGAGCGCGGTCTGGCCTTGCCTCCGTCGAAGGATTTGCCAACATCGTTCCGTTATGAACTCCCGTTGCACGTTCCGGCTCGCTGTCGTGGCCCTAAGCCTGTGTTTCCATGGCCTCAGCCTGCAAGCCCAAGACAACGCTGCGAGCCAACCCAATCTTCGCTTCGAGATTCCAGCGACCGATGAAGGGCTGCCTGGCGCTGGGCCAATCCGACGCTATGACTGGTTTCGCCGGCTTTGGACGGAACGCCGCAGCCAGTGGGCGAAACGCGTGGAAAAAGACCGCGGTGCCGTGGTTTTAGTGGGAGACTCGATCACCCAAGGCTGGGGGGACGATTTCAGCGCCTGGTTTCCCGGGATGAAAATCGCCAATCGCGGAATCAGCGGAGACACCTCGCGCGGCGTCCTGCTCCGCTTGCAGGAAGACGTCCTGGTCTTGCAGCCGAGTGCCATCGTTCTGCTCATTGGCACCAATGATCTCGAGGAAAAGACGACACCGGAAACCATCGCTGCCAATCTCAAGCTTCTGCTCGAAACCTTCGCTCGGCACGATCCGCGAATGCCTGTGGTTGTTTGCCAGGTATTTCCCAGCTCGGCCTCCAAATCTCGGCCGTCAGATCAGATTAAGAAAATCAACCAGCTTTACGCCGGACTGGTGAAAGGGAATCCCCAAGTCACCTTCGTGGAGACTTGGCCGCTGTTAGCGGACGCGCACGGAGATGCGCTCCCGGAACTCTTCCCGGATCTGCTTCATCTCAACCTGGCAGGCTATCTCCGCTGGGCGGCAGGCTTGCGCCCGATCTTCGCGACGCTCGGATTGCTCGAAACTCAGCCTTATCAGTTTGCGCCTGAGCCCGGCTATGTTGCGCTGTTCAACGGCCAGGACCTCAGCGGCTGGGGTTTCCGGCCAACCTCGGATGCGGACAAGGAATCGGCTCGCAAATGGCAAACTGGCGATCGAAACGCGCCGCCCTGGCCCATCGTCACCACACCGATGGCTTTTGATGGCCAGACGCAAAGTCCAGATGGCCGCTATGTCGCCAAGAACGGACGCCTGATCGTGACCACACCACCGGAAGGACGACGTATTCAAGAGCTCTCCTCGACCCGGGAGTTTCCCAAAAACTTCGTTCTGCGGCTGGAGTTTCGCGCGACTCCGAATGCCGACAGCGGTATTTTCATTCGCGGACGTCAGCTTCAATGTCGGGACTATCTCCTGGCTGGACCCTACAAGAACCTCAAAAACTATCGCGCCGGTGATTGGAACGAGATTGAAGTCACCGTCACAGACCGCGTCGCGCACTGCTTGTGCAACGGCGAGGTGTTGGAAGCGGCGATGCCAGTTCCTGCGACGGGTGCAATCGGCCTCGAAGGGGATCGAGGACAACTCGAATACCGCCGAATTCGAATTAAGGAACTGCCGTAACTCAGGAGCTTCAGATCCCGTCGACGGTTGATCGACGAATCCAACGCGCGACAACTGGACCCTTGGATCCAGCCGCGCACCATATTTCCAGGCAATCGGGAGAGAGGCACCCCCTGGCTGCTGCGTCCCCTACGACTTCACCCGTTTGAGCGTTGTCGGATGCTCCGGCAGTTCTTTTCCTTCCATGTTAGCTTTGCAGCTCGTGGAGATCGTGTCCGCGTCCTGAAACTGAATTTTCATCGCGTGCATGTGCGATTCCTTTGCCGGAATAATGCCGCAAGACTTGTCAAAATCGAAGGTCAGGCTTTTCGTGTCAGACGATTTCAAGAGCATGGCCGGGCGATTTCCCATCATACAGTAATGGGTCATGGCCAACGTCCCATCTTTTTGATAGTACATCGTTACCATCTCATTCGGTGTCCCTTCAAAAACGCGCTCTTCCAAAACGCTTCCGCCAGCCAGTAATCGGTATCGAACGATGATCTCCATCGGTCCCTGGCCCATGTCGGTCTCGCCCTTCCAAGTGCCGACCGGCGTCTTCAAGCGGTCAAACTCCGGCGACGACGCTTTTGGAGTCGGAGACTCTCCGGCATTCAGACAGATAGAAGCGGCAAGAAGCAAACTAGCGCAGACTGTTTTGCATTGGGTATTTATAGGATTCTTCTGTTTGGGATTCATGGTGACCTGTTCCTCAGTACGACGAATACGGCCGGGCCGTTAGGGACAATGGTTTTTCCTGGCTCGTGAGCCACCCGCGTCCCGGCGCCGCCCGGGCGGCGCGAGTGAAGGTGCGCAAACTTTGCGCATCATAGCCGCAACCGGTTGTGAAAAGAATGCGCACTCTCCACTTGAGAACCCCCGATTCACGGGCAAACCCCGTTCGGCATCCCGGATGCTAACCGCGCCCTTGAGAAACCCGGCTAGTGGTCGCCTGCGGGCGTCACCCTTCCCGGATCAACAAAACAAAGAACCTATAGGGAGAACGTAGATGAGACGATTACTCAATCCGGCAGTGCTGGCCGCCATTGCGGCAGTTTTGGTCTGGCTACCCGTCACGAGCCGAGCGCAACAAGGAGGAGGGGGCGGCGGCGGTCGAGGCAATTTTGACCCTGAACAAATGCGCCAGCGGATGATGGAACGCTATCGCGAGGTCCTGGAAGTTAAAGAGGACGAAGCATGGAAAGCGATTGAAAGTCGCATCACCAAAGTGAACGAGGCGCGGCGGGAAGTCGGAATTGGCGGGATGCGTGGTATGTTTGGCGGAGGGCGTCGTCCTGGTGGTGGAGGTGGCGCGGAGGCATCGTCGACGGACAGCGAACGTCGCCCGCGAGGTGGCTTTGGCGGACAACAGAGCGCCGCGGCTCAAGATCTCCAGAAAGCGATCGATTCCAAAGCGTCAGCCGAGACGATCAAGGCCAAATTGGCTGCATATCGGGAGGACAAACAGCAAAAGCAGGCCAATCTAGAGAAAGCTCAGGAAGATCTGAAGAAAGTCCTGACACTGCGCCAGGAAGCCGCCGCGGTCCTCGCCGGACTTTTGGACTAATTCACTGTTACTAACAGCCGCGTGTCCGCGTCCAGTCTGATGCCTATGGAAAGGATCCACGTATGAGCGACCTGCTCGAGAAAATGGTTGCCGCCAAGCAACTCTCGGCCAATGACGCCGCTCAGCTGGCCGCTCCTCAGAACAACGGACGCGGCACGCCACCTCTCTCGGAGGAGGAAGTCCTGCAATGGTTGGCCAAGGAATATGACTTGGGCTACACCTCCCTCGACGAGATTGAGCCTGACAAAGAGGTCCTTTCCCTCTTTCCGGCGCGCATTCTCCTAAAGAATGAGTTACTGCCACTCCGCCGTGTGGACGGATGTGTCGAGGTCGCCACATGCCGGCTCTTTGCCACGCACGGTCTTGATACCCTCAAGACGATGACTGGGCTTCGCCTGCGTCCGGTCTTGGCTCCCACGGAAGCTATTCAACGTGAGATGAAGAAGCGCCTGGGCGTTGGCGCCGACACCATTGGAACGTTGGACGAAGAAAAATCGTTCGAAGTGGTCGATGAGACGGGAGAAGAGGATACGAACCTCGACAATGCCGCCGAGGACGCTTCGATTATACGCTTTGTCAATCAGGTCTTGCGCGACGCCATCGAACTCCGCGCCTCGGACATACACCTGGAACCTTTCGAGGATGAACTTCGGATCCGTTACCGCATTGACGGTGTGCTGCAAGATGTCCCTGTTCCCGCACAGGTGAAACGGTTTCAGCCCGCGATCGTTTCGCGGGTGAAAATCCTCAGCCACTTGAATATCGCCGAAAAGCGGCTGCCGCAAGATGGTCGAATCAAGATTCGAATTGACGATGCTGAAGTGGACATCCGGGTGTCCGTGATACCTATGATTCACGGCGAGGCCGTCGTGATGCGGTTGCTCCGCCAAAACGCTAGCCTCCGAGGCATGCGCGAATTGGG
The DNA here is from genome assembly GCA_044225505.1 of Limisphaerales bacterium. Lineage (GTDB taxonomy): Bacteria > Verrucomicrobiota > Verrucomicrobiia > Limisphaerales > SIBE01 > JAXMHN01. The sequence goes on from JBGAIN010000005.1 coordinate 85,353, forward strand.
CATGGACACTCGAGAACTGCAGAGTTTTCAACGGGTGCTCCAGCTGCCCCACGGCATTATCCTGGTGACCGGCCCGACGGGCAGCGGAAAAACCTCGACGCTTTACACCGCTTTGCACGAGATCAATGACGCGGTGCGCAAGATCATCACCATTGAAGATCCCGTCGAATATCAACTCAAAGGCGTCAATCAAATTCAAGTTTCTGAAAAGGCAGGGCTCACCTTCGGTCGCGGGCTACGTTCCATCCTCCGCCACGATCCGGATGTCGTTCTGATCGGGGAAATTCGAGACAAAGAGACGGCTCAAATCGCCGTGCAAGCGTCGCTCACGGGACATTTGGTGTTCTCCACCCTTCACACCAACGATGCGCCAGGCGCACTCACCCGATTGGTCGACATGGGAGTCGAGCCTTATCTTGTCGCGTCCTCTTTGGAAGCGGTCCTGGCGCAACGCTTGGTTCGCCTTCTCTGCAAACACTGTAAACAGGTGGACGATTCGCCAACGGCCGCCGCTTTCAAAGCTCAGGTTGGAATCCCAGCGAATACCAGAATCTACCGCTCGGTCGGCTGCAGAGAATGCCGCAACACCGGCTTCCATGGACGTCGCGGCATCTTTGAGTGGATGGACACGGACAACGAGATCCGCCAACTCGTCCTGAACAGCCGGTCGACCGATGAGATTCGGACCGCTGCCCGCCGCGCTGGAATGAAGACGCTGGCGGACGATGGCTGGCGCTTAGTGCGTCAGGGCGAAACCACGGTGGAAGAGGTCCTCAGCGTAACGACGGCGAAAGAAGTTTCGCTGACCACCGTCGCTGGGGCTAACGCCAACGGTGCTGCAGAAGACGTTTCCCTCGCTCAGATCGCAGTCACTCGATCTAACTAACCTCGTTCGCCATGGCCGTCTTTCAGTACAAAGCGCTTCAGGGTAACGGATCGATCGCCGAAGGTGAGATCGAGGCCGGTGGTCGCCAGGAAGCTCTCCGCCAAATGGAAAGCCGCGGGCTGCGTCCAATCCGCTTGGCAGAACGCCGCACCGGCAAGACCGACCGGCCCGCCCCTCCGACCAACGGCGCCCCGACGACCGGTCCATTGAAAATCTCCTTCGGCGGAGCGAAGAAAATCACGGCCCGCGTCCTGGAAAATTTCACACGCTTGCTCTCGAGTTTGTTGGCCGCAGGCGTCCCGCTTAGCCGCGCATTAGTGATTCTGCAGAAGGAAGCAGCCAATCCCGTGGCCAAGGCGAAGTGGAAGGAGATTCATGACTCCGTCGTCGACGGGATGTCCTTAGCCAATGCCATGGGCAAATCTCCGGATACCTTCCCGCGGGTCTATGTGGCCATGGTAGAAGCCGGAGAAACTGGCGGGTTTCTCGACGTGGTGCTGGCCCAGATCGCCGATTTCCAGGCCCGCGAAAAAGAGATGCGCGCGAAAGTCATGACCGCTCTGCTTTACCCGACCATTCTACTCTTTCTCGCAACCGGTGTCCTGATCTTTCTTCTCGTGTTCTTTATCCCACGCTTTCAGTCGATTTTCGCGGGTTTCGGGGCGCACCTGCCCCTGCTGACCCAGATGATCGTCTCCACCAGCGAAATCCTGCGCTCCTACGGGCTGTTTGTGCTCGTGGGGGTGGTCTTGGCAGGGTATCTGGTCCGCACCTGGGTTGTATCGCCAAAAGGGCGACGAGCATGGGAAGGGCTTATGCTCCAGCTCCCGGCGGTAGGGCCCTTGGTCGCTCAATTCGCCATGTCTCGCTTCTGCCGAATGCTCGGCACATTGCTCGGGGCTGGCGTCCCCTTGATCAATGGCCTCAATGTGGCACGACGCTCCATCGGAAACCAAATCCTGGTCGACGCCGTGTCGAATTCGATCGATCGCGTCAAGGAAGGCAAACAACTTGGACCAAGTCTCGCCGACTGCGGTTCCCTGTTTTCGGGTTCTGTTCTCGAAATGATTTCGGTGGCAGAAGAAAGTGGACGGTTGGATCAGGAGCTCGTCCGCATTGCGGATGTGACCGAGGGCGATCTGGACCGCCAGCTCAAGACGGCCGTGGCCCTGGCTGAACCGCTCATGCTTTTCTTTATTGCCGCGTTTATCGGCACGATCTTTATCGGGATGGTGATCCCTATCTTCTCACTCCAAGACTATATCAAATGAAACTCCCACACTCGGCATCAACCATGAGAATCCGCCGTCGGCAAAACTCTGGCATTCGCACCTCTGGCACGGGCCCGCGCCAAGGGTTCACGTTGATTGAACTCCTGCTTGTTTTGGTCATCCTGGGCATTCTGGCCGCCTTGGTCGTTCCGAAGTTCTCAGGACGCACCGAACAAGCGCGCGTTACCGCAGCCCACTCGCAAATCGCAACCTTTGGGACAGCCCTGGACGCTTTTGAAGTCGACAATGGGTTTTATCCGAAAGGGCGCAATGGCCTGCAGGACCTGGTGCAGCAGCCGCGCGACGCACAGAATTGGAAAGGACCTTACCTCAAGAGCGATATCCCGGTCGATCCTTGGGGAAATGCTTACATTTATGAATGCCCGGGCAAGCACAACTCGACTGGTTACGATCTCATGTCGGTCGGACCGGACGGCCGGGAAGGTGGCGACGATGACATTACAAACTGGCAGCAGCCCAATCAACGTCAGCAACGTTAAGTTACGCGACGCGGTTGGCTTCACTTTGATCGAACTGATCCTGGTTATGGCCCTCCTCGTCATTGTGCTTTCCGTGACCGCTCCGTCGCTATCGCGCTTTTTCCGAGGTCGAGCGCTCGACTCCGAAGCGAAACGGTTCCTGGCCATGACACGTTATGGACAAAGCCGCGCTGTGTCAGACGGAGTGCCCGTGGTGCTTTGGATCGACGCCAAAGAACCCGCTTACGGTTTGCATCTGGACAGCAGCTACGTTGATCGCGACCTCAAAGAAGTCCAGTTCACTTTGGCCAAAGACGTCCAAGTGGAGGTTGTGCAGTCCAACGAGTCGCGGCGAGAAGCCACCCTCTGGAAAGGAAACGGGGGCTTTGGCGCGGCTTTGCCGAAAATCCGATTTACGCCGGACGGATTCATTAGTTCGAGCAGTCCCGAACGAATCGTGTTCCGACAGGCAGACGCTGGTGAAATCTGGATTGGGCCTAGTCTCAACCATCTGAACTATGAAATTCAGACGAACCAATTCGCGCGAGTCTTGCGCTAGCCTGGGGCGCGACGCCTTTACGCTCGTCGAGGTGCTGGCATCCCTGGTTTTCATGGCCATCGTCATTCCGACGGCCGTGCATGGACTGCGGATCGCGAGCATGGCCGGACAGATGGGCGAACGCAAAGCGGTGGCAGCTCGCATCGCTGACCGCGTCCTGAACGAATTAGTGGTCACTCGCCAATGGCAGAATGCCGCTCAGAGCGGCGTGGTGCAGGAAGGACCCATTCCTTACCGTTGGCGGACGCTCACAGAACCTTGGATTCAGCAGAACGTGCTCCGCCTGATGACGGTGCAAGTCACATTTCCCATGCAAGGACGCGACTATGACGTCCGTCTTAGCACGATCGTGGACACGGCCGTGCAATGAACTTACCAACTCCAAATCCTGACGGAGCAGCCTGGCGACTCAGTCGCCGGACGCGCGCAGCTGCCGCGCGCGCTCGAGGGACTTGGACAACGGGATTCACGCTGATTGAAATGCTACTGGCGGTCGCCATCTTCGCGATCGTCCTCGTCGCCATTCACACCGTTTTCTATGGAGCGCTACGCCTAAGCGCCCGAACCACAGAGTCCGTCGAGCAGGGCCTTCCTTTGCAGCAGTCCTTGGCCATTTTGCAGAGAGATCTCGCTAACCTGGTCCTGCCGAGCGGAACGTTCTTCGGCGAACTTCAAACATCCCAAAGCGCGACGGGATCGACCAACACCCTGAACGTGCTCAGCCCTGTCAACGACGCCATTATAGGGCAGTCCAGTCCCGCATTCTTTACCGCGACAGGCGTGGTGCAAGAGGGCGCTCCCTGGGGCGATATTGTCCGCGTTGCCTATTATCTAACTCCTTCCACCAACCAGACACCTGGCAAAGACCTTATCCGCTCCGTGACTCGCAATCTCCTACCGGTTATGCAGGAGCAACCCGAGAATCAATGGCTCATGGGAGGGCTTCAAAGCATCGCGTTCTCCTATTACGACGGCCTGCAATGGCGCGAGTATTGGGACTCCACGACGGAGACGAACAAACTCCCGTTTGGCATCAAAGTGCAATTGCAAATGGTGCCGGACACCAACGACCGCTCCCGCCGGGACCCCGTGGAGCTGGTTGTCCCTATTGTCGTTCGGCCGGGCACCAATGAAACTGAGACCGCCACGGGAGGTGCCCAATGAAACTGCCGCTGGCCAACCGCGACGAATCGAGCGCGCGCGGGTCGGTCTTGATCATCGTGCTCTGGATTGCCTTTGGGCTGGTTAGCATCGCCTTGTATTTTGCACAGAGCATGAGTTTCGAGCTGCGCGCTGCGGATAATCGGGTCGCCAGCTTGGAAGCGGAACAAGCGATCGCCGGCGCGGTTCGCTACGTGAGTAATGTTCTCTCCAACTCGCCGTACCCGGGCTCGCTTCCGGACGCTTTATCTTATCGCCGGGACGCCGTCCCGGTCGGCAACGCGACGTTTTGGCTCATTGGTCGGTCAGACCAACAAACCAACCGGGACCAGCCGAGTTTTGATCTAATTGATGAAGGTTCCAAACTCAATCTGAACAAAGCGTCAGTTGAGATGCTCGAACTCCTTCCACGGATGACTCCCTCGCTGGCGGCCGCAATTGTGGACTGGCGGGATAGCAACAGCGATTCCAGCGAAGGCGGAGCGGAGGACGATATCTACCAGCGCTTGAACCCCGCGTATCGCTGCAAGAACGCCAATTACGAAACGATTGACGAGTTACGGTTAGTTTACGGTATGGACCTCGAGCTCTTGTATGGAGAAGACGCCAACCTCAACGGCGTCCTCGATCTCAATGAAAATGACGGTGACCAGTCGTTCCCTTTTGACAATCGTGACGGCCGCTTGGATCCCGGACTGTTCGAGTATTTCACGGTCTACAGCAAAGAGCCGACGTCGCGAACGAACGGCTCGCCGCGGGTTAACGTCACCAATCAGACCGAGCTGGCGTCTTTGCTGATTGAGAAATTTGGCTCCGACCGAGCGAGTGAGATTCAGCGCCAGTTGACCGGCGGCGGCGGGCGTGGAAGCGGGACGGGAAGCCGGACGCTTTCCGTGCGGAGCGTTCTCGAGTTTTACATGGTTAGCGGGATGACAGCTTCCGATTTCGCTCAGATCGAAAACGACATTACGGTCTCCGGGACCAACGCGCTCGGGTCGGTGAACGTCAATACCGCGAGCGAGGCCGTCCTCGCGTGCATTCCGGGAATCGGTTTCGAGAATGCGCCTGGACTAGTCGGTTACCGGCAGAACAACCGCGCCACTCTCCTGGCTAATCCCTCGATCGCGTGGGTGGCGGATATTTTGAGCCAGACGAATGCGGTTCAGGCGGGGCCCTACTTGACCGGGCATAGCTATCAATTCACTGCGGATATTGCTGCAGTGGGCCACTACGGTCGCGGGTTCCGTCGGGTTAAATTTGTATTCGACACCAGCGAAGGGGCGCCACGCGTGATCTTTCGACAAGATTTGACTCACCTAGGTTGGCCACTTGGAAAAGACGTGCGTAACGTTTTGCTAACAGCCGCCACCCGACCATGATTGGACTGATTCCCTTGAATCTCTATAAACTCAAACTGGGACGACGCTCAACGGAAGGCAGCAAACGACAAGCTCGCTCGTCCTTGCTAGGTCTCGCCCTTGACGGTCGGCGAATGGAAGCCGTGCTTATGCGCCGCACCAATGGCACGCTTCGGATTCACGCGAAAGTGTCGAGCGCTCTCGAGCTCAATCTTCTCACCGACGCGCCTGAGCTGGTGGGACGCGAGATGCGCAACCAATTGGATCGCGCTGGAATTCATGAGCGGCAATGCTCTGTTTGCCTGCCCCTGGAATGGGCATTGACAGCGCAGGTAGCCTTGCCCGCGCTGCCGCCCGAAGATGTGGAGAGTTTTCTGAGCATGGAAGCGGAGCGGGCGTTCCCTTTTGCACCTGAAACTCTGGCGATGGTGACCTCTCGGTGCGTGGCTCCGGAAGGGACCCAATTTGCGACTCTCGTCGCGGTGCCTCGCGAGCATCTCACCACCTTGCAGAGTATTCTAAAAGCGGCACAACTCAAGCCGGTCACGTTTTCCCTGGGGCTTTCGGCACTTCAAGATCCGACCGCGCCAGAAAGCAATGGGATTGCGGCTATCGCAATCGAGGAAAACGCCGTTCAGCTGCAGGTCTGTTGCGGCGGCGGAGTGGCCGCGCTTCGCACCCTGCAGGGAGCGCTCGAGGGAGACGGTGGCCGCAAGACACCCTATGCCGACGTCGTGGCCCGGGATCTGCGCATCACACTCGGCCAGCTGCCTCCCGAACTCCGCCACCTCCTCCGCCAAATCCGCGTTTTTGGCGCCAGTGACGAACTGCATCGCTTTGCCGAGGACCTTCGAGCACGAGCCAAACTGATGGGCTTGGACGTGACCGAAGTCCCGTCTTACACCCCCGATGATCCGTCTGTTCAACTGGCGGCGGCCGCGCCCGCCACGGCCGCGCTCGCTCTTGCCTCACGATTGCTCACAGGGCGCTCGCCGCAGTTCGAATTTCTCCCGCCCAAGGTCGGCGCTTGGAAACAACTGACGAATCGGTATTCCTCGAAAAAGTTGGTTGCGGGCGCAGCAGTTGCGGGTGTGCTGCTCTTCCTGAGCTTGATGGCTTTCCTGTTTCAGCAGTGGCAGCTCGGACATTGGCGCAACCAATGGAATCGCATCCGGCCACAGGTCACTCAACTCGAAAACATGCAGCAGCAGATTCGGCGTTATCGGCCATGGTTCGATGAGTCTTTCCGCTCTTTGAGCATTTGCCAGAAACTCACCGAAGCGTTTCCTGAAGATGGATCGGTCGTGGCGAAGACGGTGGAGATTCGCGACCCTGGAAACGTCATGTGCACTGGCACCGCCCGGGATCAACAATCCTTGTTGAAGGTCGTCGATCTGCTTCGCGCGCAAAAGGAATTCTCGAGCGTTCAAGTCGATCAGATTCGAGGCAAGCAATTCACCATCAATCTCCGCTGGGCGGAAGGAGGGTCTCTATGAACTTGGACAACCGTCAACAACTCCTCGGCATTGTCGCTATCGCTGCCGTCGTCCTCCTCGCTGGCGATCGACTCGTCCTCACGCCCATGATCAAGCTGTGGAAAGAACGATCCACCCAGATCGCGCAACTCCGGAAATCGGTCGAGCAGGGAACCCACCTCCTGGAACGAGACAAGGTCATCCGAGAGCGGTGGGAAACGATGCGCACGAATGCACTCTCCGGGGAAGTGTCTGTCGCTGAGAATCAGATGTTGCGAGCCTTTGATCGCTGGTCTCAAGACAGTCGCATCGGCATCAATGGAATCAAACCTCAGTGGAAGCGCAGTTCGGATGATTACGCGACGCTAGAGTGCCGGGTCGACGCTTCTGGAGGATTACCCGAAATCACACGCTTTCTTTATGAAATTGAACGTGATACGCTCGGTTTAAAGCTCGAGATTGTGGAAGTGACGGCACGTGACGACCGCGGTCAGCAGCTAGCATTGGCTCTCCAGGTGAGCGGCTTGCAACTCAACCCACCCCCTTTGCCATGATTCCGACGATTCCAAACTCTCGTCAATCCTGCGGCCCGAGAGGCTTCTCAGCCCGATGGCTGCTCAGCTTTCTCTTCATCATTCTCTCCTCGGGTTCGTCCCTATCGGCCAAAGATACCAATTCCGTCGCCCGGCGCGACTATCCTAGTTTCAAAATGATCTCCGAGCGGAACATTTTTAACGCAAACCGGACCAGGCGCTCCAGCCGAGGGGGTGGGGAGACTCGCAAAGCCGCCCGCGTCGAAACGGTGACGCTCGTGGGAACAATGAGCTATGAAAAGGGACTCTACGCTTTCTTCGATGGAAGCTCTTCCGAGCTTAAGAAAGCACTGGGTCCAGGCCAATCCATTGCGGGATTTAAGGTGGCACAAATCACTTCGACGAGTGTCCGTCTGGAAACCGAGAGCAAAATGCTCGATCTCTTGGTTGGAACTCAGCTCCGTCGCGAAGACGAGGGCGAGTGGCAGGTGGCTTCAGCCCCCGTGGCGGCAGCCACAGCCCCATCTTCCTCGAGCGATTCTCCCGGAGATGAAAGCGATGTCATCAAGCGACTTATGCAACAGCGAGAACAGGAACTAAAATGAAAACTCCTTTACTGAGCATCCTCGGGTGCGGCGCTCTCCTAGCCTGTGCGTGGACTTCCTTGGCCCAACCAAGCGGAGCTCCAGCGGATGACCCTCCCAGCAGCCCAACGCCAGAATTGGCCCAGGACACGGCGCCTACCGCTCCGGAGGATGTCGCTCCAGCGGCTACTCCTGACGCCGCGCCCGCTCAAGAGACCGCACCTGCCGGACCGAACCGGAATCGTCCGGCCCGGCCTCCACGGGGCGGTCCAGGAGTAGCTCGACCTGCCGCGGATACGCCCAGCGCTCCAGCGCCGATTGCGCCCAACGCCAATGGCACCAAAGAGCTGCGCTTGAACTTTCGCAACGCTCCTCTCGACACGGTGCTCAATTACTTGAGTGAAGCCGCCGGCTTCATTATCGAGCTGCAGACCGAGGTCAAAGGCAAGGTAACGGTTTGGAGCAACCAGCCCGTGTCGCAAGAAGAGGCCTTAGATCTTCTCAATTCGGCTTTAGACCGGAATGGCTACACCGCCGTCCGCAAAGGCCGGACTCTTACGATTTGGCCGAAGGAAGACGCGAAGAAGCGTGACCTCCCTGTGAAGAGCGGAAACAGACCGGAAGACATTCCCAAGAACGACGAAATGGTGACCCAGATCATTCCGATGCGCTTCATCAGCGCCGTCCAGGTCGCTCGCGATTTGGCGCCCCTCTTGCCCGATAAAGCGACCATGAACGCCAACGAGGCCGGGAATTCCCTGATCATCACCGACACGCAAACCAGCATTCGACGCATGGCGGAAATTGTCCGAGCTTTGGATACCGCTATTTCCTCTGTCTCGGCCGTTCGCGTCTTCCCACTGCACTATGCCGATGCCAAGGCGCTCGCCACTGTGCTAAAAGATCTGTTCGCGCCGCAAGATACGGCGCGGACCACCGGGGGTGGCAACAACGCGGGTGGGGCAGCACGCTTTCTCAACCAGTTCCGCGGTGGTAATGCGGGAGGTGGCGCGGGTGGATTCGGCGGCGGTCCAGGTGGCTTTGGGCAAGGTGGCGGAGCGGCCGGAGGCGGAGCCAACGCGAGCTCAGGAGCGAGAGCTCCAACGCCGCGCGTCGTCGCGGTCGCGGAAGAACGGAGTAATTCTCTGGTCGTAAGCGCCCCGGACGAGCAGATGCCGATGATTGAGGATCTGATCAAGCAAGTAGACACCAGTGTGGAAGACGTCACGGAACTAAGGGTCTTTCGCCTGAAGTATGCCGATGCCCAAGAGACCGCCGACCTTCTCTCGAATCTTTTTTCCGATACCGGAAGCTCATCTGGCAATCAAGGGAACCGTGGCGCCATCCAGTTCGGCGGCCGTTTTGGCGGTGCCGGTTTTGGAAATGCTTTTGGCGGAAATCGTGGTGCGTCGACGACCGGGGCAGAAAGCAGCCGCCTCCAGAAGCAAACCAAGGTCGTTGCGGTGCCGGACTTGCGCACAGGATCTGTGGTCGTGAGTGCCGCTCGGGAACTGATGCTGCAAATCTCCAAGATGGTTGAGGACCTGGATTCGGACCCCGCGAAAAAGCAACAAGTGTTCGTCTTCGATGTGCAAAACACCGACCCTCAAGCCGTTCAAGACATTCTGCAAAGCCTGTTTCCAGCAGCCAACAATGGATCTTCTCTGAATAACAGCCGCCTGAATAACCGAGGCCAAACCGGCGTGGGTAACCAACTGAACAATCGCGCGACCCAAACGCAGAATCAGGGCGGATCACGTATTGGCTCGTCCGGGTTTGGGGGTTCCACAGGATCATCGGGCAGCTCCGGGTTCGGCGGCGGAGGGCGTTAATGCCGTAAGACAGTTCTCTTTCAAAACTCAGTTAAAGCACACCATGCAAACTCATTTCACGTCATTGGTTGCCGGTTGTCTCATCCTCGGCGCCTTGTGGCTGGGCCCCGCGGCCGCGCAAGGGCAGGGTTTTGGCGGCGGCGGTGGCGGCAATTTCCGCTCGACGAGCCGGTCTTCCGCGAGTTATCCGACGAGCACTTCGGTCGGGCAAGCCACGTTCATGAGCGACCCGGAAACCCGCAAAGTCATCGCGGTGACAGATCCGGAAACCGCGAAATACATCAGCCAGATTATCACGAATCTGGACCGGCCCGCTCCCCAGGTTCTGATCAAAGTGGTATTTGTTGAAGCCACCTACAACAAGAACCTGGATTTCGGCATTGAAGGCGCCTATTCGAAGAATATCGGTAACTCACAAACCAACGTGGTCAGCCAGGTCTTTGGCTTAGCACAATCCGGGGCTAGCCCGGTGCCTCCCGGAGCTGGTATTTACCAGATCCTGGGCAGCGATTTTCAGGCGACCATCCGCGCAATTGCCCAGGCGGGGAAAGCGGAGATCTTGTCCCGCCCCTCGATTCTAGCACGCAACAATCAACAAGCCACGATCAGCCTGGGCCAAGAAGTCCCATTAATTACAGGAACTGTTTTCAGCGGCGTCGCTAACACCCCGATCAATACGATTCAATACCGGAACGTCGGAATCATTCTTCAAGTGACTCCGTTCATCACCTCGGATGGCATGGTGGAGATGGTCGTTTCGCCGCAAACCTCCGAATTGGCAGACCGGAGCCAATGGGTCAATATCGCCAGCGGCGAGAACACCTCGACCGCCGCGCCTGTCATCAATTCCCGAGCGGCCGACACGGTGGTAATCGTCCCAGATGGGCAGACGGCAGTCATCGGCGGCTTGATGCAGAAGCAAAACCAACAAACGGACAGCAAAATTCCGGTCTTGGGCGATATTCCATTGCTCGGTAACCTCTTCAAACGGAAGATACGCAACGATACCAAAACAGAGCTTCTTATTTTCCTGACACCTCATATCGTGATGCATCCGTCACAACTGGCCGGGATCTCCGCAGAAGAACGAGCGCGCATGCAAGTGCCAAAATCGTTCTCGGAACAGGAATTGGACCGTTTTCTGGACAAGATCCCGGCGAAGGCACCTGAGCCGGCTAAACCGCACTAATGACCCGTCTTTGGCAACGGTCAGGAACAGCGGCGGACCTCCCGGGCCGGCGGTTCCGGCACCGCAGATCTGCCAGGCCTCCGAGGGTGGGTTGGAATGCGAGGCAAATCCCTTTGGCCGATATGAACCTACGGTTGTCCTGCGCCAGCTATGAATAAGCAAACGCGCGTGGTCTACAGCCTTTTGGGGGCGGTCTGGGTGTTAATGATCGCGTGGCAGCTGGTGGAGCACCTCCGCGTCAACCAAGCAGCGAAGGCGGCATTGATTAATCGAGCCCGAGATATTTCCACCACCGTCGGAATCGTGCTCCGTTCGCAGCGCCACCTCATTACCAAAGAACGCTTGGAGTCCGCTCTCCATTCGCTCCTTAAGCCCGAAGAACTGAATGCCGTGGCCATGCTGAACGCCGCTGGGGAGATTGTGGCCTCCGCTGGCACCCCGATCGATCTCAACATGGCCGGACTGGTGCCAACCGGAGAACATTGGGGTGACCGGACAGTCGCCCTCATGAATTTGGTTGATCTGGGCACCAACGTCACGCTGGAAGCGGATGGCCCCCGCCCAACCATCGTCGTCCCCAGGAGCGAACTGTTCAACCGTTCCGGAACGAACCGGCCTCCGCCGGACATCGGACCGCCGCCGCCTCCCGGGATCTTCCGCCAACCGCCCTCCGTCCGCCCCGCTAGCGAGGACGACCGTTCTCTGCCGCCGGCCAACTCGGGAACCAATGGCTCCCTTGCGGAAGGAACGGGGCCCCCCAGGCCACGCGGTGATCGGGAGGGCCGATCCCCATTCAACCGCCCTTTCTGGATGAGCGAAACCGAATGGAAATCGACGATCGCGAAGAAAGGGGTCCACAGCTTCGTGGTTGTCATGTCCAACCAAACCATGCGCGCCACGTCCAATCACGATCTCTGGCTCCGTTGCCTAATCACGGCGCTCGCCTCCGTGTCGGTCGCCGGCCTGGCTTTAGCCTGGAGCAATCTTGTCCGATCGGGGGAGTTGGAATTAAGGCTGGTGCGCGCTGCCGAGCTGAACGCTCGTCTCCGCGAAATGAGCGTGGCTGCCGCGGGCCTCGCTCACGAAACGAAGAACCCGCTTAACATCATTCGAGGCGTGGCTCAAATGATATCCAAACAGCCGGATGCACCCGCGGAGATTCGCCAAAAGACCCGGGGCATCGTGGAAGAAGCCGATCGTGTCACGGCGCAAGTCAACGAATTCATCAATTTTTCGCGCCCTCGCCAACTCCGCCCAGTGGCGGTTGCTTTGAGTTCGGCCGTGGCAGAGGTGGTGCGGGCGCTCGGGCCGGACATCGACGAAAAATCGATCCGCGTCACGGTCCAGGAAGGCTTGCCTGCGATCGAAGCGGATGAACAGCAGCTGCGCCAGGCTCTGTTTAACTTGCTGATCAATGCGATCCAGGCGCTGGAACCGGGCGGGGCCATCGAGATCGCCGGGCAAAGGAAGAATTCCCATGGTGCGGCCCTGGAGATTCGGGACAATGGCCCGGGTGTGCCTGAGGACCATCGCACCGATGTTTTCAAGCCCCTTCACAACGAATCAAAAGGGTACGGGGTTGGGACTCGCTGTTGTGCAGCAGATCGTGCTGGCGCATGGCTGGGAGATCGAGTGCCTGGCGAATCAGCCCCGCGGCGCCGTGTTCCGCATCTCCCACTTGCGCCTCGCTAGCTCTCCCGGACCGGTGTAAGGTAGGGCGGCATGAAGCCCGCCAAATCGCTTCGGATCCTGATCGTCGATGACGACGCCGGGCAGCGCAGCCTTCTCGATTCATTCCTTCGCAGTCAGGGCTTTGAAACAATCACGGTCGACTCCGGAGAACGAGCCCTGACGGCTTTGCAGCAGGGCCCGCTCGATATGATGATCTCGGACGTCCGCATGCCTGGACTGTCAGGCCTCGAAACGCTCCGGAGGGCTCGGCAACAGGGTGCGAAATTACCTATCCTGCTCGTCACCGCTTATGCCGATATTCGCGACGCGGTTGGCGCGATGCGCGACGGCGCGGTCAATTACCTGGCCAAGCCGATCGATCTGGATGAGCTCCTGATCTCGGTCCGAAAAGCCACCGGTCTCAGCGCCGGGGTCGCTGTCGATCCCGGCGGCAAGCCTCTCCCCGATTCCGTGATTGCCCAAAGTCCAATCAGCCGGGCTGTGTTCCGCGAAGCGGCGCTCGTCGCCTCCTCTGACAGTCGAATTCTGATCACGGGCGAGAGTGGCGTTGGGAAAGAAATCGTCGCTGACGTGATTCATGGCTGGAGCGCCCGGAGCGATGGACCGCTCATCAAAGTGAACTGCGCGGCGATCCCGGAGAATCTGCTGGAAAGCGAGCTTTTCGGTCATGAAAAAGGGGCCTTCACCGGCGCTTACATTCAGCGGATCGGGCGATTTGAAGAAGCCCATCATGGGTCCATCTTGCTCGACGAGATCGCGGAGATGCCACTTTACCTTCAAGCGAAGCTCCTGCGCATCACTCACGACGGTCGCTTTCAGCGCGTTGGCGCCAACCGAGACTTGCACTCGGACGCCCGTATCTTTGCGGCTACTAATCGTAATCTGGAGAAGGAAGTGGAAGCAGGCAAGTTCCGTGAAGATCTCTTCTATCGGCTCAACGTCGTTGAAATCTTTGTTCCACCGCTGCGTGAACGGCGCGAAGATATTGTGCCGTTAGCGACCCAATTCGCTCGACACTTTACGCGGGGAGAAGTTCGGTTTTCCCCGGGCGTGATTCGCGCTCTCGAGCACTACCGCTGGCCGGGCAACATCCGCGAATTACGCAACGCCATGGAACGCGCCGCTCTCCTTTCGCACGGAGAGGTTATCATGCCGGAACATTTGCCCGCCCGCTTGCGCCAAGCTGCCAGCGACGGACCCGATGAAGCGGCTACGCAAACCAGCCGCCTCGAGGACATCGAACGCCAAGCGATTCTCCATGCCCTGCGCGAACATTCCTTTAACCGCAGCGAGGCCGCCCGCGCCTTAGGCATCAGCCGTCGTGCGTTACTTTACAAGATCCAACGCTTTCGAGAGATGGGCTATGATGTGGGCCCCGCGCCACCGGACGGCCCCGGAGAGAGCTCCTGACCTAATCGACGAGCTGATGCTTAATGGCGTAGTGGGTAAGCTCCGCGTTGTTCTGCATGCGCATCTTCTCCAGGATCCGCGCTCGGTAAGTGCTGACCGTCTTCACGCTCAAACCCAACTCCTCTCCGATCTGCCCTACCGTTTTCCCTGACGCGATCATCCGCAGCACTTGAAATTCGCGATCAGAAAGAGTTTCGTGCGGCGCCTTGTCTGTCTGTGCCGCCAAGTCAAATGCCATCTTCTCCGCGAGGGCTGCCGTGACGTAGCGTCCTCCGCTCAAGACTTTGCGGATCGCTTTGATCAGTTCCTCCGGGGCGCTTTCTTTGGGGATAAAGCCCGCCGCTCCCGCTTTCAAGACACGCACGGCGAATTGATCTTCCGGATGCATGCTCAAGATCAAAACCGGGAGCTCCGGATGTGCCAACTTGATGTCTCGCATGATATCGAGGCCGCTTCGTCCGGGCATCGTAATGTCCATCACGACCACATCCCACTTCTGCGTCATGATTTGTTCCAGTGCTTCTTTTGCATCTTGCGCCTCCCCGACCAGCACATTCCCCAGTCCCTCATGCAGGACCTGTTTCAATCCACGTCGGATGAGCGCGTGGTCATCCGTGATCAACACGCGTATCATAAAAGCTGCGCTCCACTTGCGGCCGCGGCCCGCGCACTCTGCAGGGGAATCGCCACCGTAACAGTCGTGCCGGCACCGGACGCGCCGGTAATTTCTATCGTGCCGCTCAATGCGGTCGCTCTCTCTCGTAGTTCGAGCAAGCCGAGGGACTTTGGACTTGCGGTTTGCGCCGGAGTAATCCCGATGCCATCGTCACTGACCCGCAACACTAATCGGCCACCTTTCTCCTTGAGTTCGACGGTCACCTTCCGCGCCTGCGCGTGATCCGCAATATTGGCCATGATCTCCCGAAACATTCGAAACAACTCAGTGGCCATCGGCTCTGCCAGCGTGAGCTCTTCTTTCTCCGCTCGAAAGAACGCTTCGATTCCCGTCTTTTTCCCAAATGCCTTCGTTTCCCATTCCACGGCTGCAACCAACCCAAACTCATCCAGGACTTTAGGTCGTAGCTGGGCTTTGATTTCACGTAACGAATGGATCATATCGCTGACGATGGCCGCCAGCTCTTTGATCTTCTCCTTGAGCTTGGCTCGCGGCAGGTCGTTCTCTGAGGAGACGCTGCCGTCCATCAGCGAGAGTTCCAGGGATATCACGGTGAGCTTCTGGGTGAGGTTATCGTGCAGTTCTTGGGCCAGCCTGGTCCTCTCGCTCTCCAGCAACTTTTGAAAGCGCGTGGCTAAGCCACGCAACTCGTCCACAGACACAGTTCCGGGTTGAACAGCAGCGGGACCCTTCTTCGACGGATTCATGGTAACGGTGCTCTACAGGATCTCAGGACAGACCTTCTCCCTGGATCATCGTTATTGAGCGTGCCCAACCCGAAGCCGCCTCGGTTCCCCAGCTCTGCGACGGCCATCTGTCGTTGAGTATGTCAAGCCGCTTTCCCAGGTCAATCTGTTACTCATGCTCGCTGGCGGTCTCCCTTACCTTTTGGACGCGTGCGCCTCGCTTGGCTGAAAGGACTGAGCATTCCTACGCACACCCTCGCTCGGGCGTTTCCAACTCGCCGTTTTAGATTTTCGCGCTACTATGGCATTCATGCACACCAGCTCCCGCCTCGGTGGAAGTCTCCCTAGGAGCGGAGCTTTCCGAGCAACTGCTGATTAACGTGTGGATAGGGCGTGGAAAACGGTGATTAACTTGGGTTTTTCGCCATGGGCATTCCGCTGCTGGACCAATGCTGGTCGTCCTAAACTTTTGTAAGTTGTTTAGCGACATTCACGCGGAATTTTGTTTCCATTATTCACGGCCCTTAATAAGAATCTATCTGTGTATCTAAAAGCATACTAGTAAGGAAATGAAACTGACCATCGGCAAAGAGCAACTCATCAATGGGCTTCAAGCGGTTCAGAACGTCGTCAGTTCGCGAACCACCCTTCCCATCCTTTCCAACGTGCTCCTGCGGGTCGAAGGCGGTCGTCTCGAACTCACCGCGACGGATTTGGATGTGACGATCTCATGTTCCGTTGAAGCCACCGTGGCCCGGCCCGGTGCCACCACGCTCCCAGTGAAGCGATTCTTTGGCATCGTGCGTGAACTCTCGGCTCCTACGATCGACCTGGAAATCGACGAAAAACAGAGTTGTACCATAACCGCTGGACCTTCTTACTATCGAATCAATGGTCTTGCCGCGGAAGAATTTCCGCCACTACCGCGATTCGCTGAAAAGAAGCGCGTCCAGGTAGCTCAGGAGAAGCTCCGCACCATGCTCCGCAAAACGGCGTTTGCCATTTCCACTGATGAAACGCGCTTTGTTCTGAACGGCATTTTCTTTTCCTTGAAAGATCATAAGATCACAATGGTGGCCACAGACGGGCGCCGCTTGGCCCTCGTGGATGAAGAGGTGGATATTCCCGCGGAAAGTGATGGTGAGTTTATCGTGCCGACAAAGGCGATTAACGAGCTGACGCGCCTGTTGACCACCGGCGGCGAGGTGGAAGTGAAGTTTACCGATAACCAAGCGGCCTTCGCTCTTCGTGACGAGAAGGGTTCTTCGGTGCTGATCATCTCCAAGCTCATCGAGGGCAATTACCCAAACTATCGACAAGTCATTCCAGCTGAAACCAAAGAACGAGTCGCTCTAAGCCGGGAGGAACTGCTCCATGCGTTGCGTCGTGCCGAGATCATGACGAGCGAGAAGACCAATTCCGTGAAGCTTAGCTTCACCAAGAACAATCTCGCGATCACCGCAAATACCCCAGACGTGGGAGAGGCCCGGGAGAGCATCGCGATCAATTACAAGGGCAAGGATATGGCCATCGCATTTAATCCGGGCTATCTCATGGACCCGTTAAAGTCGCTCGATAATGACGAAGTTTATCTGGAACTGATCGATGAACTGAGTCCGGGCGTTCTCAAGATCAACGGGCCTTTCCTCTATGTCTTGATGCCCATGCGGATGAGTTAGGGTGCCCTGAGGCAGATCGAGCATGAATTGGAGCCCAAATCTGCGGATGGGTGTCATCGCGCTGGTCGTCCTGGCGGCTGACCAGCTCTCTAAGTTCGTGGTCATGCAATACTTGGGTTTCCGCGAAGAAGTCGTGGTCATTGACGGCTTCTTCCGGCTGGTTCATTGGGGAAATACTGGGGCGGCTTGGAGCTTTTTCAAAGACCATAACGGCCTGCTCGCAGCCGTCTCGGGCATGGCCCTGATCGCTTTATTCCTGACCAGGAATCATTTCGGAGCCGGCACCGCCCTCGGACAAGTTGCCCTGGGGCTGCTTTTTGGTGGTATCTGCGGCAACCTGACTGATCGGCTCCTGGAAAGCCGTCGGCATGTGATCGATTTCCTCTATTTCTACGTCAACCAGCGCGGCGGCGGCGAAATAGGATTTCCCGCGTTTAACATTGCGGACAGCGCTATTTGCATTGGCGTGGGGCTTCTCTTCCTGCTTTCCTGGCAAAAAGATCAAGCGAAGGGTTCGCTCGGCTCGGTGGGACAGCCGACCTAAACCTCGCCGTTTCGTAGCGTCATCCAGCTCAGAACCAAACTGTCCCCAGGCCCTCCGGAGACTTTGCGCGCATGCCCGCCAAGCCACCTATCGTTATTGCCGGACCGACCGCCGTTGGCAAATCCGCGGTCTGCATGGTCTTGGCCGAGCGCCTGGGCGCGGAGATCCTGTCGGCGGATTCCATGCAAGTCTATCGGGGCATGGACATAGGGACGGGGAAACCAACACTCGCCGACCGCAGACGGGTTCCTCATCACTTGCTCGACGTCATCGGGTTGGACGAATCCTTCGATGCCGCGCGCTATGTCCAGCTAGCTTCGATCGCGTTGGGAGAAATACAAAGGCGGCACAAATCCGTCATCCTGTGCGGGGGAACAGGGCTTTACCTCCAAGCCCTCTTTCTCGGACTCGGCGACGCGCCACCGTCTGATGCAGCGTTGCGTAGCGCCTTAGAATTGCTCCCGACGGAGACTCTGCTCGCCGAATTGCACCGAATGGACCCTGTTTGTTTCGCGAATATCGATGTTGCCAACCGGCGGCGGGTGGTTCGAGCGGTTGAGGTCATACGGCTCACCGGGAAACCTTTCTCGGCACAGCGAGCGGTCTGGTCTGAAGCCGGGCCGGGCTCCTATCGTTTGCCGGACGGACGCGTCGCCCGGCTGTTCGGGCTAGAACGGCCCGTGCCGGACCTCCAGCGGCTCATTAACGAACGCGTGCTACGCATGGTGCAAGACGGGCTGGTCGACGAAGTCAAACGCCTGCAAGGGGCTGGTTTGTCGCAAAACCGCACCGCGTCACAAGCGCTCGGTTATAAACAGATCCTGGATCATCTCCAAGGCAACGTTACCCTCGACGCGGCGATCGAAGACATCCAACGCCGCACCCGCCAATACGCCAAACGCCAGTTGACCTGGTTCCGCCGTCAGGCCCCTTTGGAATGGATCCCCTGGACGAGCTCAGATTCTGCCGATTCGATCGCGGACGAGGTGCTTCGGCGTGCGGAGCACATCCCAGGGACACGCGGGTGATAAATTCAGGGCATTCCCAGGCGTGCTACTCCAGGGTTGCAGAGGACCGGGAGCGACGTATATTTGGGTCCTGAAAGCGCTTCGTAAATCTACGCATTGAAAGCACTCATCTCTACCGCGACCAAACGGACAGAACGGGTCTTCCTGGTCGGACTTCAACTCAAATCACGCAGTCGTTGGGAAGTGGACGAGTCCCTCGCCGAATTGAGCGAGTTGGCCGTGACCGCTGGGGCGGAAGTCGCCGGGGAGGGGACCCAAAAACTTGATACCCCTGTGGCCGGGACGTTCATTGGCACAGGCAAAGCCGAGGAGTTTGCCAAACACTGCCGTGAGCAAGAGGTCGATACCATCATCTTCGACGATGAATTATCCCCAGCGCAGAGCCGCAACCTGGAAACACTATTCGATTGCAAAGTCCTCGACCGCACAGCGTTGATCTTGGATATCTTCGCCCAGAGAGCCCGCACGAAGGAAGGTAAACTCCAGGTGGAACTGGCGCAGCTGCAGCATTTGCTCCCTCGACTCACGCGCTATTGGAGCCACTTGTCTCGGCAAAAAGGCGGGATCGGCATGCGCGGGGAAGGCGAAACGCAGCTCGAGACCGATCGACGCCGGGTTCAGGAACGAATCGATAAGATCACTGAGGAACTGGAAACCGTTCGTCGCCAGCGCGCGACTCAGCGGCAAGGCCGCCAGCGGAATCTTTGGCCACTGGCCTCGATCGTGGGCTATACCAACGCTGGCAAATCGACGCTCCTGAATAGCCTCACGGGTGCAGCCGTCCTCGCAGAGAACCGGTTATTTGCCACTTTGGATCCTACCACCCGCCGCTTGCGTTTGCCCACCAACCAAAACGTGCTCCTGTCGGACACGGTAGGATTTATTCGCAAACTGCCACACGGCCTGGTTGAAGCCTTCAAAGCCACACTGGAGGAAGTCGCCGAAGCCGATTTACTGCTGCACGTCGTCGATGTGAGCCATCCCCAAGCTGAAGACCAAATCACGGCTGTCAATACCGTCCTTGAAGAAATCGGGGCGCAAGGCAAACCAACGGTAATGGTCTTGAACAAGGTTGATCAAGTCACACAGCCCGAGCTACTTGCCCGTTTTGCCGAGCGCTATCCCAACTCCGTCCCGGTTTCCGCGACCACAGGCCAAGGTTTGCCCGAGCTCATGGCAGAACTCAGTACGGCCCTTCGTCCCATCCGTGAGTTTGTGGAAGTCGCGGTCCCCCATGAGGAATCTGCTGTGATTGCTCGGCTGCATGACGTTGGCCAGGTCATTCAACGCAACTACGACGGCCCGCGAGCGCTTTTCAAAGTCCGCATCCCGCCCCATCTGCACGCGGAGTTCGCCCCGTTTATCGTGAACCAGCTTTGACGGGGTCCGAGGCAACATAGCTTCGGATCCGCTCTCGTGCGCGTCGATGGTCTTCTTCAAACGAGACCTGAGAGGACGACTCTCAGAGCTTGAACGACACAACACACCTCGGTCTAAGACTCTTCTGACGTATATAACACGGAGATAACAGGGATTTAACAGGGATATGACACGGATACCATCCCTGTTAAAGCCGCGTTGAATCTATGTGATCTCCGTGTTGGAAAGGAAAGCAGAGGGTATGCTCTCGACTTGGCGTTCGAGTCCGCCCCCGCATCAGGACCGAGCTGTCTCCGTGAAAAAGAAATGAGACTCGGGAACGGGCGCCTGCGCTGGCCCGTGGCGTTCGCGTTTATGGGCTCTTCGCGCGCGAGTTTTCTACGGTTACATAGGAACCGGCGTGGCCTTCGTGATCATTCCAATTGCCTGCGTAGATGGCCGCGACCGCAGGATCGTCAAGAACGAGCAGATTCTCTGCGTTGTTCTGCTCGGCAGCCTTGGTGAAGTTGAACGAACCCGTAATTACCAGGTGCTGATCGACGACGATGATCTTGTTGTGGGCGGCCGCGTGACTATCGTCAATGAGCGTCCGAATCCCGGCATTGGAAAGAAGGGTGGCGGCAGAGTATTTTTCCGTTCGCTGGGTACGATCGAGAATGACCGAGACGCGAACGCCACGCTCGTGCGCTTTGATCAATGCTTGAGCGATCGGCGTGGAAGTGAGCGAGAAGGCTTGGACCAGAATCGAGTTTGTCGCGCTGCGCAAGGCGGCAACGACCGCATCCGTGCAACCGCCCATCGGAGAGAAATAGACTTGGACTCGACAGGTGTTCGTGGGCGCTGGCTCGGCCAAGAGGGACAATCCGAAGGTGAAGAGGCCGACCACGGCGGGAATCAGGCGATTCATAGGGCGATTCAAGGAGAGCTACGGAAAAGCGTCAAGGTCGCATGCGACTGAACCCGACGGTTTTGGACTGCGACCCGGCGCGCGCGCTGGACGCAGATTCCCAGACCCTCACCGTCGCGCCGGGCTCGATCCAACGGAGTCACGCCCGAGGAGCGACTGACGCCGAATACGCGGCCGCCCGGGCGACGCCTGGCTGCGCGTCGCGTTACGGCCTTTTGCCGGTCCAGTTGCCCTCGCCCAAGTCGCCGAACTTGACCTTTCCTTTCATGCTTTTGTCATTCTCGATCTCGCCGCTATACGTGACCGCGATCTGTTGCTCTTCTCGTTTCGTATCAAACGAGAATCGCACGCTGTTCGTTTTACCCACGAAACCGAAGACGACCGCGTCTCCCAGCCGGCCCTGATACGTACCCAGCAGATTGTTCCCAGCATGCACGAATGTGAAGACCGGATCTCCCGATCCGTTTTCTGTCTCGACGTGGCAAGCCCAGCGCCCGGTCAAGTTCGGCCCGGTTAGAGCCGGAGTCTTCGGGTCAAGGTTATCGGCCAACTCTTCCGGCCGGACGTCGGATTCGACGCCGCCGGGTGGGACCTGAGCTTTCGCGATCCAGAGCATGGCATTGAGGACGACTTTGCGACAATTCGGGTTGGACCAATTGACGTGCTTGTGCCCACCGGTGAAGCCAAAGCTCCGACCGCCATTGGGTCGTTCGAAGGTCCACATCATGGTCTCTGAGCGGCCCGAAGCGGCCACGATATGATCGTACGGCCCTGGGGGATAGACGTAAGGCCCTTTTCGCACTTTGTCGGACGGCGTGTCCGTGAGGATATGCGTGATGCCTCGGGCATCCTGGGCCCAGCGCATGTTGAAATACCATTCATCCAACAACGCAAACGAACTCACCCCCCGGGTCACGGGAGACTCCGGGAATGCGCGGTAGTTCGGCACCCACATCGGATTGACGGAGTATTGATGCTCGTAGTAACCACCAATCCACCGTTGCATGGCTGCCCCTGCATCCCCCTTTGGAACCTCCACGGCGTAGTGCATGCAACCAATGCCAACGCCTTTCTCCGCCAGACTATCCATCAGTCGGACCCGCTCCCCTTGAATGGCTGGATTCCCCGCCCCCCCATCGGCATAGATCACGACCGCGTCGGCGCCGTCAAAAACCGTATCGCTAGCGGGCCAGCCGTTGGTATAAACCTCCACCTGAATCCCGGGCACACCGCGGAGGCACTTTTGCAAGAGCAAGCAGCCAGCCCTGAATTCATGATCGCCAGGCCCATGGCTCTGTTTGCCAGCCAGGAGCAGGATTCTTTTGTCCGCTGCTTGGCTCGCACAGAGCGCAGTGAAGGTGGCCAGTCTGACATTCCGCACCTCAGAAATGGGGATTTCCGTGATTTTTTTGGGGGTCTGGCTGCATTTAGTTCATGGGCCAAAAATCCTCTTCGAGCATATTGAGCAGCGATAGGACTTCGCGTTGGGTCTCATTGAGTTGGTCATGGAGTTGTTCACACGAGCCATCTTCTTGGGTAATGCGATAGGTTGAGAGCCGATCAAAGGTCTTGAAGAGCTGCGAGGTAGTCGGATGAGGGGCATCCCGGTCCTCGGGGTAGAGCTTGAGTGGCGGATGGCCCCGCTCAGCTAATCTTTTGCGCAGCTCCCGTTCCAGGAGAGCCTGGATCAGCAGGGCAATGAAAAAGACGAACATATTGGCTTCGACCCGCTTGATCTTTTTAAAGAGTAACGGAGCCGCCCGGTGCACACCCTTAAACTGAGAGAAGCGCTTCTCCAAGCGGGGCTGGAATTTGTAGGCCTGAAGGACTGCTTTAGGCGTCACGGTTGAGTCCGTACAGAGCTGCGGAAAGACACCGTCGATGCGCCCTTCGGCCGTCAAAGCCTGGGCGTTACGAGGCCAGTGCAAGCTGTAGGTCACTTGATGCTCATAACGATAAACAGCCTTTTCTCCGCGAGGCCGTCCCCGGGGACGTTTTCGGAGGACGTGCACGTGGGTTTGCAGGCGAAGGTCAAAGAAGGGCTCTACCGCGTAATGCTGCAGGATCGCCCTGGCGGCTCCTAGAATTTGGGCCTGATGCTTGAGATGGGCGCGATTGAGCCTGAGGGCCAACTCGGCCAGCTTCTCTTCTGCCAATTTCATGCGGTCTTGGCGACTTTGCCGGTCCCGCTGGCACTTTTCGGTGGAATAATACCAATAGACCGGGTAGTGCCCGTGCTGAGAGAAGTAAGTCCCTTCGAAAAGGTAGAACGACTCGGTCGTGCCGGGGTAATTGGGTTTTGGCCGCCGCCAGAGCAAGGTCTTTGGAACCGGAGCTGCCCGGAGTCGATCATAGAACTGTTGCACATCCAGGAAGTAATGCGGGAGGGTGGTGATGGCTTTGCCGCCATGCTCGACGATGTGGGCCAACTGCTCCTGAGTGCAAAGCTTACAATCGGCAACGTAGAGGAAATGGGCGCTGCCATGGATCTGGCAGAGAGAGTCCCAGGTTTCCATGTGGGTCTTTTCATCGTTGCGATTACCCGGGTAGACGTGGTGATGAATGGGAACGGCCCCGTCATCGGAGACGCTCAAGGTATAGACCAGTTGTTTTAGATCGGGACGGTGATCTTTGCTGTGGCCTTTGCGCAGTTCCAGGCCCGTCGGGGTCGAGCCGGGGATGCGCCCAAAGGCTTTAATACTGGTACTGTCGTTATGAATGCGTTCGGAACGGATGTCAAAAGCTTGAATAGCCGAGACGGCCAGGCGGGTGAGTAAGGAGGGCCGATTGGCTGCAAAGAGCTGATCGAGCGCGCGCGCAAAGCGATCATCACTGAAAGCTTCCCCTGGCTCGAGATTGTAACCGAGGGCGCGCAGGTCGAGGGACTCCATCCACTGGGCCAGCTCATAAAGAGGGTCCTTGGCCAGGGTAAGATTGACGGCCAGTAGGAGGATGAGGTCGGCACGAGCAAAGGATTGGCGCTCGGAGCTAGGGATGTGCTCCAGAAGGATGTCCCGCAAACGCAGTCGCTGGACAATGGAATGGATGAGAGGCAAGGCCCCCACGTGAAGGCGAGTGAGCTTTCGCGTCGAGGCAGTTGACATGTGTATCTTGATTTGAGTATACTATACTATAAATCAAGATGTCAAGCCTTAATTTAAAGCGAAAGTTGCTCACCCTCCTCGCGCAGCACAGTCGATTGCTTAGGCAGATCCTACGTCATCGAGCCCTTCTCCGCGGTTCCTTTCACCAAGTCTATACCCGCTGTGGCAAATCTAACTGCTGGTGCGCCAAGGCGGACAAGGGCCATACTCACGCCCGCTTAACCTGGAGTGAAGAGGGCACCATGATGACCCGGAAGGTGGGGGCGGCGGAACGGCCGACGATCACCAAGCTCACCGCCCGTTACAAACAGTTCTGCGCGCAACGGGGCCAATTAAGTGAACTGGAGTCCCAAATCCAAGGCCACCTCGACCAATACGAAACCGCCTTGATCAAGCAGGCCCAAAGACCTCTGGGGTTGGTGACCGCTAAGCACTCAAAAACAGCCAAAATCAAATCAGCCTTGCAAACGCGCCGGACCAGACAAAACTAGCTCACACGCAAGAGCTTCAGCCCCTGAAGCTTACCGCAACAAAAATCACGGAAATCCCCATTTCTGAGGTGCGGAATGTCAGGCCAGTAGGAAAAAAAGGGTCCGGTTCACGTTACAAAGCTTTGATGCGGATGTTCTTAAACTGAACGGTCATCGGTTCGCCCTGGTGGACTTGAAACGCCAGAACGCCGGACTTCGCCGCTTTGGCCTCTTGCTCATCGACGACATCGACCGTTTGCTGGCCATTGATGAAGTGTTGGAGATGATTACCGCGGGCGATCACCACATACTCGTTCCAGTCTTCGGACTTGATCTTCGCTTGGATGTCTTCTGATTTCCCGAGCGAGCCGACCACTTCGATCTTGGTCTTGTTCGGATCGGCTGAATCGGATCGAATCACAACCTTTTGGCCGCGCTGCGCCAGAATCCCGCGGCCCCGTTCCTCGTAAAGGATGCCGGAGAACATCTTCGCCGCTTCCATATCCGCTTGGTACCCCCCCACCACAAAGCCTTTCGGATCGGCCACCTTGCTCCGGTATTGAATCCCGGAATTGGCGAAGACCTTGTCGTTGTTCGGGACGATCTTGTAGGAAAGACGAAGCTCAAAATCCGTGACCACGCCGCCTTTCCAAACCAGGAACGTATTGCCCTTGGCAGGATTCTCCTTCGTGGTTTGGCCAGTAATAGCGCCGTCCCGGACAGACCAAAACTGGGGCAGCCCTTCCCAATCGGAAAGGTCTTTGCCGTTAAACAAAGGCCGGAAGCCCTGTTCAGTATCCGCGGCCTGGGCCACAGGCTGCCACGCGGCCACACACAAACTGCTAAGCAATGAGAGAAGAAGAGATGGAGAAAAGAGTTTCATAAGGAAGCGGTCAGAGTCAGGTTTTGCTTGGGGAATGCACTGAAGCGTCTGACGTCGGCACGCTCCAGTGCATTCGAACAGAAAATCTAGGCGAGGGTTCGTTTCAGGAACTTCAAACCTTTGACAGCGATCTCGTCGCGCGTCGGCTCGATACGGCGCCAAATCGCCGCGGCTCGGGCAATCACTTTGACGTCGGTTGTAAACGACTCGATGACGACGTCGCCTTGATACCGGACCGCCTTGAGCGCGGCGGCGATCGGTTTCCAATCAATATGGTCGTTGCCAGGGGTCCCACGATCACTGCCGCAAGCATGGAAATGTCCCAGTAATTTGCCCGCTTTGCGAATGGCTTTGCCTTGGTCTTTTTCCTCGATGTTCATGTGGAAGGTGTCCAGGTGCAGCTTGAGCGCCGGGCTTCCCACGTCTGCAATCATGCGCAGTGCTTGATCGCACGTGTTAATGAAGTCCGTCTCGAACCGGTTCAGCGGCTCCATGCAAATCTGCCGACCGCGCGACTGGGCATACTTGCAGAGTTGCTTCAAATTACGGACGACCGTCTTCCACTGCTGCTTGTACTCAGCAGCCGGAACCGCGTCCGCGCGGCCCACCGAAGAATAGACCGGCCCAATCAGACTTGGGCAACCGAGCACCACCATCTGGTCGATCACCTTCTGCATATATTCCATCCCTGTCTTCTGCTGCTCGGGCGTTCCGCGAAGATCGCGGTCGGGACCGAGACAGGCACACACGGAACCACAGGCCAGCTTGTACTTATCGAGCTCCGCCTTCACGTGGGCCGGATCGATATGCGACGGATCTTCGATAGCGATCTCGACCGTCTGAAACCCCCATTTCTTGAACTGAGGAAAAAGCTTGGTGCTCTCGTTGGTGAAGGGAGAAGTGAACAAGAAGGTATTGATGCCAAGTCTCATAGATCAGGCAGGCTACTCCAAAGCGGGAGGGTGGGTCAAAAGATTTTGCTCCCCGGCGGGCGGCGTTGAGAGCCAGCGCCGCCGCGGGGGCCAACTCCCGTCGCTCGAGACGACGCGTGGACAAAGTTTAGTAAAAGAAAATCAACAAGATATGATAAGACTTTCACAAGTCTGGTGGAGCGGCTGGAGCGCGGCATTGTAAAGTCGTAAGGTATGGAAAATGTCGTGTCGCCAAACGGGCAGGGGGGAGACCCGAGCTCTGCCCCACTGGAACCTGGCAAGCCTGGGAAAGCGGCTCCCAAGGTCTGCGGGGGCGATCTGGGATCATCGCGGCGATTCTTTGATAATCGATTCGTTTACGCGGTCGTCTCGCAACGCGCGCGAGGCCTATCGATCGGCGTGAATCTGAGTGCGGACCAGTACTGCACCTTCGACTGCATCTACTGCGAGGTAGGGCGCAATGGCGGAACGCCCGATCGGGAGGTGGATCTCAAAGTCCTTTCCGGGGAATTGAGTGGGATGTTGTCCTTAGCCAAAGAAGGACGCGTGCATGAGCTGCCTGGATATCACAATGTGCCTCACGAATTGCTCGCACTGAAGTCGGTGGCGCTGAGCGGGGATGGTGAGCCGACGCTTTGCCCGAACTTCCACGAAGTTGTCCAGGTCGTCGTGCATCTGCGCGCCCAGGGCGACTACCCATTCTTCAAGATCGTCCTCATCACAAACGCCAGCGGCCTGCATTTGCCTCAAGTCCAGCTCGGGATGCAGCTCTTTACTTTAAAGGATGAAGTCTGGGCGAAACTCGACGCGGGCACGCAGGGTTACATGGAAAAGATCAACCGGCCCAAGGTGTGTCCGGTGAATTGTCCGAACGTGTCGCTCCAACAGGTGCTCGAAAACATCCTTAAGCTTGGCCGGCAACGTCCGCTGGTCATTCAAAGTCTGTTCGCCTTGATCGATGGGGAAGAACCACCCGCGAGCGAAATCGAGGAATACGTTCAACGATTGAAAGAACTGACGGAAGCGGGCGCCAACATCTCCCTGGTCCAAATTTACTCGGCGCATCGCCCTGCAGTCCGGGCTATCTGCAGCCATCTACCGCTCCGAAGCCTCTCGCGCATTGCCCAGCGGGTAAGAGAAGTCACCGGCTTGAAAGCCGAAGTGTTCTAGCTCGAGGCACGGTCGGAACGGTGGAACCTACGCCTTCAGCTGGCGTCGAATCTGATCGAGTTGTCCTCGCTGGGATTTCGTCATGGAAGGATACTCCATGGGCAGGCCCTCCAGCGTTTCGACAAGCACACGCGAAACGATGAGGCGCGCGTTCTCCTTGTCGTCTGCTGGGACGATGAACCACGGCGCCTCGTCCGTGCTGGTGGCATTCACGCAATCCTCATATGCCCCCATGTAGTCTTTCCAGCGTTTGCGCTCTTCCAGATCTCCTAGATTCAGTTTCCAGTTCTTCTCCCGATCCTCCACACGGCTGAGAAAACGTTTGCGCTGTTCGTCCTTCGAGAGATGAAGGTAAAACTTCAAGATCCGCGTGCCATTGCCAACCAGGTGCTTCTCAAAATCCACAATCGAACGGTAACGTCCTTTCCACAGCCCGTCCCCTTTGGGGAGCTCCTCAGGTAAGTTCTGGTTGCCCAGGAACTCCGGATGCACGCGCACAACGAGGACTTCTTCGTAGTAAGATCGATTAAAGACGCCAATCCTTCCGCGTTCCGGCAAGCGGAGCGTCGTGCGCCAGAGAAAATCGTGATCGAGCTCCTCCGCGCTCGGCTGTTTGAAACTGTAAACCTGACAACCTTGCGGATTCACGCCGGAGAAGACGTGCTTGATCACCCCGTCCTTGCCCGCAGCGTCCATGGCTTGGAAGATCACCAGCAACGCGTAGCGGTTATGCGCGTAGAGCAGACTCTGGAGACGGGACAACCGTTCGGTCTCGTCGTGCAGAAGCTCTTGGTAATGCTCTTTGGAGCTGTAAAACGGGCGGACCACCGTCGGCCAGTGTTTCAGCTTGATCTTCTTGCCTTCGGTCGCACGGAAACCGCGAGTTTGAATTTTCGATTTCATACCATCCGCCTCATGAACCATATCAAGGATGCGCTAAAAGGACTAGCAAAGGCGAATCTTTTGCAGGGTGGCAGAATGTCCGAAGTTCCCAACGCGGGGCGACGCGGAATACCGATCTCCATCGGTCTCACAGCCCGGGTGGGACGACCTGGCTGCCCGGTCGCTTCGGGAGCCCTGGCGCTAACCATTTTGACCTGACGGACGTGAAATGCCAAAATCGTGCGGTTGAATATCGAGATTATTAATACCGGGTCCGAGTTGTTGCTAGGGTATGTCACCAACACGAACCAACGGTGGCTTTGTCGCGAACTAAGTCGGCGCGGGTTCGTAGTCACCAGGCAGGTCGCCGTGCCAGACGACGCGCGAAGTATCCAGACTGCCATCGTGGAGTCGTTGCAGCGCGTCGACATTGTGATCACCACGGGCGGCTTGGGGCCAACCTCGGATGATCTTACCCGACAATGCATCGCGGAACACTTTGGCCGCAAGCTCCGCGAAGACCCGGGCGTCGTTCAGCGTATCGAAACCTTCTTCCGCTCGCGCGGCCGTCCTATGCCTGTGCAAACGCGTGTCCAGGCCTTGGTCCCCGAAGGCGCTCTCGTCCTCGACAACAACAATGGGACGGCACCGGGGCTGGCAATTGACGTGGCCAGCGGAAAGATCGGCTCGGCCAAACTCCTAATCATGCTGCCCGGCCCACCGCGCGAGCTCGAACCGATGTTCTTGAGCGAAGTGATTCCCTTGCTGCAGAAGCGCTTTCCAGCTCCGAGCCCGTTCGCGTGCTGCGTCCTGAAATCGACGGGCGTTGGTGAATCGGTCGTTGAAGCCCGAATAGCCGGTCCGCTTCAGCCGATGGTTGCGGCCGGATTGGAAATTGGTTACTGCGCCCGGTTTGGCGAAGTCGACGTTCGACTGATCGCGCGCGGCGATAGAGCCGCGGAGGTCGTCGGTGAAGCCGAACGAATCGTGCGGTCGATCCTCGGCAAGCATGTCTTTGGCACAGAGTCGGAAGACCTGGCCGCCGTCGTCTTGCAGCAATTGACCGCTCGTAAGGAAACCCTCGCGCTCGCGGAATCATGCAGCGGCGGTTTTGTGGCGCATCGATTAACAAATGTTCCCGGGGCGTCGGCCGCTTTTCTGGGAGGATTCGTCACCTATAGCAATGAAGCCAAGGTATCGTGTCTGGGTGTGAGTCAGGAAACCCTCAGCCACTTTGGCGCCGTCAGCGAACAAGTCGCTCGCGAAATGGCGGAAGGCACGCGAGCCAAGCTGAATTCGAACTACGCGCTCGCCATTACAGGTATTGCCGGCCCAACCGGCGGCACACCGGAAAAACCGGTCGGAACAGTTTATCTCGCGCTCGCGGGAGGAGGGCCCACCGTCGTGCTGTCGCAAATGAATCGATACGACCGAGAGAGCTTTAAGTTCGTGACCTCGCAGCAAGTGTTGGAAATGCTGCGAAGGCGATTGCAGGACCTGTAAATCTTCGCGGCGGCAGTAAGCTCACTGCCTGAAAAGAGAAAAACCCGCAGGTCTCGCCCTGCGGGCAGAATGAAAGTCTGGCGCGTTATTCGCCGTTATTGCCAATCGCCTCGACCGGGCAACCCTCCATGGCTTCTTTGCATTGGGCTTCTTCCTCAGGGCTCTCCGGCTGCTTGTAGACAAAGGAGAAACCTCCGTCGTCATTGCGCTTGAAGTTGTTAGGAGCCGTCTCACGGCACAAGTCACAGTCGATGCACTGATTATCTACGTAGAATTTGCCCGGAGTGTTATCTGGATATTTATTTGCGATGTCTGCCATAAAGTTGGGTCCATATATGATGATGCACCCACCAAAGATCAAGCCTCATTTGGGGCTCTGATCGGCAGCCGACGAGGTTTAGAGAATCCGTGAGCTGCGCAAAATGCGGTCGGGCTTTTCCCTCAGGCGTCTGGAAGTCACGACGATCCGCAATGGCGACTCCAGAAACTTAAGGGGACGCAGTAACCCGTTCGGTCGATTCCACGAGCTGCAAGGCGTGCCCGTCCGGATCGCGAAGAAACACGCGTCGTGGCAATTTCGTATCGCGGACGGTGTTCATCTTGTGGGAAACGAACGTCAATCCGGCATGGCGGCACGCCTCGATAAGAGTGTCATAACTTTCAACCAAAACTGGGATGGACCAGAAAGTGAGATCCCGGGCATTCGCTTCGGCCGAAAGCGCCCGCCCTCCGGGTGGAGCGATGTACTCGAGGAACTCAACGCCTGGGCCGCGGGGCGCGCGGAGAGCGGTAATATGTAGCCGCGCCCCAAACACGAGGTTCAAATGCTCCTGCTCTGGCCCAAAGTTCTCGCTTGTTCCGACGACTCTGAAACCGAGCTTGTCTCGGTAAAACGCGAGGCTCTTGGCGGTATCTGAAACTACGATCGCGGAATGGTCGATGCCGAGAAACAAAGGTCCGCTCTCCGTCTGCCATTTGGGATCTCCTTTACCTGGTGGGAATGAGATGATCTCAAGCACGTGGGCTTCCGAGTCTTGGAAGTAAAAGGCCTTGATTCCAGCCGCGTTCGTGTTCCATTCCGGGAGTGTTTGCGGTGCCGTCGAGACGTGCTGGACTCGATGACGGAGCAAGTGTTGATAAGCTTCGTCCATATCGCGCACGACAATTGCTAGGTGCTGAAACCAAAGATCGAAACTCCGGGAATCCTGCGGGACGGGCCGGCCCTTTTGATTGAGGTGCTCGGTGAGCGTAATGCGCTCCTTTCCCAGAGCGAGCTCGACAGTTCTCGATTCGGTGTTCGCCAATCCGAGAAGCGCATCTGCTTCGCCCAGCGAAGATCGGCTTTCGGAGACGACCACGAAAGGGAGCACGTTCGTGTAGAAGTTTAGTGCGCGATCGAGTTGCCCGACCGTCAATCCAATCGCGCCGACCTCGAGCGCCGCCGCGCTGCTTGAAGGCGGCGCCGAGAGTGCCAACGTCGATAGCACCAAGGCAAATCTCAGGAGTCGAAAGAGCGTCATAGGAGAGAATCCGGGTAGATTGGGAACTATAGCCGCTCGCGAGCCGCCATGCGAGCGCCGATGGGTTAGACCGTTATGAGCGGCTCCGCAACTGGGTGGGGTCTCGTTCTCGCGTCAAGAGCAGGTAAGGCGTGGGACATTATATTCGCACCGAGCCGCGCGAGAATGTGATCCCCGACGCGAAGGGCGTTCGCCATGATTGTCAAGGCCGGGTTCACTGCCGCGCTCGACGCAAAGAAACTGGCATCCACGACGTAGAGATTGTCTAATTCGTGCTCGCGGCATTGGGAGTTCAAGGCAGACGTGCGGGGATCGTTTCCAAAGCGAATCGTTCCATTCTGATGGGCTACACCCGCCAGCGGAATGCGCTGGCCTGCATACAGACTGCGTGCGAACAACCCTTCGTGACATTCGTGTCCGTGGACTCCGCACTTCGTTTGTTGTTTTAGGAGTTCCTTAAGCTTTTCCATCAGGCGGCGGTGTCCCTCCTCGTTATTGGGACGGTAAGAGAGCACGATCCTGCCGTCGCGATCCAGCGTAACGCGGTTATTCGGATCGGGGAGATCTTCGGAGGTAAGCCAAAAGTCGAGAGAATGCTTGCCCATCAGATCGAGCGTCCAGCGTGGTGCGATCGCTGGGGCTCCAGCGCGGAGGGTGTCTGCGTCGAGCTTGCCAACGAACGAGATGTGCCCCATCGGGAATGCCCAGTCGGGAGCTTCCAGATAAAAGTCATTTATCGACAGTGTCTTTTGGAACACCGTGGGATTCGGACATTTCGAGATCGCCATCAAGACGGAATTCACGTGGCCCATATAATGCCGCCCGACGACGTCTGAACCATTGGCCAGACCCCGCGGGTGTTTCTCATTGGCGGAACGCAGCAGCAACGCTGCAGAGTTGATGGCCCCGCACGCCACAACCACGATATCCGCGCTCAACGCCAGGGTTTCTTCGCGTCGTTTTACATGTACTTTGGTGACGGTGGTCCCTGCCGCGTTCGTCTCCAGCCGGGTCACCTGAGCTTCGGTCATGAGAGCGACGTTGGGAAATTCAAGCGCAGGATCGACGCAGCAAACTTGCGCATCGGCTTTGGCGTTGATCAGGCAGGGGTGTCCGTCGCACGTGCTACAGCGGATGCAGGCGCTTTTGTGCGGATTGTTCTCGTCCAACATCACGCCCAATGGCGTGTGGAACGGTCGGAGACCTGCGGCGGTCAAATCGTCACTGAGCTGTTGAATTCGCGGCTCGTGGCTGATGGAGGGATAGGGATAGGGGGTGCTCCGCCAAGGTTCGACCGGATCCTCACCTTTCTGCCCATGAACGTGATAGAGCCGTTCTGCTTCCGCATAGTAAGGCTCAAATTCATCGTAACCGACGGGCCAAGCGGGAGAGATGCCGCCATGATGACGAATTTCGCCGAAATCCTCTTTGCGCAAGCGAAATAGAGCAGAACCGTAAAACTTCGTGTTCCCGCCGACAAAATAGTTTGTGTGCGGATGAAGATCGCGACCGTCCCGGTCTTGCCAGACTTCTTTCGTGTTGTAGCGGCCTTCGGCGTTAACCGCTTTTGTGCTCCAATTCTCGCGCTCGCGCGGAACATACGAGCCGCGCTCAATGAGGAGGATCTTCTTGCCGCTCGACGCTAAGCGATAGGTCAGTGTGCCACCGCCTGCACCTGACCCGATGATGATCACGTCGTAATGATTATTCATGCGCAGATGGGTCGCCTCGCGACACAGCTCCTTACAGAGAATCGCAGAGGCAAGTGGCCGTGCCCAAAGGCAAGAGAATTCAGCCGATAGCGTCACCGCTGCTTCGATCGCCTCGTGTCAGGAATGTCCGCTGCGCACGACACACTGGCACGTGCATACGCCTGCGTTGCTATGAAAATGCTCCTTCAACCGAATCGACTACTGACTCATCCGTCGGACACTTATCAAATCCGGCTCGCGAAAAACCTTGATGATATCCAGGCAGCGCAGCGTTTGCGCTTCATGGTCTTCAACCTCGAACTCGGTGAGGGCTTGCAGGAATCTCTACAGACTGGACTCGACGCAGATCCTTATGACGCTGTCTGTGATCATTTGCTGGTGGAGCATGTGCCTTCCGGGGATATCGTAGGAACGTATCGCCTGCAAACTGGGACAGTGGCCGGTTCGCGACTGGGGTATTACAGCGCGGAGGAGTTTGACTTTCGACCTTATGAACCACTGCGTTCCGAGTTAATCGAGCTGGGCAGAGCCTGCGTGCACCGCGAGCATCGCAATCTCCTGGTGCTCGGGCTGCTTTGGAAGGGCATCGCCCAATACGCTGCTCGACGCGGGGCGCGGTATTTGTGCGGCTGCAGTTCGTTGACCTCTCAAGACCCGGCCGAAGGTGCATCCATTTACGCGGAGCTCTGTCGGCGACACCAGGCACCACCGCCGTTGCGAACTCAACCTTTGCCACGCTATGCGTGCCCACTCGATCGACTCGCTAGTGAGAACGCAAAGGTTCCAAAGCTCCTAAAAGCCTATCTGACAATCGGTGCCAAAATATGCGGTCCTCCCGCTATCGATCGTCGTTTTCGAACCATCGACTTCTTAACACTGCTTGATTTGGAATCGCTGCCAGCGATCGTCCGCGAGCGCTTTACCAGCACGGACCTCTGATTGACGATGCTTCGATCGATGGCCCAGCTCTTTCGCATTACCGCACGCGGTGCGGCATTGCTAGTCACGTTGGGATGGGCTGCGTTCCTCCATGGTTATCAGGTTTGCCGTCAACCGAGCTTAGGATCGGTCTCAACACGGTCGGAATGGCTGCACAAAATCTGCCAGAGGCTTATCAAAGTCTTAGGGGTTCAACTGCATGTCCGCGGCCCGGTGCCTCGCCAGGGGCTCCTCGTGAGCAATCATCTGGGGTATCTGGACATATTGGTGCTTGCGGCGACAACGCCGTGCCTCTTTGTGTCCAAAAGCGAGGTTGAGACCTGGCCTCTGTTTGGATGGTTCGCCCGGCGTGCCGGCACGCTCTTCGTGCAGCGGGGAAAGCGCTCGGATACTGCCCGGGCCTCGTCCTTGATGACAGCGGCCCTGCATCAAGGAGCCCTCGTGGTTTTGTTTCCGGAGGGCACAAGCACGAATGGCTTCTCGGTCCTGCCGTTTAAGTCGGCGCTGCTCCAACCGGCGATCGAGCCGGGTCGAATGTTAACGGTCTGCAGCCTGGAATATCATGTGTCCGGGGGGAATGCCGCGACCGATGTTTGTTACTGGGGTGAAATGACGTTGGTACCGCACCTCCTGCGGTTGCTGGGGCTACGGGAGATCCGTGCCAGGATCACTTACGCGCCCTGGGAACCGGAGTTATCCCAAAAGAGTCTCCATCGAAAAGATCTGGCACGCACGCTGCATTCGGAGGTCGTCCGGCTGCACGCCATGGGACAACGACAAGCCGCAGAACTGCCGAGCCATTCTCTCGCCTGCCACGCCGTGTCTTAGGGCTCTTTTCGTCGCTCAGCTCTTCCGCGGATCCTTTGGGGGCCGTGTAAGGATCTGTCCAAAGGCACGACATAACTGGAAAGATCATCCACTTGCTTATGTCATCCTGCAAAACCAAACGCATCACCAGCTGGACGTTACAGATCATAACGGCGGCCATCTTGTTCCAGACGCTCTTCTTTAAGTTCACGGCCGCGGAGGAATCTGTCTATATCTTCACCACGCTCGGAATTGAGCCCTGGGGACGGATTGTTTCCGGGGTGGTGGAGTTAGTCGCCGTTGTGCTCCTGCTCGTGCCGCGGACCGTCGTGATGGGAGCGTTCCTCTCGCTCGGCGTGATTTCAGGCGCTCTTTTCAGCCATTTGACCAAGCTCGGCGTCAGCGTTCAGAACGACGGTGGTCTCTTGTTCGGGCTGGCCCTCGTTGTATTTGTAGCGAGCGTGGCCATCTTGTTTCTGCGACGGGAACAGATCCCAGTTCTGCGGGCGTTGCTACCCGCGTCCGCAGAGCACCACTGCGCGATCCATGATTGAATCCACCACGTGCCCGATCTAGTCCCCATCCCCGCTCAACAGGATTTATGACCCCTTCTCTCGAATCTCCCGCCGGTGCAATTTCCGCGGGAGACCCTTTGGCGAATCGTGGGAACGCCTCGGCGCGCTGGATCGAGATCGCGTTCCCTAAAACACTGCCAACTCCGTCTGAACCGACGTTGGCGGACGGTGCGCGGATCGTGCAAGCCGCGATCTCGATACTGGAACAAGGCGAATTGCTCCTCAGTGCGGTTTCCCCGCAATCCTACACCGAACGGCTGCCGATCGCTTTCAACGCCTCGATCGGTGGCCATTACCGCCACTGCCTTGACCATTTCACCAGCCTCTTCCGCGGCGACGACCAACCGGAGATTGATTATGACCGGCGCGACCGGGACCGCCGCGTCGAAACCGAGCCTGACTTTGCCCTGCATCTCACCCGATCGATGCGGAAAGAGTTGCAGGATTTGACATCGGAAGATCTTCGCCTGCCCGTTCGCGTCCGCTGCGCCGTGAGCTATGAGAAAGGACCGTCACCTGTGACGAGTTCCACTCGCGGGCGGGAACTGTCGTATGCCATTGCCCATGCGATTCACCACTATGCGCTCATTTCGATCATAGCGCGCCTGCTCGAAGTGGCGCTTCCCATCACGTTCGGCGTGGCTCCGTCCACCTTGGCTCATCAAGCAAAGATTGGATCCAGCTCCACCTCCCGATGAGTTCCGCGGCGTTCCCACTCTGGCCGGTCGAATTCCTTCAATGGAGCTTCTTTGCCCAAGCGGTCACCCTTGCGCTTTCGACGTTCGTGCAAGAGGATGCGCCCACGTTGGCGGCAGCCCTGTTATGGAGCAGTGGCAATCTCCCGATCTCGACCGGATTCATCGGCTGTTCCGTGGGTATCTGGGCGGGCGACGCCATCCTTTACCTCCTCGCGCGAGCCTTTGGACGTCCGCTGATCGATTGGCGCTGGACACGGCATTGGCTGCGCGGAGATGCGATCGCTCGAAGCGAGCGGTGGTTCGCTCAACGCGGGGCGTGGCTGCTGTTGACGAGCCGTTTTGTTCCGGGAACTCGATTGCCGACCTACCTGGCGGCAGGCTTTCTGCGACTTTCCTTTCCGCGATTCCTCGCGCTGACTGGCATCGCGGTGACCCTTTGGACCAGCCTCCTCTTTCTGCTCGTCGGTTGGTTTGGGAAATCAGTTTTCCAGTGGGCGGGTGAATCACTCAACCAAGGCTGGACTTGGTTGCTCCTCGTCTTGCTCGCGGCCCTGTTCTGGAAAACGTTGACCCGGTTCATGAACCCAACCTGGCGCCGCCGCGCCAGTGCGATGTGCGGCCGGCTCCGCCACTGGGAATTTTGGCCGGCCTGGCTATTTTATTTTCCTGTCGCCCTCCAGTACCTTCGTCTCGTTGTGAAATATCGCGGACTTACCGTGCCCACGGCCGCCAACCCAGGCATCTTCTCCGGCGGTCTCGTTGGCGAATCGAAAGTCACGACGCTTCTGGATTTGAATGCCTCCAGCCCGGAGTTTACAGCGCAAGCCTGTCTGATCCCGGTTAGTTCCTGCGTCGGCAGACTGGCCTTGCTGGACGCATTTTGTGCACGGCTCCCGGTAGCCTACCCTCTCATCCTCAAACCCGACGTCGGGCAACGGGGCGTTGGGGTCAAGTTGATCCAAACGCGTGCGCAAGCGGTCGATTATTTGAACGCCGTTCAGGCTCCGATCGTGGCGCAGGAATACATTCCCGGTCCGTGCGAAGTTGGGATCTTCTATTATCGGTTGCCAGAAGAAGCCACAGGGCGGATCTTTGCGATTACCGAAAAAGTCTTTCCGATGTTGGTGGGCGATGGGCGCCAGACGGTCGAGGAACTCATCTGGCAACATCCACGCTGCCGATTCATGGCCGACACCTACCTTCGTCGTCTCGCTCCGCGCCGCTTCGAAATTCTGGCGACAAATGAAACCTTGCGCCTTGTCGAGGCTGGCAATCATGCCCAAGGATGCATCTTTCAGGACGGCCATCACCTCTGGTCGCAACCTCTGCAAGATCGCATCGACTCCATCTCGCAACGGCTGCCCGGCTTTTTCATCGGTCGCTACGATATCCGATATCGCGATGCCGCCGATCTCCAAGCCGGGCAAAACTTCAAAATTTTGGAGCTGAATGGGGCGGCCGCCGAAGCGACCAGTATTTACGACGCCCGCAACTCGCTTGGCACTGCTTACCGAACCCTCTTCCAGCAATGGGAACTCGTCTTCCGAATTGGTGCGGCCAATCGGCAACGAGGCGCCCAACCGACTTCCCCTCCGTTGCTTTGGCACAAATGGCGCGAGACTTCTCGTCTTGTTCGCACTTATCCCGTGGCCGACTAACTCCTATGTGCACCGTCACCTTCGTTGCGCTCGCTCGAGGATATATCGTCGGCATGAACCGCGACGAAAAGCTGGCGCGCGCGCGCGCGTTGCCGCCAGCCGTCGCTACTCTTGGCCGCGACCTCGCCGTGTTTCCCAAGGAGTCCAGCGGCGGCACTTGGATTGGCGTCAACAGTTGGGGAACAACGGTGGCCTTGATCAACTGGTATGCCGTTCCTTGTCGCGTCGAACAGGGCGCGATCAGCCGGGGTGAAGTAGTCAAGAGTGCGCTCGCCCATTGTGGCGCGGCCGCGAGCGAGTCATTTCCGCCCGGCTTGCCCTTGGAAAGCATCAAATTCTAGCCCCATGCAACCCCTCTCCGCTGGACAATCTTTGTCCATCGCCCCGGTTGCCGGGCTCCCTTCTTGACCGCCGTTCCCGCCGTCGTCATTGATCCAGATTCTCGCGTGAACCCGTTTCGTCTGCTCGTTTTTGCTTGCCTCGTTTTTGCACAGGCGCAAGCCCAGGTCGTCGAATGGCAATGGGACCTTCACCGGTTGCATCGAGTCGATCATCCGTGGCTTACGAACACCTGGATTTCTTCTGGATTCGACGAGCCCGGCGCCCAGATCAGCCGTGGACACACCTTTGCCACGGCTCGTCCGCGCTTTGGATCACAACCTCGTGTTGCGCTCCGTCGACTGCATCGGTCGCACGTGCCCGAGCCTGGCCCTTACTCTACTTGCATGCACCGAAACGACGCCGCCACCGTGAGCTACACTGAAATCTCGGTCTCCAAACGCCTGGCAAAAGTCTATTATGCTCCCGGCCCGCCCTGTTCGACGGAAGCACTTCCGGTGACACAACTGAGATTGTGCCCGATGATTCGAGCGAATGTGGCGTCCGTTGCGGAAGCACCGCTCGTCAGAAACCGAGGTGAGAGATCTCTCCAGGATCGCCTTAAAGGACTATGTAACACCTTTGTAGATAAGCACTAACGCTGAGCTAGGGCGTGCCTCAGCCTTTTGGGCAACCGCCTTTTCTCGTGCAACTGCCACATGGTTAGAGGGTTATGCCTCAGGATACGGCGCCGTTCAGCCCTTCTACCCGCACGCTAAACGCACGCTAAACGCACGCTGACCCCACGTGCACGTGGGGTTCGCTTGAGCTTGGGGTGTGCGTATCGTGTGGAGCCTGCGTTAGACCCTGCGATCGAGGGTATCGGTGGATTCGTTAAGGAGCTTGAAAAGCGCGGTCAGCTCAGCCTGGCGAAAACCCGGGCGGCGTATCGCATGGGTAGCTTGGGGCCGGGTCGGTCCCATCCTGAAAGCGGTCGCAAGCTGACTTTAGGGGTGCCAGTAAGAGCGACAATATGAAGAACTCGCTCTCATTTCGGCGCTCGGACCACGGTCAGGTCGTCGAATCGAATAGGGGTTCCGGCATAGGGGCTGCCAAAGATAGCCGCACGGCCGGGAGGCAGCTCTTGCGTCTCCTCGGTCCGGATGAGCCAGTCCGAAGGTTCAGGAGTGCCTGCCATCCAGACCTTCCCGCGAATCTCCCATGCCGAGCCAGACTTGAGGACCTGGATTTTAAGGTGCGTCCATTGGCCAGACTGCCAGCGGAATGGTTGATTGGTCTTGGCCACGTCCCCACGGTAAAGCTCGATCAGATTCTTGGCCGGACTAACTTGAAGCCGATAACCGCCGGCGCCGTTGACCCCGACGGCAAACGTGGGAGCGCGTCGACCTTTGGCAAGTCCGAAAACTCGGGCTGAGGCCGCGATTCCTTCCGATTCTGTAGGGCCGAAGAGCAAGCCGAAACTGTCCAAGGGAGCACCTGGCAGTTCGAGAAATCGATTGTTCTGCTGCTCCTTGACGACGAAAGCGCCGTCCAGGACTAACAGTTCGTCGGGGACTTTGTCCAATTCGGCCGATTGCAGGTCGTTCATGTAGAGTGTTTGGCTCTCTTGCGCCACGCTGTTCCAAGTCGAGGAAGCGAGCAGCAAGGCCATGACAGATCGAATTATCCAAAGCGGCGACATAGGGATCACTCCTGTTTTCGTGATATCAATCGTTTCTTAAAGCCTGCAACAAAGAGCCGCGCAGGGCAAGTTGCGTGGCGGCCCACGTCCAGATCAGGCCGCTGCCAAAGACGGCTCCCAGCGTCAACGACAGCGAGCGGAAGGGCAACTCCGCGCCCGGAGACAAGATGGTGGGTAATACCGCCACCAGGGCTGCGACCGTGCCAATGAGCAATCCCAGTAGCAGCAGGGCGCCATGTTCGGAAAGCACCAGCCAACGCAAGGCGCGTGCCCGGAACCCAACGGCAATGAGGAGCGCCAGTTCACCGCGGCGCTCGAGCACATTCCGTAACACCACGACCCCCAAGCCCACGCTGCCCAAGAGCAAACCGAGACCCCCAAGAACCTGGAAAGTGTTCAAATAGGTGTTTTGAACTGCGTTAAAGGCTTCCAGCCGGCGCACGGTCGGGGTGAACTGCACGCCGTAATCCTGCGTGGCGCGGGACAAGGTCGCCGCTACGGCATCGATCTGAGCGCGATCGTAAGGTTGCACGTCGACCAGGAAGGCTCGGTATCCGCTCTCATTAGAAAAGCGTTCGAGGAAGGCCTTCTCGGAAATGACCAGGCTGCCTTGCAGGATCGAATTAGCCACGGCGCCGACGAGCCGGACCTTAAACTCGCGGCCTCGATCATCTTTGTAGTTGAGGGTATCCCCGAGTTTCTTCCCAAGCGCCCATTGGATGGAAGCGGCATCTCCAATGGCGGGCACACTGCCGTCCGGCTCGAGCTGGTCGAGCAGCAGCCATGGGTTAGCGTCGCCAGCGTGGTCGACCGTTTGAGCAAACGTGAATGCCTGGCGTTCCGCCAGGCGTTCCGCGCGGACCCCAAGGAGGCGCGGCGTTTGCGCCCGGTTCAAGTTGAGACAGCTCGCGTCGTCGCCATCCCGGACGCGCATGGGAACCACACGCACCCCAGCCAAGTCCGATTCGCTCAGCCCGAAATACTGCCGGCCTTCTTCCGTGTTCAAGTCGTGGACGATTGGAAAAGAAGATTCTCCGATCAGCGCAAATCCGCCCGTGCCCGACGCCCGTTTCCGAACTCCATCCTGAGATTCGAGGCGGAACACGCCAATCGCCGCTACTAAAAAGCTGCCGCAGGCCAGGAGACCAATCGTCGCCAAACTGCGGCGTCTCCGCCGGGCAGCGTTGCGCAGGCCCATGTTCGTTAGACTCGGGCGTTCGCTGCTATCGACACTGGTTAACGCTGCGAGACCCGCAGCGGCAAAGCTGAGGCCCGAGATCAGCAAAAGCGCGCCCGCCATAAAAAAGACGCCAGGGTTGGACGTTTGCTGGCGGAACCCAGCCCAGCCGATCGCCAGCATGGCGGTGGCGCTCGTCAGCCAGCCCAGCCAGATCCCGCGGCTCGTTCGGACATGGTGCGAGGTCTCAGGGTCCGATCCCAAGGAGAGCAAAACGCGGGCAGATTGCCGGGCCTGTTTTCGCACTGTGAGCCAGACGGTGAGCGACGCAATGACTGTCCCGCTGATTACTCCGATCGCCAAGGTCGCGGGCGTGGCATGAAAACCAAGAGCGGAAGTGCCAACGGCGGAGCGCCAGAGTGTCGAAAGCCCGTAAAGCATCGCTCGGGCATAAGCAATTCCTCCTGGAACACCAATCAAGGCGCCGATCGCCGCAAGGCCAATCCCTTCGCCAATCAGGATTCGACGAACTCTACCGGGCGTAAAGCCCAGGGCGAGCAACGTGCCGATCTCCGTGGCGCGCCGTTCGATACTGAATTGAAAAAGCAGGGCCATGAGCAAGAGGGCGGCACCGATGAGGAAGAAACTAAACCCGAGGAAGAGTTGCCCAAAGTCTTGCGCTTGCCCGCTTGCCGCCAAGGCCTGCTCACGCACCGGCAGGAAGCTCAGGCCGATCGATTCGGGAGCGAGCGAACGGCGAATCGCTTCCGTGACGGCCTGAACGGTGACGTCGGAAGGATAGCGGATAGCCGTGACATTTCCGAAACGATTAGCCCACATCTGCTGGCCGGCGCTCAAGCGGACAAACGCTTTGGGCGTTCCGCGGTGGTTCTTCCAGTAATCCTCGTCCTTGGGGCGAATGCGATCGAGCTTGATAGGCAAGGTGCTGTCCCAGTCCCGAGTGCTTTCGGCTTTCTCCAGGCCAGGAAAGTCCGGCATCAAGCTGCGATCGTCGGTCGGGCCAGGCCATTGAGCAACCGCGCGGATGCGAAAATCGTTGGTGCGCTCTTCCAGGGTGCGAGAAAGTCCGATGACAAAGTACGTCAGGCGCAGCGCGTCACCCGGTTTCGCTTGTAGATCTTCCGCCAGCCATGGGCTGATGACAATCTCGTCATCCTTCAGATCCGCCGGTACCAGCGGAGGACCAGCGGCCGTCACCATGGAGTAAGGTGTTGCCCTCTCGCCGACGCGAAGTTCGTTCACAAAGTAAGTCAAAAGGGCGCTGTGGTTCGTCAAGCTGGCGGTGGCCGCCGTCACGATGGGCTCATCCAGGAAAATGCGGCTGGAGCGCAGCTCGATCCCCTGATGGTCTGGAAGCGGGCGCAGTTCCAGTTCGGCGTCGGCCAGCTGCCAATGCTCCCGTATCTGGGCAGCGAGCCCTTGGAGGGTCACCCCAGGCAAACCTTGCGCGAGCAGCAAATTGGCGCGATCGGGAAGCTGGAGCTGACGGCTTAAACCTGCCAGATCGAGGAAAGCGTTGAGCGGAGGCGTTTGGCTCGACTGCAGTCCAAATCGGCCCATTTGAGTGTCCGGTGCAATCCCTCGGACGGTCAGACGCAAAGCGACGGCAAAACCCTCCTGTGGCGTGATTGGCGCTTCGCGGGACAAGCGCGACGGCTTGTCGACGCGCAGCAGAACGGAGTCGCCGACCTTAACCTTAAGCTGATCTGCAAGGGCAGGGTTTAGGATAACGTCGTCGGCGCTCGCTGGCAGTGGGAACTGCACCGGCCCGAGCCCGAGCTGCCAGAACTCAGGCGTAACGCCAAGCACTTGGACGTGGTTGGCGCGGGCCGAACCGTCTGCGGACGCAGCTGTGCCGGCAAGCTGGAGAGCCGCCACGACCTTCACGCCGGCCCCTTGCGTCAGGTGGCTGGCCAACTCTTGGCGGAAGAAACGATCGTTCGATGCGAGCGCATAGTGAATCGATCCCAAGCGGCCGAGCGCCAGGTTCCGAAGGCTTTCCCGAACCGAGTCGCCGACCAAAAGCGCTCCGACGAGCACGGCCGTTCCGACTGCCGATCCTAGAAGCGCGCCCAGATGCGAGCGGGCGTGAAAGACCAGTCCGCGCCAGACGAGGGTAGTCGCGTTCATGCGAGAGAACCCGATCGGCTTTCCTGGAAAGTTCCGTCGGCGAGTTCAAGCACGCGCTCCATCCTGGCAGCCAGGTCGAGGGCGTGCGTTACCAGGATC
Source organism: Limisphaerales bacterium (assembly GCA_044225505.1). Taxonomy (GTDB): domain Bacteria; phylum Verrucomicrobiota; class Verrucomicrobiia; order Limisphaerales; family SIBE01; genus JAXMHN01. The sequence goes on from JBGAIN010000005.1 coordinate 128,982, forward strand.
AAGGTAACTTGCTGTTCTCGATTAAGATCGATGAGCAACTGCCCGAGCTCCTGCGCGGAGTGTCTGTCCAACGCACCCGTCGGCTCGTCCGCGAGGAGGAGCTTGGGTTGATTAATCAGCGCACGCACCACCGCCACGCGCTGCCGCTCCCCACCGGATAACTGTCCCGGCCGATGACTCATACGCGCCCCGAGCCCGACTCTTTCCAACAACGTGCGCGCGCGCTGGCTGGCGTCTGCAGCACCTTGGCCACCTTGGCATGGGATGGTGGGCACGAGCACATTCTCGAGCACATTGCATTGCGGCAAGAGGTGGTGAGCTTGGAAGATAAACCCGATCCGCTGATTGCGAACGGACGCTAGCGCCACATCGTCCAGCTGGCTGATGTCCTGACCGTCCAGCAGGACTTGTCCCCGGCTCGGACGATCCAAGGTCCCGATGATATTCAGAAGGGTGCTTTTGTCGGAGCCTGACGGACCCACAATGGCCACCGAATGTCCCGACTGGACTTCCAGCGTGATGTTCCTCAGCACCCCAACGGGCGCGCCCCCGTCCACGGAATCGTAGAACTTGGTCACGTCGACCAATTTGAGGACTGGCGTCGGATCACTCATGTGGCTCAATCTAGACCAGGAATCCGGAGAGCCAAACCAAAAAGGCCGGAAGTAAAGCAGGTTCGGCCAAGCTGCGCGTCAGGTTAGTTCTTCAAGAAGCTTGGCTGGCCGGTGCAGGGCACAGTCCGCGCCAATAACAATCACGATTACAGCCCCGGCGATGGCATCCTGAGCGTATGGACTGGCTCCGGCATACGTCATGGCTTGCGAGATAAAATAAAGGAAGAACGCGCCCAAGACTGTGCCAAGAAAGCTGCCGGCACCTCCGAAGATGTTCGTGCCACCTAAGACAACTGCACCAATGACTTGAAGTTCAAATCCCAAAGCGATCCGCGAAGGCTCGATGGCTTGCAGGCGCGTTGCATAGATCAAAGAGGCGAACCCCAAAAACAACCCACTAGCCCAAAATGCCGTTTGTAGAATGCGCGATGAACGCAGACCGATCAGTCGACAGGCCTCTTCCGAGCTTCCTAGAGCGAGCCATTGCCGCGGTGTCCGAGCAAACCGCTCCCACAGAAGCGCGGCGGCCACCACCAGCCAAAGAATGGTCCCGGGGTAGAGTTTCCCAGGCGCATGGTAGATTTCGTCCTGAACCGATATGTTGCCGCCGAAATTGGGGATCGCTAAGTCCGCGACAATCAATGCGACTCCCCGGTAGAGTGGAAGCCCCGCTAACGTCACGATGATTGCTGGGATTCCCAGCCTCTGGACGAGCTGACCGTTAAGTCCGGAAAGCAACCAGGCGGTCCCGATGCACGCTCCATAACAAATCCAAGGGGCAACTCCATGTTGGACCAGGATTCCAAAGACGGTCGCTGCAACTGCCAGAACGGAAGCTATCGACAAGTCGATTGCTCCGGTAAAAACAATGCCGGTCATGCCCAGCCCCGCCAGAATAACGGGCGCTAAGTCAGAGCCGCATCGCTCCAGCACCAGCCCAAATGAAGCGCCTTCCCGCAGCAAAAGCCGAATGATGATCAGCAATAGAAGGTTTCCGCCAAGAAGCAGCCCGATTCGCTGGGCGACCGGCGGAGGGACTCGCCCTTGCATCATAAACCGCCTTTCTCTGGCGTTTGCGCATAGCCCGACGCCGCCAGCAGGACGTTCTCTTGTGTTAGGGATGAACCTCGCAACTCGTTGGCGATTCTCCCGGCGTGCATCACCAGGACGCGATCGCTCATTCCCATGACCTCGGGAAGATCGCTTGAAATCAAGAGCACGGCTTTGCCCATGCCCGCAAGCCGATCGATCAACGCATGGATCTCGGCTTTAGCACCGACGTCAACCCCGCGAGTCGGTTCGTCGAGCAGCAGGACGTCCGGTTCACGATCGAGCCACCGGGCCAGTAAACACTTCTGCTGGTTGCCACCGCTCAAAGTGCCGACCGGCTGGTCGACGCGATGGGCCCGAATGTCATAACGTTGCAGCACCGCTGCAACCCGGGAGCGTTCCGCGGCGGCCGGTATTAGATTCCAACGCGCGAGCAGATCGGAAAATCCGATGCTCACGGCATCTGCAACCGAATGCTCGAGAACAAACCCCTGGCGTTTGCGCTCCTCGGGCAGGTAGACCAGACCGGAATTCAGGGAGTGTTTCGGACTCGACGGGCGCCAAGGCTGGCCCTGGAGCTTCATGGTTCCCGTCTGCAACGGATACAGTCCAAAAATGGCGCGAGCGACTTCGGATCGACCCGAACCGACGAGCCCGGCCAGTCCAACGATCTCCCCGGCGCGGAGGGAGAAAGTCACATCCTCAAAAAGCGGCGGGAACGCGGCGTTTGAAAGCTCAAGGACGATTGGCCCAGGTTTATGTCGGGAATGAGGGTAAACCTGGTCCAGCGGGCGTCCCACCATGTCCCGAATTAGCTGATTGATAGAGGTCGCCGACGTAGCTGACTCGGAGACGAGGGACCCATCGCGCAAGACGATAATTCGATCAGTAAGTTCCATGATCTCGTCAAGCCGATGCGAAACATAGAGGACAGCGATGCCACGGTTTTTGAACGTGCGGAGGTGCGTAAGTAAACGGGCGGCGTCGGGCTCGCTCAGGCTTGCGGTCGGTTCATCCAGGATGATCAAGCGAGCGTTCTGGGACAGAGCCCGAGCGATCGCGACTTCCTGGCGGTGCGCGGCACTCAGCTCGCTGAATAACTGCTGCGGAGACACCGGAATTGCAAACTGGTCGAGAATACCGGCAGCCGTGGCGTAGAGCTCCGTCCACCGAATTCCTCCCCATGAATAGCGCGGCCACTTCTGGCCTAGAAGCAGATTCTCCGCAACGGTGAGTTGTCCGAAGAAAGCCAGTTCCTGATGAATGGTGGCGATTCCTGCGTCCAGTGCGGAATCCGGCGTGGAGAATTCTGTGACGTTCCCGAGCCACTCCATCTGGCCGCAGTCGGGAACACAGACGCCGCTCAGAAGCTTGATTAAAGTCGATTTGCCCGCTCCGTTCTCTCCGACCAATCCCAATACCTCGCCTTCCCCAAGCTCCAGGCTCAAGGGCTTGAGCGCCGGGATACCCGAGTATGCTTTGGACACGCCTCGCAATTTCAGCAGACGGGGTCGCACGCCGAAAGCGTAATGGAGCCCGAAGCGAGGGTCGACCTTCAACTCATCCCATTTTGAAACAAAGGCGAAACTTAACGTGCATCGTGCAAGGGTCGTTCCGGTCTGATTGTTATAGAATCGACGCGGCGCGGCGGCCCCCGAATGTCCCCGAACGGCGCTGGAACCGCCAGGCGGCCATCGCTACTAACGCAACGCCCGAGGCCAGGGCGCCATGCGCTGGTTCGGGAACAGCCGTAAACTCCAACGATGCACCCATAATCGCTCCGCTCCCTAACACCGAAGAATCCGAAACCGACAGTCTCCAGGTGCCCGCCGGAAAGGGTCCCGTAGGCCACGATTGGGCTGCAAAGACATCGCCGCTGCTCAGAAGCGTCATGCTGGACAAAGTCTGTTGCGTCAAAGGATCCAATGGTGCCCCTGTGGGGCCGAAGCGGTAGGAAGTCGGTTCCAAAACGAATGTGGAGTCGGGTTGAGAGGTAAACGTTCCCAACACGGTGGATGAGCCATCGGGACTCTCACTGGTCACGCCCACACGCTCAAAGAGCACGAACTCGGGACCTGCGGGCGAGATCAACTTCACCGTCAAGTCCCCCAGCCATTCGTGGCAAATGGTAATGTTAACATTATCTACAGATGCGATCGCGTCGCTGAAGCTCGTGGCAGAAATGCCCACCGGATCCCCGTCGGGGATGGCTGGCTGAGGGAAGTCGAAAGTGACGAGTTGAGCATAACTCGAGCAGCACGTCACGGCCGCCAGCGAGAGAGCAATGGCGGTGCTACGACAGCTTCGCTTTGTAGTCTGGTTAAGGAAACCAGCGAATGATCTAGTGGATCCATAATGTAATCTCATGGAATCACGGTGGCACGACGGCGCCCCTTCGACGATTGGGTGCCGTCCCAAAACGCTGTCCGATTCTGGTGCCGGTCGGACGTCGGATGAACTCCTACGGCGGCGCGGCTGAAAAGATTACTGACTGAACCTCAGACGATAAAAGCGGATGGACAGTGTGGCGGAATCCGGATCGATAAAGGTGAATGGCGCCGTCGTGAGACGAAACTGAACGAGCTTAGTCCACTGATTTAAGTCGGAACTTCCTTCCAACTCATAATCGTGGCCCGCATCCCCGGAGATCGTTAGTCGCACCAGGCCAGAGTTCAGGCGGTCCAAGGCCAAGGTGCTGCCCGCTCCGGTCACGGTAATCATGAAGGTGACCGCGCTATTGAGCGCAGGTGTGCCGTTATCGGATACGCGGAGCGTCACTGTATGAGTTCCGACTTGAGCCTCGGTTGGGGTCCACGTCAGCGTCCCTTTCGCGGCGTCCACGGAGAGGCCAGTGGGTGCGTTCTCAAGTTGGTAGCTCAGCGGATTGGCTGGCAAGTCGGCATCAGAGGCCTCTGCTTGCAGAGTAAGGGGTGTGCCAAAGTGCAGGGATTGGTTGGCGATCGCCTTTAACTCGGGCGCCGTATTCACTTCTCGAACAATGACGGTGAAACGATTGGTCGCGCTAAGCCGTGGAGTTCCGTCATCCGTGACTACCGTCGTGAGGATATTGGTGCTGGGGCCGTCCGCTTCCATAGGCGTCCAGGAAATCACGCCTGCGGGACTGATCGACGCGCCGGCCGGAGGTGAAATCAGCTGGTAAGAAAGCTGGTTCGCGGGCAAGTCGGCGTCCGTCGCCGTGTTGACGATATTCAGAGGGGAGCCTTCGTCGACTTCGCGGATGCCAGACTCGGGTAGAGCCGGGGCGCTATTCACCTCGCGAACAATCACGGTGAATACGTTCGTGGCGCTGAGCCGCGGCGTTCCGTCATCCGTGACCACCGTGGTGAGGGTGTTGGTGCTGGGACCATCCGCTTCCGTAGGTGCCCAGGAAATCACGCCCGAGGGACTGATCGACGCGCCGGCCGGAGGCGAAACTAGTTGGTAGGAAAGCTGGTTCGCGGGGAGATCTGTGTCCGTAGCGGTGTTGACGATGCTCAGCGGGGTACCTTCGTTGATTTCACGAGTCCCAGATTCGGGTAACACCGGCGGACTGTTGACGTCGCGAACGGTCACCGTAAAGCTCGCGGTCGCGTTGAGCGTGGGCACGCCGTTATCTTCGACTTTCACTGTGACGATGTTGGTGATGGGACCTTGAGCTTCGGTTGGAACCCAGGTAATGGCACCGGTCGCGGGGTTGATGGCCATTCCGGCAGGAGCAGACACCAAGGAGAACGTGGGCGTGTTCGCTGGCAGATCGGGATCAACCACTGTCGCGACGACGTTCAACGGCTGAAGCTCGTCCACCGTTTGCGGAGGTGGAAGTGTTAGTTGAGGCGGCAAGTTTACTTCACGGACGGTGACGGTCACTGTATTCGTGGCACTCAGATGAGGCGAATTGGCCGCGGGCGGATTATCGTC
>JBGAIN010000192.1:0-15097 GCA_044225505.1 Limisphaerales bacterium
ACTGTCCCCTTGATGCCAGACGAGCTTTAAGGCTGGTTGCGTGCCGACGGCGGCGAACTGATAAGTCGCGACAAGGGTCGCCGGAGCGAGTTCGGGATGAGGAACCGGGACATTCGGAGAGACGGCTTCGACTGAAAGCGGAGCTAAAACCTTTCCTCCGTTTCCGTCAGGGCGCCACAGATCCAGCACGGTATAGGGCACGTCATTATCGTGACTGCCCAGGTCGCTCATGGTCCCATTGCCGAAATCCCACCAGCGGTACCAACGGGGTCCAGGGAAATAGGTTGCATGGTAGGGGCGCGCTGGGGCCGGACCTAACCACAAATCCCAATTCATATGGGATGGAATCGACATCTCCTCGGGGAATCGATCCACGATCTGAATGCCGTTGTAGAACCCGTGTGGTTTGTCAAATTTCTCCGCCGAGACCGCGTCTTGCAAGCCCCACGCGCGGTCAGCCCAAACGTGGACTTCATGCACCGGACCGATGACGTCCGCCCGCAATATCTCTTCGATTTTCTGACGCGCCGGCGACGCATGTCCCTGGTTCCCCATCTGAGTGGAGAGCTTTGGATGCTTGGCCGCGGTCTCGCGAACTAATCGAGTTTCCCAAATGTTGTAAGCGAGCGGCTTCTCGCAATAGACGTGCTTGTCGTGAATCAGCGCAAGATAGGTCGCGAATGCGTGGGTGTGCTCGGCTGTAGAAACGACAACGGCGTCGAAAGCATCGGGCCGCTCGAACACCTGCCGGAGATCCCGGAATTTCTTGGCTTGCGGATAGCGCTGCGACGCGGAGTCTAAAGCTAGTTGGTTCACATCGCAGAGAACCGTGACATTTTCATCTGGATGCGGTCCTCCCGCAGCAGGCCCGCCACGCCTCGCCGTTTGGCCGCCGGGACCGAGAGTAAGCTCATTCATACTCGCAGTCGCGCGCCCTCCGCAGGCAATGAACGCGATGTTCAATTTATTGTTTAGATTTTGGCCGCGTAGAATCGCTGGGCTCAGACTGACGACGCCAGCGGCAAAGGCTTGACCGACAAACTGGCGCCGCGTGATGGGCCGGGATCCACGGTGATACATTGCTGGCTTCATGACTTTTGGAAGGTTCATTAATAAAGGAAGCAAAGCCGATGATCTTCAGTCGTAGTCTCTGTGGAACAACGGCATCGTAACGTTCCAATAAACCCCCACAAGGAGAATCTTCCCGACTCCATTCTCTTGCGCATTTGCCGATTCTCCGATCACTTTGAATTCACGGTGGGAGGTCTCCGCGAGCGGTGGCGGGAGGCAGGGAAGAGAGCTTAGGCATCGTTGTCGTCTTGCTTTTTGCGACGGTGCAGCCAACGCTACGTTTCGAACACCAGAACACACGACATTGCCATGACCAGCTCTCAGCCGTTGATTCCAGTCGAACGAATTTTACTAGGTCCAGGACCGAGTCCAGTGCCACAGCGCGTCTTGCGCGCAATGGCGGCCCCGACTCTGGGCCACTTGGACCCGCAATACCTGGCGATCCTGGACGCGACATGTGAAATGCTGAGGCGTGTGTTTGGGACGCAAAACGCTCTCACATTTCCGGTCAGCGGGACGGGCATGGCCGGAATGGAATGCGTGGCCGTAAACCTCATTGAGCCTGGGGATGAGGTCATCGTCTGCGTCAATGGCGTTTTTGGCACGCGCATGAAAGACGTGATGGAACGGTGTGGAGCGACGGTCCACCCTGTGGAAGCTCCCTGGGGCGAGGTCATTGCCATCGAGCAAATCGGCGAGGCTTTGAAACAATACCCCAAAACCAAGCTCGTCGGGATTGTCCATGCCGAAACGAGTACCGGTGCCCACCAGCCGTTGGATGGCCTCGGCCAGCTCGCGCACAGTCACGGGGCTTTGCTGGTGGTGGACGCCGTCACGAGTCTCGGAGGCCACGAGGTGCGCATGGACGACTGGGGCATCGACGCCATCTATAGCGGCACGCAGAAATGCTTGAGCTGCCCACCCGGATTAGCTCCGGTCAGTTTTGGGCCCCGGGCCTTGGAAAGGCTGGATGTCCGGAAAATCAAACCGCAATCGTGGTACTTAGATGTCACCATGTTGCGGAAGTACTACCTGAGCGGCGGCGGGGGCGGCCGGCTCTATCACCACACCGCGCCGATCAACATGACGTATGCTTTGCACGAAGCCTTGACTATCGTTTTCGAGGAGGGACTCGATGCCAGGATCAGCCGGCATGCCCAGATGCACGCGCGGCTGCGCGCGGGTCTGGAAAAGCTTGGCCTGACCTACATCCCTAAACGGAGTTTGCACACCCTAAATTGCATTCAGATTCCGAACGGCGCCGATGACGCCTCGGTCCGACGTCGATTGTTGGAAGAATACGGCATTGAGATCGGTGCTGGCCTCGGTCCTATGGCAGGCAAGGCGTGGCGGATTGGATTAATGGGGCATGGGGCGACGGTTCGCAATGTTGACCTCGTCTTGGTGGCTCTAGCTTTGATCTTGCGTGGCTGATCACATGCCCGACGATGTGCTGAACCGATTGAGCCGATTGCTTCCGCCGGAGCGATTGCTGCGGGACCCAGCGCAATTGACGGCTTACGGGAGTGATGGCTTAACAGCCTTTCACACCCGCCCTCTGGCGGTGACACTACCAGAGTCCGCGGATGAAGTCATCGCATTGGTCCGGTTTTGCCATGCCGAAAGACTCCCGTTTGTCGCTCGTGGGAGCGGCACGAGCTTGTCTGGCGGATCGCTGCCCGTGGCGAACGGAATCGTCATCGGATTGAATCGGCTCAACCGAATTCTACGGTTGGATCCCGTCCAGCGCGTGGCAACGGTAGAGCCGGGAGTGGTCAACACGCAAGTCACGCAAGCAGCTAGCGTCCATGGCCTTTACTACGCGCCGGATCCGTCCAGCCAGACGATCTGTACCATCGGCGGGAATGTGGCGTTCAACTCGGGTGGAGCGCATTGCCTGAAGTACGGGATGACATCAAACCACGTCTTGGGCATCAAAGCGGTTCTGGCGACGGGCGAAACCGTCGAGTGGGGAGGGGCTAGCCGGGAACAAATCGGTCCGGATTGGTGTGGCCTGTTTACCGGCCATGAAGGGCTCTTCGGGATCGCCTTGGAAATTACGCTCCAACTGTTGCCCGTGCCGGAAAGCTATCACACGGTCCTGGCAGGCTACGCTACGTTGGAGGGAGCTGGCGACGCTGTCTCTGCCATTGTTGCGGGAGGTCTGCTGCCTGGCGCGCTCGAGATCATGGATGCACTTGCCATTCAAGCGGCCGAGGCAGCGGTCAAAGCTGGCTATCCTTCAGGGTGCGAAGCCGTTCTGATCGTAGAGCTGGAAGGGCCGCGAGAGATTGTCTCCTCCGATCGCGTCCGCCTGGAAAGCATTCTTCGAGACAGCGCCCCGAACTCACTTCGAACGGCGGCAAATGCTGCTGAGCGAATGGCAATTTGGAAAGGACGGAAGTGCGCTTTTAGTGCGGTCGGCCGGCTTTCACCGGACTTCATCGTTCAGGATGGAGTGGTTCCCCGTCGTCGGTTGGGAGAGGCCCTGCGGCAGATCGCGATTCTCTCCAAGGAAGCAGGATTGCGTTGCGCCAATGTGTTTCACGCGGGCGACGGGAACTTGCATCCCCTGATCCTTTATAACGGCCAGGAGCGTGGCGCCCTGGCACGCGCCGAAGCTTTGGCCGGACAAATTCTCCGGCTATGCATCGCGATGGGCGGGTCCATTACCGGCGAACACGGGATTGGCATGGAGAAGCGGGAGTATCTTCCGGAAATGTTCACAGCGGACGAGATCGATTGCATGAAGCGTGTGCGCGCAGCGTTTGATCCCTTGGGCATCGCTAATCCGGGCAAGATGTTTCCCAGTGGCAGTGGTTCAGCGCAGGCTCACATGGGACTGCATCCGCTAGAGCGAAACGGGCTCATTTCAAGAGAATGACGGCGCCAGAATGAGCCTCACCCCGACAACGATGGAGGAGCTTGCAGCGGCCGTTCGGGCGACATCGCAAGTGATGGCAGTCGGACGCAGAACCAAGCCGTTGCTCTCTCGTTTGCCGAAAGGATTTCTTGCGCTCTCTACTGAACGTCTACACGGAATTGTGGAGTATGAGCCTGATGAATTCACGGTGACAGCGCGTGCTGGAACCCCCGTCGCGGATTTGTCGGCAGCGCTGGCGGAACGCGGCCAGTACCTCCCCTTTGAGCCGATGTTTCAAGAACGCGGAGCGACGCTGGGAGGGACATTGGCCGCCGGAACGAGTGGGCCAGGTCGGTTTCGCTACGGTGGGGTGCGAGATTTCGTTCTGGGCATTCGCTTCGTGGATGGGATGGGGCGCCTCCTCCGCATGGGCGGAAAGGTGGTCAAAAATGCGGCCGGGTTTGATTTACCCAAGTTTTTTGTAGGGAGCTTAGGCAGGTTTGGTATCCTCGGAGAGGTGACCCTCAAAGTCTTCCCACGGCCGCGCGGAATGCGGACGTTGCGTTGGAGAACCGAGTGCTTGGAGACAGCCGCGGTCGTTCTGGCAGAGCTTGGACGAAGCCGGTGTGAAATCGACGCCCTGGATGTGCCACCGGAAGGAACCAACGTTTACGCTCGCCTAGCCGGACCTGAATCCGCCATCGACGGCATCGCGGCGCAGCTCATTGATTGGCGGAGCGGCGAACTTGTCCCTGGGGAAGAGGCCGATACTCTCTGGTCGGACTTGCGCAATGCCGCTTGGGCCGCTGACGACCGCCATTTGTGGAAAATCCCTCTGACAGAAAAGAGGATGCAGGACTTGTTCACGGTAGTGCGGCAGTTCCGGGAATCGCGCTTGCATCTCAGCGCGGGTGGGAACGTGGCATTCCTCTCCCTCCCGGCCGGGGACGCTCACGGCTCTCTGCTGAGTCGTGAGCTGGAAAGGGTCGGGTTGAACGCACTCGGCTTACAAGGGCCAAGTCCGGCCCGAATTGGTCTTATGGCAAACTACAAGATTGCGGAGAGCATGAAAGCGGCTTTAGACCCCGAGAATCGGTTTCCAGCCCTGGACATTTGAATGTTGCATTCGATTCCAGATGAGAAGTACGGGGCATTCACCGCGCCAATGTCGCACGCGATTGAAGCGTGCGTGCATTGCGGGTTTTGCCTGGCCGCTTGCCCCACCTATCAGGAACTTGGACAGGAGATGGATACACCTCGGGGGCGCATCGTGTTGATGAAACAGGTGTTGGAAGGCGCACTTCCGGTCGCTGCCGCCCAGCCTCACGTGGATCGTTGTTTGGGGTGCTTGGCATGCGAACCTGCGTGTCCGAGTGGGGTCTCTTACCGCGATCTCATCAGCCCCTTCCGCAGCGTTGCCGCGTCGCAGTTCCGGCGGCCGTGGGATTCTCGGGTTCGGCGGTGGCTCGCAGGACGGACATTGCCATTTCCTGCGCGCCTTCGGCTGGCTGCCACTGTCGGTGCGTGGTTCAGGCGGGCGCCAGGGCTAGTTCCAAACGCGTTTCGCCCAATGTTGGCGCTCCTGCCGCATTCATCGACTTCTGAAACACACTGGCCGCCAGTCGTGGCGGCTCAAGGAGAGCGGCGTGCCCGCGTGGCCCTGTTGCTGGGCTGTGCGCAAAGGGTGTTCTGTCCGGACATCAATCAGGCAAGCATCGAAGTCTTGCGGCGGAACGGTGTCGAAGTGGTCATTCCTGCCGCACAGGCTTGCTGCGGTGGACTGGCTTGGCATACGGGCGATTTATCCGCGGCGCAGAGGTTTGCGCGCCAGAATGTGAGGGCTTTTCCGACTGATCTCGACGCGGTGCTCACCAATGCGGCGGGGTGCGGGTCGGCGATGCACGAGTACTGTGTGATTCTCCGCGGCACTCCAGATCAACCCGCCGCCGAAAGACTGAGCTCTCACGTGTGGGACATCGCTACGTTCCTGATCCGCCTGGGGATGCGCGAGGCGCCGCGGGGTTGGGGAGAGAAACATCGGGTGGTTTATCAAGACGCATGCCATTTGCTCAACGCTCAAAGAGTGAGGGACGAGCCGCGCCAACTACTACAATCAATTCCGAACCTGGACTTGTGCGAGGTCGCGGAACCGCAAACCTGTTGTGGAAGTGCTGGGACCTACAATTTGGATCAGCCTGGCATCGCCGCGTCGTTGGGAGAAAAGAAAGCGAAGAATTTGATGGCGACCGGGGCTGAGCTCATAGCCACGGGCAATATCGGATGTATGCTGCAAGTGCAGACGCACTTGGCCCGTTTGGGATCGAAGTTGGCTGTTCGGCACACCATGCAACTGCTACGCGACGCCTATGAAGGTCGATGGACGGGGTGAGGAATGGCCTAGGAGCCTGTTGAAGAATCAGCAGGCTCCCAGGGCGGTCAATCCTGAGGAACGTCGCTGGTCGGGTGCGGTGGAAGCGGCTGCGAGTGGATTCCTTCGTGGCAAGGTTGTCTGTCCTCACGTAGCCCGTGCCCGCGCACACGGCTGTTCCCATTGGTCCAAGGTTCAGCGCTGACAAGGGCCACCGGGCTGCCACCGCGAATTCGGAACCGGAGTTCGGTGAGTGTCCGTAAATCCCGGCTCACTTCAAAGGAGACCACTTCGAGTGCTTGTAGCGTTGGTACACCCACTGGAAATCGCGGTTCTTGTTATTCCCGCCCGTCCAGTTGAAACTGGATTTCCCAGCAGCGGAGTCGGTGGCCGCTTTGATTGTGGACGCTTCCAGCCAATGGTGAGATTCGGCGTGACCATCTGCGAAAGAGATGGTGCTCGTCCTGCCGTGAAAGATGGCAAACGGATCGACCCAACCAGCGGAGGGAGCGACATCGATAACCCACGTTCCCAGGTTGTAATTGCGCGGATCGGATTCTTCGAGGAAGACCATCGCTTCCGCTGAGTCAAGCACGGTGCTAATCTTCTTGTAAGGAGTCTGCCCGCCGCCCTGCCAATCGCTCAGACCATTCATTCCATTGGCCTTCGAATAGCTGTCGTAGGCCCAGCCGCGACCCGGTTTCAGGCGTTTGGTCCGAAGGTCGCCCGGACAATGGTAGCTCGCCGGACTGCTGACATAGGAGTAAAGTGCACCCTTCTTGAACCCATTCTCCACATAGCGCTGAGCCGTCGAGGATGTCATACTCGTCCCAATATCCTGGAACTTTCCTTGATCATTAAAAGGCCCGGGCCAGTAGCCACCGCCATAGTTATCGAGCTGCCCGGCGACAGGCGTCGTGTATATCATGGCGTCGTTGTTCTCATCCGCGTAGAGGATAAAACCGAGCAGAAGTTGCTTCTGGTTATTGAGGCAAGCGGCGCCGGTCGCTTTCATTTTGGATTTGGCCAAGGTCGGCAGCAACATGCCCGCCAGGATGGCGATAATGGCTATCACGACTAGCAACTCGATGAGTGTGAAGCCACCAACGGAGGTTGAGGTTCGGCGTTCGCTGGCCAAGGATTTCATAATCGGGAATCGGGTTATTGACAACATACCGACTTCTCTCCGTGTCACAAGCGATTTCCGATGCTAGGCCAGAACGGCCTTTACGACTTCGCCCGCCACATCCGTGAGGCGGAAATCTCGCCCGTTATAGCGAAATGTGAGTTGCTCGTGGTTCAACCCCAGGAGATGGAGAATGGTGGCATGAAGATCGTTGATGGTGACTTTATTCACGGCAGCTTTGAATCCCACTTCGTCCGTTTCGCCGTAGTGGACCCCTGGTCTGATGCCACCTCCAGCCATCCAGATCGTGTTGGCGTGTTGATTATGGTCCCGGCCTGGTTTGTCACCAGGTTGTGAGATGGGCAAACGTCCAAACTCACCACCCCAGATAACGAGCGTGCTTTCCAAAAGTCCCCGTTGTTCCAGGTCGGTCAAGAGCGCGGCGATCGGTTGGTCAGTCTCTGCGGCAAAGCCTGTATGGTTGCCGAAGATGTCGCGGTGACCGTCCCAGCTCAGTTGGTTTTCGGTCCCACCACTGTAGATTTGCACAAAACGGACCCCGCGCTCTACCAGGCGTCGGGAGAGGAGACATTGCTTGGCAAAATGCGAGCACCGTTTCTCGTTGATCCCATAGAGCTCCTGGATGTGATCGGGCTCCTTCTCCAGGTTCATGGCTTCGGGAGCGGTGACCTGCATGCGATAAGCGAGTTCGAAGCTTTCGATGCGAGCATTCAACTCATTATCTGCCTCACGCTTCAGGTGCTCGCGATTGAGCTTCGCCATCAAATCGAGCTGGGCGCGTTGCGCGGCGTCAGTCATTTCGGAGGGGCGAACGAGATTATCGATTGGCTGACCTTTCGGACGCAAGTGTGTCCCCTGGTAGACGCTCGGAAGGAAACCGGCTCCCCAGTTTTGCGCGTAGCCTTTGGGTAACCCACGATTGAGAGGGTCCGCCATGACGACAAACCCGGGAAGATTCTGATTTTCTGAACCGAGGCCATAGTTAATCCATGAGCCCACGCATGGAAACCCCATACGGGTAAAGCCCGTATTAATCGCGAAGAGCGCGGGGCTATGGTTGTTGGATTCGGTATGAAGAGAATGGATAAAGGCCATTTTATCGACGTGCTTGGCCATATTGGGGAATAGTTCCGAAACCCAGGAACCGCTCTGTCCGTGTTGTGCAAAAGCAAACGGCGATTTCATCAGCGGGCCGACTTCATTTGCAAAAAAACCGGTGAACTTGTCCATGCCGTCAAGTTTCTGGCCGTGGCGCTTGATTAACTCCGGTTTGTAATCCCAGGTGTCCACCTGGCTCGGGCCGCCATTCATGAACAGCCAGATCACCGCTTTGGCACGAGGTGGAAAGTGAGGAGGCTTCGGAGAGAGCGGGTTCGAAGGCACGGCGGCGGCCTTGCGGACGAGCAAGCCCTGTTGCTCGAGCAAGCCGGCCAGAGCAATCAATCCGAACCCAGCGCCCGCGCGCTTGAGGGCTTGTCTTCGGGACATAGCCTGAAATCCAGAGGGAAGCGGGTGAGTCATAAGATTCGAGGGCGGCTATTCGACGTAGATGAATTCGTTCAGGCCGAGCAATGCTTGCGAGAAATCGGCCAGCGCCAAAGCTGGCGCGTCGGCCGGGTGAGTGGCGCGGTACGAGTCCGTTTGCTGCGCCAGAAAAGCCGCGGAGGAGGCAAGTTCGGCGGCATCCGGTTGGCGTCCCAACGCCAGCTGATAAGCCTGATTCACAATGAGTTCTGCTTCGGTGCCGCACGCGGCACGAAGGCGGGCGGCCAACGCGCGTGCGCAAGCCCGGACTTGGTCATTGTTCATGAAGAGCAAGGCTTGCGGTGCGACAGTGGTTGGCACACGGCTGCCGACGCTGACGGAAGGGTCCGGGGCGTCGAACAACTGCAAAATGGGAATGAACTGGCTGCGCTTGATGAAAAAGTAGATGCTACGGCGTCGCATGCTTTCATCCATCGTTCCTGGGCCAAAAAGACGTTGATCGAGTATACCACTAACATAAAGCAGCGAGTCGCGAATCGCCTCGGCTTCCAGCCGGGTGCGATCCCGGCGCCAGAGGAGTTGGTTGTCCGGATCGACCTTCTCACGAAGCGGATCCCGGTCGATCGTCTGAAGGTAAGTCGCGCTCGTCATCATCAGTTTGTGAATCCGTTTAAGATTCCACTGATCCGCTGCAAGTCCTGGGCGAGCCAATTCAAACAATCCTCGATGGCTAGGCGTGCTCCTTGAGTTCCAGTTGCTGCCACGCTACCCTTTCCAAAATGGTGTTGCCACAGCCGGTTAACTGCCACGCGCAGCACAAGTCTCCCGCGCCCTGGACTGGGTCTGTAATCCACTGGGCCAACGCGCGGCGGCGCCACGAGGTTCGGCAGCCAGCGGGTGGTGGTTGCTGCCAGCAGTGATCACCGTCCGACGCGCGGTGAGAATCTTCAGATATCCAGGCGTCATCTCGTCGCCTTTCTGGCGGGGATTCCTCGCTTGAGGAAGTGTCGGCGTAGAAGTGCGGGAAACCCTGCCCGTCGGCATGGTGAGGAATCGGCTTGACCCCTTCACTCGTGATCATGACTTTCTTCAGGTCGGGTTTGGGCTCATTCCGGAGGTGGTCTTGGACCGCGGTATCCAGTCGGCGCCAGTCCGAATCCATCGTCCGATAATAGCGTTGAAGCATCAGCCTTTGCGCATCATTCAAGGTCTCACCCAGGTTTGCTCCCGGCGGAAGTGACGCAAACACTTCGGCGACGGATTGTGGTATGCCTTCGGCCGTCCACGAATCAGTGAGCGCAGGGGCGATGGCCAAGCGAAAGTGTCCGATCGCGTGGCGAGTATTGCCATTAAAACCCAAAGTGATAGCGAGCTTGGTGCCTCCAGGAAACGTCGCCGGCGATGCGAACTCAAATACCGCGGTGTGATTCGTGCCAAATTGCGGATCGATCGCCCAACCCGTCTTGGCGTTATCGTCGATAACCTTAGCAGCGCTCAGGTCCGCGCTTTGTTCGAACGTGGCTCTTGGATTGACCAATTTATACTCCACCGGCTCGCCGGTGCCATGCAGCGGTGTGGCCCGGACCTGCAGTTCCGTAAATTGAAAGTTGCCGTTGTCAGCCCGGCCAGGTCCTCCTTTAGGCAATGACGGATCGGCAAGCGCTTCGACTCGAATCGCCGCCAAGTTGGTCAAGTGGGTTTGAGCGGTGAGCAGAAAAGTGTCGTGGTCCGGATTCTTGCCGCTGGCCAAAACGGACCCGTCTCCCAGCTGGCTCAGAGTGGCGCCGCCCTTAGACTGTAGCTCGTTCAAATCAAGGGTCATCCACGCGGGTCTGGCCAGAGACTCCGATGGCGCCTGACGGAGCCAACGCTCAAACCGAGCCGGTAACTGGTTCTTTTCCCATTCGTCACGGGCCGCGAGGAGCGGGGCATGGGCATGGTCGAACGCTGCTTTGGCCGTTCGATACTTCTCAGGATCGAAATCGAGTGGGACCTCGCTCCGGATAGTCGTGGCGAAGGTCGCAATGAAGCGGTAATACTCTTTGCTCGAAATGGGGTCGAACTTGTGATCGTGGCAGCGCGCACAGCCCAGGGTGAGCCCAAGCATCGCGCTACTGGTCGTTGACGCCATATTGTCGAGCTCATCATAACGCGCCGGCTCGAACTCGGCTTCTGTCAATTGCGTGGGAAAGACCCCAGCGCCCACAAACCCAGTGGCGGCCAAAGCCCACGGATTCTCTGGATCAAATTCATCTCCCGCGAGTTGCCAGCGGATAAACTGGTCGAAAGGCATGTCCTCGTTCAGGGCTTTAATGACGAAATCGCGGTACCAGTAAGCAAATGGCCGGTCGTAATCCTGTTCAAATCCGTGACTTTCCCCAAACCGGGCGGTATCCAGCCAGTGCCGCGCCCAACGCTCGCCGTAATGCGGAGAAGCGAGGAGAGTGTCGATCAATTTCAAGTAGGCATCCGCGGACTCGTCCCCGACAAAGGCGTCTACCTGCTCTGGTGTCGGGGGCAAACCGATCAGATCGAAATAGGCGCGACGGACCAACAAGCGCTTGTCAGTCGTCGGATTCGGGCGAATGCCCTTGGCTTCGAGTTTGGCCAGCACGAATTGGTCGATTGGATTGCGAACCCAACGCGTATCTTCCACCACTGGCGGAACTGTAATCTGAAGTGGTTTAAACGCCCAATGGTTCGCCGGATCGATTCCCGTCCCGGCAACCGCCTCTGGCCAAGGAGCGCCTTCATCAATCCAGGCGCGAATGATTTCAATCTTTTCTGCCGACAAAGCGTCGGCCTTTTGCGGCATGCGCTCGTCAGGGTCGGACGTGATCAATCGTTGCAGCAGCGAACTTTGATCGCTGTGCCCAGGCACGATTACCACGCCGCCCTCGCCGCCTTTCAGCGCGAAAGCTCTCACGTCTAAGCGCAAGCCACCTCGTTTCTTCTCCGCTCCGTGACATGAGTAACACGACTCTCGGAGGATCGGCTGAACCTGGTGGATATAGTCCACTGGCTTGCTTTCCGCGGCAGTCGTGGAAAGGACGGATAAACACAGGACCAACCCCAGGCCGGCACTGCATACGATGGGCGCTACGGGAATCGTTCGCATGGACAACGCGTTCAACTTTAGACGGTCTCTCAGCAAAAGCCAGTTTTGGTTGGTTGAGTCGGTCACGGCGTGCTGGGCGAGTGGCTCATGGGGGCGCAAAACGCCGCCGCGATCTAATCGGGCAGAATTCGAATGGTGTCGCCCACCGTGATCGTTCCAGACTGCACGACCTGAGCGAGAACTCCTTGCCGACCGGATTCCATCAGCTTTTTTAGACCCGGAGAAATCGAATCCATTCGCGCACACGGAGTGCGCGCCTCGACTACCAGAAGGATAGATTCGCCGACGTGGATTC
The DNA here is from genome assembly GCA_044225505.1 of Limisphaerales bacterium. GTDB lineage: Bacteria > Verrucomicrobiota > Verrucomicrobiia > Limisphaerales > SIBE01 > JAXMHN01. The sequence continues at coordinate 12,348 of JBGAIN010000192.1, forward strand.
GCCTCCCGATCCAGGTGCTCAGGTCGATCCCGGTGGTTTCAATGTTGGCCCGAACCGTGCCAGGAAGGATATCAGGAATTCCGAGGGTGCGAGCGTGAGCTTGGATTTGTTCACGTTCCATCAGGCTAATTTGGCGATGGCTCGGTAGACCGGAACTTCTCCGACGACGATTGAAATAGCGCGTGTCTCCGTCGATCCCCAAATCTTGAACCGTCTGGACGGAAAGGACCGGAAGCATCGGGCCTCCGCTGGCGGGCGGATGCAGGTGCAACGACGCAACCAGGCCTTCCAGGGATGAAGGAGAAAGTGTCATGGGGAAGCAACGCGCCGAGCACCTCAGTACCATTTCCGAATCCGGACTTCGGTGCCCTGGTCTGTCCCAACCAGTTGCTTAAACCGCAAGACGTCGGCATTACCATAACCTCGGTAATGGTAGAGATACACAACCTTGGGCCGAAACTGGCGCACTGCATCCGCGGCTTTCGCAACGGACATCGTGAAGGGCAGGTTCATGCAAACAAACGCCACATCGATATCCGGCAGGTTTCGCAGTTCCGGGATATCCTCGGTGTCACCGCTGACGTAAATTCGCTTTCCGCCGATCGTCAAAACATAGCCGTTCCCGACACCTTTTGGATGATACGTTGAGGTCAAGTTGTAGGCCGGGACGGCCTCTACGTTAATCTCTAAGAGGTTCGTGATTGCTCCATTGGCCAGCTGAATCGCATTGGTTTTCAGACTGGCCGGTAAGCTTTGGTAGACAGCCGCCGGAACGACAATGACCGTGTTTGAACTTTTCACGCCATTGAGTGTTGCGGTATCGAAATGGTCGCTGTGGGAGTGAGTTACGAGTATTAAATCCGCTCTCGGCAAAGCGGCATAAGGGGTTGCGCCTCCGACTGGATCGCAATAGACCGTGCGTCCCTGCCAAGTGAAGACGAAGCTGGCATGGTCAACGGGGTGGAAGGTGATCTCGCCCTGCATGGTGAGCAAATGATCGCCCGATATGGCGTTGGTGGCAGCTTCGACGCCCCGGTAAAACCGCCGGGCCAGGAATGGCGCGGCCGAGTCTGTAAATGAGTTGCTCGAGGCGGTGTTGAGAAGCGTGGCCAGTCCAGTCCAATCGCGCAGATCAAGAGAGCTTTCCAGACGGGTCCGTTGCCCGGCATCCGCCGCCACAGGGAGAAGTATCTCCCGGTTTGTCAGCACTTGAACAAGCCTCAGAGGTGGCACCGGATCAGCGCTGACAAGCGTTAGGCTAAGCCAGCCCAGAAAGGAGGAAAGAGCGAATTTAGACATAGCGCATCGTTGATTGCGGGACGGTGAAGGGACCCTAACATAGACCCGTTGAGCCAACAAGTCTGTCGGCTCAATAAGACGTTCGATGCGAATGCCGAAACGATCTGCCAGGCCTGTCCGAATTCAGGGGTAGTTCGGTCAAAACCAGGGAAAATCGCACTCTTGCGAATCCAAGAGATCTATAAGACCAAAGCGGGCTCGGAAGTGGGCGCGGCCGCAACAGGGTTAGCGCAGGTTGGTTGTTGAAGGCGTGCGGCGGTGCGAAGGACGGCCCGGCAGCGGATCGCACGGACGTTCGGCATGGTCATGTCGACGTGGCGGAAACGCTCCGCAACCTCCGCTTCGGCCATTTCCAAAATCTCCGGAGGATATTCCGTCTGTCCCACGAGGGCGTCTCTGATCGCAACCTCCTGGATTTGATAGCGTTTCAGCTCTCGAAGATGCTGGGCGGTGATCTGGGTTCCTGTCGACAGCAAGACGCCACCATGCTCGTCAATGACATCGGAACCGATTTCCATCCCGATCTCCAGGCGCGCGAACGGGATCAAAGAAGATTTGATCGTCCGCGGATGATCGGGGTGAGAGTCCGGAGCGCCAGGGCCAAAGTGAGGTGCTTTCTTGGTTTGGTCTTTGCGTTGGGTGCGGTTCGGTAAGAGAGTGTTGAGAAAAGCGTCGCATCGGCTGTCAAGGGCATTGAGGAGCGGTTCAATGGGGATATCTCTCAATGGTAATGGCTCCGGTCCGGTCGGGAGCACCAGCGGAGCGACATACCGTTCGCCTGTATTCCCGTAAAGAAGGGCACTCGTGATGAAGTCCGCGTAATGGACGATCATGGCGTCCAGAACATTGAAGGGAAACTTGACAACCGGATGGTGTCGTCGCACGCACTCGCCCAACGGCTTTGGCAATCCCCAAGTGGCCAGGAGTTCACCACCGATTTCGGCGTGATCAAATCCCAGGATATCACGTTCGACGGTCGAGGCTAATTGCCGCTCGCGTTCGCACCGTTGCAGAATCTCTTTGCTCTCAGTCGGCGCATTCACATACATGATTAACCGGCCGATATCGTGGAGCAGTCCGCCGATGAAAAGGCGTTCAGGAACTGGGTCGCGGAGGAATTCGGCAATCAAAGCGCTGGCTAAACCACAGACCAAGCTGTGCTCCCAAAACGCGTTTACATCCAGGAGATGTTCCGGGACGTTATCGAACGTCTGAATGACGGTGGTGGCGGAAACCAGCTGGTTGATATGTTCCAAACCGACCAGTTGCGCGGCGGCTTCCACGGTGTTGATGTCGCTTCGCCCTCCGAAGAGGGCGCTGTTCGCCAACTTGAGGATACGGGAGGTCAGGGCCGGATCGCGTAGGATGAGTTCAGATACCGAAGAAATTGAGGTGTCTGGTCGCCGTAACGCCTCGCCAAGTTCTTGATAGATTGCGGGCAAACTCGGAGG
>JBGAIN010000193.1:0-14750 GCA_044225505.1 Limisphaerales bacterium
GGATCGTGGTGCAACCGAAAGGCACTAAGATTGGATTCGAAAAATTACCCTCGGAGCGGACTGGGATTCGCTTTACAAACCGGCTGGCTCAAACCAGGGCAATTCTAAATCGCACGCTCTTAAATGGTTCGGGAGTAGCGGCGGGAGACGTGGACGGAGACGGGCGGTGCGATCTCTACTTCTGTGGGTTGGATACGGACAACGCGCTTTACCGCAACCTGGGGAATTGGCGCTTCCAGGACATTACCTCCACTGCCGGGGTCGCGTGCAGTCGTCAAGATTCCACCGGAGCTGTTTTTGCGGACGTGGATGGAGATGGAGATTTGGATTTGCTGGTCACAGGTTCAGGGCACGGAGTGAGGCTTTTTCAAAACGACGGACAGGGGAAGTTCATCGAGACCACGGGATCGGCGGGTCTTGCCTCGAAAGCAGCCAGTATGTCGATGGCCTTGGCCGACATTGACGGAGACGGGGATCTGGATCTCTACGTGGCGAACTACCGGACGAGTACGATTGCGGATCAACCGGCCATCACGTTCGGAGTCGAGGTGATCCAGGGAAAGCCAACTGTCGTGCGAGTGAATGGACAACCCGCGACATCACCTGAATGGACGAATCGATTTGTCGTTTCGCCGTCAGGGGAAGTGCTCGAATGGGGTGAACCGGACGTTCTCTATCTCAATGATGGCAAAGGCAAGTTTTCGCCCGTGTCCTGGACGGGCGGTGCTTTTCTCGACGAGGACGGTCAGCCGATCTCGGCTCCTCCCCGCGATTGGGGGTTGACGGTGCAAATGCGCGACTTCACCGGCGACGGAGCGCCAGACATTTATGTCTGCAATGATTTTTTCACCCCGGACAGAATCTGGGTGAATAATGGCCAGGGTCACTTCCAAGCGATCGCGCGCACGGCGATTCGGACCACCTCCGTGTTCTCGATGGGGGTTGATTTTGCCGATATCGATCGCGACGGGCACGTGGATATCTTTGTCGCGGACATGCTCAGCCCAGACCCTCAGAAGCGGCATGTGCAACTCGGCGGCCGGTCCAATCCCCGGACGCCAGTGGGATTGGTGGAGAATCGACCCCAGATCAGCCGGAATACTCTCCAGTACAACCGAGGCGATGGAACCTTCGCGGAGATTGCCTACTACGCGGGGGTGGAAGCTTCCGATTGGACCTGGAGTCCGTTGTTCCTGGATGTCGATCTGGATGGTTACGAAGACATCTTAATCAGCAATGGAGTCCTGCGTGATTTCCAGAACATGGACCGGACTGAAGACGTCGAAAGAGCGCGGGCGGGCAAAAGATTGTCTCAAGCGGAAATTCTCCAATTTATGAGTCGATTCCCAACTCTAGAGACGCCCAATATCGTTTTCCGCAACAACCGGGACGGCACGTTTGAGGATAAAGCGGCGGAATGGGGCTTTGCGACCCGCAATGTTTCGCAAGGCATGGCGCTCGCGGATCTGGACAACGACGGAGATTTGGACGTTGCGGTCAATTGTCTGATGGACGGGGCGGGGATTTATGAAAACGCCAGTCCAGCGCCGCGCGTCGCGATTCGTTTACGTGGTCAAGCCCCGAACACCCAGGGCACTGGGGCTCGTCTCCGAGTGCTGGGCGGGCCGGCGCCTCAAAGCCAAGAAATCATCAACGGTGGGTCTTACCTTTCCGGGAGCGACGCGGTGCGAGTATTTGCCGCGGGCGCCACCACGAATCGTCTCGAGGTCGAAGTCGATTGGCGGAGCGGCCGTCGGAGCAGCCTCTGGGCGTCGCCGAATACCATCTGCGAAATCACCGAACCGCAGACTCCGCCTGAGACTCGCCGTGCTGAACCTGTGAAGGCCACCTGCTTTGAAGAAATACCAAACGCGGTTTTCGGAGAGCACCATGAGAACGCGTTTGACGACTTTATTCGGCAACCGCTCTTACTCCGATCGTTGAGTCAACTGGGCCCAGGGGTCGCTTGGCACGACCTCGACGGAGATGGACGGGAAGACCTAATCATCGGAAGCGGGAAAGGCGGCCGTCTGACCGCCTGCTTAAACAAGGGGACGGGCTTTGTGGCGGCGACAAACGCAATCTTTAACCGCGTCATCCAACGCGACCAGACCACCGTCCTCGGCTCCGGAACCACCCTGCTGGTCGGCTCTGCGAATTACGAAGACGGGAGTACCAATGGCGGATTAGTGCGCATCTACGACTTGCAGAGGAACGCGTCGGGCGAAAGTCTTTTGGGGTATCCATTCAGCGGCGGGCCCATGGCCTTGGCAGACATCGATGGCGACGGAGATTTGGATCTGTTCGTGGGCGGACGCGTCGTTCCCGGACGATATCCGGAACCTGCGGACTCCATTCTGTTCGTCAATGACGGGGGACGATTGGTCCAGGCGCAACGCTGGAGTAAACTTGGACTGGTGAGCGGGGCAGTCTTCTCGGACCTGGATCAAGACGGGATTCCCGAGCTCCTCTTGGCCACAGAATGGGGCCCCATCCGTGTGTTTCAACGCCGAGCGGGAGAATTCCAGGAACGAACCCGAGAATGGGGCCTCGCGGAGGAAACCGGATGGTGGGCTGGCGTTGCTACGGGAGACTTCGACGGAGATGGGCGCCCCGAGATTGTGGCCTCCAATTGGGGGCTGAACACGGCCTATCGAGCCACTCCCGAGCGACCGCGCAAAGTCTATTTCGGAGACTTGGATGGCAACGGCACGTTGGATCTGATCGAGGCGCGGATGGACCCCTCCGTCGGGAAAGAGCTCCCGGAGCGAACCTTACTCGTGGCTCGGGCTGCCCTGCCCTTCCTTCAAGAGCGGGTGGCGAGTTTCGAGGCTTACGGGCGATCGAGCGTGCAGGAGATCTACGGGCCGGCGCTCAACCCAGCGCAACATCTCGAAGTGAAAACCCTCCAGTCCGCCAAATTCACCATGCTTGAGGGAAAGTTTCACCGAGTTCCATTGCCAAGGCAGGCTCAACTCGCACCGGCCTACGGTGTTTGTGTCGGAGATCTGGATGGAGACGGCGCTGAGGATCTTTTCCTCAGTCAGAACTGCTTTGCACTCGCACCTGGGGAATCGCGTGCGGACGCCGGCCGAGGGCTCTGGTTGAGAGGAAACGGACGCGGGGATTTTAGCGCTGTTCCAAGTCAAGAGAGTGGCATTGCCGTCTACGGAGAGGGCCGGGGATGCGCTCTGTGCGATTACGACCAGGACGGACGGATGGACTTGGCCGTCGCCCAAAACGGTAATCGAACGAAGGTGTTTCACAATCGAAACGCACGACCCGGGTTGCGTGTGCGTCTGTCCGCCGGCGCCGGGAATCCAACCGCGATCGGTGCCACGGTCCGCCTGGCTTACGGCGATCGGATGGGACCGGCCCATGAGATTCAAGCAGGATCCGGGTATTGGTCACAAAACAGCACGGTCGTCGTCTTAGGTGCAACGGAGTCCGCCACTGGAATTTGGGTCCGCTGGCCGGGAGGAGCCACGACGGTCTCCCCATTGCCAGCGGCTGCGGCCGACGTGCGTATCATCGCCGGCGGATCCCTCCAAGTCATGCGATGAGCCCTCGATACCAGCAGGATTCTCTGCCTTCACGGACGAAGAAGCCGTGGACAAGCGGGAGCTACTCGCTCAGAGCGGTCTTGACCAAAGCGCCATCCTCGAGGAGGCGGGGCAAGTGCCATCGACGGCTGCGACAACTGGTCTGTCTGCTCATGATGGGGATTTGTGCGATTCCTTCACACCCGGTCTTTGCACAAACATTCGATCCGGACGAAGAGCTTGAATGGCGAAGCTTATCCGACGAGCAGCTTGTCCAGAGAGCCTGCGCCCTTTGTCACCTCTATCCGGCCCCTGCCCTGTTGACTCGTCAAAATTGGAAGGACGAAATCCTGCCGCGCATGAGCGTGGAGTTGGGCGTGTACCCTCCCGACTATCGCACGACCTCGGAGGCGGACCTGCTGCGCGCACGCCGAATCTATCCTGAGATTCCGCGGATTCCGAAAGAACTCTGGCCGAGGATTGAATCGTACTACCTGACGAACGCGCCTCAAACGCCGTTGCCTCAGATTGCCCACCCCGAGATTACCCTCGATCTCAAGCAATTCCAGGTTCAACCGCCACGCTTCTTCCAACGACCGGCCACGACCACCCTGGTCAAGATCAGCCCGGCAACCCACCGCATCTTTGTGGGGGATGATCGTGCCCAGAGTTTGTTTCTTTTGGATTCCAACGGCGCCCTGATGGACACGGTGCGATTGGGGAACGTGCCCGTGGATATCCACGAGACGGCCAGCGGTATTTATGTTGTATGCGTCGGGAGTTTCATTCCATCGGAGCGATACACCGCAGAACTTAAATTCGTGGAGAGAACCGGAGATAAGTTCGGCCCGGTGCGCACGCTCCTAAAGGAGCTCCCCAGATCCGTCCAAGCCGACTTTGCAGACCTGAACGGAGACGGCCGGGAAGATTTCACGCTCTGCATGTATGGGAATCGCACAGGTCGCTTTTCCTGGTTTGAGAACCTCGGAAACGATCAACTCGTGGAGCATCTTCTCCTGGACCATTCCGGCTCGATGTTCTGCCACATCCGCGATTTTAACGGAGATGGTAAACCAGATCTCGCGGTGCTCCTGGCGCAGGAATTGGAGATGTTGACCCTCTACATGAACGATGGGCATGGCGACTTCTCGGCTCAGATCGTCTATCAAAAGCCGCCTGTGTTTGGACATTCGTGGTTTGAGCCGGTCGACTTTAACAACGACGGGCGGCTCGATTTTCTCCTCACCAACGGCGACAATGGCGAGTACGAAAGTCCCACGAAAAACTATCATGGCATCCGCATCGTACAGAACGAGGGCGGACAGAATTACCGCGAGGTCTATTTCTATCCTCTGAATGGAGCGTACAAAGCCTTGGCTCGAGATTTCGACGGTGATGGCGACTTGGATATCGCAGCCATTTCGTATTTCCCCGATTACCGGAAGAGCCCGCGCGAGAGCTTTGTTTATTTGCGCAATGACGGAAATATGAAGTTCACGGCCGCCAGTTTCCCGCAGTGCATTGTCGGTCGCTGGCTTGTCATGGATGCCGCGGATCTGGATGCTGACGGCGACATCGACATCGTCATGGGCTCGCACACCCAAGGGCCAAAATCTGTCCCGAGGTTCCTGGCGGACCAGTGGAATAAACAGCCCATTCCTGCGTTGATTCTGCGCAACGTGTTGAAAGCTCCGTAACCCACGCAGGCCGCGAGACTTGATGATCGTCATTCGGGTCTCGGAAATCCCCCACACGCGCGGTCGTTGCATTGGCTCTGCGCTCAGCCTTGAACCAAGGACCGGACTAAAGAAAGAGGGCCAGGAATCGCTTCCTGGCCCTCGCGCGTAGATCTATTCCTAACCTCTATTTGAGGCGGTAGAACTTCTTAGCACCGGTCATCGGGACTGTGGCCGGACTGCTAGCGCCCGTTACCGCCGTCCAAGGACCTGTAACGCTGTCAGCAGATTCCAGGTTGCCACTGCTCCAGGCGATTACGAGGTTTGTGCCGGAAACCTTCACGCTCGAGAAAGCGGCCGTCGATCCACCGCTCGTCGGAATGAAGAGCAGGTAATCAGCGTCGCCACTGTTGTAGGTCCAACGAATCGTCTTCTGACCGCTTACGGTCACCGTCTTGGGGTTGCCAGCGCCGTCGGTCAACCGCACGAGGTTGTTGCGACTCCAGGCGCCTGTCCCCGGGGCATCAAAGTTGCCGATCGGTTCCACTGTCTGGGTCGCTGTGTTCACTGCGCTCGTCACAAACCCGAGGCTGCCGTTGAGCTGAGAGGCCGAGACGCCGTCGTAGGAACCGGCGGCGAAAACATCGTACGTGCCCTCAGGGAACGTGCGAGTGTAATTGCCCCAGTCGCCAGACGAAATCCAACCAATCTTGTAGTTCTGAGTCATCTCCCACGCACCAGCGCGAGTTTTGCCCCATTGACCATCAAGATTGCCGGCCATTTCTGCTTGCGTGCCGCTCGTGATGATATCGCCCGTCCGATAGACCGGGTTCCAACCATCCGCAGAAGTCGCCGTGCCGAGGTTGTGATAGTCGATATCCATGACCGCGTTCAGGCCATTGTAGGCATCGCCCAGATAGGGCATAACGCTCGCTTCGGGCTTCGTTTTGCCACCTTCATAGTTTAAGTCTTCCGCTTCGATCGTGAAGGCGCTCGGGAAGGTCACGAGCACAACGGTCGGTGTGTCCCCCTGCCCGCTCGTCACAGAACCGTTCGGATTGCTTACTTTGACCCAGTACTGTCCGATGTCCTTCACGCCGGCATTCGAGATGACGTAGTCCTTACTGGTCGCTCCCGGGATGTCTCGTCCGTTGAGCTGCCATTGATACGTCAGGGTCGCCGCACCGGGGTTAGTTGCCACGCACGAGAGCGTTCCTGTGCCACCGGAAGCCAGCGTCAGGCTCGCGACCGGGTCGGTCACAATGACTGGAGGTAAGGTATCAACGGATTCATACCAACTGATGACATCGCCCTTCATAGCCATGCCGTCAACGTTGTTACTCGGATCGGCATCTCCCGCCTTGATAAACGTCACGTCCGAACCATCGCCGCCACCGCCTTCATTATGGAGGATTTCCATGTAGTATTTCTTGCCGGCGGTCAGATTGATTGGGCCACCCCACTCACTATTGATATTGAGGTCGGAGCGCTTGTCGTCCGCTGGACCCGAACCAGGTGCTGTCCACTGATACTGATTGCTCCAGCCATTCTCCTGGCAGATCAGCTTCTTATTTGCAGGAGTCTCATCTGTGCTCAGATAAACGTTTGAATAATCGTCTGAGGAGACAAAGAAGATGTAAGTCCCTGTCGTTGGTGGGCTGAAGAACGTGCGCACGCGGGCGTTGTAATTGTCGGCCGCGCCCCAAGGCCCACCGAACTGATTAACCACCGCGCTGACGTCAGGAGCTCGCACTCCACCCGCAGCGAGGGCTTCGATGAATGCCGTCAGATCTCCCAAATCGCCGGTCGCGTCCATCCAACGCTCATACATCGCGTAGCCTTTGAGAAGTGATACCGACGTAAAGCTCGCCTTCGTGCCAGCGGCAACGGTATTTCCCGCCGTATCCTTGATGTTAGTGACCGTGAGGGTGTAGGGCGTCGTTAACGTCTGCTGAGCCGTAGTCACAGTCGCGAGGTACCCGTCGTCCGAGAGACTGACCGCGGTCACCGCAACACTCGGCGCCAGTTGATAATTTGCTGCCACTGCAGCGGTCGCAGCCGTGACCGGTTCCGAGAAGGTCACTTGCAGCGTGGTTTGACCGACCGGCTTCACTTTCGCGATGGTCGGCGCGGTGTTGTCCACCGTGACGGAAACAACGCTTTCGGCCGTGATGACTTCCTTACCAGCGCCATAAACGCGGCAGGAATACTTTCCAGAGTCGCTCACCTTGGAGAGGTTCACCGTGTAGGTAGCTCCGAGACCGTTCGTGGTGATAGCGACACCGTCTTTGCGCCATTGATAATGGACCGGGTCTCCGGAAGCTTCCACGCTAAGGGTCAACTTGCTGTTGGCAGCAATGCTGACGGTCGCTTGGGGTTGCTTAACGATGGAGATAGGAACAGGTGTGTAGGCACCGAAGTTGCTAATCGTCGCCGTCGACACATCGCCGTCATTATGCGCCGTGACCGCGATTCCAAGGAAAATGCTGCTCGGCCAAGCTTCGGTAAAGAAGGCCGTATCTGCGTTATCCGCACCGGGCGGCCAGGAACCTGCCGTATCCCAACCCTGTGGGGAATACGGATTGTACATCGACCAGGCTTTCCCGTCGTTGCTCCAATACATATAGAACACGCTGCCCACTCGTTCCAAACGCACCCAGTTGTCCGGGATATTTGGAGTAATTACTGGGTTAGGCGTGGTCCAACTGGAAGCCCCATCGCGATTCGAGCGCCATTGCGGCCCGCGATAATTCACCCCAGCCGGTGCGCTGTTTGCCGTGTCGGATGAGGGTCGCGTCGTCATGTTGGAGAGGTGCGGATCCCCTGGCTGCGGACCTGCACCGGGCGACGCTGGATCTTCAGGCCGCGCCATTAACTCTACTTTCGACCAACCGCCATCACCGGAGTTACCGACTAGACTATCGACCTTCATCGCATAGTCAAAGTCGCCGGTGACCTTGAAATACGCATAATGGAAGCTGTCTGAACTATTCCAGATATCTCCGCCGCCGCCGACAACGGTGATCTTACCGTCCGCAGCAACTTTCGTAGAACCTGATTGGAGGGCGCCGACATCCAACGGCGTAAGGGTGGGTGCGGCGAGACCGGCACTCACTGTGCTTAAGGCTGCGGCGAAAAGCAGTAGCCTCTTTTTCATCGACGGAGCGAATTGCTTCGCTTGCGAGTTGACCTGGGGTTTATGAGGTGAGTAGTTACGCATACATCATTCGACACGCAAATGCCACATAGAGGAGCAGAAAGGAAATCTGCTACGCCTGCTAGGTGGACATGAAAAGTAAGCCATGTTTCGCAGTTCAGCGGCAAGTAAATTACCTAACAAAAGCTCACCGTTCTATGAGTTCGATTTAGCAATAAACGACGAGTTACAGAGGAGTCTCGACACTCAAGACCTTTTCCGTCAAACTTACTGACGCCAATGTCGCGTGCGCCGTCAATCCCAGGCACCCGGATTTCGCATCCTCTTGGTTTGTTCGTTTTAGTCCTTGGGTCCTCGTGGATTGCATTTGGTGGGACTCTTCTCGTGCCGCCGGTTTCGGCCGAGACCGCCGATCTCTCAGCTCGCCAATTTCCGGATTTTCTGCCGGATAATTCTCGAGCCTACCTCACGACGGTGTTGGAGAATCTGGAACATCAAAACCCCGGCCAAGCACCGCTTCTCTTTATCTCGGCTCGAGTACGAAGCCAGCTCGGACAAAAGCGCGAGGCGGAAGAGTTAGCCTTGCGCGCAACCGCAGCCGACCCAACACGCATCGAAACCAAATTGTTCCTCTCGGACCTTTGCATTCTCCAGGAGCGGATGAGCGAGGCGCTGGTGTTCGTCAGGCAAGCGCTGGCGATCCAGCCGGAGGCTGCCGGGGCTCAGCGTCGTTTAGGAATGATCTTGAGTCGCCTCGGCCAACGCGACGAGGCGGCCTTGGCGCTCCGGCGCGCTGTCCAAGGGGCGCCAACTGACGCCACCGCCCGACTTCTACTCGGGCGGCTCTTGCTGGAAGCCGACCAAGTGAAGGAGGCGGAGCAGGAGTTGCAGTTGGCTTGCAAGCTGGATCCAAACCAGGCAAACGCACTCTACTTACTTGCACAAGCGCAAGAGCGATTGGGATTAGCCGAAGCGGCACGACGCACTTTGGATTCCTTTCAAACCCTAAAAGCGGGGGAAAAGCTCCGATTCGACGCCAAGAATGCCCGGTACGATGACGCGAGATTCATGCGCGATTTGGCCACCCAATTCCACGTGGAAACGGGAGAGTACTATTGCCGGACTCGCAACGATTCGCTCGCAAGCGCTCACCTTCGTCAGGCGATCCGGCTTCAGCCTTCGCACACGCACGCATGGGAGTTGCTGGGGAGCTTGTTGCTGGCAACAAAACAATGGATCGACGCGAAAGAAGCTTGGCGGACGCTTGTCCAATTGGACCCAAAAGACGCCAGGTACCATGCGAATCTCGGGACTTTACTCTTGCAGACCGGTGACACCGCGGAGGGAAAACGAGAGCTGAGCGAAGCCTTGGCTTTAAACCCGAATGAACCGTCCGCGCTGGATAGCATGGCCCGTTATCTTTTGCGCAGCGGGGAAGGCCTTTCTGATGCGGTCGCTTACACCGAACGTTTGGTGAAGCGCCACCCTACCGGTGTGAACTATGACTTGCATGGGTGGGCTCTGTTTGCCAACGGCCGGACGAACGAGGCCTGTGCCGCCGCTGCGGAAGCGGTCACACGGGATCCAACCAACGTTGTCTATCGTGAACGCCTTCGCAAAATACGCGCCGCGAAATAAATGGATTCTCATGCTGGCGGCTGGGTTCTGGACTGTCGTTTCCAGTCTGGGCGGAGCCATCTCGTTTAGCGACGGGACTGAGGCCAGTGGGATTCGGTTTGTGCATACGGACGGCAGTTCGGGGCGGCGTTACATCGTCGAGACAGTGACCTGTGGATTGGGCCTCATCGATTATAATAACGATGGTCTTCTTGACATCCTGTTCTTAAATGGATCGCCGCTACCAGGCGCCCCCTCCTTCAAACCTCTACCCACCAACGAGCTCTACCGGAACAATGGCGATGGCACATTCACCGACGTCACCCAACAAAGCGGCCTGGCGATACCCGTTTACGCGATGGGTTGCGCTGTCGCTGACTTCGACAACGACGGTTATGAAGATGTTTTCATAACCAACTATGGTGGCCACAGGCTGTGGCGTAACAACGGTCACGGAGGCTTCCACGATGTGACCGCGGAAGTGGGAATGCGCGACCAGAACTCGAATGGGCTGGAAGTGGGCGCCGGTTGCGCGTTCTTGGATCTGGACCGTGATGGATGGCTAGACTTGTTTGTTGGCAACTACTTGGAGGTCGACATGGGGAAAGCCACTCCATGTCGAGAAGTCAGTCTGCCAATTTATTGTAGCCCTCGTGTCTATCCGATGGGGTCCAATCGCCTCTACAGGAACGAAGGAGGGAGGAGTTTCCGCGACATCAGTCAATCCTCGGGCATCGCCCAGCGCCGCGGTTACGCCATGGGTGTGGTTTGCTCTGATTTCGATAACGACGGCTGGACCGATATCTATGTCGGCAACGATGTCGTCGAGAACTATCTTTTTAGAAATCTCGGGAACGCAACATTCGCCGAAATCGGACTTTCCGCTGGTGTAGCCTACGACCAGTACGGCGATCCTCAAGGGACCATGGGCGCAAATGTGGGGGACTTCAACGGCGACGGTCGATTCGATATTTTGGTTACTGACTATCAAAATCAGGTCAACACGCTCTACCAGAATCTAGGCGAACGACACGGACGCGTGGTTTTTGAAGATGTAACGGTTGCCACGGGAGCTGGGACTGGCTCTCGACCGCTCGTGACGTGGGGAGGTGGCTTCGCAGATTTCGACAACGATGGCGTGCCCGAGATATTCACGGCCGCTGGTCATTTACAGGATACCGTTGAGCAGTACGACGGCAACACGACTTACCGCCAGCGCAATCTGCTTTTGCAGCAGCGCGTTGGACGCTTCGTCGATATTTCGGCAGAAACGGGAGGCCCAATGCTCGTGAAAGAAAGCAGCCGCGGAGCGGTATTTGGTGATCTGAATAATGATGGTCGGATTGATGTGGTCGTGCTGAATGCCCGGTCCAAGCCCACGTTAATGATCAATCAAACTCGAACCTCGAACCACTGGACGACGTTGAAACTGGTTGGAACGCAGAGCAATCGCTCGGCGGTGGGCGCGGTGGCGAGGGTCACTTCTGGAGGGAAAACCCAGATCGACGAAGTCCGCGCGGGCCGTGGATACCAAAGCGCGGAAGATCTCCGACTGCACTTTGGACTCGCCACCGACAAAACGATTGAACGCCTGGAGGTTCACTGGCCGAGCGGACTGATCGAGATTCGGACCAATCTGACAGCGGATCGCATTCTTCGGATTACCGAGGGAGAAGGGAGTCGTGTTACTCGCTAGAACCTGGGTTGCCATTCTATTTCTCGCCTCGCTCTGTGGCCGAGTTGACGCCGACTTCGCCAGAACGCCGGACGTCGAACATGCTCAGATAATTGAGTTTCTCCAGCCGTTGCCCGGGACGGTGTTTCCACCGGAAATGCCTCCGCCGCGATTTGCCTGGAGCGACACCACGAATAGAGCGAATCAATGGCGCATCCTTTGTTACCTGCGCGGCCGGTCTGTTTGCATTACGGCCATTGTGGACCGGGCGGAATGGACGCCCGACCCAGCAACGTGGGCTACGATTAAACAGGCCTCGCTTTCGTCGCCGGCGACGATCGAGTTGGCTGGGTATTCTAGAGTTTCCCCCGGTCAAGTCAGTTCGAAAGGTCTTCTGGAGTTCTCCACGAGCAGCGACCCAGTGAACGCAGCGCTCTTCTACCGGGAAGTCAACTTGCCCTTTTCCGAGGCGGTGAAAGATCCCACGCAGATCCGGTGGCGTTTCGGAACGATTACCAACAGACAACCGCCGCGAATAGTCCTGGAACATTTGCCTGTTTGCGGCAACTGCCACTCGTTCTCTCGCGACGGCAGCGTGCTCGGACTCGATGTGGACTACGCCAACAGCAAGGGCTCATATGCTTTGACCGAAACGCGCCCCTACTTGTCGCTTCGTTCGACAAACATCATCACATGGGATGACTACCGCCGCGAGGACGGCGAACTGACCTTTGGCCTTTTGTCCCAGGTCTCGCCCGATGGGCGTCGTGTCGTTAGCACGGTCAAGGACAAGTCTGTCTTTGTCCCGAGAACCGACCTTGCGTTTTCGCAGCTGTTCTTTCCCATTAAAGGGATTCTCGTTGTTTACGACCGAGAGGCCCGCAACTTTCAACCTTTACCCGGCGCCGATGACCCAGTCTTCGTGCAGAGCAACCCCGTTTGGAGCCCTGACGGGAGCGAGATTGTGTTTGCTCGGTCGCCCGCGTATGACCTCAAAAACACGGCAGGCCAAGGAAAGGTGCTGTTGACTCCGGAGGAATGCCGCGAGTTCACCCAAGATGGCAAACCGTTCCGCTACGATCTCTATCGAGTTCGATACAACGAAGGCAAAGGCGGCCAACCTGAGCCAGTGCTCGGTGCTTCCAACAACGAATTCAGTAACTTTTTCCCACGGTTTTCGCCGGACGGAAAGTGGATTGTTTTTTGTCGGGCAGCCAATTACATGCTCCTTCAGCCAGATAGTCAGTTGTATATCATTCCAGCTAAAGGTGGCGAAGCGCGCCGCTTGCGAGCGAACACCAAACGCATGAACTCGTGGCACAGTTGGACTCCCAACAGTCGATGGCTGGTCTTTTCGTCTAAAGCGAACTCCGCTTATACGCAGCTGTTTCTCACTCATATTGACGAGCAGGGAGAAAGCTCGCCGTCCGTGGTCCTGGAGTACATGACCGCGCCGGACCGTGCCGCGAACATCCCAGAATTTGTAGATTTGCCTCCCGAAAGGCTGATGAAAATCGATGCGGCATTTCTCGACGATTACTCGTTTGAGCGGGCTGCGAATGAGTTCTACCGAGGCGGCGATCCCGAACAGGCCATGGCCAACTACCGCAAGGCGTTGGAACTGAATCCGAACAACTCGCGTGCTCATCAGCGATTGGGATTCTTGGTTTATCATGTCAAACACCAGTTCGCGGAGGGGATTCAGCACACGACCGAAGCGCTCCGGTTGGATCCTGGCAATAGTATGGCGCACAGCGATCTGTCGGTGGCTCTGCTTAATCAAGGCCGGTTCGAGGCGGCGCTGCCTCATTTGGAGGCCGCTTTGGCAACGACATCGTTGAATCCCGAGCCGCAATACCAAGCCGAGACCATCCGCACAACTTTAGGCCAGACGTTACTCAAGCTGGGTCAATACCCGGCAGCGGTGGCGCAACTGCAACTCGTCGTTGACTCAAAGCCTGATCGACCCGAGGCGAGATACGTATTGGCGCTGGGACTCGTTTTGCAGGGGCGTTTGGAGGATGGCCTTCGGCATTACCGACAGGCTGTCAAGGCAACGCCGAGTGTGGACACATCCGTGACCTTGCACGACTTGCTCGCGGCGCAACTGGCCAAGGTCCGCCGTTACCCGGAAGCCATCCAGCATGCGCGGCGAGCCCTTGAACTAGCGGAGACGGCCGGGAAGAGTGACTTAGTGGCGATGCTTCGAGCCCGGGTTGAATCATACGAGCGAGCCAATCATCCCGGAAAATAGCCGTCCCTTGAGCTCAAGGTCCGCGCCGAGGCCACGAGACAGCGTCAGTCGTTTGTCCCTGGAGGTGGCATCGCAGCCGTTCGGGCTCGCCAAACCTGGCTTTCGACAACAGCCGTCCTCCCGGGCGACGCTTCGTTGATGAACTGGGCGGCCAAGTTGAGTCGGTCTGCGAGAATCAAGCCTTGTTCCGAGCCAAGGACGATCAGCGCCGATGCCCAGGCCTGAGCGTGAGCGCCATCCGCCGCTCGAACCCGAACGAGCACCGTTCGATGGTTAACAAGCTGACCTGTCCTAGGGTCGACGATACACCCGGTTGCGGGCGTGCCCGGCAACAAAGGCGACCGATACGCGACGCTGGCCAGGGCTTCGTTGGTCAGCGCATACGTGCCGCCGAACGGCTTAGCATTCATTTGCCATGCATAATTCGCACAGCACACCCCGGCAGCTTCGATCCAGCTGTTGCTGTAACCGCGGCGGAGAAGCACGGCATTTGCCTGGTCAATCGCCCAGCCTTTGGCGATTGCCGATAGATCAATCTGCAACTGCGGGGTTTTCTTGCGCAACATCCCGTCAAGAACTTCCAGTCCGCTCCATCCCATCCAGGCAAGTTCGGCTTCAAGGGATGCAGGAGCCGGTTTCACTGACTTTGCCAGGCTCTCACGCCAGAGCGACTCCAGCCGCCCTCCTGTGATATCTAAGGCGCCGCCTGTCAACCGACTGATCTCCACACTCCAACGGGCCAGCGTGACCACCGGCCAAGGGACTGGCGTTGCGTTGGTGCTAAGATTGGTATTGAACTCGAAAAGATCCGTGTTGGTTTTCCAGTGTG
>JBGAIN010000194.1:0-14454 GCA_044225505.1 Limisphaerales bacterium
GATAGCCCCGAGGGCGTAAATATCGCTGGCAGTCGTCGCGAACGCAGCTCCCCCAGAGGCAACTTCGGGAGCGAGATAAGCAACGGTGCCGAGAACGGAATGCGTGAGAGTAAGGGAGCTTTCGTGTTCGAGAATACGCGCGAGACCGAAATCCGTGACGAAAGGTTCGTCGAGAAAAGAGGCTGGACTCGATACCCCTCCGCCAAGGCTGGGGACAGCAGGCAATGACGGAGAGAGCAGAATGTTGCCGGGTTTCAGGTCGCGGTGGAGAATCCCGCGTCGGTGGGCGTGTTCGACGGCGGCTGCGATGGTCCTGAGGAGGCGAGCGGCGTCGCGTGGATTGGGTCGCCCGCGCGCGATCAGGCCTTGGAGGGTGCCGCCCTCGAGGTAGCGCATCGCGAGGAAATGTGCGCCTTCGTGCTCACCAAACTCATAGACGGGCACGATGTTCGGGTGCTCGAGGGCGGCGGCAGCGGCGGCTTCAGTGTGGAAACGGTGAACGAAGTCCCGTCCGGCCGCCGGGCCGTTGCAGAGCAGTTTGAGCGCGACAATCCGATTGACTCCGAGTTGGCGTGCTTTGAACACAATTCCGCTGCCGCCACGACCCAACTCGTCGAGGATTTCGTAATCGCCAAAAAATCGCTGGTGCCCGAAGTGTTCTGGACGGTTCGGAGAGGTTGAGGGCGCATCGGTAACGAGCAGCGCAAGGCAACGAGAGCAGAGACCTTCCAGGGATGAGCTAGGAAATGTCGCGTGACACCTCGGACACGTGCTTTTTTCGGTTTTGATTCCAGGAACGGTCATGCCCACATTGTGCGTTGCACCTGCTACTTCGAGAATTCGGAAAATTAGTAACAAAGAATCTTGAGCAAGGGAGCGGCGCAACCACTGAAGGGTACGGTTCGGTGTATCGAGGAGGCCGTGTGAAGCGGAGTGGTATTTAGTGCTCTCAGGCGAAGATCAGCTACGTCTTTGATGGTCTTTAGGGCGGGGGCTCCGGTTGGAGAGCGCTCACCGATAGTCGCCTTCCAATCTCCAAATACACTCCTCCGCCCGTTCTACCAGCACCAAAACTGTCCTGGCGCTAACGCCATCCAACTTGGCTCGCAAGGTCCGTCAGCCGGCGAGAATTTGGCGGAATGACTGGAGCTCAACCTCTAACTCGGCCTGTGTCCCAACCGTTTCCGCAAGCTCCTGCCGCGCTATGGCGCGAAAGCGCTGGCGCATGCGAGTCACCATCATTTTCGCAGCGCTTTCGGCGATACTCAGTTCCCGGGCAGCGTCCGCAAAGGAATTGGTTTCTTCGCCAGTCAGAAAGCCTTTGAGCCGATCATAGAGACGGCCGCGACCCGAAAGCTGATACTCTTCACGCAGGCGCGTGAGGCTGCGCTCAAGCACGGACAGGGCCCAATCCTTGTCAAATTGCTGATCGGGCGGCAATTGGGAAGAAGGACTTGAATCGGCCATGACGGTATCGAATTGGAGGAACTGCAAGCGTCCGCCGCGTTTCTGCGCGTTGGCGCGCTTCTGCTCGTCCGCCAAAAAATATTTTGCTGCGCCTAATAGAAACGAGCGAAAGTGTCCCCGGTCTGGCGTGGCCCGTGCGTATGAGCGCGATTCAAGGAAATCGATAAAGAATGCCTGAGTGAAGTCTCGGGCTTGCTCCTGATTCCCGACACTCCGCGCAAAGTAGTGAAAGACCGGTTGCCAATAGTCAGCGCAGAGCTTTTCGAGAGCCTGCCTGGCCGTGGAGCTATCCAGAGCATTGGCAGCTCGCACAATGCTCCAGCGAGTTGTGACAAACAAAGATCCGCGCTGTTCACAAGTTGCCTGGTCCCGGGCTGCTGGCATTTCTTGAAACTAGCATAAGGGGCTTGGAGAAGCGAGGCGGCCTGACCGGCGCGCCCGTCCGCAATTTGCGGACGCCGTGTGCGACAAATCTGGGGCTACCCAGCCTTCTGAGGACGGCCCAGCTCCAATTCCTCGGCCGTCGGTGACAAAAAGTCACCAGCGACGCGTATCTTCGATCTTGGAATGAGTGGTTGTTCAGCCATTCTCTCCGGTGCCGATGCGAACTCTATCTTACCCTGCCAACGCGCTAACAACGGCATTGGAACAGTGTTGCAAATGTTTCGCAGGCGCCGCGATCGCCCTGACCGGACTATTGATCCCTGGAATATTTCAAGTCGCGGGCGCCTCCACAGCTTGGCCCATAAAGGTCAGCAACAACGGCCGCTACCTGGTCGACCGGAACAACACGCCGTTTCTCTACACCGCCGATACCTCCTGGACGCTGCTCTCGATGCTCAGCGTCGCGGACGCGAAAAAATATATCGACCTTCGAAAAGCGCAGGGATTCAACGCCATTCAGACGATTGCAACCGGCTGGAACAGAAATGGCGCCGGCCCGCGCGGCGCGTTTTTCGAGAGCGGCGACATTGCTCGACCGATCGAGTCTTACTTCGCCGGAGTCGATGAGATTCTGGCCTACGCCAAATCCCAAGACATGTTGCTGACGGTCGTTTTGCTCTGGCTCGCGAATAACGGAGGTTGGAGCGGCGGCACGGCTGTCTCTCCGGCTCAATTCGCCGAATACGCTCGCTGGATGGGCCATCGCTACCAGGGTAAAGGCAACCTGATTTGGTTTCTGGGTGGAGACGAGGAGATTTCCGTGCACACGGAAGCAACTAAAACGGCGGCAGCCGCGTTGAGGTCAGCGGATCCCAATCACTTGATTTCCTATCACCCGCGATCGCGAGCGTTCGAATTGCGCTCCGCACCTTGGTTAGCCTTCCACTCGTTTCAGTGGAATGCCCATTCGCCGCCTTACACTTACCAGAGCATACGCCAGGGTTATTTTCTGGAACCCGCCAAGCCAATCCTGGATGCCGAGCCAGCGTATGATCCCAGCCCATGTTGCGGAGAAGACCGTATGACCACACCCCTAAAAGTTCGACGTAATGGTTGGTGGGCGATGCTCTCCGGGGCGATGGGCGTGGTCTATGGAGGTCCCGAAGGCACCTGGAACATCGGCACTTCGCGCGCACCGGACTGGTCCCAGCTCCAGCGCCCGGCGGCCATTCATACAGGGAACATTCGGAAGATTCTGGAACCGCTTCCTTGGAATCGGCTGGTCCCGGATTTTGGAAACAGTACGGTCGCGGGCGGTGGCAGCGAGGGCAGCACAAACTATGTGGCGACCTCGGTCGCGAATGACGGGTCGTTGATTGCCGCCTACAGCCCTGCAACAACGACGCTGCGGGTGGATCTCACGAAACTATCCGGGCCCGGAGCGGCCCAGTGGTTCGACCCCGCATCAGGGCAAGCACAAGGCCCCCCGATGCCGATCGAGCCGGTGGGCTCCACGAACTTCACGACGCCAGGCGTGAACTCCGATGGAGCCGCGGATTGGGTGTTAATTCTCAAGACCAAAAGCCGGCTTTCGGTTGTCCCGTAAGCGAACGAAGCTCAGATAGCTCCAGCACTTCCAACGCACGTCGCAACTCAACAACCGATTTCTCGAGAGCAAGGCTCTTTGAAGAAAGCCCGATGCCGTTGGCAACCCCAGTATATTGAGGGTCACGCCTCGGAGTAACTCTTGCCTCACATCACGCGGTCCATGAATCGCTTCATGGTTTCAAGTGCGAGAGCAGGCGTTAAAACGCGGCCTGGAGACTAGGGGATCTAGTAACGACGACGCGATCCTTGCTCGGGCGGTCAAGCGCGGTCTAGCTGAAACAGTTTTTTCTAGAATAGCTGGATTCAGGACATACGATTCTCTGCCCAATTTCGCTAACGTTGGTATGGCCGACTTGGAAAGACCAGCTTCGGAAATTCAACCACCTCCGTGGGCACGCCAGTCGGTCAATCCAACAGGAAGCGCTCATACCCCCACCTCGAGGCCCACCTCTCGAGGCACGGTAACGGTCGTCGGCATGTCGCTCGGCGGCGGCGGCGGCTTCCAACTTACGGGTAGCTTTTCCGGTGCGGTCGTCGGGGCACTGCTTGGATTTCTGGTGGCCTGGAGAACGTTGGAATGGCGGTCTAGATACAGAGGCGAGGCAGGTGTTTGTCGCGCGTGGCCCAGCGCGTTGCTAGGCCTGATTCTGGCCACTTCGGCGTGGATAGTTGCTGTTCTCGTCTTGCTTTGGGTGACAAGCAGGCCGCCTGGAACATTTCACGATCAGGGCGGGATGCTTATCACTTTCATCGTTCTGCCTGTGCTTCTCTTGTGTTGGTTAACGGGCGGCCTTGTCGCCTCGGTGGCTGGCCATTATGGGATAAGCCAGATTAAGGAGGGTAAGCGTCCCAAGTCCGAGCTCTGGTTGGCGCGGAGTGCCCTTGTCCTCAGTTGGCCGATGCTATTGATGCCGCTGGCCGTTATCTTAGAACGCCTGCTAGCTGGGTTTTCCTGGTGAGAAAGATGCCGAGACGCCCGTTCCCTTTTTAGCGATGCACCGGACAACGCACCGTCCATGCCAGCAGCAAGCGGGACTCAGACTGGAACGTCCTCTCGGCCCAGTGGGATTTGGGTTCAATCCACGGGATTCCCATTGAGCCCACAAAACGATGAACGAAGGCAAACTCCAAACAGAAGCCATCTCTATGAGAATACCAATGATAGCGACGGGATTTATTGTGTTTGCGACTGGGTGTCTCTCTCCTGCCCCCAGCTCAACCAGTCAAAGTACCACTGGAGCAAACGCTGAATCGGTGCCCCAGATCGAGAGGGCGTTTCGACCCCAGGTAATGATCGAGGGCCGCAATACCTATTTCATGGCCGATTTGGAAAAGCTGAAAACTGGTCGAGGAGGAGCGGGACGGCCTCCAGTGTCCCGCGCGAAAGCGGAAAAATTGGCCAGGAAATGGTTGGCGGAAAATGCTCCGCATCTTAAAAACTCCCCAAAAGCAAGCGGACCGCATCAGGTCGGAGGAGTGCCGAGTTCGGCGTATTACCTCGTGGACTTAGGGACCAGCGACCCGTCGGTCAGGTTTCAGGAAGTGCTTGTCTTGATGGATTCGACGATCGTCCCGAGCGAGTTGAAGTAGCCCAGGTTGACTGAAGCCTTCGTTCCGCCAGAGCTCAGAATGCCCCATTGAGTCTCGATCTGTCTGCTTGATCGGCAGAGCCGACCGCAGTGCTCTCCGAGAGAACCGAAGGAGCGCTAATGGCCGTCGCGGTCGCCAGCGAGCGGTCGTCCGCGTCATTGCTTGCGCGAGCTGATCCAACGGGAGCATCCGACAAGCTCCAGTCGAGGTTAAGCCTTCCAAGCTCGGCGCGAATTACAGGCAAGTTCCAAGCGACGGTCTCGCCATCGTCCCTCGCGGCCAAGAGCCACTGACCATCCGCACTGAACTTCAACGCCTCGGAACCTTTGATCGGCGCTGGATTTGGCGGAGAAAGCGTGGCCAATTCGCGACCCGTTGCGGTCTCGTAAAGGCGCACATGCGTTCGGTTGAGCGAAACGGCAAACACTTCGCTGTCAGGCGAAAACGCGACGGGCGGAGCTGCACCGGGAACTTCCAATTCAATGGCTGGATAGGCACGGAACAGCGGCTCGAGGGAATAAATCTGCACCGTGGTGCGGGTGGCGACCGAAAACCAACGGCTGTTCGGGCTGAGCTTGATCTGACTAAATGGTTCCACACTATAGATCAGCCGCCCGTGCCGCCGGTCCCATAGCTGAGGTTGCTCGTGATGCCGCATGGTTGCGATCCAGCGACCATCGTCGGTGAGACTCAAGGCGTGCGCAGTTTTCGCCCAGGTCTGCCGCGGTCGCTCGCCTTGGATATCAAGGAAGATCACGGCATCAGTCGCCGCGATGACAAGTGTCCGCCCGTCCCCAGCCAGAGTTCCAGTATTGATTTTTTCCCCTGGCTCACCTCGATAAACCTCCCTTCCGATGTGCCAGGATGCAGGCGGATTGGCCAGCACTTCCGGGCTAACGTCGTAACTGTTCACCCGATTGCCGTGGAAAGCTTCGAACGTGAAGAGCGTCCTGCTATCCGCGCTGAACTGAGCCCAAATGCCCTTGAGCCTGGCAATTTCCCGGCTGCGCGCAAGATCCCACAAGAAACAGTCGCCTTCGATGCCGGTCACTACCGAGACGCAGCCAACCACGGCCAAGCGTTGGTCCGAACTAATCCAAACCCCAAGTGTCTCACGAGTCCGCCCTGCCCATGCCACCGTCCGGTAGCCTGTCTGCCGCAGCAAAGTCGCAACGGATTCCGACGCGGGCCACTCGCGCAAGCCGATCAGGCGATCGCCGACGGAGCTAACAGCCGAGAGACCAAGCCGCGTTTCCCGCAACAACGCCCGGCCGGAAACCAAATCCCAAATGATGCTGGACTGATCCCACGCATAGCTCAGGAGCATGGAGCCGTCAGGAGTGAATTGAAGGCGGTCGACATAGGCCTGATGACCGTGCAATTCAAGCACGGCGCCGGTCACATGGGCACTTCCACGATTGGACTCAACCCCTCGCAATGCCAACCGTCCGCGGTCGCCGGCCAAAGCCAGACGTCTTCCATCAGGTTGCCAGACGAGCTGTTTCGGCGGAAAATCCAAGGTAAATGAAGTCCGAGTGCGCCCAGACTCGGCATCCCAGATTTCGACGCTTCCCCCTGGGTCGGCAGGCAGAACGGCAATCTGACTGGAATCTGGAGAAAACGCCGCGGCCAGGGCTGGACGGCCTGGCTGCAATCGGCGCGCTTCGATAGTCTGGCGAAGCGGTTGCACAACCACCCCACTCGGGGTCAACAGAAGGACGGAATGGCTGTCCGGAGACACCTCGATTCGGTCGACACCTTCTAAGCTTAGAACCGCTTCGTCAGAGCCCTCAGCTTCCCAGGCCCGGACCAGCCCCGCCCCATGCTCCAAGTGCACAACGAGAAACTCTGCATTGGGTGTGAAGAGTGCCTGGTCCACCGTCGCGCCAGCCGGAATCTGGAAAGATCGAACAACCCGCTCCGATGGGAACTCGCAGATGGAAAGTGCACCTGCGCCTGAGCTACGGACAAACCGCTCCAGCGGAGCGTCCCAACCGAGCAGATACAAGGATTGCTTCGAAATCCAATTCGTCGGGACGGCGATATCCACGAGCGCGAGCTGGCCGATCGCTTCCTGCCGCAGCGCCAGAACCTGGGCCTGGCCGAGCTGCGTGCGCCTGCTCAATTGATGTAAGAGTGCTGCGCTGGCCACCCGGGCGCCAGGACCGCCAGCAAATCGGAGCGCCTTGGCTTCGCTCAGCCGAGACTTCCAAAGCTCCGTCTCTGCGCGATCACGTTCGCGCGTGGCCGTTTGACCGGCCGCCTCGGCCTTGGAGCGCGCTAACGCCTGGTCGTGCTCGGCGATCATGGCCCGGGCGCGGTCTGATCGAGCCTTGAACAGCGCCACGGTAGAGATTCCTAAGCCAATGATCAGCGCCGTGGTCACAGCCGCTCCAGCAGCGAAGACCAGCTTGTGCCGCTTCCAGGAGGTCTGAATTCGGTAAGCCGGACTGGGCGGGCGCGCGACAACGGGTTCATGGTTCAGGTACCGCTTGAGATCGGCCGCCACGCCGTTGGCCGTCTCGTATCGCCGGGCTCGGTCTTTCTCCAAACATTTCATCACAATCCAGTCCAAATCTCCGCGGAGAAGGCGAATCAAAGCCGCGGAATCGGCAGCACACGGGCTGGAAGTGCCGGCGTGTTCCCTGTTCCGCAAGGACGCCAGCTTAGTGCTTGGTCGGACTGGTGCTCGTTCGCAGATTATCTGGCGCATTCCGTCCACGCCAGAGGCCAACAGCTCGGTAGCATCAAATGGAGGCTTGCCCGTGAGCAGTTCATAAAGCAGCACTCCCAGACTGTAAATGTCGCTGCGCGTGTCCACATCCAGGCCGCCTAATTGCGCCTGCTCCGGACTCATGTAAGCGGGCGTGCCGACGAACTGATTGAGTTGGGTGCAAACCGTGGCTTCGGTGAGCCGACCCTCGATCGCTTTGGCGATCCCGAAGTCAATCACCTTGGGAACCGCCACCCCGTCGTGAAGTGCCACCAGAATATTCGAAGGCTTGATATCGCGATGGATAATTCCTTTTTGATGGGCATGCTGAATCGCCTGGCAGACGCGAATGAAGAGATCCAAGCGTTCTCGGGTCGACAAGTGGTTCTGATCGCAATACTCGGTGATCCGGACGCCGCGCACCAGTTCCATCACAAAGTAAGGACGTCCGGTAACGCCGGCCTTCCATTCGGCCCGTCGTGTCGAGGGAGATTCGCCCGCTGGGAGTGAGTCATCCGGTTCCTGCGTATGGATCGTCCCCGCGTCCAGGACTTTCGCAATGTTGGGGTGGTCCATCAGCGCCAAGGCTTGCCGCTCGGCCTCAAAACGGGCGACCACCTGTTTGGTGTCCATGCCCAACTTGATGACCTTCAAAGCGACACGGCGGCGGATCGGCTCGGTCTGCTCCGCGATATAAACCACCCCGCAGCCGCCTTCACCAATCTTCTCCAGCAATCGAAATCGGCCAATCGTCTGCCCCAAAGCCTCCTCGTGGAGCCCGGGAGAACCAAGGTCCAATCTCTCATAAAGGGACTTACTTGCGTCGGCCATCAAGCTGCCGGAGTCCTCATGGGCGGCAAGCAAAGCCTCGAGACGCCGTTTCAAGAGCGTATCGTCACCGCATTCGCGGTCCAGAAACCTGGCGCGCTCGGCCCCCGTGAGTTCGGCCGCGCCCTGGAACAGAATCTCCTCGCGTGGCGGTAGTGGCGTCATCCGACCTACGGGCCGCCGGGCGACCCGACCTTCGCTCTCCCTGCGATCTCGACCTTCAGCCAGGACCGGGCGTAGCTCCACCACTGTTTCGCCGTGGGCACGGCGATGCCCAGCACTTCGGCTGCCTCCTCAAACTTAAGCCCGACGAAGTAGCGCAGCTTTACCAGCTCAGCTTTCCGGAAATCCACGGCCGCAAGTTTTTCGAGCGCGTCATGGACTGCCAGCAACTGATCGTCCGCCGCAGGCGCGGGAATGTCCACCTCGTCTAAATCGCTCCGAGGCGCCCCGGCACCACGTTTCACAGCCTGACGACGACGAGCTCGATCCACGAGAATACACCGCATGGCCTCGGCAGCCGTGGCGAAGAAATGCTGGCGTCCTTGCCAGTCCGGTTGGTCCTTGCCTGCGATTCTGAGCCATGCCTCGTGGACCAGGGCAGTTGGCTGCAACGTGTGTTCCTGCGGTTCGTTGGATAAACGGCGCGCGGCCAAGTGGCGCAGTTCGTTATAGACCAGCGGTAACAATTCGGTCGCTGCTTTGCTGTCGCCCTCCGCGGCAGCCTGAAGCAATTGAGTCACCTCGTTCATGAGAGCCTTTCCCGGAAACTGGTCGACCGGTAAGGGTCAGTTTAACAGGTGAGAGCACCCCGCAAAGCATTAATTCACTTTTCCATATCAGGGTTTTGGGCAACTCCCCGCGGAGGCAGCACTTAATTGCGCCATGAAAACAGAACCATCAGCCTGAACGGTCAACCGTGCTCTTAATGCGCTGCCGAAGGGAAGAGTTTCCCCCACACTTTCAGTTGGAGAATCGCCGCGGTGTTCGAATGGCGCAGGCAAGACCTACGGCATTCCGCAGCAAATTGAAGGCGCGTTAGACAATCTCAGAAGCAAACCCCGTCGCCATCGGCACCCCCGTGGACGGCGAACCTCGTGTCCAAAGCTCGAACTGGCAGCGGTCCGCCCCTGATGAGGCGCTTGCGCATCCCTCACTGGCTTTGCATTTCCCGCCTTAAAAGACGAAAATACAAAGCGCTGCCGAACGCGGTATTTGTGAGGGTAAATCGGGTGCCGACCAGCCTGGGCACATCCGAGGAGTCGGTCCAGGTCGCAGGCGAATTCAACCGTAGGGCTGTTTGGAGAGTCCATCCAACGCCATCGTTAGGCCAGGACAGGACAATGCCATTTCCGTTAGAGCTTACGCGCAAGGCCAAGGGTCCTGGGATGCGGGTTCCAATAAGCGCAACCGTGTGTTGACGTCCCGCAGAAACCGCCGTTACTGGCATCAAGTGTTCGGGCACCAAGCTCTGATGATCTTCGTCTAGTCCCCATCCCACCAGTGTGCCAGCGTCCTGCAAGGCCACCGAATGATATGCTCCAGCGGCAATGGCCTGAATCCCGCGCTGCGCCGAAATGGGAACAGTTGCCTGGCCATACTTATTATCTCCCCAAGCCACGACTGAACCATCGTTCTTCAACGCTACAGTGTGGCCTTCGCCAGCTGCGATCGCCATCACGGCGCTCTGGGCCGCCGCGGGCACCGTCGTCTGGCCGGACGCATTCCATCCCCACGCGATCACTGACCCGTCGTCCTTCAATGCGACGACGTGCTTCTCTCCGGCGGCGATGGCAACTATTCCGCTCTGCGCCTCGACTGGCACGCTGGTCTGGCCAAAATCGTTGATCCCCCACGCGATGACTTTCCCAGCCTCGGATAAGGCGACCGTGCAATTCCAGCCCGCCGCAATCCCCACGATCCCGTTCCGAGCTTCGAGCGGCACGCTTCTCTGGCCCGAGCGATTATCGCCCCACGCCACCACGCTTCCCTCGCTGGTCAGAGCCACACTGTGATTTCGTCCCGCGGCAATCGATGCCACTCCGGTCTGAGCCGCTTCGGGAATCCTGGTTTGACCAACATGATTATTTCCCCAAGCCACCACGCTTCCGCGGCTCGTCAAAGCGAGAGTGTGAAACCCACCCGCGGCAACCGCCACGACCCCACTTCGCGCCGTCATAGGTATCGTGATCAAACCGTCCCCGTCGTCACCCACATCATCTCCCCAGGCTACGACTGTTCCGGGGACGATGGAACTGCTCACCGTCAGTTCGGCCGGGGGCGCGCTGGTCACACTCCCCGCCAGGTTCCTCACGACCACCGTGTAGCTCCCGGCCTGATTGGTTTGCACGAGAGTTAGCTTGTAGACCGCCTGCGTTGCACCGATCAGATCCACCCCGTTCTTGCGCCACTGGTAGTTCAACGGATGGCCTGTGGCATCAACGTTCAAACTCGTTGTGTTCCACACGTGAACCGACTGATTCCGAGGGGGTGTCGTGATCGCCGGTGCAGTCGGGCTGACCAGGACAACCGTATGAAACCCTCCAGCCGCGATTGCCGTCACACCCCCGCGCGCCGCGGCGGGGACACTGGTTTGCCCGGATGCGTTGTCTCCCCACGCCACAATGGTCCCGTCGTCCTTTAAAGCCACCGTGTGAAACTCA
The DNA here is from genome assembly GCA_044225505.1 of Limisphaerales bacterium. Taxonomy (GTDB): domain Bacteria; phylum Verrucomicrobiota; class Verrucomicrobiia; order Limisphaerales; family SIBE01; genus JAXMHN01. The sequence goes on from JBGAIN010000194.1 coordinate 11,254, forward strand.
CCGGCCGCAATTGCCGTCACGCCACTGCGGGCAGCGGTGGGAACATTCGTTTGGCCGTAGGCGTTCCATCCCCATGCGACCACGGAGCCATCGTTTTTTAAGGCCACGGTGTGACGCGAGCCGGCCGCGATCTTTATTACACCGGTCTGCGCCGCAATGGGCACGCTCGACTGGCCGAAGATATTCCATCCCCACGCCACCACCGAACCGTTACTCTTCAAAGCCACCGTGTGAGCCCATCCAGCAGCAATCGCGGTCACGCCGGTCTGCGCACTGGCAGGAACTTGCGACTGGCCAAGGTCCGGAATGAACTCCGTGGCATTGATTCCTGCTCCCCAGGCCACGACCGAGCCGTCGTTTTTCAGCGCCACGGTGTGCGCCCACCCTGCGGCAATCGCGGTCACACCGCTCCGGGCCTGGGAAGGAACCGCTGTTTGGCCGCTGCCGCCAAATCCCCAGGCAACAGCCGAACCGTCCTCCATGAGGGCTACGGAATGACTTCCCCCCGCCGCAACCGCTATCACTCCGGTCAGAGCATCTGGAGGAACGTACGTCTGCCCCCAATCGGTGGAACCCCAGGCCAGGACTGAACCGTCATTCTTCAATGCCAAGGTATGCGCCTCGCCTGCGGCAATCGCAGTCACACCGCTTTGGGCTGCGACCGGGATATTCGTTTGACCAGATTTGTTACTGCCCCATACCAACACCGTCTCGAGAGAGGAGGTCTGCCCCACCGCAGCGCGCAGACTTCCACCAAGGATGAGAAGCACCGCCGAGAACGCACCTTGCATTCTTTGACGCAGTCTTCGTGGCGGACTGTCGCGGCAGAAAGTTCTCAGGTCCGATGAGACTTCGTCGAATCCGACAGTGCGTTGGGCCGCGACGTTGCACGTGCTCTGACCCGAGATCGTCAGGCCATACCCTCGGGCGGAGGGTCTGAGCCAGTCGTCTGGCGATCGGCCGCCCACGGATTCAGCCAATCGGCCAACCGCAACTCCCATGACGTACCGTTGCCCATCTTGCGAATCGGTCCACTTCAAGCGCAGCATTTTCATCATTCCCACCTACAGAAGCGACAAAGCCGACGAAAAAGTATGTTCACGCCCGTCGACATATATTCCCGCCCGGAGCCGCAACCGTTTCCCGCCGGAGATTCGGCTGCCTGTGGCCGTGCTCTTTATGGCCGTCGCCACAACAGTGATGACTTCGCCCATCTTCGATCTATTGATCCGGACGAGAGAGCCGCCGATTGCCGATGAGCCGAACGCTTCGATCGCCGTCGCTCCGAACTTCAATTCCCTCGCCAAAGTATGACTCATGACGACGAGGCCATTCGGACCAAGGCCGGTGCAAGGCCGGTGCAAGGCCGGTGCAAGGCCGGTCGCTGAGCGGCACTGCTCCGGGGTTGGTCCGGCAGAACATCCCGTTTGCTGCGCTCCGACTTCCCGTCTCCCACGGCAATTCCCCCTTCGTTCTCAAGACATTCTTGTCCGCCACCTTGCATTTGAGATTGCGACCTTGCACGCCACCCCGAAAACAGCGACAACTCGCAAACCCAGGGAAATGTCTCACACTCTGTCCACAAATTGTTCTCGAAGTGTGCGACATTTGCCGTCTTCCCTTTCCAAACTTGATGTAAAAGTGGCAGGAGCGTTCACAGACGAGGTGCTCGCAGGTCCGTACGGTTAAAATTTGAGAAACAACGCTAAACAAATTCCCGGAACTGCCGATGAAGGTGAGGTGGTTTTTGACCGTTCCGTATGATCCGCCGTATCGCGCACGTCGTTTGGTTCACAGTCGGCCTGGCTGTGGCTTACCCCAGTCTCACTCTCGTCACACACGCTCAGACCGTTCCTGCCTACGGAGGGCGCCCGTTTATTCGGATCGCCCAACCTGGCCTGGCCGATTCCGTCGCCGGCGTTTATTCAGGGTTCGGCCGAGCGCAGCTCATCGGGAACGCGGTGGTGTTCGCCACAATGAACGGTCCAAACGTGGGCGGCATATTTCGCGGCCGCGGCGGCCCGTTGGAGAAGGTGGTCGTGCCCGGGTCGAGTGTTTCCGGAGTGACTCTCCAATCGATTCACTATGGCTTTGCGAGAGATACCGGCGCGAGTTCCATGGTGCTCGCCGCTGGGCCCGCCCAGGCGGACGCACTGCAACTGACGGACGGGAGCACGTTGACCACGCTCTTGCCGCCAGGAAGCATCCTTCCGCATTCGGGCGAGAAAGCAGCCAACGTGCTGGGGGAGCCATTTTACGCTCAAGGTAAGGTCGCCGTCATTGCGTGGCATGCACCGGCCAGTGGAGGGGTGAGCTTTCGTGGGGTTTACCGAGTGCAAAACAGCACTTTAGAACCGGTTGCCGACACCGCCACGGCGTTGCCCGGCAGTGTTGGGATCCCCGACACTTTTAGCAGCCAGGTCGGCTTCGACGGCGGGACGCTCGCTTTCTGGGCTAGTCGCGGTCCGTTTAGCGAAGCCGAAGGCATATTCGTTCAATCCGCGGCAGGGGACGTTGTCAAAATTGCGCAGAACGGCGACCCCTTTCCGGATGGCGGCACGATGGACGGCTTTATCAGTCCGCCGTTTGTCTCCAATGGAACGGTTTACTTCTTTGCGTTTGATGCCTCTTCCCAGACCCGTTTGTTGAAATATGAAAGCGGGACGCTCAGCGTACTGGTGCAAGACGGCACTGCGGCGCCAGAAGGCGGCACCCTCAAGAGCCTGGGCCAGTTCGGCCTGGGGGTTGAGGACGGCAAGATCTTCTTCCCGGCGCTCACCGATCGAGGCGCAGGATTATACGTGATCGCCGGCGGAACCTTGCAGACTATCATCCCGTCTGGAACCGGTATTGAAGGATTCGTGCCGACATCGCTGGTTTTGCAGGACGTTGCCCACGCCACCCTGGTGCTCGAGGCCGCCAACGGTTTTGGCCGGCGTTTGATCGCGAACCTGGACGCCCCCGCTGTCCCGGTGATTGTGTCCGATCTCACACCTCAGACTGTGAAGCCGGGCGGCCGGGCCGAGTTCAAGGTCACCGCTGTGGGCGATGCGCCGCTGACGTATTACTGGACCTTTGGAACGACAAACTACCCGCCTGTGACTTCCGGGACTTTCGTGATTGAAAATGCTCAGGCGGCGCACATTGGAAATTACCGGGTGACCGTTTCAAACGCGGTAGGACGCGCCTTCTCGAAGAGCG
>JBGAIN010000195.1:0-15250 GCA_044225505.1 Limisphaerales bacterium
GTCTTCGAGATTCTACCTTGCCTTGCTTAACCACGCGGAACAGGTCGCGCACGCTTCCATTCCGATTGATCATCTGGGCGGTCAGAGTATCTCCGTCGACGTCGACGACGACAGAGCCGAACTCAATGAAGATTCGTTTCATTACAGTCATCGAACCGTTCCGACCCAACGTCTGTCCGCCGTTTCCTGCCACAACATGCACTGTCCCTTGGTGCGGGTTAATCCCAGCGCTCTTACGGTAAGCTCCATCCCCGTTTGGATCCCCATCTCCGTCATCCAGGATCACATTCTCCGAAACCGTTGGCGTCGCGTAAGCCCCATCCATGAGCATGGAACGTTCGTAGGAATGGGAATGGCCAGTCAGGACCAGGTCGACACCGCCCGAATCAATGATGGGCATAATGTATTGGCGCATTTCTGTCAGATCTTTTTCCTTGTCGCTGTCGTGCGAGCCTTTCGTGTAGGGCGGGTGATGCCAGAACGCAATGATCCAATCCGCTTTCGCACGTTCCAAATCTGCTTTGAGCCACTTTGCCATCGCTCCGGTCGGCTTTCGCTCCAGGTCATGGGAGTCCAGACAAATGAAGTGGATGTTTGCATGATCGAAGGAATAGTATGCTTCGGTGCCCGAAGCGACGCCCCCCGCCTCGCCCCGCGTCGGGACGACATAGGCATCGTAGTACGGTCCAATGCCGGTCGTGCCCTTGGCGGTATAGCCCTCGTGGTTTCCCATCGTCGGCCAGCAAACCGTGTTGCGCATCAACCCTTCATAAGGTTCAAACACCCGGGTCTGGAATTCCATGTCGCGGCCGACTCCATAAGCCATGTCTCCGACATGCAGCCAGAAGTCGAGCGCTGGTCCGGTCTTTTGCACATGAGCGAGCCTGGCTTGAAATACCTGGCGTTGTTCCAAACGTCCGGTGCCGCTGTCGCCGATCGCTGCAAACCGCGTCCGTTGTCGGGTTCCTCCGGCCGGCGGAGTCAGACAGGAGTAGCTGGCGTCGGTCGGAGTTAACCGCTTCGTGCCGTCGTAGACGGCATAGTAATAGCGTGTTCCTGGCTTCAGTCCGCCCAGGCGCGCTTCGCACTGAAGATTCCGACCGGCGCGCTGTGCAGCTTCGGAAGTTTCAAGTTCTCGGGCGCACGCAAGGCCGCCCACCGAGCTGGGCCAGGCGGTTCCGTTCCAAGTGAAGCGCGCTGACAATCGAGGTGCCCGTGCAGCTTTCTTCGAGTTGGCCGGAGATGGGTACCAAATCGAACCGTCGGCGTGATTGGTCCCCAAGTCCGCCACACCACATGCATGAGATTGGGGCTGGCAAACTGGAGATAGGGTGGACGCGCAAACGGTTCCCCTTCCGATGGCGTGTCCGGTCGCTCGGCACTTTGGCCCGTGCCGAGCACGCCAATGATTCCTAGAATCCAAAAAGCCGCCTGAAGGCCGATACGCATTTGGGCAGCATTTCAAATCTCGCTCGGGCCGTCAACGAAACCCGCGCGAGTTGGAGAGCGGCCTCTTAGAGGCGGTGATATGAACCCGCGTGGCGAGGACCTCCGTGTGAGGATAGCCAGCCGCGAGCGAGCATTCGGTTTTGGTTTACCAAAGGCGCACCCTGGCGTAACGAATGGTTTGATTATGCCCAGCCTGTTGGCCAAGCAACTCCAGCGTGGATGAACGTGGCGATCCCGCCCGAATGGTGGCCGTAAAGGCTGAGGTGAACGGCGACGCCAGTGGAACGCGCGCGGCCGGGCCGATCGTTCCTTCTGCAAAGATCTCCAGCACCCTGTTTTCGGCGAGGGATTTCCCGTTTCCATCGGCGCCCTGAACGCAGTAAAACAAGATCAGCCGGTCATCCGGCGTTACCTGAAACCGCGGCGCGGACGGAATTTCTTGTAACCCGCCCTCGCGAGATTCCAGCAGAGTGCGGCGGCAAACGATTTGACCGTCGCGAACCTGAGCATAGTTCAATGCGTGCGACTGCAGTGCCCCAGGATAGAATTTCTCCCTGAGGCGTTCGTCCAACGCGCGTTCCGTCCACACAATGTGCACCAGTCCGTCCGGCGCGGCCCAGAGGTCGCCGGGAAATATCCAGCCGGCGGTCTTGTCTCGGCTCGCGATCTCGACCCATCCGAGGAAGCGACCTGTTCTTATATCGGGTGACCACGTGAAGAACAGCCTTCGAAAATCGTAATCCCACTCGCGTCCGGTGATCTGCTTTTTGAAGTCGCGCCACGTTTGGTACGGTTCCAGGATGTCACTGACACCGCAAAAATAGACGGCTCGGTCACGGAGCGCGACCGTAGGGTAACAGACTCGGATGGGCTGCGGTTTGTCGTATTCGGCGCCCCAGGGCCAGCGCAGCTTTCCTTGAGCGGACCACGATCCGTGCCGGTCGCGAAATGCCCATTCGGCATGGGCATAGTCGATGTTTTGGAACAGAATCAATTCGCCGTTGTTGCCGTCCGCGGCGAGCGTGCGGTAGGAATGCTCCGTGAACTTGGGTAATCCATCCCAAGTCGGAAGGGAGGTGGCATAAGCGTTAAGGGGCAACCGAGCCTCGAACTGTAAGAGCTGAGGTTGCGCTGGGCCACCTCCATTGACCCGCTCGGTGCGCAACGTAGGATTCACCGAGAGGAAGAAGCGGCCGTCCGCAAAAGCCGCCACGGGCGATGGTTCCCGCGTTCGCCCAACGGGATCGGCCTTTTCTAACTTCCAGCCCTCGTCGGTTCGTTGGAACAGGGTCCACCGACAGTTATTGAGAGGGGGGCATCCTTGGATCGTTTCAAGGCCGCTGGCGTAGAGGTGATCGCCGACGCGGGTCAAACAGGTCGAGCCACTACACCAGAGTGGGCCAGCGCCATTACCCGCAGATTCGTAGGTGTAGACGGTTTCTTCCGCTTCGACGACGGGCCGCAGCGAGGGCGCCGCGCTCGCGCTAAGGCAAACCCCAGCCAGGGCAAATATTCGTCCGATCGCAGAAACATCCCTCGAGGTGATGAGCTTGGTTTTCGTAAGGTTTGACTCAGTTCATCACCAAACGCGGCGCTCCGCAAGACTGTCCTGGACTATTTAACATAGCGCGGCGCGCTCGACGAGGAAGTCGACTTTTCGGCTCTGAAATGTCGAAGTGCCGTGGTTCGCGTGCAGAAAGGTGTTCAGTCCAAACGTCGTGGTAGTGATTTCGCATAAATCTGTGACACGCGCCGCGGATTGTTGTAGGTTGCGCCCGACCAAATCTGTACCAAACCTATAAAAGGAGATCCATCTATGAACGAACAACGAAACGCGGTTGGCTGGTTCGAAATCTATGTGCAAGACATGCAACGAGCACAGGAGTTTTACGAAAAGACTTTCGAGACGAAACTCCAAGCATTGCCGAGCCCGATTGTCAAAATGCTTGCGTTTCCCATGAAGCCCAATTTGCCTGGCTGCGCTGGAGCTCTCGTGAAGATGGAGGGGAAAGGGCCCAGCGGCAATGGCACCATCGTCTACTTCTCGTGTGCGGATTGTGCCGAGGAGGAAGCTCGAGCCGTCAAGAGCGGTGGAACTGTCTTCAAATCCAAATTCTCCATCGGCGAGTATGGGTTCATCTCGCTGGTTTTGGATAGCGAAGGAAACATGATCGGGCTGCATTCCGTAAAGTGATCAACTCCAGACTGGTCAGACGATTCGCTCGCCAGTAAGGTCGCGAACGAATCTCGATTTTATCGTTTCTCATGAGAACGCACGCAAGCTCTCTCCTTGGACATCGTAAACTCAATCGTCGCAGCTTCCTGAAGCGGGCCAGCATGGCAGCCGCGGGAATTGCCTCGCCAATGCTGATTCCGGCGTCGGCCCTTGGTCGCGATGGTGCCGTCGCTCCGAGCGAGCGCGTCGCAATGGGTTTTATCGGCCTGGGCGGGCAGGGGACAGGGCATTTGCTGGGCGGAGCGTGGACTTACGTGCCGGGCGGGTATGTGGCACGTCCGGACGTTCAGGTGCTCGCGGTGTGTGACGTTCGCAAAGAACGTCGGGATAGCGCCCAACAGCGCTGCAACCAAATGTACGCGCAGCGCTATGGGCAACCAGACTATCAAGGAGTCCTGGCCTATAATGATTTCCGAGAGGTGATCGCGCGTCGCGACATCGACGCGGTTTTAATCGCCGTGCCTTACCATTGGGCGGCGCCTCTTTCAGTCATGGCGATGCGCGAAGGAAAAGATGTCTACTGCGAGAAGCCCGTGGCGATCACGGTCCGCGAAGGAAAAGCGGTCGTTGAGACGTGCCAGCGATTCGGACGGATTTATCAGGCCGGAACTCAACAACGTTCCGAGTACGGCGGCAAGTTTCGGCTCGCCTGTGAACTGGTGCGGAACGGTCGGATCGGTGTCTTGAAGGAGGTTTACGCGTATCGATTGCCGGGCGCGCTCTTTCCTTCCGCTTGGACATCCGATCGGTCAGTGCCCGTGCCACCCGGGATGGATTGGAATCTTTGGCTGGGACCTTTGCCCTGGCGGCCGTACGGTGGCGAGGCGGGCCATACGTTTGGCGGATTATTCGTCGGGGATGTGAATTGGAGTCCTCATCATTACGACATCATACAATGGACGATCAATCCGGATGTCACGGCACCGATCGAAGCGCGCTACGAAGCGGGCCAGGTGCATTATCGGTACGCCAACGGTGTGGTCGTGCACTCGCAGGAATATCCAGGAGAACGCGTCGGTGGCGAGGGTGGCGCTTGTTTTGTCGGCACCGAGGGCCGGATCGCGGTCGACCGCCAAAACATTGTTTCCTACCCGGAAAGCATTCTCCGCGAGCCGCTGCATCCTGAGGATCGACGCGTTTACCATGCCACGAGTCACTCCGGGAATTTCCTGGAATGTGTTCGGACGCGGCGGCCAACCATTTGCCATCCGGAGACAGCAACCTATACGATCAACGCTATATTCGTGGGGGGCATTGCTTTGGCCCTGCAGCGTGCGGTCAAGTGGGATCCCTCTCAACTGGAGTTCCCCGGAGACGACGAGGCCAATCGCCTACTTTCATACGCTGCCAGGCCCCCTTGGCGCATCTGAGCGTGACCGCCCAATCACCTCCATGACTCTAGCCTCACTGATGATTTTCTTAGAATTATGAAAACCGTTTTGGTGTCCTGCTGGTTGGCAATAGCGTCGGTTGCTTCTCTAAACACATACGCTGGCGAGGAACAAGACCTCGTCGCGATTCTTAAAGGTTCGGACTCCGCAGCGCAGAAATGGACAGCCGCCCAGCGCTTGCGGGTGGCAGGCACGGCCAAGTCCATCCCAGCTTTGGCCGCGATGCTTCCCGACGAACGGGGATCCCAGGCCGCGCGACACGCGTTGGAAGGAATGGCCATCCCCGAAGCCAGTGCCGCACTGCGGGACGCGTTGGGGACAACGTCCGGACTTCTGAAAGCCGGAGTGATCGAATCTCTCGGCTGGCGTCGCGACGTTTCGGCTGTTTCCCTGCTAGCACCGCTTCTTTCTTCGTCCGAGCTCGGCATCGCTGCGGCTTCGGCCTCTGCTCTTGGCCGGATTGGGGGAGCTTCGGCCGCGACCGCGCTTTTGGCCGCGCGGGACAACTCCGAAGAGACTGTTCTGCCAGTCATCCGTGAAGCCCTGCTCAAGTGCGCAGAACGTTTGGTCGCGTACGAAGATTTGGCCGGTGCCGCAGCAATCTACCGCACGCTCTTCAATTCTGCGGTGGGAACTTCAGTCCGAATGGCGGCGTGGCGGGGATTAGCCTTGACGGACCTGCCCGGTCGAGTGGACCTGTTCTTGAAAGCCCTAACCGCATCGGATCGCGCTCTGCAGGTGGTGGCGCTGAAGACGCTCCGAGAACTGAAGGATCCCGCGGTGATCGAGGCGGGGCGTAAGCAATGGTCGACACTGCCAGCCGAGGCGCAATTAGCGGTGTTGGAAAGCCGCCTGAGTTTTGGCGCGGCGGCGCTTCCGACCGTTCGGGCGGCGGCTCAAAGCCCGGACGCGGCACTCCGGACTGCAGCTTGGCAAGCTCTAGGAGAGCTGAACGATGTGACTGCCATACCGGCCCTGACGCGAGCGGCGGCTCAGGGCGAATCAGCGGAGCGCGATGCCGCTCGAGCGAGTCTTGCACGCCTGCGCGGTGAAGATGCCCGACGAGGGCTGACGAAATTTTTCGAGTGGGCCGACGTCGCGCAGAAAGCAGAGCTGCTTCGGGCTTTTGGGGAGCGCGGTGACCGGACGACGGTTGGCCTTCTTCTTGCCAGTGCGGCGTCTGAACTCCCGCCCGTGCGCGGAGCGGCCTTGCATTCGCTAACCATGCTTGCTCCTGCCGAGGCGATTTCTCCTCTGCTCGAGATCGCGGCCAAGTCGGCGTCGGAAGAGCGGCGCGATCCAGTGATCAAAGCCCTTTACGCCGTCTGCGAAGCCAGCGCCAACAAGGCACAAACCGCGCGTGATGTGGTGCAAGCGGTCGGGCGATTTCCCGGGCCGGAACGGCGCCAGGTCCTCCCGCTCCTGGCCGAGTTAGCAACGCCAGACTGCTTGGCCGCGGCCGAGACGGCGGCGCGCAGCCCGGACGGTGAGTTGGCTAAAGAGGCTGTCCGGGTTCTCACGCAATGGCCTAACTCGGCGCCCGCGGCGTCATTGCTCGACCTGGCGAAGACCAGCGGAGAGGGCACTCTTCAGACTCTGGCCTTACGCGGCGCGATCGCGGTCGTGGGGCAGGAGCCAGACTTGGGAAAGCGGATGACAATTCTGCAGCAAGCCTTCGGGATCGCACGCCGGTCGGACGAGAAGAAGCAGGCCCTGGGACAGATCGGCCAAATCCCAAACCGGGATGCTTTAGCGCTGGCGACAAAGTACCTTACTGACACGGACCTCCGCGATGAAGCGTGTCTCGCCTCCATTGCGATTGCAGAGAAACTCACCTCCTCGGATCCGAAACTGGGCGACGAGGTTGCCTCGAAAGTCCTGGCGCAGGTCAAAGAGGGGGACGTAGCGCGCCGCGCGTGGGCACTGCGAATCAAACCGAGCAGCGGGGCCTCGTTCATCCGAGACTGGCTGGTTTCGGGACCCTATCGGCAGGCCGGCCTCGTAGGCGCTCAAGCCGTTTTTGGCGTGGCTTTCAACCCGGAAAAAGCCGGGCAGAAGGTCGAATGGAAAGCGGCACCTCCAGCGGATCATGCCAATTTGGCGGAGCTCTATCCGGGCGCAGAGAATTGCGTGGCTTATCTGAGGACGCATTTGATCGCGCCGGACGATGTTGCGGCGGTGCTCCTCATGGGAAGCGACGACGGGATTAAAGCCTGGTGCAATGGCGAGGTTGTGCACAGCAACAACGTCGATCGCGGCCAGGTCGTGGATCAGGATCCGGCGCCGATCAAGCTCAAGAAGGGTGTGAACGAGTTAATGCTCAAGGTCTCCCAAGGCGGTGGCGGGTGGTCCGCCTGCGCCCGAGTTGTCGGAGTGGACGGTAAGCCGATTGCCGGCCTCATGGTCGAGCGTCCGTTGCTCACACCTAGCCAACCTTAACGCCTGGCGAAAAGCCGCCCCCCCCTGTGCGGTGGGACACACGTTGCGCCGTTGCGTGATTCGAGGCATTGGAGGGGAATGCAGCCAGTCTTTGCCATTTCGATCTTGCTGGGCATCACGATTCAGGCGTATTCGGCAGATTGGCCGCAATATCTTGGCGCAGCGGGAGATAACAGTTCTCCTGAAACCATTCGGACGAATTGGACAGAACAGGCGCCGCGCGAGGTATGGCGTAAACCTATCGGCGCTGGTTTCAGCTCGATGGCTGTCGTCGGAAATCGAGTTTATACCCAGGCCAAGGAGACGGTAGGGGATGCGGCCCGCGAATTCTGTGTGGCGCTTGACGCGAGCACTGGAGAAGCCCTTTGGAAAGCAAACCTGGATGCCGCCGAATATACCAACCTTTCAGGATATCCCGATAGCATGGATGGTCCGAGGTCGACACCCACCGTCGAAGCAGGCCGGATTTACGTGCTAACCTCTCATCTGCAGCTCTACTGCCTCGACGCGACAAACGGAAAGACGATATGGCATCGAGATTTTCCATCGGAATTAGGCAGTCGCATGATCGATTGGGAGAACGCTGCGTCGCCTTTAGTGGTTGGTGACTTGATTCTCCTCAATTCGAACGTGCCAGGAAATCGCCTCATGGCAGTTCGCAAGTCGGATGGAGCGACTGTCTGGAGCGGTCAAGACGGACCGATGACCCACGCCACGCCGGTCTTCGCGCGTCTCGGTGATGTCGGACAAGTCATCTTTCTTACACTCAACGGATTGGTTTCAGTCGTTCCGGAATCCGGGGTCGTGCTCTGGAGTGTTCCCTTCGGTCCATCGTCGACCTCGACGGCAGCGTCGCCCTCTGTCAGTGGAGACCGCGTATACGCTTCGGCGGCCTACGGGTATGGAACCTGGATGAGTAAAGTGACAAAGACCGGTGATCGTTTCAACGCCTCTGAGGTTTGGCGGCAGCGAGGGACGACTTACCAGGCGCATTGGAGTACCCCCGTCGTCCAAGACGGGTTTATGTATTGTGTGCCCGCTCCATCTTCGGGCCAAGGCAGGCTGACTTGCTTGGATGTGGTCGGGGGCACCAACCGGTGGGCCCAGAGCAATGTGGGATCTGGCACGATGGGATACGGCAGTTTGATTCGTGCCGCCAACGTGCTGGTCGTCCTCACTGAAGGAGGCGAGTTAGTTTTGGTCGAGGCAAATCCGGTGGCTTACACCGAAGTCGCCAGGCTGAAGATCCTCGACGAGTATTGCTGGAACCATGCGACCCTGGCTGGTGGGCGGATTTTTGCCCGTAGCACGTCGAGCAAACCCGAGATCGTTGCCGTGGACGTCTCCGCTCCAGCTTCGCCCGCGACGCCATTGTCGCTCGGAGCGACCCGTGGCGCCAATGGCTCGACCCTGCAGCTGTCAATCAGTGCCATGGACGGCGCGGCGCTTGAACCGTCGCGACTGAACGGGATTCAGGTCTTAACTTCGACCAACGTTGGTGCCCCAGTTGGAGAATGGTCGGTGGTTAATCCCGTCTTTATCCAAACTAACGGGATGTGGCTAACTGAGATCCTCGTGGGAACGAATCTCACGGAGTTTCTTCGAATTCGCGAGTCGACGGCCAGCGGAACGCCATGAACATGGAGAGAACGAGCTGGGTGGATGGACGGCCGAAAGCAGACTCGGGCGTCAGTCCACGCCTTGGGTCAGAACCGCGGGCTTTCACGCTGATTGAATTGCTGGTCGTCATCGCCATCATCGCCCTCCTGGCGTCCATGTTGCTTCCGGCCTTGTCCAGTGCCAAGGAACGCGCCAAACGGGCGGCCTGTGTTAACAACGAACGTCAGTTCGTTTTGGCGACGCATCTCTACGCTGGCGACAATGACGAAAAACTGCCACCGGGCGGCACCGACAATCGCAATCAGGAAGACACGCACACGCCCATCTTATCGAACCAATCGAAAACGAACTTGCTACGCTACGCCTCGGAATTGAAATCCCTCGACTGTCCGAGTCTGGCGTTTTGGATGGAGAAGCGGGACGGGTGGCGTGTGCACGACGACTACGGTGTGGCCATTGGCTATCATTATTTGGGCGGCCATCCTGGCACGCCCTGGGCGGCAGTTCCTGGCACGACCAATCAATGGCAATCCCCACAGAACACAGGCGCCGATCCGACCCTCGTCCTGGTGGCGGACCTCAACGTCTATGCTTACAGCTTTCAACGAATCCTAGCTCCCCACGCCGCGCGCGGCCCGGTCGTCAAGGACGAGAGCTACTTCGATAGCACGGACGCCGCTTACAATCAGACTCCAAAAGAAATCGGTGCCCAAGGTGGGAATGTCGCGCTGCTGGATGGTTCGGTCGCTTGGCGTGGTATCAAGCAGATGAAAACCTATCGCGCGTCGCACCTTTGGGACGCGGACGGGGCCTTCGGAAACTGGTAACCCGTAAAGGCCCTTGCTGGGCATGCCAGCGGTGGATCCCCTGCCTTTAATTACTCAAAGGCGACCTTCCAAGAAGCGAAAATCCCGTGCGCTGCGTAGTTGCGTGCGCCGTTGCTGGTTGGTTCATCGTAGTAAAAGAAGCCGTATTGCAGCGCCGCGGTCATCCGCGGGTTGAAGCGATGATGCAGGCCGGCCAAAATGCCGTGGCGATCGTAGCGAATGCCGAGCGGTAATCCGTCAACCTCATTATCCTGCCGGTAATCAGCTCGCGAAAAGGAGTAGGTTAAAGTCCAGTCCGTATTGGTCGTTAGGATTAGGTTTGCTGTGCCCAGGACGCTGTAGATATCGCCTTGGTAGGGCGCGAGCCCAGAGCGGCCATCGACTCCCGTAATCGTCCGGGTATCGCTATAGGAGAATGTAGTTGCAAGATGCAGCCGCCTCCAAGGTGTCAATGTCACACCCAAGCTATAAATACTGGCATCGTAATCGCCGGCAAGAATGGAGCCCCCTGGCACTGGTGTTCCTGTGCCCAACAACACTCCGCTATCTGTTTCCGTGCGAAAATCAGTCGCGATTCGCTGGTATTTCAGGGTCGTTCGCAGCCACGAGACCGGTCGAAGGATAAGCCGCGCTTCCACTCCATCTGTATCGATGTGGCGTTGTCTGAAAAACGCGGGATATCCATTCGGTGGATCGAAGCCTGGGATCGGTGAGACAATCCCGGGAGGCCCGTCGACGGAATGCTCGTATTCGGTCGTCTCCGCGCTATGGCGATAGCTCGCTTCCAATGAGACTGGCGTCCACGGAGAAATGCTGAAGCCAGTCCGCACATCTGCCAGACGAATCGTTGCGTCGGTGTCCCGGAGAAAGTCGAGCGTCTCCAAGCTATTCTCATCGCGTTCAAAGAAATCGATCCACTCCTGGCGGAAGCGGGATTCCGCAAAGAGGACCGTCCACGGGATTTGTGTATAGCGAAGCCCGAGGTCTTCCTGGAGAATTGCTTTGTCCCGCTGTGAGTTGTAAAGGTGCTGAATTGGGGGGAGCGTGGGATCTGCAATCCGAAGGAGGCCCTCACCGAATCCTTCCTCGTGTGTCCATTCGTTCTGCAGTCCTGCGGTCAGGCTGAGCCCCTCCCATGGCCCCCAAAGGGAACTGAGGTTGTAGACGTGAGACTCACGTTCCAGGGTAATGGGATGGCTCGTGTCCCCCGGAAATGCAAGGGAGGTGGCTGTTGCCGGATCGAAGAGTTGCTGGCTCAGGCCACCATCGCCGTCCAGTTTGGAATAGAGGTAACCGCCGCCTAACAACAGCCAGTCTTTCACTTGCTTCTCGACGCGCAAAGCGTTCACAGCTTGGAAGTGCCGATATTTCTCCTGGAACCGCATACCGAGCGCTGGCGCAACCTGAACACTGGACGGCAGAAACTCGATCCGGTCGTTGTTCAAGTCGTAAAACTCCACCCGCAAGCTATCATCGACGGCAAATCCGCCAATCTCGTGCGTGACATCCAATTTGAGGATATGGACCTTTTCGTCGATGTCTTTATACGCAGGAAAAATCGCCCGTGCGTCCGCTGACGCGGGATCAGGCGTAACATCTCCCCAGGCCAAGCTCGATTTGGCCCCTTCTTTGAACTGGTATTCGTATCCAAGGACGGCTTTGGGCCAATGGGGAAGGGTCAAGCCCACATCAAACCAGGCCCGGCCAATGTCCACTTGCAGGTCTTTCCCCAACCCGATCGGATCGATGCCGTAAGGAACATAGAACCCGCCGGTGTCATCGTAGTATCTCCGATATTGCTCAAAACCGAAGCGCATGAATCCGAGGTCAGGTTTCTGCAAATTCAACTTGAGTTGATAGTCGTTCTGGTTGGCTACGACTCGGCCTTCCGCGTCCAATCGAATGCCGTCCGCGGTGCGTTCTTGCAGTTGGAATTCCTGGATCCCACCGGACCAGCCTTCGCGCAGTCCCCATTGCTCACGGAACTCCTGACGATTCCCGCTCACTCAATCCAGGCGAACGAAGGCTGAACCGAGAAGAGGGCCTTCGACTTTACTTCGCCTGACCCATGCGCCCCCTGATCGATCCAAGCGCGGAGCAGGCCGATTTCGGCCGGGGTGAGCGGATCTCCTTTGCCCGCCAGGGCATTTCCATGTCCGGCACCAAGCGAGCGACGTAATGGATCAAGGGACTTTTGCTGCTTTGACCGGGCAAAATAGCCACACCTTGGTCTCCTCCTTTGAGAGCGGCCTTGAGATTGTCCAACTGGAATCCGCTCTTGGGTCGTTCTGGACCGTGGCATCGGTAACAGCGTGCCTGGAAGATCGGTTGAATCTCTCGTGCAAAGTCGACCGGACCGGGATGCGGTGGAGGTAGCTTTGCTTCGTCGATGCTCGCGGCTGGTTCCGCGGCCGCTGCGCCGATCACGCCTCCCGCGAGCAGTCCGAGCCAGCGAAGACGGTTTTTAAAACATCGGCGGAGCGGTATCATGAAGCGAGGGGGGAAGCTCAGTAGTGAAACTTCGCGCTGATGTTCGAGCCGTGCACGGATGGATGACAACCGGCGCTCCAGCACGTGCGGCTTCGCAAAAAGCTCGAATGATCGAACTTTCCAATCGCGACGGCGCCAGGGCCATCTTGCACCTGGGCGTGGCACTTCAAGCAAAGGTTGTTATCCCGTTGGACCAGCAGCTTTTGGCTCACCGAGCCGTGCGGGGTATGACAAACGGTGCAACCCTCCCAGAGCGCCTGATGTTCGAAAACGAACGGACGCGTCTGGTCTCGGTGGCATCCGCTGCAGGTCTCGTTTCGCCGGGCCATCGCCAGCCCTGTGGCCGGTTTCTTGATGTCATGACCGTGCGGATCATGGCAAGAAACGCAACTCAGCTTCCCTTCCACCACCGGATGATGAAACGGCAAGTTCAACTCGGCATGCGTCGAAAGGTGGCATTGGTAACAAACCGAGGGGTCTTTGCCTGGATTGATGATGAACTTGCCGCGGCCGCCTCCGCCGCTGATGTGCAAGCTGCCCGCGCCGTGGCATGATTCGCAACCTGTGCGGCCCGCTGCCGTCAAATCATCCCGATGAAAGCGAGCATGCGGGCTCGCAGGGAAGGCTCGAGCAATGTTCGTGTGACACTCCGCACAGGCTTTATTACCGACAAATGCAGCTCCTTCAATCTGAGGCGGGTCCGCCACGGTTCGTTCCAAGCTAGAACAAGAAGTCAGGACCAAACCGGCTAGAGCCAGTATCCCGAGGACAGCGGCGGAAGTGAGCCAAATTCGTTTTGCCATCAGCGCTTGCCATTGAGAGGCGCGAAAGCCGCTGTCGGTTCCCGGAATTCGTAAACAATATCGGTCGGCCCGTTACCAGCCGCTCAGCGCCTACGTTTTTACCCTGGTTTCAGACGCCTAACTGGTTGGCCGTGAATGAAACAGCGGCTGGTTGGAAGATCGACGGCGCGGCGCAGGGAAAAGCCGAAATCGGATTCAGGCCATCGCCCGATTGTTCCGGCGAGTAAAGAGTCTACGGTGACCGGTCACATAGCGGCTATAACTTAAATAACAGAAGGAAATCGATTATGAGCGGATTACGTGAAACGTTTGTGGAAGAGTTGAAAGACTTGTACGATGCTGAGAAACAGCTTTTGAAAGCGCTCCCAAAGATGGTTAAGGCAGCGCAGAACGAGGAACTCAAAGCTGCATTTGAGCAACACCTAGAGGAAACAGAAACCCATGTCGAACGGTTGGAGAAAGTGTTCGAAGCGTTCGACGAAGCGCCTAAGTCAAAGAAGTGCAAGGCCATGCAAGGGTTAGTGGAGGAAGCCCAGGAGCTCATCAAAGAAGACGAAGGCGACGCCGCTCTTATCTGCGCCGCGCAAAAGGTGGAGCACTACGAAATCGCTTCCTATGGATCCCTGCGAGCCTGGGCCGAACTCCTTGAACAAGAGGAAGCCCTGGATTTGCTCCAGGAAACCCTGGACGAAGAGAAGGCTACGGACGAGAAGTTGACGGAGATCGCGGAGACTGCAGCCAATCCCGAGGCGGAATCCGAAGAAGGTGCTGAAAGCGAAGAAGCATCAGAAGAGGAAGGGCAAAGCAGCCGTTCTCGCAAGAAATAATCTGACTGCCGGAACAATCCGGTCGAAAAGTGCAAGTCCAGCGGCTTTCAAGTCGTTGGACTTTGCGTTTTGTGGACATTCCCGGCCCGCGTGCCAGCCCTGGGACCGGGGCGGACGATGGTAGCCGCAGCCTATGATTCACCCCCTGACCATTACGGCGGCTTCTTCGGGCGTGATTAAAATTGGGAGAGATTAAGGACCGCGGCGGTGTCGTCAGACCAGCCGCAGAATTTCCGCCTTTTCAAGAACTCCTCGAACAACACGAGGTGTTTTCGCGGACACGAAGCTGCTGCGGCTAGGCATCGTCGGACTCGCCATAGCCGCGCCCCGTGGAATATTGCGGCTGACCTCACCCACTTTAATTCATGCCCGGCTTCTTCCTCCGCCTGAAGCGGAAGTTGAATTTACCCGGTTTCTTCCTAAGGATGGAGCGAGGCGACAAAATGTTTTGCCTCTCTCTATGCAGCCAATGACTTACTCGGCGCTCCTTAGGAGCCTGTTAAAGAATCAGCATGGGCCCTGCGGCGAGGGATTTTGGCTTCGGACTGGGAAAGGATGGGCCGCGCGCACTGCTCGGCGCCAGTCCTACGGGTGGGCGGTGGTTTGGGCTTTGATGGCATTGTGTCCCGCCCCGACGATCGCGATCGAAGCGAATCCACTCTCTCCCCCGGATGCCCTCCATCAATTCCAATTGGAGCCAGGGTATCGCATCGATCTGATCGCGGCAGAACCGGTTGTGCAATCCCCATGCGCCTTGGCCTGGGATGAAGCGGGCCGGCTTTTTGTCGCCGAGAATCGAGGGTATCCCACCGGTGCGCCGGACGGATCTCCGCAAGGACGCATCGCCCGATTGGATTGGGACCACAACGTGTTCCCAGTGGCGACGCGCACCGAGTACGCCCACGACTTGATGTTTCCCAACGGACTGCTCCCTTGGCGGGACGGTCTCCTGGTGACGGACGCGCCCAATCTCTATTGGCTCGCCGACACTAACCAGGATGGCATCTCGGACGTCCGCGAAATATGGTTCACGGGTTTCGCAACGAATCAAACCACTCAACTCCGCGCGTGTTACCCGACCTTGGGGCCGGATGGCTGGATTTACGTTTCCCGCGGCTGGAGTGGTGGCGTGATCCGTTCACCGAAATGGCCACACCTCCGTCCGGTC
>JBGAIN010000196.1:0-14448 GCA_044225505.1 Limisphaerales bacterium
ATGCAAGAACTGGAACAGCGTCGGGGCAGTCTTCCGAGTGCCAGCGACGTGGCTCAGGCGATGGGAATGCCGCTTGCCGAGTACGAATCATTACTTGAGGAGATCCGCCCGGCGACGTTCGTATGTTTGGATTCAGCGTCTAGTCCCGAGGATTCCGGCGAGGGAGACCGCTATGAGCATATCGCTGACGAATCACAACGGAACCCTCTCGATTGCGCGGCACGGCGCGAGTTAACGGAAATGGTTGCGCGACGATTGCAGCAGTTACCTGAGGCGCAGCGCAAAGTTCTCGCCCTCTACTATTTTGAAGACATGCGGTTGCGTGAGATCGCCGAAGTATTTGGCGTTACCGAATCGCGCATTTGTCAAATTCACGCGCAGGCAATCCTGGCGATTCGCTGCTTTCTGGAGAAACACGGAACGGCTGCAGTGTCGCCGTAGGCAAGAATTGATCTCATGATTGTTATTGTCGGAGCTTTAATCGTTCTGTTCTCCGTTATCGGCGGATTCATGATGGGGGGAGGGCACGTAGGCGCGCTCATCCAGGTCTCCGAGTTCATCGTGATCTGCGGTGCGGCCGGCGGCGCTCTCGTCATTATGTCACCCAAGCGGGTGCTGATTGATATGGGCAAGCAGATCTTGCACGCATTCAAGGGATCTACTTACAGCCGCAAGACGTACGAAGAACTCTTTAAAGCACTCTACGAACTCTTCATGCTCGGACGCCGCAATGGAATGATCGCGTTGGAAGACCACGTGATGAATCCCATGACGAGCTCGATCTTCATTAAGTATCCCAGCTTTGTAAATAATCACCACGCGGTCGAGCTGCTCTGCGGAGGATTGCGCCCGATCATCGACGGCAAGGTGAAGCCCGACCAGTTGAAACTCCTCCTCGAGACGGAACTCGAGAGCTTGGAAAATGAGCACCACCAACCGATCGAAGTGCTGACGAAAACTGCTGACGCGATGCCCGGCTTCGGAATTGTCGCGGCGGTGTTGGGCATTGTAATTACGATGGGGTCCATTGCCGGGCCCATCGAAGAAATCGGACACCACGTCGCGGCCGCGCTCGTCGGAACATTTCTGGGGATTCTGATCTCGTATGGCTTTCTCAATCCTCTCGCGGTGAATATGGCGTTTGTCAGTGCATCCGAATTGGCTTACTCGCGATGTATCGCAACGGCGGTCGTCGGTTTTGCGAGCGGGATGGCGCCGATTATGGCGGTCGAAATGGCCCGGCGCTGTCTTGGGAGCGAGGTAAAGCCGGAGGCGGATGCGCTCGAGAAAATGTTGAAAGTAGTGGGCGGTGCCAAGGGCTAATGGGGGGCGCAGCTGTGCCAAAGTAGACGCACATGAGTAAGAACAAACATGCCCATCATGGCGGTGCTTGGAAAGTCGCCTACGCGGACTTTGTCACGGCGATGATGGCGTTGTTCCTGGTGTTATGGCTCACCTCTCAGGATCAGCGTATTAAACAGGCCGTCGAACGCGCCTTTCGCAACCCTTTTGCTTCCGTCACCAAAGAATCTACCGGCATCATTCCGAACAAGGATGTGCAAGCGGCCAAATCGAGCAGCGGGAATTTTGATTCGGCATCGGCGGTTGAGTTGACGATGCTCCGGAAAATAGCCGAAGATTTCGTAAAAACACTGCAGAGCAACCCGGAAACTCCCGATCAGGATCCGGTGAAACTGGAGATGATGCCAGACGGCATGCGGATTAACGTCTTTGACCGCAGCCACAAACCGATCTTTGAAGCGGATAGCGCTAAATTCACCGAATACGGGTCTTGGGTAATTTCCACTCTGGCGTGGCAAGTCGCACGCTTCAGCGGCAGTTTTAACGTGGAGGTCGAAGGACATACCGAACGCGGTCACCAATCTCCGAAGCCGGAGTATAGCGATTGGGAATTGTCCGTCGACCGAGCCAATGCGGCTCGTCGCAAGCTCCAGGAGCACGACGTTGCTGAGGCGCAAATCCGTCGCGTCGCCGGGTATGCGGCGACGATGCCTATACCAGACTTGGAGCCTCAAGATGAGAGTAACCGCCGCGTCGCTGTCCTCTTGAAGATCAGGCAAGGAAGCCAACTCTAGAAGCACTATGGCCGCTACATTTATTCCGCTGAGCACTGCTGCTGAAACACCTGCCTTAGACCGATCCCAGGCGGGACCTAGCGCGGCTGCGGGTGGTGCGTCTTCGTCTCGGCGTTCCTTTTTCTCCCTGGCAGAGAGCCGGCCTGTAGCGTCGTCCGCCTCGATGCAGCCTCCTCCATCGGTCAGTGTGGAGATCAAGGCTGGACCTACCCTGGAACTTCACCGCGAGGGCGGGCAAGTGAAGCGCGTCCGGTTGCAGTGTGGCTGTGGCCAGGTGCACGAACTGGAGTGCCTTTACTGAATCCGTCGTTTCGTCTCCTCGACCGCCTTGTCGGCGGTCCTTCGCTTCTTCTGCGGGTGCAAGGTCTTCAACCTTACCGGGCATTTTCTTCTGTGCGTTGCGCGCTGTGGGCAGCTTGTGCCTCTCACCTAGGTAAGGAGTGCCTGAAACAGACGCCAAAACAGCCAGATTCTCAATGGCACAACCGCTGCTCGGTGCAGCGTTGTGAACGTCAGTCTGTATCAAGCTGCTTCGGCGCTTAACGCCAGTTCTCGATGGCAGGAAGTCGTCTCGGAGAACTTGGCTTCAAGCTCGATCCCTGGTTACAAAAGGCAGGACCTTTCGTTTTCCGCAGTGCAAGCCGGAATGATGTCGGGCTCGCAAGGCGCACTCGCCCAACATTTCAGCCTCGCTCAAGCGAATACATCGACGAATTTCCAACCTGGTGAGCTTCGGGCCACCTGGGTCAAGACGGACGTTGCCATCGACGGGAAAGGCTTTTTTGCGATTCAAATGGCGAACGGTGCGACCGCTTACACGCGGGACGGCGAGTTCCAGATCAATGCGCAGGGTGAACTTGTCACTAAACAGGGGCATCCTGTGTTGGGGGAATCCGGCCCTATTCGCATCAACCTTACGGATCCCAACCCGATCTCCATTTCGGCGACGGGAGAGGTAAGTCAGGGCGGACAAGTGCAGGGTAAACTGCGCATCGTCGATTTTAATCAACCGCAGTTGCTGACCTCGACAGGAGGCGGCTATTTCATGGCCCAAAGCCCTGACTTGGTTCCAAATGAAATCGCGAAGCCATCGCTGCGCCAGGGCTACCTGGAAGGAGCCAACACTTCGTCCGTGGCGGAAATGGCCAATCTCATCACGGTCATGCGCGGTTTTGAAGCGAATCAACGGGTCATCCAAATCCAGGATGAGCGCATGGGCCGTGCGATTTCTGAACTCGGCAATCCAAGTTAACTCGTGTTATGTTGCGCGCCTTATATTCCTCTGCGGCTGGGATGCAATCGCAGCAGACCAACCTCGATATCATCGCTAACAACCTCGCCAACGTTAATACGACCGGTTTCAAGAAGGACAAGGCGGAGTTCCAAGATCTACTCTATCAGACCACCCGCACGCCAGGCGCAGATCAGGGGGGCGGTAATCAGCTTCCGACTGGCGTTCAGATTGGCCATGGTTCTCGCTTGGTTGCCACTTCAAAAGTCTTCACCACGGGAGAGTTGACGCAAACGGGAGAGCGCCTGGACGTGGCAATCCAAGGTGACGGCTTTTTCGAAGTCCAGCTTCCTGACGGCACCAAAGGATATACCCGGGATGGGGCCCTGAAACTCGCTTCGGACGGCCGAATTACCACGAGCGACGGACTTGTGCTGCAAGGCGGTTTTCAACCGATTCCCTCGGGAACTACTGCCATCACGATAGCGTCGACCGGTGAGATAACAACGACGGGGCCGAGCGGTAATCAATCGTTCCGCGTCCAGTTGGTTCGATTTGCTAACCCGGCGGGCCTTCAGAATCTGGGGCGCAACCTGTTCAAAGACACGACCGCCTCAGGGGCCGCAGAACTGGGAAACCCTGGGGAGAACGGCTTTGGTGAACTGCAGCAGGGATACCTGGAAATGTCGAACGTCAAAGTGGTGGAAGAAATGGTAAACATGATCGTCGCGCAGCGTGCTTACGAAGTGAACTCGAAGGCCGTGCAAGCGTCCGACGAAATGATGCAGATGAGTAATAACCTCCGTCGGTAATTTGTTTTGACGTGGCACTTTTTTCGATGACAACCCCTTTATTAGGTTTAATCCTCTGGTTGACCGGCCTTGCCGCGTTCGGCGCTACGCAACCGGCGCCCGAAGTGACGGCCTGGCGGCTTCTGCCCCAGGTTCAAGTCCATGCTTCCGGCGTCTACCTCAACGAACTCATCGAGAATCCACCGCTGCCCTTGCCGCACGTCCGCCTTGGCGCCGCGCCTAGTATTGGTCAGGCCATGACTCTCTCGCGCGCGCAAGTGACGGAACTCGTGCGCCAAGCCGTGCCAGAGTTAGTCAATACCAACTGGACTGGGCCGACGCAGGTGCGGGTGGTCCGACGCGTCCGACCTTTGGAAGAAGCTGAGGTCAAAGATTTGCTAACGGCGGCCCTGCAGCGCGACTACGTCAAAGAGCGGGGCGATGTGGAACTGCGTTTTACGCGACCGTGGCCAGCGACACCGATTGCTGACGAGCCGTTTACGCTAAACATCGTGGACCTGCCTTCCGCAGGAGTGTCGGCAAACTTCATTCTACGTTTTGAACTCCGTTCGGATCAATCGTTGCTGGGCAATTGGCAAGTGCCCGTCCAAGCCCGGGTCTGGCGTGAGGTGTGGGTAACGAGCGCCCCGGTGCAACGCGGTCAACCGCTCAAATCGGCCGAAATCGTTCGACAACGCCGCGATGTCCTGACCCTGCGCGATGCGCTCCCAGCGGTCAATTTTGACGATCCAGGCCTCGAGTTTGCGGAAAACATCCCCGCGGGCTTGCCGCTGACAACGCGGTCGCTTCGCCTTCGGCCGATCGTGCAACGGGGCCGCTTGGTCGATGCCATTGTGCAGGAGGGATCCCTGATCATTTCGACAAAGGCTGAAGTTCTCGAAGACGGCCTTCCCGGACAATGGGTTCGTGCCCGCAATATCCGGTCTAAACGTGAGTTTCGAGGAAAGGTGCAAAATGAAGAGACAATCCAGGTGGCGTTCTGAGTGGGTCGGGGCGGCGGTTTTGAGCGTGGCTTGCGTCCTGCCCGTGACAGGGCAGTCGTTGTGGAAAGAAAACTCTTCCACCTCGCTAATTAGTGATAAACGAGCCCGTGCCGTCGGCGATATTTTAACCATCCTCGTGCAGGAAAACCACAGCGCCAGCAAAGACAATACAACTAAAACCGCGCGGAGCAGCGGAGTCGATGCGAGTGTTGGAACTTTTCTTTATGCGCCCGCGGCCAGCGGTCTGCTCACGAAGAACGGGCAAATGCCGGCCCTCAAGCTCAACAGCAAACAAGACTTTAGCGGAGGCGGACAGATCAATAACTCCGAGAAGATCACCGCCCGGATCGCGGTCCGGGTCGTTGACGTCCTGCCGAATGGGAACTTAATGATCGAGGGCACGCACCAAACCTCGTTTGCCGGAGAAACGCAGGATGCCATCTTGCGCGGCGTGGTGCGGAGCGAAGACGTGCAGTCTAATAACACCGTTTATAGTTACAACGTGGCCGATGCCACGATCCGATACTTGTCGAAAGGTAGTGTCACGGACTCGCAGAAGAAGGGGTGGTTTACCCGCGTGTGGGATAAAGTATCGCCATTCTAACTTTTCTTTTTGTGCATCGTTTTTCTGTCAGCTCACAAACGCGATCGCGAGCCAGGACGGCAACCGTTGGTCGTTGGCTTGGACTCGCTCTGTTCGTCACGCTTGTTTTTTCGGTGGAAGCGGGTTCGCGAGTGAAGGATCTGGCCGTCATCTCAGGCGCGCGAGATAATCAACTCGTCGGATACGGCCTGGTCGCAGGCTTGGCGAACGATGGGGATAAGAATCTTGTCTTCACCGTCCAAAGCATCGCCAATATGCTGCAACGCTTCGGCATCAACGTGCCTCCGGCGACGCTTCAATCCAAAAATGTCGCCGCGGTAATGGTGACGGCGGATATTCCCGCATTTGTCAGAAATGGAACGCGCTTGGATGTGACCGTCTCGGCGATTGGCGATGCCAAGACGCTGCAGGGCGGTGTGCTCTTGCAGACGCCGTTAGTCGGAGCGGATGGCAAGGTCTATGCCGTCGCTCAAGGCGCGCTGGCAATCGGCGGTTTTATCGGCGGTTCCGGCGGTCCGGGCGGAGCTACCGTCCAGAAGAATCATCCCACGGTCGCGCAGATCACTTCCGGGGCTTTAGTTGAAAAAGAGATCCCGACGGAGATCGTGCACAACGGATTCCTGGAATTGCTGCTGCGGGACCCGGATTTCACCTCGGCGTCTCGCATGGCCGCAGCCATCAACGGACTTTTCCCTGGCAGCGCGCAGGCGGCCGATTCGACGTCGGTGCGAGTCCGCGTTCCAGAGGGACACGACGGCGCGCCCGTGGATTTCATTTCTCGAGTGGAAGCGGTGGAGGTCGTTCCTGATGTGCCCGCTCGTGTGGTTATCAATGAGAGGACTGGGACGATCGTCGCAACCTCGCGGATTCGAATTTCCACTTGTGCCGTTTCCCATGGTGAGCTCACGATCAGTATCGCCTCGTCGCTGGATGTTTCTCAACCGAAGGAGCTCAGTCAGACCGGATCGACCGCCGTGACGCCGCGCACAGATACGCAGGTGAATGAACCGAAAGGGACGTTCATCACGCTCTCAGATATGCCCACCATCGAGAAGGTTGCGGCGGGGTTAAACGCCATTGGGGTCACCCCGCGCGATATGATGGCGATCTTCCAAGCAATGAAGCAAGCGGGCGCTCTGCAAGCTGAACTCGTCCTTCGTTAGCCATGCAAGTCAACCTCTCTCAACGCTCAATTGACGCCTCGCAAATGCCAGTGGAAAAGCTGGCAGGCAATCCGCAACTCTCCCAAGCGCAAAAGTTGACGGAGCTCAGCCGCCAGTTTGAAGCGGTGCTCGTGCGGCAAATTTTGTCGGAAGCCCAAAAGCCCCTGATTCAATCGTCAGGTGCCGGGTCGGCGGTGGCTGGCCAGGTCTACCACGACATGATCACGAACCAGTTGGCGGATCAAATCAGTCACTCTGGGATTGGCTTAGCGCGCGGTCTGGAAACCCAGTTGCATCGTCAAAACGCGGCGAATGAAGCGGCCGCAGCCAAAGCTCAAACTCCCACATCCCAGGTGAAGCAACCCTAAGCCGGTATGATCGCATTGATAGAAGAGTTAATTAGCGCTCTCCGTGAGGAACTCCAGCAATACGGCGAAATGCTCGCCCGGCTCGATTCTCATCAAGGTCTCGTCATGCATCGACAGACGGAGAATCTACTGCAGTCGGTCGCCGACATTGAGTCCCAAGGTGCTGTCATCCAGGAAGCGCGGCGACTACGGGAACTTCGTCGGGCCGAGCTCGCGCGAGCCCTGGGATTTGCCGACGATGCGCCGTTCAGCAAGATCGCGCCCGCGTTGCCAGAGGATTATCGTCCGCTGGTGGGTGCCCTCGTGGAGGAGAACAACGAACTGCTCGTGCGGATTCAGCAACGATCTCGGCAAAACCATCTGCTGCTGGCGCGCACGGTCGACATGATGCAGCGGTTCATCGGCACACTTTTCCCGGGAAACAGCAGCCCTGTTTACAATGCCGGAGGCATGGTGTTTGGCCCAGCCCTGGCGCGCTCCTCGCTTTACGACGCAGTCGGATAGAGGATTCATATGCTTGGATTATTTGGAACACTTCAACTCGGCGCCCGATCGCTCATCACGCAGCAGCAGGGTGTGGAAGTGGCCGGCCATAACCTGGCCAACGTCAATAATCCTGCCTATGCGCGGCAGCGGTTGAGCATCACCACTTCGCCTACGGTTCCAGGAGATTTGGGTGCCCAAGGCACAGGCGTTGAGTCTGCCGCCATCGTCAGGCTCCGGTCTGATATTCTCGATCAGGAAATCCAAAGCGAGGTTTCCATCCGCGGTTCACTCGAATCTCAGCAGAGCGCGCTGCAGTTTGCGCAATCGAGCTTGGGGCAGGAGCTGGATAGCTCAGCCGCCGCGAGCGGCGCTTCGGGATATGTCGGTGTCTCTCACAGTTTGGCGGATGGGTATGCCGATTTGTTTGCGAGCTTCCAGGGGCTCTCCAGCGATCCGACCTCGTTGTCTGAGCGACAGATCGTGCTGGGCAAAGCGGGCGCCCTGGCGAATCAGTTCAACCAAATCGATCATCGGCTAGACCTGGTCAATACGTCGTTGAACCAGGCAGTGAAGGACGACACCAACACAGCCAATTCTCTCTTGGCCGAACTCGCCAACCTGAATGATCAGATTACTCGATCGGAGATTGGCGCTCCCGGATCGGCCAACGACCTTCGCGACTTGCGCCAGAGCAAGATCGAAGAGTTGTCCAAATTAGTGAAGATCGACATCTCGTCCGGTAATAACGGCGCGGTTAACGTCTCGATCGGCGGCACCCTGATGGTTTCCGGGTTGGAGGTGGCGGATAAGCTGGAAGCGTACGACACGGGCAGTGGCCAAATCGGACTGCGCTCGGCAGCGACGGGAACTGCCTTGTTTATTACCGGCGGGAAACTCCACGGCACGATGGAAGCTCGGGATGGTGCCATTGCGGACTTGCGGACCCAGATCAATACGATGGCGACGCAATTGATCCAAGAGGTCAACACGCTGCACACGGCGGGCTACAGCCTGACCGGGACGACGGGCGCTGCTTTTTTCAGTGGAACGGACGCTTCCGACATCAAAGTCAATCCGGCCCTGGTCGACATTCCGGCTTTGATTCAAGCCGCTTAGGTCTCAGGCGCGGTCGGAGACAACAAGGTCGCCCTGGCTTTAGCTCAGTTAGCGCAGAAGAGTCAATCGGCCCTTAGTAATCGCACATTTGGTGAATCTTATGCCAGCAATGCGACTGCTTTTGGATTGGCTGTCTCCACGGTAGATAACCAGTTGGAAGATCAGCAAATCGTGGAACAACTGCTCTTGCAGCGGCGCGACTCTGCCAGTGGTGTTTCCCTGGACGAGGAGATGACGGACCTGACGCGGTATCAGCGGGCCTTTCAAGCTTCGGCCCGACTCATTACCACCGTGGACGAGCTTCTCACCACCGTCGTCAACTTGAAGCAATAGCATGGTTGAATGATTTCCTGAAAACGCCACGGCGTTACTTTCCTTTATCGCATGCGAGTCACTTCCAATACCTTCACGAGTGATCTGCTCGGGCAGCTAAGCATTCTCAATAATCAGCAGAGCCGACTGCAACGGGAGGCGGCAACGGGCCAGAGAATCTCTGCCCCGGGCGACGATCCCGCGGCCACGGGACGCGTTCTCAACATGCAGATGGAAGCGACGGGGGTCTCGCGCTATCAAAAGAACATTGCGACGCAGCAGCGCGTCAGCCAAGCCAGTTTTGAGGCCATGCAGTCGCTCAAGAAGATCTCGGATCGTGCGGGCGAGATCGCCACCTTGGCCGATGGCCTTAAGTCGCCCCTCGCCATCTCCACCTACGCGAAGGAAGTCGAAGAGTTGACCCGCCAGGCCGTCGAAGTGGCCAACTCCAAAAGCAACGGCAGCTATTTGTTTGGCGGCACGCGAACGGATCAAGCCCCGTTCACGCTCACGAAGAATCCTGATGGCACTCCTGCCAGCGTGACTTACAGCGGCAATACGGACCTGCCCGAGACCGAGATCGCCGAGGGGGTCACGCTGAGCCCGCAAACATTGGGCGCTAACACTACCGGGTCTGGTCCGCAAGGATTGCTCATGGACTCTCGGTCGGGCGTCGATCTCTTAAATCACCTCATCTCCCTGCAGCAGCATCTCTCGGCTGGGGATACCGCTTCCATCGCCAGCACCGACCGGGCGCTGCTGGAGAAAGACGAATCCAGCTTGATTCAGAACCTCGCTGCAACCGGCGCAGTTCAGTCTCGCTTGGAAGCGGCGGCCTCCGTTGCCCAAGCCCGCACTTCCTCGCTGGAGAAAGCCGTCTCGGGTGAAATGGATGCGGATTTGGCGCAGACTCTCGTCAAGCTTGGCCAAACCCAGACGGCCTACCAGGCCGCTCTGCAAACGGGCGGCTCTGTCCTCAAGCTCTCTCTGCTCGACTATCTACGCTGAGCGATCCGCGGACCGGTCCGTCTGAACGCTGGCAATAGCCTTTGACGCCCGACCTGCGCTGGAAGTATCTTGGCTTCGCCAGATTTCGCGTATGCCAAGCACTCTCGTTTCCTCATCGCCAGGAATGGAATTATCCGTCGCCTTACCCTGTTCCACTCGAACGGCGAGCCGGTTCCTCGTCGTCGGCGCGGTAAGCATTGTTGTGGGGGTGCTTTGGGATATCTCCTGGCATCGCACAATTGGTCGAGACACCTTTTGGACACCCGCCCACCTGGCGATTTACTTGGGCGGGTTGCTAGGAGGCCTGGTCGGCGGGTGGCTGGTGCTTCGAAGCACCTGGACTTCTCTCTCTTCGAGGGAGGCGGCCGGTGTGCGAGTCCTCGGCTTTCGCGGCCCCTTCGGCGCGTGGGTGTGCATCTGGGGATCTTTGGCAATGTTGATTTCCGCGCCGTTTGATAACTGGTGGCATGACGCCTATGGATTGGACGTCAAGATTCTAAGCCCACCCCACAGCGTTTTGGCACTCGGCATGTGGGCCGTTGCGCTCGGCGCATTGCTCCTGGTCCTGCGCGAGCAAAACAATGCTTCCCAGCCCGGCGTTTCGGTCGATGGATGGCTTTTCATTCTGGTGGCGGGGATTCTCCTGGCCATGGGAGCCGTTTTCCTCACGGAGCACAGTTTCCCCAATGACCAGCATTCGGCCACGTTCTATCGCATGTCGTGCGCGACTTATCCGTTATACCTCCTTGGAATTGCCCGGGCCTCGCGATCGCGCTGGGCCGCGACGTGGATCGCGCTGGTCTACATGACCATCATGGCCGGGATGGCTTGGCTGCTCCCCTTATTTCCAGGGCAACCGAAGCTCGGCCCTATTTATCACCATGTAGACCATTTTGTGGCGTTGCCTTTCCCCCTTCTCATGATCGTGCCCGCATTTGCCATCGATCTTGTCCGGCGCTGGATCGGCCACGGCCGAAGTTGGTGGCGGGACTGGCTAATCGTCTTCGTTGGCGCGGCGGCTTTCCTGGGACCGTTTCTCCTCACCCAATGGCATTTCTCTCGGTTCATGCTAACCCCAGCCGCCGGGAATTGGTTCTTTGCGGGCGATCGGCACTGGGGCTATACCGAGAACCTCGGGGATTGGCGGTTTCAATTCTGGGACGAAACCAATCCCAGACAGCATCCACCTGTCACCTGGGCGGGCATTGGAATCGCCTACGGCTACGCCGTCGTCTCGGCGCGCCTGGGGCTATGGCTAGGGAATTGGATGTCCAAGGTCCGACGATGAAACCTCTTCGGCCTCGCGGGCAGGGCAGGGGAAGCCTCGGCCTTATCCTGGCGCTTTGGATCAGCATGGCTTTCCCAGGGGTGCTCCGTGCTCATGTCGGTTCGTCGACCGTCTTCTTCGATGGCCAAATCGGTCCGTATCAGGCGCGGGTGACGGTCCAGCCTCCGGAGGTTATTCCCGGTTTAGCGACGGTCAACGTGCGCGCCCTCAGTCCTGGTGTTCAGCGCGTGACGGCTTTGCCCATCCGCTGGAACACCGGCCGCCAGGGCGCACCGCCGCCCGACATCGCGAAGCCGGTCCGAGGAGAGTCCAATCTTTACTCCGCTCAGCTCTGGTTCATGCAAGGTGGTGCGCAAAGTGTCGAGGTGGAAGTGTTCGGCTCGGAGGGTTCGGGTAAAACCATACTCCCGGTCAACGCCGTCGCCACGCGGGTTCTTCCGATGCCCAAGCCGCTCGCTTACCTTCTGTTTGGGCTCGGGTCTTGCCTGGTCTTGCTCCTGACGGTCATTGTGGGCGCCGCCGTGCGTGAAGGAGTCCTCCCGCCGGGCATTCATCCAAGTCGCCGCCGGATTTGGCTGGCCCGCGCAGCGACCGTGACATCGGCCGTGGTCGTGCTTGGGTTAGGCTTTTTGGGGAAACGTTGGTGGGATCTCGAGGCCGCCGATTATCGTAACAACCGCCTGTTCCGCCCGTTGGAAATGACCGCGAGCGTCGTATCGGCTCCAGAAGGCAGGACCCTTCGATTGGAAATGACCGATGAGGCCGTCCGACGAGGGGCGCCTCTGGTGCCAGATCACGGCAAGTTGTTGCATTTGTTCGTCATTCGCGAACCGGACCTCGACGTTTTCGCCCACTTACATCCTCAAAAAAAGGACTGGAAGACCTTCGAAATTCCTTTGCCACCGTGGCCAGCTGGACGGTACACCGCCTATGGAGATGTCACTTTCGAAACCGGCTTTACCGATACGTTGGTGGCTCGCCTGACGCTCGATGCGCCGAACGACCACGGAATCCCTCCAAAATTGGCCTTGGCCGATCCAGATGACACTTGGCATCAAGGAGTTCCGTTAGCCAACAGTTCTGTTCGGGTAGGGCAAAGCCACGTTCTCACCGACCGCCCCGGCGGACCGATTACCATCGAGTCCGCTCTTGAGGGGGTGGCCGCAGCCACCCGTGACGTTGAACTTCGATTTCGAGTCCACGATGGCCATGGCAAACCCGTTGCCCTGGAACCCTACTTGGGAATGAAGGCTCACCTCGTTCTTAGAAAAGACGATGGATCGGTGTTCACTCATCTGCACCCGGGCGGTTCGTATTCCATGGCAGCGCAGGAGCTTTTTGTGATGCGAGGTGACGGTCGAGCCCCTCTCCGAGTCGCATCGATCACGAACGACCCCATCTGCCGACTGCCCGCTTCTGCGGAACTTGACGCCCTGGCCCGAGCGGCGTCTCTCGAGGAGACCGGTCAGGGCGGTCTGATCGCATTCCCGTACGCGTTCCCCAAGCCTGGCCGGTACCGTCTTTGGTTTCAGGTCAAGGTAAGCGGCGAGATTCAGACGGCTGTTTTTGACCTGGACGTGCCCGCTGGCCAAGGCGCTTGAGCGACGTTCCGAGCTCTCCTCAGCGTACCGCAAATGGTTGCTTATCAAAGTGTTGATTGATAATCGCTGCGCCGGCTGAGCACCGCTACGCTCTCCCGCGTCGTCGAATCGACGTGGAAATGCCCGCCCATGGTATTGTTTAAATATCTTACAGTTAACGCTTTGCCATGAGATCAAGCTGAGCTCGGGGAACGTGCATGTGCGTTCTACCCGCACGCTAAGCGCACGCTAAACGCACGCTAAACGCACGCCAGCGTGCGTAAGCCGTGAGATTAGCCTGCGATAGCTGTGGGGCTCGTGCGGTCAGTCCCGAATCCCGTCGCCTTTAGTTGCGTGCCAACGCCCGACGGACGAACCAAAGTCCTGGCCGCGAAACCTTACGGGAGTTGTTGGATAGCACACTAGGTTTGGGGCCGGTCGGTTCCCAAACCAAGCGTCCATAGCGCGAATTGTCGCACACTCCGTTCACAATTGTGGACGCAATCCCAAGTCACACCGCCACAACGAGATCGGAAACTCTGCGCATCGGTAACTGGATCAGTGCGGATTGTAGTCTTAATCGTAATCCTCCCGCACCTTAGCCCGCTGTGCAATTCCCCCCGACGCATTGCGAGCTATGGAACCATTACATCCAGCCACAGCTGACGATCACAGCTGCCTGACCTCACTTTGGGTCCCCGCTTTACGACAAGGAACATGTGGGGATGACGATTAGCCCCGCGAGGGGCGATCGATCCTCCGAAAACACGTTGCTTCTAGGATTGGCAGAGGTTCAGCCGTCCCGTCGGGACTTTGACTGTGCGCGCGGCTGCCCGGCACTGGAAGTGCCGGGCTTATGCCACGACGTCCCTGCCGGGACGCCAAACGCCTGTTCCAGAACGAGGGAACAGCTTCTATCCCACCGAAAACAGCGAGAAACCCGTGAGGACGAGCACAAAGGCTTCGGACGGAATCAATTGCGGTGGAGAGCGGCATGGCTGAGCGCGCCGCGCCGGCGACCAAAGCCGAATGACGTAGGGCAACGGTCGGGTCAAGGCAGGGACCTACCTTGACGCGAGAGCTCATGCAATTGGCTAATTAGAAACGGCTTGCAGATTAAGTCGGATTGGTTAGTATACTAACCGTTCGGGTTGGTATCGTTCGTATAATGATGGTTCCTCGGAATTAGCATGGGTTGCAGGCGGTGGAAGCGAGCTGGGAAATAGCTCGCCACCGTGAAGAGAGGAAGTTACGCTACTCCGCAGCGCGGACGCGCGGCCGCATACGCTCGCGTAATGCGGACCAGCCGACCGGCTGCGGTGCAATTGAGAAACGAGATCCGATGCAGGGCGCGAAGTTGTGACGCGGCGGGAACAGGTAAGATTCTGTTCCAGTTGGTCA
>JBGAIN010000197.1:0-14103 GCA_044225505.1 Limisphaerales bacterium
ACTTACCTACGACTGACAGGTCTGAGGCTAGGCTACCTGTTGAACTTCGGGGAAGCGCTGATGCGCGACGGGATCCCCGGGATCATTCATGGAACTCTCGATCCGGATCCGCTGTGCCTCGGTGCCTCCGTGAGAGAAAAATCTATCGTACCAGGCGGTTCACCGAACGCGGTGCCGCCGCGTCAGTGACCTTATCCTTCGGTATGAAATCTCCGCTACAGTGGATTGCGCCTTGGGAGCCGATCGATCCGATGTTGGCAGCCAAATTCGAAGACGAGTACGCCAACGAGATTGCAAAGGGTCATCCCTTATACGGCGTCCCAGTGAGGGCCATTGGCCGACGCATCGATCGAGATGACGTGTTGTTCGAGTTGCTTCGACACTTGTGCGACTACGCGGTCGTACACTTGACGTGGTCTGGGCGGGAGGAAGCGGCTCCGCACTGGCCGCGCTTTGAGCTGTTTCTAGACGATGAGTTGATGGAGAGATGCATCCGGCCGGCACAAAAGGATTACGAGGCATCAGGGAATCGGCGAACCCGACAGTGAAGGCGGAGTTGCTGCACCACGTCACCGTTTGATGCCGGACGAAGACATAGGCACGCCGGGCCGAGTCAAGCTGGCGTTTTCGGCAGCAGTCGCTTACCTTCCAGGCCGGCCAAATTCTGACCGCGAAATGAACTTCAAACGGATGCGCAATAATTCCGAATGGAAAGCGGAGATTCCATCGTGACCACTCCTTCGACCGAGAAGCACTTGGCTGCCAGAACACTGGTGGCCTTTGCCGTGTTGATGCTGGCGTGGTCATTAGCATGGTTGTGCAAGAGTGTGCTCGGCACCCGTTTCCCGTCGCTCGGCAGTGATACAGGCAGCGCGGTATTCTGGCTGACCGCCAAGCTGCTTCTCTGGATTCTGCCGGCTTGTTGGTTGGTGTGGAGTTCGGGTCGTCGGCTGGCCGACGTGGCGAATGCCTCCGCGTGGTCGCGCTGGCTGTTCTGGGGCGGGACGGTGGGCTTGGCGATCGCGCTCACGGGGATTATTCCGAAAGTGCAGCGTGGTGCTCCCCTGCTGCCCAGAGGATTCGACTACGGAACCATGAACGCGCTGATCGTATCGCCGCTGTTTGAGGAGTTCCTGATTCGCGGCGCGCTCCTGGGCAACCTGATTCCTGCGTTGGGCTTCGCGCGAGCAAACGTAATTAGCGCACTGTGTTTTCTGGCGCTGCACCTTCCTGGGTGGTTCATGATGGGTTCGCTCGGAGCCAATCTAAGCCGTCCCGTTGGCGGGGCGTTGTCGATCTTCGTGTTAGGACTCTGCTTTGGTTGGGCTACGCGCCGGGGCGGGTCATTTCTCGGAGGGGCAGTTGCACATTTTCTCAATAACCTGTTTGCCTGACGATGTGCGCGGCATGTCGAAACAAGAGAAACCTGTTCCGGGCAATGGCGAACAATGGCAGCAGCTTTTTCTCCTACGCGCTTTCGACGGGGAGCAGCTAACATGCTTGAACTTTGCGAAATAGAAGGTCCGACGTGGCGCTCCAACAGGCAGCGGGATGCGGGCGCCATCAGTGCCTAAATGACGGGGGGCGCCGCGGATCCAAAGGGTCAGCTGCAGAATAAAGGATGAATGCAGCGTCAATGAACGCCTGAGTGGGAAGGAGTGTGCGGCTAGTCTTCGACCTAGCCGCGATTCGTGAGGACGCCTCAGCCTCGCCGCGCGGCTTCGATCGTGGCGATGTCGATCTTCTTCATCGTCATCATCGCTTCAAAAGCGCGCTTTGCCTGGCTCCCACCCGCGGCCATGGCCTCGGTGAGGGCGCGCGGAGTAATCTGCCAGGAAAGCCCCCAGCGGTCCCGACACCAACCGCACTCGCTTTCCTCGCCGCCATTGCTGACGATGGCATTCCAATAGCGGTCGGTCTCTTCTTGATTATCGGTTGCGACCTGGAAGGAAAACGCTTCGCTATGTTTAAAGGCCGGACCGCCATTGAGACCGAGGCAGGGAATGCCCAGGACCGTGAATTCTACCGTGAGGACATCGCCTTCTCTGCCACTTGGGTAGTCGCCGGGCGCGTTGTGAACCGCGGTTACTTTGCTATCTGGGAACGTCGCGGCGTAGAAACGCGCCGCCTCCAGCGCGTCTTTGTCGTACCAGAGGCATATCGTGTTTTTCGGAATCATGATTCTATACTCCTTGGGTCTTGGCTTTAGGGCAAGCGGCAGCGGTTGTTAGGTCGGTCCGCCTCGGCGGTGCACTCGTGGTCGTGAACCCCCGTTACGGCTGGCTTTGTCCAATTGTCCGAGTCTGTCCGGTATTCTGAATCGAATCGCTGGATCGACATCAACGCAAAGGGCCGGAGAGGCAAGCACAGAGGTTTACATAACGAGCGCCTAATTTCCAGAACCCGAGCTTTGCGAGGCATTCCGCACGCAACAAGTCAATCGTACCGCCGGTCTTGCTATTGCACCGAATCTTGGCACAGTCGAGGGATCTTTGGATCTGTTGTTCACTCCACAAGATGGAAATGCTGGGTGGGCCGGGAATCGAGGTTTCAAGGTCGCCAGAACGACTTCCAGGATAGCGTTAAGCCCGTTGTCGCACCCATTGGGTAACGGATCGAATAACCGATTCAAATGAAGAACACGTTCTACAGTCTGGACACAGCCTGCGCGCTCTGTCGGATAGATTAGGCACGGGCATGCAAGATCCTCTCATTATTCAAGGTGGCATGGGCGTGGCGGTCTCCAATTGGGCGCTGGCTCGTGCGGTTTCGCGCCTCGGTCAGTTGGGCGTGGTCTCGGGGACGGCCCTGGCCGTGGTGCTCGTGCGGCGCTTGCAACTTGGCGATTCCGACGGCCAAATGCGCCATGCGCTTGCTCAGTTCCCATTGCCAGCCATGGCTGAACGGATCCTGTCGGACTATTACATTCCCGGCGGCAAATCCAGTCGCGCTCCTTTCAAGCTCACGCCGGTGCCCAACGTGCCCTCCCGTTGCAGTTTGGTCGAACTGACCGTTGTGGCGAATTTCGTAGAGGTCTTTCTGGCAAAAGAGGGGCACGACGGCCGGGTGGGCATCAATTACCTTGAGCGAATCCAGGTTCCGACACTTCCATCCATATACGGCGCGATGTTGGCCAAGGTGGATTACATCCTGATGGGGGCAGGGATTCCCCGTGCTGTCCCGGGAGCTCTCGACCTTCTCGCACAGGGCCAGACCGCGTCACTGCCGGTCGACGTGGAGGGAGCGCTCCCCGGCGAAAAGCTGACCACGAGTTTTGATCCGCAAGACTTTTTTGCCGGCCTCGCCCCGCAACTGCGGCGGCCGTTCTTTCTTGGGATTATTTCCTCCGCAGCCTTGGCGCTCACGCTGGCGAGGAAAGCGAGCGGACGCGTCGATGGGTTCATCATTGAAGGGCCCACGGCGGGTGGTCACAACGCCCCGCCTCGGGGTCCTCTGCAACTCACCGCGGAAGGCGAACCTGTCTATGGCGCTCGCGACATTCCCGAGTTGGATAAGATACGCGCTTTGGGTTTGCCCTTCTGGCTGGCCGGCAGTTACGGCCGCCCTGGCAAACTGGCCGAAGCTCTCAGCTTAGGCGCGGCAGGCATTCAAGTGGGAACGCTCTTTGCCTTTTGCCAGGAGTCGGGACTGCAATCCGAAATCAAGCGACAGTTGATTGCCGCCAGCCGTTTGGGGCAGATGCGGGTCTTCACCGATCCCGTAGCTTCGCCGACGGGATTTCCCTTCAAAATCGCTCAGCTCGACACGACCCTTTCGAGCTCTCCCAATTATCTAGCCCGACCTCGCATTTGCGACCTGGGTTACCTGCGTCATCTTTATCGCAAGGCGGACGGGACGATTGGCTATCGTTGTCCGGCCGAAGTGCAGGATCAGTATCGGCGCAAAGGCGGCGCCATTCAAGATACCCTGGGTCGCAGGTGTATCTGCAACGCTTTGCTGGCTGCGGCTGGGTTCCCGCAGATTCGCGCCGATGGCCAAGCCGAACTACCGATCGTCACCGCTGGCGACGACCTCTCCCAGATCGCGAAATATATGGGGCCGGACCGGGATTCCTACTCCGTGGCCGACGTCCTTCACCTCCTTCTAGCTCCGGTCGCGTGATCGGGCCTGAGGAAAGGTGCCATCGAAGGGATGGCGAAGCTGGCCGGCAACGCGCGTTGCGGTTGAATCTGGGGACACAACCGCGCATGCTGTTCGCATGAGTCTCTCGGACAGTTTTGATTATGACGTGGCAGTGATCGGCGGTGGGAGCGCTGGGTATGCAGCCGCCCGCACCACAGCGGCGGCCGGACAACGCACCGTGCTGATCGAAGGGGGAAAAGAGATTGGCGGTCTCTGTATCCTGCGCGGCTGCATGCCGACCAAAGCTCTGCTGCAATCGGCCGAGGTGCTACATCAGGTCCGGCGCGCCGAGGTTTTTGGGATTCATCCAGGGACGGTGCGCTTCGATTTCCAAGCGGTCATGGAGCGGAAGAACCGGTTGATTGGCGAGTTTGCGGAATATCGGCGGGGCCAACTGCTCCTGGGCAAGTTTCAGTTCGTGCACGGGAATGCGCGCTTTATCGATTCGCAGACCGTCGCGATCAGCACGGGAGAAAAGATCCGCGCCAAACACTTTATCCTTTGCACGGGATCGGTCGTGGCGCCCAGTCCGTTGCCCGATCTGGATCAAGCGGGATTCCTGACGAGCGACGATGCGCTCTTTCTGACTCGGTTGCCACAGTCGTTGTTAGTGCTGGGAGGCGGTGCCGTGGCGATCGAATTTGCCCAGTTCTTCGCCCGGTTCGGAGTCCGAGTGACACTGATCCAAAGGAGCCCGCATATTCTGCGCGAGATGGATGAGGATGCGGCCGCGATCCTGGAGGAAGCTCTCGTGCATGAGGGCATCATGCTTTACACCGGGACGGATCTTGTGGGCGCAGGGCGTCACCACGGCGGCAAGTTCGTGGAGTTCCATCACCACGGCAAGCGAGTGCGGGTCGAGGCCGAAGAGATCTTTTTCGGTTTGGGCCGGGTGCCGAATACTGAGTCGCTGCATCTGGAAGCTGCGCACGTCTCGGTGGTGCGCGGCCGGATCGTGACATCGAACGAGATGCAGACCAGTGCGGAGAACATCTACGCGGCCGGGGATTGCACTGGCTTGCACGAGATTGTCCACATTGCCATCCAGCAAGCGGAGGTCGCCGCGCACAACGTGATTTGGCCAGAGCGGCGCCGGTCCTGGGATAGCCGCCTCCTGACGTCGGTCGTGTTTAGCGATCCGCAAATTGCCACGGTCGGTTTGACCGAGAAAGCCGCTCGAGCCCTAGGGATTCCATATCGAACTGCGCAATATCCATTTTCCGACCACGGAAAGTCGTTATTGATGGAGGCTAAAGACGGAATCGTGAAGTTGCTGGCCGATCCGAGGACCGGCGAGATATTAGGGGGCGGGGTCGTTGGGCCGGTGGGGGGAGAACTGATCCACGAGATCATCGTGGCCATGGCCAAGCGCATGACCGTCCATGAGCTGGCGGCGGTGCCTCATTACCATCCGACACTGGCCGAGATCTGGACCTATCCTGCCGAAGAGTTGGCCGCTCAGATCCCGGTATAGCGTAAGGGTTGCTGCGGGGTCAGGGAGTGCAAACGTCCGCACGGCCGCCAAAACATTGAATTGGGACACGACCTCGGGCAATCTCCAGGTCCGAGACAGAGTCGAACTGCTGGTCGCTTCAATTTTCGAGAGCGAGCGGGGTGCGAGCGCCCGCGTCTATTCTTTGTCGAGGCCACCTTTGGCGGGCGGAACGGAAATCGCTATGACCGTACGTAGAAATGCGGCATCGACTAAACTTGTCTGCCTAACAGACGGCAATGGAACAGAATGAGACAATAAAACTAATGTTGGTGGACGACCATCCGTTCGTTCTGGAGGGGATCCGCTCGTGGCTGAGCCATCACCCGGGCGTGGAGATCATCGGGGACGCCAGCAACGGTCGCGAGGCCATCGAGAAAGCCCTGCAATTGAATCCGCATGTGATTGTCATGGACATCAGCATGCCCGTCATGGACGGCCTAGAAGCCACCCGCCACTTACGGAAGACAGCGCCCGACATCAAAGTGCTCCTCCTGAGCATGCATGATAAAGGGGAGTTTGCCGGACAGATTGTGGAGTCGGGTGCGCGTGGATACGTCTCCAAAAACGCCTCCCCAGAAGAATTGTTGAGCACTATCCAGGCGATCTATCGTGGGGATACCGTTTTCAATTCCGGGATGACCGACGCCTTCCTTAAACAATTCTTCGAAGGCGTTGGGAAACCCAAGAGCCCGCGCCCGATGGAATTGTCACTGCGCGAGCGCGAGGTTTTGACGCTGGTGGCCGAGGGTTTTTCCAACAAGGAAGCGGCCGGCGTGCTCGGGGTGAGCGTGCGGACGGTGGAGAAGCATCGCGAGCGAATCATGGACAAACTGGATCTGCATAGCGTGGTAGAATTGACGAAGTACGCCATTGCGCATCAGATGGTGCGAGTGAGTTGATAGGTCCCGGCGGCGGATGGCGATCGACGGCCCGTTGGGGCAGTCGCTCAGCGCGGAGCGGGGTTTAGGCCGAACCGTTTCGACGAATCTATTTGTAGAACGGGTCGAGGTAAAGGCGATCCAGGCTTTCGCGGCCGAGCAGCATATCAATGACTTTCTGGCGGCGCCACGCTTCGATATGCCCGTCACAAAAAGCGAACTGAACTCGATTATTGTGTACCACAAACTGGCCATGCACCGCGCTCGCTTCGCTCCCCGGATGGAAACTGGCGTTATGCATTGTTTCTGGCGATTCCTGAACGAACAGAATCTTCTGTGAAGGGCTGCCCAGCGCGGTCGTCTGAATTCCTCGCGGACCACTCGAGCGGCGGTTGGCCAGGGAGACGTTGGCGTCGATATCTCCGTTCATGCTGAAATTCACACGCAAAGCCCGACCAATCTTGCCTGTGCTTGGGCATTGATACACGGCGAAGGTGTTGGTGTAGGAGTCCCGATGGGGCGTCACCCTCGGCTTGTTCATGACAAACGGGAAGATCGATCCGGACTCCGCGTGATGCCCGTAACCGACGTTCTTCCATTGGGAAGGTGCGGCCGTTTGGTTGTTGGGTTGACCGCCGAAAACCCAGTCGGGCTCCGAGTTTCGATCAACTCCTCCAGCCCAAGGCAAGTATTCCCGGTTGTCGTCCGCATACATCAAAGCGCCCAGCGCGAGTTGGCGCATGTTCCCTTTGCAATAAGCCATGCGGCCGCTCTCTTTTGCCCTGGAGAGGGCGGGCAAAAGTAGACTGGCGAGAATGCCGATGATGGCGACCACAACGAGCAACTCGATGAGTGTGAACCCCGGCCGCAACGGGCGACGTAAGGGGCGAAGACGAAGCAAAGCCTTATTTGGCCATGAGACAGGCACGACTCAAGGAGTTTGGCAGTTGGTGACGTGCGATTGGAGACAACGATAGGTGCACCCGCGAGCCCGGACAACTGTGCTTCTGTGGGCACAGCTAACGGATGACGCGTCTGGCAGGGCGCTCGGGTCGCAGACAGGATGCGGTTTTTGAGTGAGGGGGAGAGGGATCGTGAAGGAGCCTGCGCGGATCGTAAAGCATATGGCTGCGGCCCGCGCTCTGAGGACTCTGCGGCTTGCCCGTCGGAAGTAACGCGCCCTGATCACGAACCTGGCGACGCGCCTGGAGGAAATGCGCAGGGGAAGGTTTAGGGTATTGGTAACGCATTAATCATGAGAGAGAAAGGCGGGGATTGACGATTTGGCGGAGTGAGGTTGCGCTGAAGCTGGAGTTGAGGGAGAGTGATTGTCATGAAGCAGATCAGCGGCAACGTCCTCGATTTCGACGCGGATGAAGATGATGGGCGGTGGTCCTGTCGTCCACGCCCCGTACGGCGATCGGTGCGGCGATGTCGCAAAAGGCGGCCGGGAAGGCGATTTGTTTCTGTAACGTGTTGAAATCTAATACACGAGAGATTTCCAGGACTCACTTCGGCGGTTCGTCAACTGGATTGGTGCAGGCTTGATTCTCATTCGCCTCGGCCCTCTGCGGAATACGAGGCGCAGGTTTACCCCGGTTGCTAAGCAAGCTTGGTCCGGCTGATATCGACCAGTCCTGACGGCGCTAAGAGGTCCCCGGAACCCCTCGGCGTTGAACCGCCGAAATGGTTCTGCTGCGTCCCTCCCCGATACTTGGTTTGCGATCTATCCCAATGCGAACGTCCACCGCAAGACGTGCCGGGCCGCAACCGTTTCGTGTCTTAAGCCACACACAGGAAACCGAGATCACTGCTGCAAAACCCGGTTACAGCCGCAGTCCGAGCGACAGAGTTTCCGCGGTTGGCCCTTTCGGGCATCGCTGTGGTCCGCTTTCGTGTAGCCCGATGGAATACGTTGACGGGTTTTGTGGGGTTGCTTAACCTGCAGCAGCGCAAGCCCGAATGAACACGAACTGTTGTAAGACCCATCGGCGTGGTTGGTGGTTGATGATTAACGAGGGGCAAAGGCTGGTTCGATCGAGCCGACTGGCGGCCGGCTTCTGGGCGTTGATCCTCGCGTCTGGTATCGCGGGTGGGACGGGATGTCATAAGAAAGCGGCGGTGGCGGCGGCGGGGCCGCCGGTGGTGCAAGTCGTTGCGGTTCCTGCGAAGCGACAGGCTGTTTCCGAAACCTTGGCGTTGCCGGCAACCGTGGCGGCTAACGAAATGGTAGACCTCAAGCCGGAAGCAGACGGCATCGTTCAACAGATTAATTTTACGGAGGGCGAGCGGGTTCCCCAAGGAAAAGTCCTGGTGCAACTGGACGAGAGCAAGCTGGCGGCTGCGGTCATGGAAGCGGAAGCAAACTTGAAGTTGAGCCAAGCCAACTTCGAACGCGCCAAGCAACTCTACGAGCAGAAGCTCATCTCCCAACAAGATTTCGAACAAACAGCCGCGACGTTTTCTGTGAACCAGGCGGATGTCGAGTTAAAGCGACGCCTATTGCGCGACGCCCGTGTCACCGCCCCGTTTGGGGGAATGGTGGGCGCCCGTCAAGTGAGCCCGGGGCAAGTGGTCAGCCGCACGACGACCTTGACCTCGCTAGTGGACCTGGACGTCGTCAAAGTGGAAGTCAAGGTTCCCGAAAAATACCTGCGCCAGTTACGTCTGGAACAACCTCTGGAATTTACCGTGGCGGCGTTTCCCGATGAACGGTTTCGCGGCGAGGTTTACTTTATCTCACCCCAGATTGACGAAGGGACGCGCACCGCCCTGGTCAAGGCGCGCATTCCCAATCCCGACGCCAAATTGCGGGGAGGAATGTTCGCGAGTTTGGATCTCACGTTGCAACTCCGGGACTCGGCCATTGTGATTCCCGAGCCGGCGTTGATGAGCAATGGAGACGCTTTTTCCGTATTTGTGATCGACGCCAACAACACGGCGCAGCTGCGGCCGGTGCAGGTTGGGTATCGATTGGCTGGCAAAGCCGAAATCGTCAAAGGCTTGGAAGCAGGCGAACGCGTGGTTGTCGAAGGCGTCCAGAAACTCCGGCCGGGTGGCGCGGTGAAGTTGGCTCCGCCTGAAGCCGCGGCTCCATACACGAGCTCTTGAGGTCTCAAGAAAGGTCGGTGTGTTGCCTACTTCGTTCGAATTGTTAGTTTGGGCCGGGCGCCAGTGCTTCCTGGCATCGTCTCTTGGATTGTGAGCGAACCTATAAACTAAGCGCTGCATGTTTCTTTCCCGCATCTCCATTCAACGCCCGATTCTCGCCACGATGATGAATCTGGTGGTGGTGCTGTTTGGAATTATTGGCCTCTCTCGGCTGCCTGTGCGTGAGTTGCCGGACATCGACCCACCCATTGTTTCGGTCAGCACGATTTATCCGGGCGCCAATGCGCAGGTGGTCGAGACAGAGGTTACGGAGCGCTTAGAGGAAGCAATCAACAATATCGAAGGAATCAAGACCTTGCGGAGTGAAAGCCGCGAAGGGGTGAGCAACATCTCGATCGAGTTTGACCTTTCTCGGGAGATCGATGTGGCCGCGCAGGACGTGCGGGATCGTGTTTCACGCGTTCGGGGTCGCCTTCCCCAGGATATTCGCGAGCCGATCATCGCGAAGCAGGACGCGGACGCGCAGCCCATCATTTGGATCACAATGAACAGCGACCGCTATGCCCCCGTGGAATTAACCACCCTGGCCGAGCGGCAAATTAAACCCCGTTTACAGGGCATCCCAGGCGTCTCGTCCATCACTGTCGGTGGCGAAAAACGATTCGCCATGAGGCTTTGGCTCGACTCGGATAAAATGGCCGCGCGCCGGGTCACTGTCCTCGACGTGGAGCGCGCCTTGCGAGAGCAGAATATCGAGCTGCCGAGCGGTCGGGTGGAGAACCTCGACCGGGAAATGACCATTCAAACCCGAGGCGAGCTCAAG
This sequence comes from Limisphaerales bacterium, assembly GCA_044225505.1. GTDB lineage: Bacteria > Verrucomicrobiota > Verrucomicrobiia > Limisphaerales > SIBE01 > JAXMHN01. The sequence goes on from JBGAIN010000197.1 coordinate 10,451, forward strand.
ACAGCCGAGGAATTCAAGAACCTGGTGGTGCGCGCGGAGGGGGCGACCTTGATTCGCATGCGTGATATCGGGCGGGTGGAGGCGGGCGTGGAAGATTATCGGACGGTGGCTAGAGCTCTGGGAAAACCGTGCGTCTTTTTGGGAGTCGTCAAACAGGCCAAAGCCAATACGGTCGCGGTGGCGCAGGCGATCCGGCGTGAATCGGAAGCGATCCGGCCGACACTCCCGGAGGGTTGTGACATTTGGGTGGGATATGATTCGAGCATCTACGTGGAGCGAGCGATTAGCGAGGTTTGGGATACGTTAGCGGTGGCCTTTTTCCTCGTGGTGCTGATCATTTTCGTGTTTTTGCGAAGCGTTCGCTCGACGATCATTCCATCAGTGGCGATTCCCGTGTCGATCGTTGGGACCTTTGCCATCCTCTACGCGTTTGGGTACTCGGTCAACATCCTCACGATGTTGGCGCTGGTCTTGACGATTGGGATCGTCGTGGACGATGCGATCGTGGTCTTGGAAGCGATTTACCGCCATATCGAACAAGGCGTCCCTCCATTACAAGCTGCCTACAAAGCAATGGAAGAAATCAGCTTCGCGGTCATTGCTATCACGATTTCCCTGGTGGCGGTGTTTGCGCCGCTCGCGTTTCAAAAGAGCACGACGGGACGACTGTTTGTCGAGTTTGCGGTAGCGGTGGCTGGGTCGGTAATCATTTCGGCATTCGTTGCGCTGACGCTTTCCCCGGCGATGTCTGCGCGGATCTTGAAACCCTTGCATGGGATTAAACACGGTCCGGTCTTCCTTTTCTTCGAGCGGGCCTTTGACTCATTGGCCCATGGCTACGGCCGTGGACTCCGGTGGTCCCTTCGCCACCGGATGATCGTAATAATGGTGGCGTTGGCTTCGCTGGTGCTAATGGTCATTTCCTACCGCGGCTTGGAGCAGGATTTCCTCCCGCAGGAAGACAAAGGGCGCATGTTCTGCATGGTCATTACTCCGAACGGTTCGACGAGTGAGTTTACCGATCGGCAGTTGCGAAAAGCGGAGAAGATCGTTGCGGCTCTGCCCGAAGTGACGAGTTACGGAGCCATTGTGGCTCCGGGAATGGGAGGACCTGGTCAAGCGACATCGGGCATCCTGTTTGTGACCCTGAAAGATCGGCGTGAGCGGACGCGATCCGTCCAGGAAATGGTCTATGGGCCAGGCGGACTTTCCGACCGATTCTTCAACGAGGTTGAGGGAGGCTTGGCAATTGTTAATTTGCCCAAAGCGATTGAGGTGAGCTTTGGCACGTCGTTCGAGCTCATTTTGCAGAATCAGGACCTGGAAACGTTGAGCAGGACGGCGCAAGGGATCGCGAACAAGATTCGCGGAATGAATAATCTGCGCAATGTTCGGGTCGGCTTCGAAGTGGATAAACCGGAGATTCGCGTGACGGTCGATCGCAGCCGCGCCGCTTCCCTCGGTGTCAGCATCGAGGACATTTCGCGGACAATGCAGGTCCTTTTTGGCGGACTCGATCTGAGCCGAATCAAAGTGGCTGGGAAAGAGTATTACGTGATGGCGCAACTCGAACGACAATCCCGGTTGCGCCCCCAGGACCTGGATAAAGTGTTCGTCCGTAACAATAAGGGCGAACTGATCCAGCTCAGTTCCCTGGTTGGGCATACGCAAGGGGCGGCGCCGAACTCGATCAATCACTACGGACGCCTGCGCAGTGCGAGCATTACGGCGTCGCCTGGCACAGTCCCCATTGGCACAGTCGTCAAAGAAGCCGAAGCAATGCTGGAAAAGGAATTGCCTCCGGGGTTTCTCTACGCTTGGGGGGGAGACGCTCGGAACTTGCAGGATGCAAGCACCGAGGTCTGGTGGGTGCTGGGGTTGGCTGCGATTATCGTCTACATGACGTTGGCCGCGCAGTTCGAGAGCCTCATCCACCCGTTGACCGTGATGCTGGCGTTACCTTTGGCTGGCGTTGGCGCTTTTGGGCTGCTGTGGGTGCTGGACGCGGGAGGTAAAGCGGGACTCTATCCTCCAGTCCCCGCGATGAACATTAACCTATTCAGCCAGATCGGACTCGTCTTGCTCATCGGACTGGTGACCAAGAATTCGATTCTGCTCGTGGAATTTGCCAATCAACAACGAGGCAAGGGCGCGACGGCGCAAGAGGCTATGATCGAGGCCGGGGTCGTTCGGTTACGCCCAATTCTTATGACGGCCTTTTCGACGGTGGCCGGCATTTTGCCGATTGCGATTGGGTTTGGGGCAGGCGCTGAAAGTCGCAGGCCGATGGGAATCGCCGTCGTCGGAGGTATGCTGACAAGCACCTTTCTGACTCTCCTCATTATCCCGGTGGTATACACAGTTTTCAGCGACCTGGCCGATCGTTTGCATCGCAAGCCACGCGGGACGCCGGTGGAGACGGCTTCACTTCTGGAAGTGCCCGCCAAATAGGCCGAAAGCGTGGCGGACATCAGACCGTGCCATCGCGCAGCGATGATCACGTGTCGAACCGGTCAGCGTCCTTGTTTCCGCCCGGGTCGTGGTCGCTCTCGCATCTCAACGCTCCCCTGACAACAAGCGCACGGGCCGGCGGAAACCGATTCGATGCTGCCAACGCTGCACCAGTCATGGACGTCGTAGACCGTGCCGCAGTGGATCGAGAAGATGCGCGTCACTTCCAAGACCTGCCTGGCAGGGAGGATTCGGCCCTTCGGCTGGAGCTCCATCGCGCGGAGTTGCGCGTCCAGAAAGAGCGCGTCGGAAAACTTGGTGCGGATCAAGGTGAACTAGCGTTTGTTCGTGCTCTCGACGCCACAGAGGTGCGGATGATCGCTAGGCAAGTCCGTCCCAAAACGCTCGCGCGCGAGTTCGGCGAGGCAAACGATGTGCCCTTCGACTTCGATTTCGGACGGGGCAACCGACGCTGCGACCCCCTGGCGGGACGGCGATTCTCCGAGCGTTAGTGCTGGCGTTCCGAGAAGACAGGGCAGGGCGATCAGAGCCCAGGTCAGCGCCCAGGATGGGCGCGGGACCTTGCTCCCGGGAAAGCCGTTCGTCCGAATCATTGGTGAGCTCACGGGATCGGAAAATCTTGGATTGCCTTGGCGTAATCTTCGGGCGTGTCCAGATCGAAGTCCAGTCCCGGGTCGTCCATCTCACAACAGGCGAGTAGGGCTGGCTCGCGATGGAGATAATGCTTCAAGGTTTCTGCCTCGCACGAAGCGAGTTTGTCGAACTCACCTTTGGGAAAGACGATGGGGTGCCTTGGACGGCCGTTGCGGCTCGGTTGACATATGGCCGTTGGGTGCGCGCGTGCGAACCCCAAGAGTGTTTGCAGGACGACCGGTGAGAGATGAGGCTGATCCCCCAGGGCCAAGGCGATGTGGCTGATCGTCGACTTCCAACCTGCCCATCCCGCGGCGCATTTTACCGAATGGAACATCCCGCGCTCCGGTGTGGGATTGATGATCCTGGCGTGCGTCGGGAAAGCGAGGCGATCCAATTCTTCGATCAAGGCGCTGTTGCCCGGCGCGTAGACGACAGCAATTTGGGCAGCCTGTAGCCGTTGCCATTGTTGGATCAAATGGCCGATAACGGTGCTGGATCCCCAAGGCAGCGGCAGTTTGGGGCATCCCATGCGGGAGGAGGCTCCA
>JBGAIN010000006.1:0-126865 GCA_044225505.1 Limisphaerales bacterium
TCAAGGAACGTAAACATAACCTCACCGGTAAAGTCGAAAAAGTGGGCATTGACGATGCGTGTGCGTTTCTGGCCCGCTTTAGCAACGGGTCCTTGGCAACATTCGAGTCCACACGCTATGCCCGAGGGCATAAAGCTCTCTACACCTTCGAGGTCAACGGCGAGAATGCCTCGCTCTTCTGGGATCTACACGATCTCCATCGATTGCAATGGTTCGACCACAAAGACGATGGCAAACTTCGCGGCTGGCGTTCCGTTCATGTGACCGATCATGGAGGTGGTCACCCCTACATGGACAAGTGGTGGGTGCCCGGGCTGCAAATCGGCTATGAACATAGCTTCGTGCATCAAGTCGCTGACTTCCTCAAGAGTCTCGAAACGGGCAAACCCGCCGGACCCACGTTCAAAGATGCCTTGGAAACGCAGTACGTCTGTGACGCCGTGCTGAAGTCGGCTGAGTCCGGGCGATGGCAGAAAGTGAAGAAGCTTAAGTGATCTCCCAACAGCAGCTAGATGCAGATTTACTGAATCTCTTTGACGCCGCCGTCGTCTTTTACAATGCTTTAAAGCAACCAGTTCTACATTATGTCGAAAAACTCAAAGTTGTTTGCTGTCAGTCTCATCGCCGGGATCACGGTAGTGCTCTCAGGTAGTCGCGCTGCGGATAGCAAAAAGGTTGATATGGCTAAAGTGCCTCCTGCTTCTGCGAAGAAAGGGGTCACCTTCGACGGAGATATCAAACCAATCCTCGATAAATCCTGCGCCAAATGCCATGGCGGCGATAAGCCCAAGGGCAAATACCGCGTCGACACGGCCGCGAATTTCATTAAAGGCGGGGAGAGCGGCGATCCTGTCGTCGTCGCTGGGCATAGCGATAAAAGCGCTGTGATCCATTACGTTTCGGATGCCGTGGAGGAAATGGAAATGCCGCCGTTGGACAAACGTGACAAGTACCCGGTGTTGACCAAAGAGCAGATCGGCCTTCTCCGCGCCTGGATCGATCAAGGCGCTAAGTAATTCTCAGTTCGAATGTTAGGCACCGCCTGGGATTTTCAGGCGGGCACCAGGATCATGCCCGGACTTCCGGGCGTGATTCCCTTCTCTCTTCCCTGAAGGCTGTTGTCCAGGGCTTTCCCCGATAGACTGGCGATGTTTTGACATCGTCCGATGAGCCGCTAGGTTGGATCCCGCGCCCTGGCGGGGCTAAGGCTAGCCCCAGGCTACTGTGACGGCAACTCTTGGGTTCTTGTGTCCGGCAGTAATCGGTTCGGGGCGATGCACTATGAGCGAAGTGACCTTGCCCGGCATGATGAACGTCCCTTTCGTCGAGGGACTCTTCGAGGAATTTCGTAAGGATCCGGCTTCGGTGCCGCCCGAATGGAAAGAGGTCTTTCAGCGATGGGAAAATGGAGTGTCGCCCGATTCCATTCGCGGTTCCTTGGCCGAGAGCGACGTTGGAGCTCCGGTGAACCGTTCGCCTAGCGCGCGCCGCGCGCGCTCCGAGGTGCGAGCAATCGGCGCTCAAGACCGGGTTGACCAGCTCATCCGCGTCTACCGCATGCGCGGTCATATTATCGCTCAAATCGATCCTCTCGGTTTTACCCGACCTTCGCCGCCCGAGCTGGATCCTGAATTCTACGGACTAAGTGAGGCGGACATGGATCGGCCTTTCTCCTGCGAAACCCTTTACAGCGACGGGCCGCTCACGCTCCGCCAAATCCTCGATCGACTGCGCAATACTTACTGCCGCTTCATTGGCGTTGAGTATATGCATATCGACGACCTCCGCGTGCGCCGATGGCTGCGCAAACGAATGGAGCCAACGGAAAATCGCATCCAATTAACTCGCGACGAACAGATTCGAATTCTGACTCGCTTGACCGATGCCGTCACTTTCGAAGAGTTTATTCGAAAGAAGTTCATTGGCGCTAAGAGCTTTTCTCTGGAGGGGTCCGAGAGCTTGATTCCTTTGCTTGATTTGGCGATCGAGAAAGCGGCCGAGCAGGGGATCCGGGAAATTGTTATGGGAATGGCCCACCGCGGCCGACTCAATGTCCTAGCCAATATTGTCGGAAAGAGTCCGCGGCAAATCTTCCGCGAATTCGAAGATGCCGATCCGGAATTATATACCGGACGTGGCGATGTGAAGTATCACTTGGGCTACCGTGGCCGTTGGGAAACGTCCGCCGGCCAACGGCTGAACCTTTACATGTGCTTTAATCCGAGCCATCTGGAATTTGTGAATCCCGTGGCTTTAGGCCGTATGCGCGCGAAGCTAGACCGTCTGGGAGACACGCAGCATGATCAGGGGTTGGTCATCCTCATCCACGGCGATGCGGCTTTTGCCGGCCAAGGGGTAGTGCAAGAAACCCTCAATCTGAGCCAGCTCCCTTCCTACTCGGTTGGCGGAACGTTGCATGTCGTGGTCAATAATCAGATCGGATTTACCACCTCGCCTCGCGAAGGCCGCTCAAGCCTCTACGCAACCGACGTGGCTAAGATGCTTCAGGTTCCGATCTTTCACGTGAATGGAGAACATCCGGAATCCGTCGCTCAAGTCGTCCGCCTCTGCATGGATTTTCGCAAAGAATTCCGGCGCGATGTCGTCATCGACATGTATGGCTACCGGCGTTTAGGCCACAACGAAGGGGATGAACCCTCGTTCACCCAACCCGTACTCTACCGAGCAATTGAAGCTCGGAAGCCCGTGCGTGAAGGTTACCTCGATCACCTCCTGAAAATGAACGGCGTCACGCGGGACGAGGCCGATCAAATCGCGGAACGACGGCGTGCCAATCTAGAACGAGAATTGTCCGAAGCGCGAAGCCAATCGTATCGGCCGCCGCTTAAGGAACTCGAAGGAAGTTGGCGCGGCTACGTCGGTGGCCCGGAGGCCGATGTTCCGGAAGCAGCGACCGGGCTGCCCAAAGAGAAGCTCATGGCGCTCCTGGAGAAACAAACGCAACTGCCCGATGACTTCAGTCCGCATCCTAAGATCAAACGTCTGCTCGAGGCGCGGCTCGCCATGGCACGAGGAGAACAGCCGCTCGACTGGTCCGCGGGAGAAGCGCTGGCGTTCGCCACGCTTGCGATGGAGCGTTGGAAAATACGCCTTGCTGGTCAAGATGTAGAACGCGGCACGTTCAGTCACCGGCACGCCGTTTTGCATGACTACCAAGACGGCCACATCTACGTGCCGCTGCAGCACTTAGGCCCCAAACAAGCGCCTGTGCAAATTGCCAACAGCCCGCTTTCAGAGATCGGGGCCATGGGCTTCGAGTATGGCTATAGTCTCGATTGGCCAGACGGACTCGTCGCTTGGGAAGCGCAATTTGGCGATTTTTGGAATGTCGCCCAGGTGATCGTCGACCAGTTTATCGTCAGCGCCGAGGATAAGTGGCGGCGTCTCAGCGGGCTGGTCCTTTTACTTCCACACGGATTTGAAGGTCAGGGTCCGGAGCATTCCAGCGCCCGACTCGAGCGGTTTCTCGCTCTGGCCGCCGAAGATAACATCCAGGTGGCCTATCCGACCACGCCCGCCCAATACTTTCATCTGTTGCGCCGGCAGGTCGTTCGACGCTGGCGTAAGCCGCTTGTAGTCATGACGCCCAAAAGTTTGCTGCGGCATCCGCAAGCGGTCTCACGCTTCGAGCAGCTCGCCGAGGGAACGTTTCAACGAGTGCTCCCGGATGCATTGCCCGGCCGGACCAAACCCGTTTCGCTCATCATTCTGTGCACCGGGAAAATATATTACGAACTGCATAAATACCGACACGACACCGGCGCGGACGACGTCGCGATCTTGAGGCTCGAACAGATCTATCCTCTCGACCTGAAAGTGCTGGAGGCCGCGTTCGCTTCCTACTCAGAGAAGACACCGGTCCGTTGGGTGCAGGAAGAACCCGAAAACATGGGCGCGTGGCGTTACCTCCGATTAAACTTTGGCGAATCAATCCTCGGACGCTTCCCGTTTTCCGGGATCTCACGTCCCGCCTCCGCGAGTCCTGCCACTGGCTCGCATAATGCCCATAAAATCGAGCAAGAACGGCTCTTGGAAGCTGCTTTTTCCAAGCGGAAAAAAGGAGATTTGTGAGCTCATACCCGTTTCAGCATCGGTCATCCCGCGGAGCGTCTCCCAAAGACTACTATGCGAACTGAACTCAAAGTCCCGGCAGTCGGCGAATCCATCACCGAGGTCGAAATTGGCGACTGGCGGAAAAACCCAGGCGACTTGGTCCAAAAGGATGAGCCCCTCGTGGTTTTGGAAAGTGAGAAAGCGACTGTCGAATTGCCCTCTCCAACGGCGGGCGTTTTGGTCGACTTGCTTAAAAAGAAAGGAGAGACCGCGCGTATCGGCGAAGTGATCGGGCATTTGGACGCAGCCTCCGCAACTCCGACCAGTTCTGCGGAGAAAAAATCGGCTGATCCTGTTCCGACTCCATCTCCGGCTCCGGCTGCCGATCCCGCTGCCCGGGTCATGCCCGCGGCGCAACGCGTTTTGGCCGAGCACGGCCTCAAAGCCCAGGATGTTCCCGCTTCGGGCCCTGGCGGACGCCTTTTGAAAGAAGATGTGCTTCGCCATTTGGAGGCCGTCCCCGTTCCAACCGAACGCAGTCTGCCTCCCAAGGTTCCCGCTCCTGAACCGCCCGCTGCTAAACCCTTGGCTTCTCCTGCACCACCCGTTTCAGATTCACGCTCTCGGACCAACACCACCGACCGTGCCGAGGAAGTTGTTCCCATGTCTCGCCTGCGGCGGACCGTTGCCGAACGCTTGGTCCAGGCTCAGCACAATGCTGCCCTTTTGACGACCTTCAACGAGATCGACATGTCTGCCGTTTCGGCCCTGCGCAAGGAGTCCGGCGAAGCGTTCCAAGCGCGTTATGGGGTCAAACTCGGCTTTATGTCCTTTTTCGTAAAAGCGGTTACTGATGCATTGACGCTGGTTCCCCAGATCAATGCGTCCATTCGCGGACAAGAGATCGTCTACTACAAGTATTGCGACATTGGTGTCGCCATCGGCGGCGGAAAAGGCTTGGTTGTCCCTGTCCTGCGCAACGCTGGCGTCATGAGCTTTGCCCAGATCGAACTGGTGATCGCCGATTTCGCGAAACGGGCGCGTGAGAACAAGCTTTTGCCTGATGAACTGCAAGGCGGAACGTTCACGATCAGCAATGGCGGCGTTTACGGGTCTCTTCTGTCCACTCCCATTGTCAACCCACCCCAGAGCGGCGTTCTTGGCATGCACACCATTCAAGAGCGGCCAGTGGCCCGGGAAGGGCAAGTGGTGATTCGTCCGATGATGTACATCGCGCTGACTTACGATCATCGCCTGGTGGACGGTCGGGAAGCGGTAACCTTCCTCAAACGAGTTAAAGATGTGATCGAATCACCCGCGCGTTTGCTCCTCGGGATCTAGAGCAGTTGCTTCAATAGTCTCTGACGACTCTCCGGCGATCACACTGAGACGAAAGCAGCCTTGGTGCTTCGCGAGATTACTGAGCTCGGCGTTCGAGCACCGGTGCTCAGAACCGAGTCTCGTTGATAAGCCGATTAGGTGCAGCTTGTTAGACATTTCAGGACCGTTATCGCTGCGCAGCGTTCAACCGCTCCTTGAATCAGGGCGTAGTAAGGCTTCCAACGCTCAGATTCATGTAATCTGAACGGCGTGCACGGGAAAATTATTCCACCCATCGGAACTGCACTCTACTTGTTTCAAGGTCTTGATTCGGCAGAAGCTCACACGAGGCGGGTCCAAGAGCTTTCTCTGGTTTGATAGAAGAATGGGCGATGCGTGATAAAGACAAAACCGATCGACCATCCAAAACATTGGTGGTCTCCGTGCATGGGAAGTGAACGCGTGTGTAACTTCACGACTTGGACGGCGGATGAAGAGGTGCTGCCGGGTCTGTCTACGATCTCACGGATCTGGACTCGGCGGGAAACCTATATCACCGACGACCATGAAGAACTTGATACGCGCCTTGATCGCTCTCTGTGCCGGCACGATCGCCGCCCAAGCACATTTGCTCGAACGACGACCGAACGAATCGATCCTCCGCTGCGATGGCGCGCCGATCCGCCTGATCGGCTATGGAGATTACGGAATTCTCACCGAGGCAGAGTTCGACTACACACGTTTCTTGGATGAGTTGGCGCGGCGGCGCTTGAACTTCTTCCGTGTTTGGATCAACTACCATTGGACGAAGAGCTTATCGCCGTTCCTAAAACTGCCCGGCGGGAAGTTCGATCTGACCCGTTACGATCCCTCCTTTTTTGAGCGGTTGCGCAATCTGGCGCGCGCCGCGGACGAGCGCGGCATCATCATTCAAGTCTGCCTGTTCGACGGCGTGGGTCAGGAGGCGAACGATCCACTGCGCTGGTCACAGTCCCCGTATCATCCCGCCAACAACATTAATGGATTGAGTCAGAGCCCGAGCGACTACAGCAAGAAACCGTCGCTGCTTTGGGCTCAAGTTCAGATGCCGCTGGTTGATCGGGTCGTCTCCGAGCTTGGAAGTCTGGGTAACATCGTCTACGAAGTGTGCAACGAGCCCGCGTCTTCAGATCCCAGAGTTTCGCAAGAGTTCGTTGAATCGGTGGCGGCAAGGTTGCGTGCTAAACTAGCAGGACGTCCCGGGAGCCAAGTCATTTCTGTCAATGCGGATTCGGGTGCCTTGATTTCGTGGGCCCAAGGCAGCTCGGCGGTCGATCTCCTTTCGTTCCATGTCAACGACAAGGACGTTAAATTCGATCCGCGCGTGAACCTAAAGAAGCCCGCGATCATTAGCAATGACGGCGATAGCTCGCAAATGACGGCGGATTTTCAGGGTCTTGCTGCTGGACCGCGTCTGGCGCGCACACAGCAATTACTCGGACGTACCTTCAACACGTCGACCGTGCTCGGACATTCGCACTTCGAGTTTCTGGACAAGGGAATCAATGGCTCGAGCTGGAAATCGAAGAATTACAACCCACGCGCTACGTTGATCAACCGTTCGATCCTGGATGTTCTCGCCTCCTGGCTCGTAAGGCCTGGACCCACTGCGCCTGAATCGCCGGTGAACGGTATTCGCCTTAGCCGCCAGGGCCCTGACGTTCGTTACGTAGACATGGTGACGGGACGCGTTCGGCTCCGGTTCGATACCTACTACGGCGGCGCGCCTCTGGAGTGGTACGTGAACCAAAACGGCCAAGAGACCGAGTTGCTTTCGCCGCCGCCGAAGGCCGGAACAGGCTTTCAGCTCGTTTATGAAACAGGTCAGGACGCGACGCAGGCGAGCGCAAATGGCATCACCCCGTTTCGCATCGCGCGGACGGTCGATCCGGTGGACGTCCTGAACCAGAACAATTACTACTGCCGAGAGGTGTTGCCTGCAGAATGGCCGAGCGGCTGCAATTACTACCGGGTCGTTGGCTTTGCGCCTTTCTTTTGGGCGTCGCTCGATGCGATCGACGACGCCTACCCTCCATTCACGCGCTCATTGCCGGTGGGGATTGATCCGCATACTGAGCAAAGTGGCTGGATGACAAGTCGGCCGGGAATAGCGGATGCCGGCGTGCCTCTTTGGTTTCGGTCGCAGCCGGGCAAACCTGCTGGGATTGTGATGATCGGCAACGAAATGAAACCGGTGGGAAGTGCATCCTGGAACCGCCGCCTCCTGGAGATCCCGGAGGGCCGCTTCGCTTGCCGAATTCGGGTTGGCTTTGGCGAAACCACAGCAGGAGCGATTGCTGGAATCATGTTCCGTCGGCAGGTCCCAGTTCGTGAGGATGCAAACATCGATGATGCCTATGCGGCGCCGGGATACACCTTGTATGTAAACTACGCGGGCGACTTGGAGATCATCCGCGTACAGGGCGGGCAAGATCGAGTTTGGAAAGGCCAGTTGAGCAATGCGTCACGAGCGCTGCTTCGGTCCGCGTCCGGGACGCAATTGGAGCTTCGAACACACAACGCCATGCCCGGTCGCGTCGAGATTTACGCGGACCACGTGGCCTTGGGTGTGTATAACGACCCACAACCTATTCTTGGGCCACATTTTGGGCTGTTCGCTACCGCGCCCGCCAACACGTTCATCCGGTTTGCAGAACGTGAGGTATTTGACGTGGGGACAGAGTTTCAGTCCACGGTCACCGCGCTGCCTGACGGCGTGCTGGAAACAGAGATGATCCTCCGACCGGCTCCGGGCGTGACTTCGAGCCGCTCGTACTACCGGGTCGTGAACAGTGCGTTCTTGAGCAGTCGGCCGGACTATCTCGCGCAGATAGCCACTGAATCCCCTGCCGGTCAGATACTAGCCGCCCGGACGGACGGCATGTTCGCGCCCCGGTTGTTGAGCTCGCAGGGCACGATCGTCTTTGGCCCGCCCGCGCCCGCCGACGCCTACGGCCTGTGGGTGGGGCAACCAGAGGGAAGTGTTGGACTTTACTGCGTCCCCATGGATGCGCAAATCGACGGAAGACCTGCGCCTGGTCCCCACGCGTTGTTGGGCTCGCATAATGTCTGTTCGGGTTGTTCCGCGGTGCCTCATCCGGGTTCTATCTTGCATATCAATGCCTTGGACTTTTCAAACAATGCCACGCCACAGCCGGCGTCCAGCGTTCTCTTGCGCGCTCGCTGGGCGACACAACGCCTGCAGCCCGTGCGATGAGCCTACCTGCTGAGCCGGACATGTAGAGACAGTCACAATCCGCTTGAGCCTTGTGAGGCTGCGTTCCTGAATGGGAGCCAGCCTCGCTTGCTTTTGATTTGATGCATCTGCGCGTGTTTTCGGTTGCCCGAGTCCTTGTAGCGGTTAGGGACAGCGATTCATCGCGAACGCGTCTGTAACTTTGTCACACCGGTTGCGGAGAAGGGAGTGTTCCGGAATGGGGTTCAGCCAGTCACAAACGAGCCGTTCTCCAAACCGCTGGAATACGCTCCGAGACAGCGTTCCTGGCCAACCCGGCGACAAGTGAAGAGCGTCGGTGGTCAGCCCAATCACGGCGATGGAACTCGGCCCATCGCCTACTAACAAGCAACAACATGAACGATAGAACTATCCACAACGCGCGCAGAATCGGACTAGCCGCCCTGTGCGCACTTAACCTAGCCCTCGGCGCCAACCATGCGACGGCGGGAAACTCAAGCGTCGTTTTAAAGTCAAAAGCGAATGTGCCGTCATCGGAGCTCAAGTGGTGGAAGAGCCAGTCTGGCATTCTCGTGAACAATATCGACGCCCAGCTGCTCCTCGACTATCTCAATCACGACTCTAAGTGGCAGATAGGGCCACTGCAGCCCCGCGGGTTTAATTTTGTCCGGGATCAGGCAAGCCTGGAGAAGATTCTGGCGAAGGGAGTTGACGGGAATGCGGCATTTGGGGTGGCCACCAAAATTGACGTATTTCAAGACGGGCGCAGTCGAGGGAGCCGCTCCCTGACACCGTATGTGTTCGCGTGCCTGCCTTCACGGAATGCAAAAGGATACTCTGCGATTCTCGTCAGCGGACGAGATCTGAACACCGGGTATTGGTGGACTCGCGCCATCGTCCTCGAAGGCGAAGACGGCAATCGCCTGAACATTCACGAATACGCCATTTGGGGCGGCAGTGTGACGCGTACGTCGTACAAAAAGGGCGAAACATTCTTGCTCCAGGCGATCACCACGGCGGCAGGCAAGACCAAGACGGCGTTCGAACGAGAAACGATGCCCCGTATGCAGCGCTCGCGCGACATGTTTCAGCAGGCCAAAGAGTTCTTGATTAATGACCCCAATTCGTCGGTGAACGTGAATTGCGCGAGTTCGTCTCAATTGGCGACCTCGAAGCAAGAGCCTTGGTGGAAGAAAATACTCAACCAAGCACTCCACGAGCTATGGAAAGCTTTGCAGGATTACGGCAAAAAGTTGCTGGATGACCTGTGGGAATACGTAAAAAACAACTTCGGCCCTCTCCGACAGCTGGGTGATTGGTTTTCCAGTTTGCTGGGAGGGATTCGTGATTGGTTTAAAGGACTGTTTTGATAGGCCAAATGTTCGGAGGGGCGTCGGGCCTCTCCGAACCTTCCACTTAATCTGATAGATATGAAAAATCCACGAAGAAGCAAAGTCGCGGTCGGGTCGTTCACTTTAATTGCCGCGACCTTGTGGTGGTGGTTTGGCGCATCGCATCCCGGAACGGTTCGAAGCAGTGATCCTGAAGCGAGACGGTCCATTGATCGCACCGCCGCTTCCCGCATGGAGACGCGATCCAGCGGGATGCTACGTCCTCAACTCAAGGAGGCCGAACCGCGCCGGGCTCGCTTCGAGCAGCTCCAAAATCAAGTGCAGCAACTTCGCACCAAGCCATTCTGGCAGCGCCGCTCTCTCGACGAGCGCATTGCATTGCGCGCCGCCGACGCCGAACTGCGTGAGCTAATGCACGAGCTCGGAGTCACTCCGGATCAGATGCCGTCTGGCGTCCTTGCCGACGAATTCGATTTCCTCGACCCGGCCCGTCGTGAGGCGATCGAACGGGCCGTTCCGGTCGAGTTGCGAGAAGCCATCACCCAATATGAGATTCGGGCGGCTCAAGGCTCGGTGGAGAGCGAGGATTACCATCAGTATGGAGATCATCTAAGGGCCAAGGAAGACCTGCTCTTGCAGAACCTGACCACCGCCGAGATGAGCGACTATATTGCGCGACATTCCGGAGAAGGAGATGCATTGCGTCTGCACGCCATCGACTTGTCCGAGGATGAATTTCGCGCCGTTGCCACCATTGAATGGCAGTTCAATCGCGAGGCGGAGCGCTCGGGGGCGAGCGATCTGGATTCCGTGAGGCGAACGCGGGACACAGCCCTGCAACGAGCCTTGGGTGGTCGCCTCGCGCTCTATGAACGGTCCGAAGACCCGACGTATGCCGGGCATATTGACGCGGGTACGGACCTAGGCTTACCTCGAGATCTGAGCGACTGGATCTACGACGTCCAGCACTGGGTAGATGAATCCGAGAGCCACATGGCCGATGCTGGGGTACTCTCGGAGGCCGAACGAACGGAACAATTGCGTTCAATGATGGGTGAGGCGCGTTCGGCCCTGCGGGCTGAGTTGGGCGCGAGCTTTGAGCGTTGGGCAACCACCCCGAGCGCAGCATGGTTGAGCCGCTTTGACTCCTCCCAAGAATGATGCGGGCAGCGTCATTGGGCGCGGGCGCGATAGAACCGTTGCTGATCGGCGACACCTTGCGGGTCGGGCCATTCCAGTCCGGCTGAGGAAAGAGAATTCGTCCAGACTGGGTTCCAGCTCTGTAAATCAGCTGAACTCTGGACGACCACCTGGCCTATGGCTGGCCCGCTCACGCGGAGTTGGAAGTTGGCGTCGCGCCCGCGTCCGAAAACCAGGCGCAGTTCGCCATCGTCCGTTACGAGGTTAGCGTTTAGAACGATCTGACCTTGCGCGTCGCCAGCCCCCATTACGGCGATGAGATAAGTCGTGTCCCGGTTCACCCGCGCCCGGACTGCGTTGCTGCGACGGGCATCGCCCCCGCAGCTCTCTGCGACAGGAACTCGGCGCTCCGGATAGGCGTAGAGCGCCATGGCTGTCTCGATGGAGCTCCCTTGGTTATCCAAAACCAAAACGCCATCGGTGCGGACGCGCAAGCCCAGCCAAAGTGAGCCGCGGCCGATCTTGCACCCATGCAGCGGTTCCCCTGGCTCCGTGCTGGCGCCCGTGTTATCCAGGACATGCCGGGCTGGTTCACCCATCGCCACGCTGAGGAACGGGTTACCCAAGGCTTGCAGTCCTGGCCTGGCGCTTGACAAGCCGAGCGCGATCAAAAGGTCGCCGAGCTTGTCGTAGGACAAGGCTGTATCCGTGGCACTCAATTCGAGGCTGGCGGGCAGGCTATCCACCGTCCGGCCTGCGGCATTACGAACGCGAACCCTGTAAACCCCTACGTCCGCCGGGCTCGCGGAGGTGCGGGTCAACGTGGGCAACGTTTCGCCAGACAACGGTTGACCGTTGCGGAACCATTCGTAAGTCAAGTCTGTGCCTTCCGCTTGCACTTGAAAGCTCACGCTTGCTCCAGGCGCCACCGTTTGGCTTTGGGGATGAAAGCGGATGACCGGGATTTGCACTGCGGTGGTTTCGAGAGACCAGCTCAACACCAGTTGGCCGCTTGCGCCAAGGAATCCATCAACGACGATATGATAAACCGTTCCAGCGACGGCATTGAACTGAAGTTGGCTCGTCAGGAATCCGCCGCGATCCTCGTCGCTGGCAATCTCTACGAGGCTAGAAATATTCGGTCCCGTGTAGACAGCCAGTAACGTGTCAAACGCGCTGCCTCGAGTATCAAAGGTGGCGACGCCATCGGCCGGGGCCTGCCAGTCGATCCACATTGACTTGCCTCCAGGTTTTGTGGCGTGAACACCTTCGTTCGCTTCGCGCGTCGCTTGAAGGTTGTTCGTGCTCCCAGTGCCCGTTGGGCTCGTGATAAGACCACGGTTGGCGAATTGGTCTGTCAGGAGTAAGGCCGGAAGTAAAACCTGGAGAACCGCTGGATCGCTTTCTACCGCGCCAGCGTCGTTGGCTACGGCCAAACTGTAGCTACCACCATCCCCGGCTTGTACGCTGCTCAAACTTAGCGTCGGATTAGTCTCGCCCTCGAGATTGACACCGTTCTTGCGCCACTGATAGCGCAAGGTCGGCGAGCCGACCGCTCCGGCACGAAATTCGGCGGCGGTCCCGGGAGCGGCCTGCATCGGTTCGGGTTGGGCTGAAATCAACGGCGGACTCGGCAGCGCTACCAAGACCGCGCGGGAGAATTCGGAGGTGCTACCGTCCGGCGCTGTCGCTGTCGCCGTGACCCAATTACCCGCGGACAATTCGACTTTAGACTGAAACTCGAAAGTATCACCGTTGGCAGTATCCACACCGAGTTCACCCAGGTAAACCTGGCCTTCGCCAAAGCCCGTCGTGTCGCGATTAGTGCTGGCGAAGAACTCGAGGTGGTAAGTTAGGCCTGCCGTGCTTACCATGCGGCCGGTAATGATGCTTGGGCGCGCGGCGTAAGCGCCGCTGAGCGTTGGGAAATTCTGCAGGCCGTTCGGGCCGCTGTCGGCATCCTCGGAGTCGTTTTGTGTGACACCAGCGGGTCCGAGATCAATCCCCAGGCCCGTATTCGAATAAATAGCATTCTGGGCGATGCGGTGTCCTTTGCCGCCGATGATTCTTACCCCTGCGCCTTGATTAAAGGCAATGCGGTTTGCGGTCCCGATGAAATTGTTGGTGTTCGCATCGCTGCCTACGAAAATGGCGTCGGACGTGTTTCCCAGCGGCAGAATACCGGTGACATCGATTCCGAAATCGTTCCCGGTCACGACATTACCGCCTAGAGTATTCCCGAGGACCAGCCCTGGGCCATTATTTCCGGAAATCTGGTTTGATCGAATGATATTGTTGCGCGCGCTGCTCTGGATGACTACGCCTTTCTGCCCATTCGGAACCCGAGATGATCCGGATGAATCTGTGCCGATCCTGTTACTTTCCAGGGTGTTTTCAAACGCCGTATTATCGATGCTGACGCCACCCTCAACGTTGCCGGAGACGACGTTGCTCTGGGCGAGGTTGAGTGAAGCACCTCCACCGATGCGCAATCCCAGATTCTCCAGACCGCCAGCCAGTCCATTGCCAAGTGCACTTTGTCCGGAACTACTGATGCCGATCCAGTTGCCGATGACTCGATTCGAGATCGAACCGTTCCCCCAAATCATCAGACCATCGTTATCGTTCCCGGAAATGATGTTTCTCGCTTCGGGTTCGATTCCTCCGATGGTATTCCATTTGCAATCTCGAAGCGTCACGGCCGCATTAAGCCGGTTCGTTGTTGCGGAGCTGTTGGGAAGCCGTTCGGTTCCCGTCGCACCCACACCGATCAGGTTGCCTGCCACACGGTTGGAGACTGCAGACGACGATTGTATGCTTATAGCAATACTCTTGTTTCCAGAAATTAGATTGCCACTGCCTGGAAAGATTCCACCGATGTCATTATCCGACGCTAACAAGTTGAGTTCTACACCAGTATCGTTCCCCAAGGGTTTCGTTCCGGATGGGTCCGTGCCGATGTAGTTACCGATAATCGTATTCTGTACGGCGCCCTTTGGCGAAATCCCTATCACGAGGATGCCCGAACGAGCATTTCCCGATATGATATTCCGGGCGGACGGCGTCAAACCACCCACGCGATTGCCTGCGGATGCAGACAGATTAATTCCGGCGATGCCATTGGGACGGGCGACGGTCCCACTTGGGTCCAGGCCGACATAATTGGCTTCGATGACGTTGGAGTCGCTGGAAAGGAGGAGGCCAGTGTCGCCGAATCCCCCAACCGCAAGCCCGCGTATGGTGCAGCCGGCGGCCGTGATCCAGAACCCCTTACCGAACGGTCCCGCCTTAGTCCCGTCGAGTTCAATTAAGGGCGCACCCGCATACCCTGGTTGAGTTGTGCCATCGATGACCACTGCGTCCGTAACTTGATTAAATGTTGTGAACGGTTGAATCGTGTAAGGCCCCGGCTCGGGAATGGCAAAGGCGATTGTATCCAAGCCGGAGGTAGAATTGGCGTCGTCGATCGCCTGGCGCAGGGTTCCGGGGCCGGAATCGGAAGTGTTCGTGACCGTGAAGACTGCGGCGGTAAGCGTCAGTTGACTCAAGAGCACACCCCATCCTAACGCGATAACAAAGAGGATTCTTCCCATAAAATTGCCCACGTGCGGCGGTGAGGTTAGTAGATCGGGCTTTGATTGCAAGCCGGGACGCCGAGGGAACATGACCCACATGTAACCTTGGGCGGCTGACTGCGGATTAGGAGTGTCCGGACGTTGTGCCGGCGCTGAAAGAACATCAACAACCATCGAAACGCATGAAATCAATTCGCTATCTACTCCTTACGGCCATGGCTATTTCGCCACTGGTTCGCGGCCAAGTCAGCACCAGCTTCGACTCGTATCCTTCCCTGGACGGTGAGTCCGTACGGGGCTCCGGTGAAGCTGCCTACGCCAAACCAGCCTGGTGGTCATGGACAGCCCCCGCGACCGGAAAGGTCGTCATTAGTACGGAAGGCAGTGATTTCAACACTTACCTGGGTGTTTACATCGGTGACTCCACCGACCATCTCGATGCAGTCGCTGCCAACGAGGACACAGAGGGAATGCCTTGGTCGCAGGTCGAATTCCAGGCAAATCAGGGCACGGTGTATCGCCTTGGGGTATTCGCTCGACTCGGTTTTGCCGGCCAAGCCGTTGCGAATGTGCAATTATCCCCAAATCGATCCCCAGGATCGGTGGTCGGAGGGGACGATTTCCAAAACCGCCGGGAGTTGAGTGGCACGAACGCGTTGGGGCTGGCCAACAACTTCTACGCGACGCGTCAGAACGCCGAACCTCCGAGTGGTGGCCGGGGTGAAACCGTTTGGTGGACTTGGACCGCCCCGGCCGATGGCGTGGTGGAAATTGACACTGCTGGCAGCGAGGTGAACACGGTATTGAAGGTGTTCGTCGGTGACCAGTTGAACACCTTGCAGGCCATCCGTTGGAACAACGACGTTCCGGGAGCGTCGCACTCGCGAGTTCTATTCCAGGCCCAGAAAGGGATCACGTATCAAATCTGCGTCGATACGCCTTCGATCACTTTCCCCGGCGGCAATATTCTGCTGCACGTTGCTTTGACCCAGAACGATCTTCCAGGTGGCGCGCCTGGAATGGACAATTTCAACGCCCGCGGCGAGCTCGTCGGAGCTGAGGCGATTGGCTGCGGTAATATTGATGGCGCCACGTTTCAACCGGGCGAACCGATCATTGGTGACCGGGAAACCATCTGGTGGCAATGGACCGCTCCAGTTGATGGGCAGGTGGTGATTGATACCGTGGGCAGCGAGTGTGATACCTTGCTTGCGATCTATACCGGTGATCAAATCGAGGCCCTTCGCCCCGTGACATCGAACGACAATGCAGACGGCGAATGGACTTCGCGCGTGCAATTTGCGGCGCGGCGCAATCAACGTTACCAGATTGCAGTGGCCTCGGCACGGGCCATCCGTGTGGACATCGGAAATGTGGTGCTCAATGTGCACCAGCAAGTCGCACCTGACGAAGCGCTGCAGGTGTTTCGAGCCGTTGAAGTGGAATTGTTCGCCCGTAAAGGTGTCCGGTACCAGCTGCAGCGGTCCAAAGACTTCATCCTCTGGACGAACATCGGTGGGCCGTTCGTCGGCCAGGATCGCGTCATGAAATGCCTCGTCTCGATTCGTGAAACCGACGGCAACTTCTTTCGGGCAAAGGAGCTTGCAACGACTGACATGACTGAGGGCGAATTACCGTCGTCGTCCACGCCCGATTCCTTCGGAAATCTGCCGACGGTTTTCCCTGGCGAATAGAGTTGGCTGGCAACAATCGGTATCAGGCGCGTGGTTGGTTGATTCGGATGCCGGCGACGGTTCGGCATCCGAACACGCTTTGAGAGAGAGCGTGAATTTGCTTTAGTTGCTTGCTGCTCGTCGGACGCTCCGTTATTAACGCCGCACTCCGGTATGCTTCAGGGTCGACGAAAACAGTCCGCACGCCGTGGCGTTTTTCCGACGAGTCACATGCTCGTCCGGCTGTGCGTTTGGATGCTGTTGACCATGGGGGCTCGACTCGACGCCGCGGAGACTGCGGAACAGGTAGTACTGATGAGTAGCGATGGGACGGTGGAAGTGTTGCCGCAAGGCGCGGTAATCTGGCAGGCCGCTCGCGTGAATGCCCCGTTACACCCGGGCGATCGGGTGCGCACCGGTGAAAACAGCCGGGCCATGTTGCGATATGGCGAACGCACTCAGGTCCAACTTGGAGAGTTTAGCGAGACAGTCATTCTCCTACCGACGCAAGGACAGGGTTTTTTGAACATGATCAAAGGCTGGTTACACTTGCTCCATCGTGGCCGACCTGGGCGCTATGAACTCCAGATCCCAACTGCTCAAGCGATCATCCTCGGAACAGAGTTTACCGTTTACGTTGCCCCTAACGGGTCCACTCGGATCGACCTTTTAGAAGGAGACGTCCAACTCGGCAATGCGTATGGAAAGATTCGCTTGAGCTCGGGGACAAGTGCGCAGGTCGATGCCGAGACGGCGCCGAGACCGATCCAGTTCGCTGGACGAATGCGGGCAGTGGAATGGTGCCTTTACTATCCGGCTATTCTTGATCTGAGCGAGCTGGACGAACTTCTCGAGCGACATCCGGAACTGAGGCCTTCCGTAGAGCATTATCGTGTTGGTGATGCGTTGGCCGCGATTCATTCGTTTCCTTGGGATGCGCCAAGTCAAAGCGCAGCCGAACGGCTCTACCGCGCTGCGCTCCGCGTGGCCGCTGGGCACTCTGGCAAAGCCATGGACGAGTTAGGATTGCTAGAAACGGGCGCTGCCGCACGCGCCGGCCGCTTTCTTGGTCCAATTAATGGCTTGAAGCTTCTTGTCGCCACCGTGCAATCAGAAGATCGCCCAGCCGCGCTTTCCGATCGTGCGTTAAGGCAGTCCACAACATATCTCCTCGCGGAATCTTTCTACCATCAGGCGCATCTGAATTTCGACGCGGCACGCGCCTCAGTGCGAACGGCACTCGCCAAGAATCCGAACTTCGCGGCGGCTTGGGCGCGTCTGGCAGAACTCGAGTTTTGCGTCGGGAGAATCCCTTCGGCACGCGCAGCCGTGCGTGAAGCACTGCGGCTCGCTCCGCGAAACTCGGGCGCACTCGTGACGTCTGGTTTCCTAGCTGGAGCCAGGAGTCAAACAGCACTCGCCCAAACGCAATTCGAAGAAGCGATTCAGTTGGATCCGCGAAACGGCAACGCCTGGTTGGGACATGGATTAATGCTCATCAAGTCCGGCCGCCGCGCGGAGGGGGTTAAAGACTTGCAGGCAGCCGCCGCTTTGGAACCGCTACGCAGCTTGTTCCGAAGTTACTTGGGAAAAGGCTATGCTGATCAGGAGGAGTGGGCTAACGCCGAGCGCGAATTGACACAAGCCGAAACCCTGGATCCACAAGATCCAACGCCATGGCTTTACTCTGCTTTGCTGCATCGGCAAGCGAACCAGCTCAACCGCGCGCTTGAGGATTTGGAGCGTTCCCGAGCGCTTAACCAGAATCGTCAGATATTTCGATCCCAGTTACTGCTCGATCAGGACGCATCCGTTCGCGGAACGGATCTCGCCGGGATTTACCAGGATGTCGGACTATTTGACCGCAGCCTGGCGGAGGCAAGCC
This sequence comes from Limisphaerales bacterium, assembly GCA_044225505.1. GTDB lineage: Bacteria > Verrucomicrobiota > Verrucomicrobiia > Limisphaerales > SIBE01 > JAXMHN01. Next base: position 18,255 of record JBGAIN010000006.1, read on the forward strand.
AGGCATTGACGATCGACTACGCCAACTATTCCGCACACTTATTGTTGGCGGAAAGTTACAACGCTTGGCGCGATCCGAATCAGGTAAATTTACGTTACGAAACGCCGGCAGTGCATGAGTTTTTATTGGCGAACCTTCTCGCACCGCCTGGGGCATTGACCTTCTCGCCCCAAATCTCGCAAAACGAATACACCCGCTTTTTCGATAGAAACCGCTTGGGAATCAATACTCGCACGGAGTATCTAAGCTCCGGCACCTGGCGCCAGGAAAGCGCTCAGTACGGGGTCTTTGACAGTTCCGCGTATGCTGTGGAGTCAATCTATTATTCACGCAATGGGCAGCGAGCTAACAACGACTTCGAGGCATGGGCCTTGAACTTCCGGCTCAAACAGCAGCTCACATTACAGGACAGCGTCTATCTGCAGGTAACCCGCTACGAAGCCGATGGCGGCGATGTTCGTCCTCTGTTTCAGGAAGGATTAGCAAGTCCATCTCTGCGCGTTTCGGAACGACAAGACCCGCTGTTTCTGGTCGGATATAACCACGCCTGGTCCGCTGCGGCACACACACTGCTCTTGTTTGGTCACCTCGAAGACCGAGTCACCCGGCGCGACCGGAACGCCCAAGTGGACGTGCTGGACCGCGACCCTTTCGACCCCGCGGCAGGAATTCGCAACGTGGACCGTATCCCCGTAACGCTCGACTACTCCGGCTGGAATCGATTGAACTCGATTGAGGTCCAGCAGGTGCAATCGTTCGGGAATCATTCGTTTACCGCTGGCACCGCGCTACAGCATCAGGCGTTATCCGCGAGTGGCCAGGTTCGCGACGGCGCCTCGTCTTTGGGAACACCGATTGACAGCCGTGACGATGGTGAGGCCGAGGGCAGCCGAATCGGCACCTATGCATTCTGGCGATGGCACATGACTCCGCGCTTCCATACAGTTGCTGGTGTTTCTTTCGATTGGCTCCAGTTTCCGGAGAACCTCGGAAGCGTCCCATTTTCGACCAAGCTGCGTGAGGACGCGAGCTTTTCCCCGAAAGCCGGCCTTTTGTGGAGCGTCACCGACGACTTGCTTTGGCGGTTGGCCGGAGCGCAGTCTCTAAGCGGGATTGGTGTTGAGCAAAGTCTTGGGTTGGAACCCGTCGACGTGGCGGGTTTCTTAGATAATACCCGCAATTTAATTCCTGAGTCGGTTGTCGGCTCGACCTCTGCCCTGGAGACGCGGGTGGCAGGATCCGCCATGGATTGGCGGCCACTTCCGCATACCTATTTGAGCATTGCGGTGGAGGTCCGCACTGCGACTGGCGATCGATCTCTGCCCGCCTATGAGGAGGTCATTCCCGTCGGAGGCTTGGGAACTCCCTCACTCGTGCCCGTGTCGTTTCGGGATCGCATTCGATTTGAAGAACAGATCGTTCGCGCGTCGGCTAGCCAGCTGCTAGGCAGTAGCGGCTCGATTGGAATCGATTATCGTTGGAGTCGCGCGCGCCTTGCTTGGGAATATCCCGATACCGCAAGCGACGCGTCCTTTCCCGGAACAGAGTCGCGAAAGAACCACCGGGAATCGTCCCTGCACCGCTTCGGGGCCTGGTTTCAGTATCAGAATGCACAAGGTTGGTTTGGTCGAGTCCAGCCCGCCTGGTACTTCCACACCAATCGGGACTACGTCCCTGCAATAGGTAGCGATACGTTCTGGCAGATTGACGTCTGGGCGGGCCGGCGGCTTTTCCACCGCCACTTAGAGCTTGCGGTCGGTGTCTTGAACTTGACGGGCGACTCGTTTCACTTGAATCCGATGGTGCTTCAAACGGATTTGCCCAAGGAGCGAACCTTCGCCATGATCTGCCGATTTAATTTCTAAAGGTGCGGCCTGAGACACAACTTCGGCGTGGAGTGCAGCGGGGTCTCCGTTGGTTCGTGCCGAGTCTGTCTATCGCTATCGCTTGGATTGCGCTCCTTTCTCCTTTGGGTCGGTGGTCAGACAATATCAGCTACGACATTCTCTTTGCGTTCTACGGCCCTCAACATCGGGACGATGCGGCGTTGGTCTATATGGATTACGAATCCGCACGTCAGTTGGGTCAGCCAGATTCCGGCCGTTACGATCGCGCGGTGCATGCTAAACTGATCGATAAACTTTCAGGTCTGGGAGCTAAGGCAATCGTTTTCGATGCGCTTTTCGAGCATCCGGACACCAACAATCCGGCATCTGATCAAGCGCTTATCGACGCCGCTCAACGACAGAGGTTCGTCTTCGCCGGGGCCGTTCAGCGCCGAGGCAATTACTCGCTATTACCCGCGGCCAAGGTTGTTCCGCCATTTCCGGAACTGCGGCGCGCGTTGGCGGGATATGGATTAGTTGAGGGCAATTTGGAAGGGGAACCAATTCGGGACATGACAACGGACCTGGCCGCGGTGTCCAGCCTGGCGAACGTCGTCGCGGATGCCTTTTCTCCAATCCCTGTGATACTCCAACGAGAGCGATCACCCCGGCTGAACTACTATGGCGCTCCGTTGCAGGCGATTCCTGGATACCGCTACTTCGACGTACTAACAAACCGGCTCGAACTCCGTGGCGCCTTCTCAAATCGCGTCGTTTTTGTGGGTCAGAATTCGGTGGAGAATCTGGATTCGTCGCCTGATCGCGATCTGCATCCCACGCCGTTTACTCGGTGGACGGGCTTGAGAGCTCCAGGTGTCGAGATTAATGCGACCGCGTTCCTGAACCTGGTCCACCATGAGTGGCTTCGCCGAGGGCATCCACTCGCCGAGGCCATTGCGTTGGTGGTCACCGGCTTGGTCACGGGTCTGGCCCCGGCACCGCGGCGATTCAAAACGGGAGTTCTTTTACTTGGGCTGTCAATTTGCTCGATAGCTTGGGTGGCGTGGATTCTGGCCTGGCGATGGCATATCTGGGCGCCCTGGCTAATTCCCATTGTCTTTCAAGTTCCGGTGGGAGTCGCCGCTCTGTTATTACAGCGATCGCGCGAGGGGCAGTCCGATGTGGTGCCCTTGCGTCGGGAGTTTAAAACAGAACCGTGGTCAATTCCCGACCACGAGTTGGTGCGAAAAATTGGTACTGGTGGCTATGGCGACGTCTGGCTCGCACGCAACGCGCTGGGCGGTTTCCATGCCGTCAAGATCGTAGAGCGGAGTCGGTTTTCCGGGCCGGATCCATACGAGCGCGAGTTTAACGGCGTCCGAAATTTCATGCCAATCTCGCGCGGCCATCCGGGATGGGTGCCGATACTTCATGTAGGGCGAAATGATCTGGCTAGCGGCTACTTCTATTACGTGATGGAACTTGCCGATTCGAAGGCGGAAAAGCTCGACGTCGAAACCTACGAACCGAAGACGCTGTCTAGCGCGGACTATGGTCAGAGTCCTGCCTCACCCTTACAAATCGCCCGGATTGGCCTCGAGTTGGCGGAAGCACTCCAATACCTCCACCAACACGGCTTGGTCCATCGGGACGTGAAACCAAGCAACGTTCTTTTCTGGCGGGGAAGTCCGCGTTTTGCCGACATTGGTCTTGTCACACAATTCGCGAGAACTGGCCGAGACGTTAGTTTTGTGGGAACAGCCGGGTTTGTGGCACCGGAGGGTCCCGGAACGCCTGGCGGGGATGTATTTGGGTTAGGTAAGTTACTGCAATCTCTCCAAACTGATCGCCTCGTGTCGGATAGCCAGCACTTGGACGAAACATCGGCTCGCCAGCAACAGCGGCTTAGCACGATTTTGCAGAAAGCAACCGCTATGGATCCTGATCGCCGATACGCCTCCGCTGCTGCCCTGGCGCAGAGTCTTAACGAGTTACTCAAGGATTCTCTTTTCTGAACGACCAGCGCCGCAACCGGCCGATCCAGCCACCCCAACGCGAGGTGCGCGCTCCCTGTTGGCGGAAACGTTCCAAGTCATCTGCAAGAGCATTCGCCGTCGGGAACCGCGATTCAGGTGCGCGTTCGAGACATCGGTGGCAGATAGCTTCTAATGTTGGATGAACTCGGGGATTGGTCGTACGGAGTGGGACGACCGCCTCCGTAAGAACCCGCCTTATTTGATCTTCTGCAGGCCCTCGCCCGAAGGCGGGAACCCCACTCAGCGCTTCGTAGAGAATTGCACCGAGGGAGAAGATATCCGTTGCCGGTTGCAGTGTTTTTGAACCGGACGCTTGCTCTGGCGAAAAGTATCCCGGCGTGCCGACGATGCACATCTCAGGCGTCAAGCTTCGGACGCTAGTAGTGACCTTGGCCAGTCCAAAATCGACCACAAAGGGCCATTCCGACCGGTCGAGCAAAATATTTCCCGGCGTCAAGTCTCGATGCAGAACGCCCCTCTCGTGGGCGTGATGGACGCCGCGAGCAGCTAGCGATACGATGCGGCAGACCTCGAGCATCCATTCAGCTTCCTGGCGCTTGGCATCAGGCCTTTTGGGCTGACTAACACGGGTGGTCCAGAAGTCGGTCAGTCGCTTACCCAGCGAAGGACCCGCAACCAATTTCATGCTGTAAAAGATCGTGGCGTTTTCGCTGCCTATTTCATAGATCGGAATGATGTGCGGATGGTCCAGCTTGGCGATCGTTTCCGCTTCCTGGCGGAACCGGCGCAGCGGTATGAGCGCATCCAGGGAGTACGCCGAGACGATTTTCAAGGCGACATCTCGACCGAGACTCAACTGTCGCGCATGATAGACAATAGCCATGCCGCCCCGGCCCAGTTCCCTCATGATCTCGTAATCCTTGAGTTGCTTGGGTATTCCGTCCGATTCTGAGGCCGAAGCTTCGTCTGTCTCCGGGGTGGAAGTCGCGTCTTGCAGAAGGCAAGTGGGGCACAGACCCAGCGTCATTTTTGTGCCGAGCACCGAGCCACATTTCGGACATCGCTCCATATCCGACAACGTCGACCATCAATTGCTCAAAGCCTCGGTCAACGCGCGCAGCTCTGCTTCGACGTCTGCACTCGCCATGACCGTGTTGCTTACCACCTGTCGCAGCAGTTCGCCAAAGCGACGGCGCATTCGTAAGACGACGACTTTGAGGGCACCCTCGGTGGTGCCAACGCTCGCTGCAATCTCCGCGTAGGATCGATCCAGGGCATCTCCTTGAAGGACGCCCTTCACGGCGTCGAACACAGCACGTTGGCCTTTGGCATCATATTCGTGCGCCAGGCATTGGAGCGTTCGGGAAAGCGCCTCCAAGGCGCACTGCCGGTCGAACACGCCCTCCGGTGTACGGTGGTCTGCAGGTTCGTCCCTATAACGGTTCTCCGCGTCCGTCGCATCGAAAGAAATTGTGATCTGCCCTCCACCTCGTTTCTGGGCGCGATCGCGTCGTTTGGAATCTTTCCAGAAATCCTCCAGGCAACCGATCAGAAAAGAGCGAATGCGACCGCGAGCGGGGTCCATTCTGGCAAAGAGACGCTTTCGGACGACCTGCTCAAAAAAGCCCAGCGTCAGATCTTCTGCATCGTGCGGTGGGACTTGTCTGCGACGCAAGTAGGCATAGACCGGGCTGACATAAAGGCTGCACAACTCCGCCAGCGCGTCCGACTCCTGCGTGCCTCCCTGGCGGATGCGCATCACTAACGAAACGCGGCTGGCTGGCATCTCACTCGTGGATTTCATCGTGAGCCAAAAGGTAAAGAGAACTAGCTCGCCTAAAGGAGATTCACTCAGAATCATCCTAGGTATTGGATTGAAGCCCGTCCTGGGACAGATGTCCAGCGGGCAATCGTTCTCGCTCCTGTCGCTCAGCTTGTCGCAACCACGCTGCATTCGCGCACAACGTTCTTTCGTGCCAAGAGCCTTTAATGCGTTTAGAATGCTTTCACCATGCCTGCGAACGCACATGACTTGATCGTGATCGGTGGCGGTCCAGGCGGCTATGTTGCCGCCATTCGCGCCGCACAGTTGGGTTTGAATACGGCCTGTATCGAGCAGGAATCGGCTCTTGGCGGCACCTGTCTGCGCATTGGTTGCATTCCCAGCAAAGCATTGCTGGAGTCCAGCGAGCTGTATCTCGAAACGAAAGGAAAGCTCGCCGATCACGGGGTGCGAGTGGGAGACGTGCAGTTGGACTTGCGCACTATGATGCAACGCAAAGAGCGGGTCGTTACCGTTCTGACCAAAGGCGTTGAGGGCTTGCTCAAAAAGAACAAGGTGACCCGTTACACAGGCCACGGCCGAATCACGGGTCCGGGACGATTGGTGGTGGACAACGCCGGGCAGGTTACCGAGTTGGAGGCGAAACATATCCTCATCGCGAGCGGCAGCAAACCATCCATGTTGCCAGGGGTACAGTTGGACGGAAACCGGATCGGCACGAGCACCGAAGCTTTGGGGTATACCGAAGTTCCCGCGCATTTGGTTGTAATTGGCGCGGGGTATATCGGTTTGGAGCTTGGCTCGGTCTGGAGGCGTTTGGGAGCGCAAGTGACCGTGCTCGAGTTTTTGCCACGCATCCTGCCTGGGATGGACGGAGAACTCGCCGCCGAAGCACAGAAGGTCTTTCAAAAGCAAGGGATCAATTTCCGGCTGGGCGCCAAAGTGACCGCTGCTTCGGTGAAGGGCGAGCAATGCATCGTGGAAGCTGAGGGAATGGAACCGCTCATGTGCGATCGCGTATTACTCGCGGTCGGCAGAACACCCAACACCGATCAGCTCGGCTTGGAAACCGTCGGAATCCAGCTTGATCCCAAGGGCCGCATCCCGGTGAATGAGCATTTTGCCACCCGCGCGGCGGGAATCTTCGCATTCGGCGATGTGATTGGCGGAGCGATGTTGGCTCACAAAGCGGAAGAAGAGGGCGCCGCGTGCGTCGAACAGATTGTGACAGGTTACGGGCACGTGAATTACGACGCCATTCCCGGAATTGTCTATACGGAGCCGGAAATTGCGTCCGTCGGCAAAACCGAAGAACAGCTGAAAGCTGAGAGTGTCGGCTATAGCAAAGGGATCTTTCCATTTCTCGCGAACGGCCGGGCTCGCGCGCTCAACAAAACCGAGGGAAGAATCAAAGTGCTCGCCGATGCCAAGACCGATCGAGTCCTGGGCGTCCACATTATCGGGCCGCGCGCTGGGGATCTGATCGCGGAAGCCGCGCTCGCGATCGCACTCGGGGCCAGCAGCGAAGACATTGCCCGGGCATCGCATGCGCATCCGACCCTCTCGGAAGCATTGAAAGAAGCCGCGCTGGCAGTTTCAGGCCGGGCGATTCACATCTGAGCTGCGTCGTTGCGCGCGCCGCTTAGGCGGTGCGCGGGATTTGCGTTGCCGGGTCCAGCAGCGCTTGGAGCTTGCTGCGGTCCAACCCGCTCGATTCCAAGGCCACTTCTCGAATGGTCCGGCGAGAAGCGTAAGCCTCCTTTGCAATAGCCGCCGCCGCGTCATACCCAATGACGGGGACCAAGGATGTTCCCAGCGCGAGGCTCTGCTCGACGGTGGATCCGCAGCGTTCTGCGTCGGCCTCCAGCCCCGTGACACAGCGTTGGGCGAAGGTGCGTGTTCCATGGGTCAACAGCGCGATGGATTGCAGTAGGTTGTGCGCCATGACGGGGATCATGACGTTCAGTTCAAAGTTCCCCCAACTTCCGCCGCAGGTAATTGCGGCGTCGTTGCCCAGCACTTGAGCGCAGACTTGCAGCAGCATCTCACTCATCACTGGGTTGACCTTGCCAGGCATGATCGACGAGCCAGGTTGAGTAGCTGGCAATCGGAGTTCTCCGAAGCCGCAACGCGGCCCGGAGGCCAGCCATCGCACGTCGTTGGCGATCTTCATTAAGCTGACGGCCACCGTTTTGAGCATGCCGCTCGCTTCAACCGTGGCGTCTCGTGCGCTCTGCGCTTCAAAATGATTGCCAGCTTCATGCAACGGAAGGTCGACTTCCTTGGCCAGGGCTTCAATCGTGCGACGAGCGAACTCCGGGTGTGTATTGATGCCCGTCCCGACGGCCGTTCCTCCCAGAGCCAGCTCGCCGAGGGCAGGGCGCAAGGATTGCAGTCGCTTTACGCCATGTTCGATCTGACTGGCGTATCCACCGAACTCCTGGCCCAGGTAAATAGGGGTGGCGTCTTGCAGGTGGGTCCGCCCGATCTTCAGAATTCCAGCGAACGCTGCCGCTTTTTGCTCCAGCGCGGTCTGTAATTCCTGCAAAGCCGGGACGAGCGCTCGCTCAATGCCTTCCAGAGCTGCCAAATGCAGCGCCGAGGGAATTACATCGTTGCTCGATTGGCCGCGATTTACGTCGTCATTCGGGTGCACCCGTTTGTCGCCACGAGTTCCGCCCAGGAGCTCCGACGCCCGGTTGGCGATTACCTCGTTGGCATTCATGTTCGTCGATGTCCCCGACCCTGTCTGGAACACATCCACCACGAATTGATCGTCGTGCTTGCCCTCCACAACTTCCTGCGCCGCGGATTCAATCGCGGCAGCCAGGTTCGGATCGAGCAGGTTCAACCCAAGGTTCGTCCGGGCCGCATGTTTCTTGATCAAGGCGAGCGCCCGGATAAAACTACGAGGAAAACGAAGCGGACTTATCGGGAAATTCTCAACCGCACGGGCAGTTTGCGCTCCGTAAAGCGCGTGTCCTGGAATACGCATCGTGCCCATGGAATCACTTTCGGTTCGGAAACTCTCCTGCATCAGGCACGGTCGCACGGGGAGCGGGCCGAGGCAATGGGCAGCATTCTGCGGTTGAGTTATACGATGGATGGAGCCGAGCCAGGAACGAACAGCACTTCGGCTAGATCAATGACATCCCTTTGGGCACCTTCACCACGACGGTCCCGGCAATCTTGTCGTGCCAAGCTTGGCGTTCACGGTCCCATCCAGCCCAAAAGAACCCGAGGAATAAAGCGAAGGCGGAAAAGAAACTGGATAAGCTCCGGACTAATGCGACGGCAAAATCAACGGGCTGCCCGTCCGTTCGCACCACTTTAATATTCATGACAATGCCGCCGATGGTGGTCCCTTTCCAGGCCCACATGGCCACATGGTAGCCCGCCCACACCGCAATAAAGAATGGCCCGGTCACGTGGAGCAAAAGGCCCAGCAAGATAAAATCAAGCGATGCGGCGCAGAACCGTCGCCAGAACCCAACTCGCGGCAAAAGGACCACGTCGCTGGGGGCCAGCATGGGGGGAAAAGCTCCAGTGCTCGTTCCCAGATCAGCGGTTGGGAACGGGTCTGCTCCGGCGCCAGCGCCCATGGCAAAAGGCACCGGGCGCGAAGGTTCATCGCGTCGGAAAGAGCCGAACGAGGCCAACAACACAGCCCCAAACCCAATCAAAGTGACCACACCCCAAACGGCGAATCCAAGAATCGGAACCATGTAAAGGATGTAGAAGAGAACGAATCCAAGTAACAGGACTCCTGGCAGCGTCAGGTTTAGGGCGGGAAACTGCCGGCTGACCTGCTGCCCGGCGTAAGAATAGACCGCGATCTTGCCGAATAGCGTGGCGGCCACTAGAGCGCACACGACAAACGGGATCACCAAGATACCCGCGACAGAAACCACGAGCAGGAAGAGCAACGGACCTAGAAGCACGAAAAGCAGCAGCCCCACAAAAAACGAGACCACAGGCTGTTGCTCTACCGCCGTGACACACGCGCGCACCGGCGTCGGAAACATCAGCGTCAATGCCAGATAAAGGACCAGGCAGATCCCCGCCGCAATCCAGACCCAGCGCACTTGCGGCGGAAACGGTCTGGCCAGGAAAAGCCCTTGTGCCAGCCAGCTTTGCAGCCAGACGAAATCAGGCATTGCGTGACCTAAAGTCACGGTCGTCTGTTGTCCGCCGACGGTAGCTTTAGGATTCAATTTGAAATGGCCGCCCACCACCACGACATCGTTCCCGACGCTCGCTTCCGGGCCTAATGCCGCCGACCCAAGCACTGTCACGAGGCCATCTTTGATCTGGCCGTTGATCCGCGCCGAACCGGACAGGACCGTCAAGCTCCCCTCGACGGTGCCATCAATCGTGGCGTTACCCGCAATCACGACCAGGTCAGGCACCACTTCGCCAGCCCGAACCGTTACATCTTTGCCAATCTCAACCCGCGCGTTGCGGGAGATATGACGAGGGGGGGCTCGGTGTCGGACTTTCTTTTTCGGGGGCTGAATAACCGGAGCTGGGTCTTCTGCAGGCTGAGGGGCGATTGCGTCCGGTTCATCTGCCGCCCAACTGCTTACCACGAGCCAACCACAAACGAAGGCTAGGAGCAGGCGGCTAAAATAGAGACGGGAACGCATGAAAACAAACTTTAGCGATGGCAGCGCGCGACGCGGTAACACGCGGTCGCGATCGCGACGCACGCCAGATACATGATCAATGGCACAAAGATCGCCAGCAACAGCCATTGTTGGCCAATCGTCTGGCTGAGCACCAACAAGGCATTGCCCAGAACAAGCACCACCTCCCAAAGCGCTCCCGCGACGCTGAGCGCGCTCGATACGCTTTCCAATTCCATGCCAGTCGCAAGGAGCCCCCAGATCCAGGAGAGACCATAGAACGTGCCGACGGCACCTGACATCAGAAAGGGTGCCGAAGCCACCTGAATGGCGAATGGCCATTGAATCCAAGGCCGCTGCCACCAATGCCGCTTCGCCCGCTCCCGAATTTGCGCCAGGACCTTTGGAATCAACGTTTCCGGAGCTTGTTGTTCCGGCAGCGACGAGAGCTCTCGCTGAATCAGTTCTTCCAGAGACTTATGGGGGGCTGGTTCCATGATTCGCAGATCAGCTATGCGCTAAGCGCAGACCGAGGAACGTTTGCGGACTCTGCCTGCGATCCGTCTTCGCTGGCGGAGGGGTTTCCCGCGGTGGTTTGATAACCGGCTTAAAATCACTCCATTCGTCAGCGCCAGGCGACGTCAAATTCAAGCGCTTTCGCAACGCCTCTCGTCCGCGAAAGATGTCCGTCTTCACTTTGCTCAACGAAATGCTGAGCTTGGCCGCAATCTCTTCGTAGGAAAGGTTTTCGAAATGGAACAGGACCAAAGGCACCCGTTGGGTAGTAGGAAGCTTTTGCAGGGCCTGCTCCAAGAGACGGCGGTGATCCGCTTCGTCGAGCTGATCGCGCAGCGTTTCTGGCGCGGCGACGTCGAGCGTGGCGTCGTCTCCGTCCTCCGGTGATAACATTTCGGAGAAGAACCGCCAGCGCGCCCGGTATCGGGAAAGGTGGTTCAGACAGAGGTTGGTGGTGACCGTTTTCAGCCAACCGCCAACGGTTGGGCTTTGCGACAGGTCGTGGAATCGTTCATACGCTTTCAGAAAAACTTCCTGGGCGATATCTTGGGCCTCCGAGTCATTGCCCAGCAACCGCACAGCAGTGCTGAAGACCATGTTCTGGTAGGCTCGCATGAACGTCTCAAAGTGGCTCGTGTCAGTCATTATCGGGCCGGTGCACGGCCGGCGTTGCTAGGTATAGGACACACGAAGTTCAAACTGAGTTGCATGAATTTCTTCCTGTTCTCCTGGAACAGGTTACCTCAGGGGTGAGGTTTCTCGCCCCAGCTTCACTCAGCCAAAGAGTCTTTGGTGTTCTTTTAGTGCGTAGGGATCTGTCATCCCGGCGATATATTCGCAAACCGCTTGATGCCAGCCAATTTGCGGAGCCCGCCGCCGCGCTTGATCCCCCACTTCGTCATGGTGCGCCAGGTAAAACCGGAATAGATCCCCGAGCATCTGCACGGCTCTCGAGTTGGGACCATGAACCTTCGGATTGTAATAGAGGTTTTTGTAGAGGTAACGGCGCAGCGCTTGATTCTCTTTCTTTCGGTTCGGGCTGTAGGCCACCAGGTTGCGCTGCTGTTGCCGCACTGCGTCGGCCGAAGTCACTCCGGCCCGCGCGATCCGAGCTTCCGTGGTCGTTACCACATCCCGGACCTGATCATCGATAATGCAGCGAATGGTATAATGGAGGCGCGTTTCGTCCGCGATAGGACCGAAATCCGCCGTCACCCGCGCGGCCGCGTCGGCCCAAACCCTGGAACCTCGTTTCAGACTGTTTTCGTTCAACAATCCCGCCTCGAGCCCGTCGTCCAGATCGTGACTATAATACGCAATCTCATCCGCCAAGTTGGCCACTTGCGCTTCCAGCGACGCTGACCGGAACTTGCCCTTTGCCCCTTTGGAGTCCCGTCCGGCCGTCTCGTGATGCTTGGCCAAGCCTTCGCGGACTTCCCAAGTCAAGTTGAGCCCGGGGAAGGAGGGATACTTTTGTTCGAGCTCTTCCACGAGCCGAAGGCTATGCCGGTTATGTTCGAAGCCACCATGCTCACGCATGAATCGGTTCAGGACCGCTTCGCCTTTGTGGCCAAAGGGGGAATGTCCCAGGTCGTGCGCGAGGGCAATCGCTTCGGCCAGATCTTCATTCAAGCGAAGGGCACGCGCGATATTGCGAGCGATCGCCGCCACCTCCATCGTATGCGTCAGCCTGGTCCGTAAATGATCTCCCGTGCCATTCAAGAAGACTTGGGTTTTATACTCCAGTCGACGAAAGGCGCGCGAGTGAATCACCCGATCCCGGTCGCGCTGGAATTCCGTCCGCCAAACTGGCGGGGCCTCCTCGTGCTTCCGGCCGCGGGAATTGGCGCTGAGCTGCGCGTAAGGAGCTAGCGCTATTCGTTCCCGCGCTTCCAATTCATCCCGTGTGCAGGGCATACGTAAGGTAACCTCGAATTTGCGTTCTCGGCAATCTCGCTGAATAACGAAAGGCTCTAAGCTGGAGTCTGGCAGGCGGGCTAAATCCGTCACCGCAAGGGTCTATGGACTTAAGAGCATCGACACGAACCGACATACGGAGGACTAACGACGCCTCCGGCAGCTCCGCCCAACAGCTGCTGTCAACTTGACGAATGCCAGTGAGCCGGACGTCTTGTCTGACATGAAAGAAGTCAACGCCCGCGAGTTTCAAAAGGCGTTTAGCAAGCTGACAACCGAACTGCCGCAGGGACAGACGATTGCCATTACCATGAAAGGTAAACCTCTCGGCTTCTTTACTAAAGCTCCAGTTCCATCGCAACCCGTTCTAATGCCGGATTTTGCAGCAAATCTCGAGGCAATGCCTTACGATCCGAAAGAGGCGGAACGAATCATTCGGGAGGTTCTGGATGAGACCGTATCTTGATGGTGGTTTCCTCCTCGCTTTGCTAGCGAAGATTCCCGGAACGCCTATCGCCGCACGGTTGCTCCGGACCCTTTCGACTCCGGTCCCCATCAACTTTTTGCATCCAGCTTTGGCTTTGGCTTCCGGAGCCACTGAGTTTTACAGTTTTGATCCTCGGCCACGTCGACTAGCTAGTTCACACGGCATGAAGATCCTTCCTGAAAAACTGTAATCCGAGAGTGGCTGTGGCGGTTCGTCCCTTTTGCATCAAAGCGACGGTGACATTTCATAACTCGCGTCCAATTGCTAGGGGCTGGATCAGTTTCAGCACTTCCCTACGTGGCCGCGACTAGCTCTTGCACAGAGAGTCCGCGCAGCTCGAACAGACGGCGAATCACATCTTCAATCAGGTTGTTCGGGCACGAAGCGCCCGCGGTGACCCCCACCGTGATTTTGCCGGTCGGCAACCAATCCTGCGTTTCCACTTCGCGATGCAAATGCTGGTCGTAGTGGACGATCGTCTTGTCCGAAAGCATCTTGGCCGCGTTCTTTATAAAATAGGTCGGCAGTTTGGCTTCACCCATTTCCGCCAGGTGCGACGTGTTGGAGGAATTGTACCCTCCGATCACCAACAGGAAATCGAGCGGTTCCGCCAGCAACTTCTGCAGCGCATCTTGCCGGTCTTGGGTCGCGCCGCAAATCGTATCGAAGAAGCGGAAGTGCTTGGAAAGTTCAGTCGGGCCGTATTTCTTAGCGATCGCCGCGCGGATACGGCGCTGCACATCCTCCGTTTCCCCACGCAGCATGGTTGTCTGATTCGCCACGCCTACCGCTTGCAGATGGATATCAGGATCAAATCCAGCCGAATACGCCCCTTTGAATTTCTCCAGGAACTCCTGTTTGTTACCCCCGTTGACGATGTAATCGCAGACGTAATCCGTTTCGGCCAGAGTAAAAACGACCAGGTACTGCCCGCCGGTATCCGTGGCTTGAGAACTAGTCGCCTTGGTTTCTTCGTGCCAAGCCTTGCCATGGATAATGCTCGTCACCTTGTCCGTGGAATACTGGCGGACCCGTTTCCAAACGCTCATCACGTCACCGCACGTCGTATCGACAAAGACGCACCCTTTCGCTTCCAGCTTCGCCCGTGTGCTCATCTCCGTCCCGAACGCTGGAATCAACACCACGTCGCCCTGGCGCAAATCTTCGATGTCCGCATCCTTCTCCTTGCCCGAGAGGAACTTGATATCCATGGCCCGAAGCTGATCGTTGACTTCCGGGTTGTGAATAATCTCGCCCAGGATGTAAAGAGGCTGGTCGGGAAACACCTTGCGCGCGGCGTAAGCCAGGTCAATGGCCCGCTCCACTCCGTAGCAAAAGCCGAATTCTTTCGCGAGTTTCACAGTGAGGAGGCCATCGACGGAAAGGACGTCCCCCTTGGCTCGGATGCGGTCGATCAGCTCGCTCCGGTAGTGCGAAAGCACTTGCGCCTGGACCGCTTCCATGACGTCGGGGCGGCGGAGGTTGATCTTACGGGGCGCAACCGGTGCTGATGATGACATAGCCGGGAGAGCTTAACACCTGCCCGCGCCGCGTCTAGCTCTTCTCCGCAAGCTGTTCCAGGATCGCTTTCTGCACATGCAGCCGGTTTTCCGCCTGGTCAAAGATCGTCTCCGCGTTGGCTTCAAAGGTCTCCTCGTCAATCTCTTTGCCGCGATACGCCGGCAAACAATGCATGACCAGAGCATCGGATTTAGCCAGGCGCACGAGCTTGCGATTGAGTTGATAACCGTTCAAATCCCGCAGTCGTTCCGCGCCTTCTCCTTCGCGGCCCATCGAAACCCAGACGTCGGTATAGAGCAAATCCGCGCCGCGCGCCATTGCGGCCGGGTCTTCACTGCAGACCACTTGCGCTCCAGCTCGCTCCAGGAGTGCGGGGCTCGGTTGATACTTCGCGGGCGCCGCGATGCGCAATTGGAACTCCAACTTGCCCGCGGCAAAGAGCCAGGAAGCAGGCACATTGCACGCGCCATCCCCGACAAAGGTGACGATCTTTCCGCGAATGCTCCCACGCTTTTCCTGGTAGGTAAAAACGTCCGCCAATATCTGGCAGGGATGCTCTTCGTCGGTCAACGCGTTGACGGTCGGAATCCCGGAATACTCCGCGAACTCTTCCACGTCTCGCTGGGCAAACGTTCGTATCACGGCCCCGTGCACCATGCGGCCCATGACACGAGCCGTATCGCGAATCGGCTCGCCTCGTCCCAGCTGAATATCGTTGGCCGAGAGAAACATCACTTGGCCGCCGAGCTCGCGAATCCCTACCTCAAAGGAGACGCGCGTTCGCGTGGATGACTTGGAGAAGATCAACGCCCAGATCTGGCCTTGGAGTGGGTCGCGTCCTTTCTGGCCACGCTCCCGTTTCGCTACGGCAGCGCCTTCCAGGATTTTGTGGATCTCGCCGCTTGCGAGCTTTTCCAGACTCAACAGATGTTTCATTGCCTAAACCACCAGCGAAAAAAGAAAGGAAAGCATAGCATCCATCCGCCACTCAAGCGAATTCCCGTCTCCATTCGACTGGCAAATCTGACATTACGCTTGCGCCATGCTGGAGCTCGAGCGAGCAAGTTCCGGGCGGGTTGATTCGAGGCGCCGGTGCAAGGCCGGTGCAAGGCTGCTGCAACGCCGGTGCAAGGCCGGTCACGGAGTGGCCTCGGTCCGGCATTGGACTGGGATAACACCCGGGTTGGTCCGCTCCAACCCCGATCCGTTCCTAGCGCGTCTCCCTTGTGTTCCCCCCTCTTTCCCGTCAGCGACCCGCGTCATTCACCCAACTCACTTCCGCTCGGTCGCTCCCTTGGGGCTCATGTAGACGCTAACTCCTTGAAATCACGACAATAACGAAATCGTGACAGTTTGAGACCAAATTGTCACCCGAGTGTGCCTCCCTGTCGGTCAACGGACTCGCATGCTCGCGATTTGCCGCTTATAAGGCAAAAACGGACCCTAAAAATCGAAGATAAGCTCAATCTGTAACGTTATCGAAATCCGTAAAACACACAGAATGAGCAACTTGCCCTGGTGACAGGAGAACCAAAGGGCGAAGACATTTGCCGATGCTCCCTGTCGGTCAACGGACTCGCATGCTCGCGATTTGCCGCTCATAAGGCAAAAACGGACCCCAAAAATCGAAGATAAGCTCAATCTGTAACGTTATCGAAATCCGTAAAACACACAGAATGAGCAACTTGCCCTGGTGACAGGGGAACCAAAGGGGAAAAGAACCAAGCATGCCGAAGTGTGCAGACCGAGGAGAAAAATGACCGTGTGCGATCGCCCTGGCGGACTATCGCCACAAAGATACCGTGCCTACCACAGCGCCGCTCGCAACGTTCACCAACGTCACAATTGGCTCGGACACCTTATTGGGTACAGGAGGGCGTTCGCCCAGAAGCGCGATACAGTCGGGACCGGGCAGCACTTGTGCCAAGCGACCGATGCCCGTGGCGGTGTTCCAGAGCGGTTTGCCGTCGGGAGCGATTCGCACCAGCGTGAACGGGGCCAAAGGTTCCGTCCCCACGCGATGCAGAAGAAAGAAACTGTCGGGTTGGGCCTCGTGCCGAACCGAACCGCCAGGTTTGGCGCGGAGAAAAGTCGCAGCGCGATACTCCGTGGTCGTGAGACGTTCGCAGCTGCCGATGCGCGAGCGCGACTCGCTCGTCTCTAGATTGCCCCGATACAGTTGCCGTATCTGGTCCTTGTCGCTGGCGGAGAAATCCCGCGGCAGTGAGAAGCCCGGTTTGAAATTGTTCTTCGCATCGTCCGCGGTCAAAGCTGCGATCCATTCGTTGGCTGAGATCAAACCGCCGGAACACAAGGACTTTTCGAGGCGATCTTTAGATTGCTCTTCCAACCACGAGCCGCGCGAGGGTGGCGGGCACGCGGTCGCCTTGAGCGTCTCCGCCGCGAACTCATAGGCCTGGCTCCAGTCTGGCGACACGGCTACGAAGCGATCGGTGAATTCAGACCGCGCCGAGTTGAGGAACAGCTCCAATTCCGGATTCCGCTTCCGCAAGTCCACTCGGCGGGCGATGTGTTTCGTCTTTAGATTCACAGCGAAGAGGTCGAGCGCCTGAATCCAAACCACATTACCGTCTGCACCGAGAATCTTCGTCATTGGTGTTGAGGCGTTCGCTTGTTGCTGGCGGATCAGCGTAAAAGTCTCCTGATGGGTTGGGTCGGCGATTGAAATCGCCAGCAGATCGATGCGGAAACGGTCCTTGCCGGGAATCCGATGCAACGTCGGTAGATACCGCTCGGTAGTGTGAACGAGCTGTAAAATGTGAGTTGGCGTACGCGCAGCGGCGCCCAGCGGAAGGCCGGTGGATTTAATGGACAGGAAATGCCACGCGACCAAACCCGCCGTGAGCAACCCCAGGACCCCTATCACGAGCCCCTTCGCCAACGGCGTCGAATACAGCGGAAACATCGTGGCCCCCCCGAGTTTTTGGGGCAAGGACGCCAAGCCTGTCACCGCGCCGGAGCTGCCGCTGAATCCACCGCTGCGCAGGTCGTCCGGATGCGGTGGTGAAACCGAGCTCATGCGGCGTAAGATCAACTTCCACGCGTCGAGCGCGGGCAACTCCTGCGTGTCCGCGTGGCGCTTGACATCGAACTGGTAGAATTGCCAGAGCATCTGCAGAAACTCGGACTCGTCCGAGAACTCCTTGACGCCAGGATAATCGCCGTAATCCGAGCGAATGAATTTTCCGTTCCGCCAGAAGATGTTGGTGCCGCCTTCCTTGTGTGATGTGCCGAATGTCCCGCCGCGTTTCACGCCTTCCACAAGGGCGCGCTGCACCGCCGCCACCGAATCCAGATGCCGTTGCGCATGGAGCGTTGCCTCGGAATATTTCCGGTAACGTTCACCCTGTTCCTCGGCGGCCGCCAGGGGGGCGGTAGGAGCCAGATCGCGCGTCCAAAACTGATACCAACTGACAGACGTCTTACGGAAGTAATCATGGTGCTTTGTGTCCGCGTCGGCCCACGATGCTTCCGTGTGGAGCGAGAAGTAGTTATGAAAGGTTCGCGCTGCGACGAAACGGAGCTCAAAGTGATAACGGGCACCGGTTACGTTCGCCACGGCGTTCATGCGCAATTGCCCACCTTCCACAGCGGCGTTGAACAAGACCATTAATTCGCGTTCCAGGGCGAATTGCACTTCATGGGGCGGGCGCTTGTCGCGGAAATGCAGTACTCGTGTCCAGCCGGTCGCCGTTTCCGTGACTGAAGTGGACGACGCGGAAGCATCGCCTGGCGCAGAACGGTTGCCAACGGCATTGGGTTCAGGAGATCCCGATGCCGCGGAGGACAATGGAGCGTCGACGCCTGCCCACTCAGCTCCCGCCTGACGCGCTGCGAATTTCGCCAGAGCGTCCGGTTTCGCCTCGTGCGCTTTGCGGATCGCGTCCATGTCCGGCTCGGGCGGAGGCGGATTGGGCGCTTCGAGGACGAAGAAGAACCTTTTTGCATCGGTGAACTCACCCGAGTAGAGCGAGCTGTTTCGCTCGTAAAAACTCAGCCCGCTGCCAGACGCGCGCGGGCGCGTGCTGATCTTCTTCGCGAGCTTGATGTAAGCGCCAACGGGCGGGGCAGGGTGACTATGGCCAATTTCGTCGATGGTGTTGCCGGCGGCGAGTTCCGCCTCAACCAGCGCGCGGAGCGCAGACGGAAATTGCGCGAGTTCTTTTTGTTGTTCAGCGTTCAGGCTCATGACCGGACCACAAATCCAATGCGTTCGGGTAGTGCTCGAGTATTATTCCGTTAGCCAGCGCAGCCAGAGCGGCCCTTGCCACACCGTGGGACGCCAGTTCCAACCCGCCCGCGTCACGGCTTCCACCATCGGCGATTTCATTTCCTGCAGGTTGAACGTGTAAGCGTAGCTCAACTCGGGCTTGAACCGGCCCTGTTCGTCAAGTTGCAGGCCGAACACACGTTGATGTTCGTACTGGAAGAACACAATGCCAAGCGCAGCTTTCCATTCAAGGTTCGCGCCGCCGCGTCCCGCTGACCAATCGAAACTCGCGAGGTAATCCGTCGCGCTCACCGTGCCGGCCTTTTCATCAAGCATGAGGCGGATGCGGAATGTGCGTCGCAGACCGCGCGCCCGGGCCAGGTCGACCCACTTGGCGTCCGCATAACGCCAGGTCGCAAAGAATTCATTTGGCAACGGACCGCGTTCAATGCGGAAGGGCACGTCGAGCGTATTGACCGCTTCGAGCCTCGCCGCCAGTTCGCTGGCGGCCACTGGTGTCGTGCCGGGCTTGGCCGGATACGCCCCGGCCCAAGCCGCGCCTTTGAAGTAGTAAAGCACGACGATGAATAGGTAGGCCGCCAGGCCGACCGCGATCAGCGCGATGCGGAGGGGACTCTTCGGCTGGCTGGGGGCAGAAGCGGTGCCGCGGACTGCACTGGCCTCGGTTGTTGAAGCTTCGTTAAGCGGTGCGCGACGCGGGATCTCGAATCCGCCCGCGCTCATGCGCTGCCGGATGGTCGCGTCGTCTTTGCCCGTCCAAACGCCTACCATGTTCCCGAAGTGCAGCACATAAGCGCGGTCGCCCACGGGGCGGGTCACGGCATAACCACGCTGAGAATGGGAAAACGGCTGAGCAAAACCGTATCGCCGTTGGGTAGAATGGCGAACTGCGCGAATTCCGCAGTGGCAAAGACATCGCCATGAGCGCGGCGCACGTCCGTGATGAGCTGCGGATCCGCGTCCGGACCGAACAAGGCTTTAGCATCGTTCTCCCGGGCGGCAGGGTTGGTGCGGGTGGCGATCTGTTCTAGCGCCTCGGCGCGTGGTGCTTCGGTCTTTGCTGTTTTCAGCGCCCGGTAGCAATGCCCGATGAATTGCGGCACAACGATCAAAGCGAACAAGCCTGCGAACCAAGCGATCGGCCGCAAGGAGGCGCCCCCGCGTGCCATGAGCAGTCCCAAGAGAGAGCAGACGACGGCCCCCCCCGCCAGCAGAGCGAGGCTGATGAGAAGGCCGGTATCGGACCGAATAATCTGGAGCATGGCAGTTACTCAGCGCTTAAAGATTTCGCAATACAACGCCAGTAGAACCGTGGAGCAGAAAGTCACAACGACGCCCAGCACGACACCGATCGGCAGGGCGGAGAGCAGGATGAGAATTGAGCCGAGAGTTTTGTGGGCTTGAAACCAGGTCCCGAAGCCCGGCTTGGTCTCAGCCAGGATCATCGCGCCGGTTGCGGCCGTGGCGGGCGCGACGGCGAAAGCGCCCAAGGCGACCAGCAAAATGAACGCGGCGTCCTGACCTTTCGCGCCCGAGCCGAGCCCTTCGATAAGTCTTCCGCCGCAAACTAGAATGGCGATAAAGGCGAACAGGATGGCGCGCCCCAGCCACCACCAGGTTCTCGCCCCGGGAACGAAGATGGTCGCGAAGGCAATTGGCGTGACGATAAACGGGAGCAGCCAAATGAGCTTTTCCATGAGCACAACATCGCGGCCTGCGCCCGAATTGTGGCGTCCACAGAACCAGAAGAGCACGACGCTGAAAAGCGCCAGCGCGGTTTCTGGTCCGATCAGATAGGTAAGAGGGCGGTTCATTCCGTTACTTCCGGGTCGCTGCCGTAGTCGGCGATAAGCTGGGCGCGGAACTGATCGCGTTCCACGGAGAGTGCCGCGCCTTCGCCGCCGCTGGTGGCCATACTGGCGTAATGTCTGATAAAGCCGCTGGATTTCTTAAAGGCTTCAAGCGCGCCGCGTTTGTCGCCGGCCTCCATGAGACGCAACATGCGGAGGCGATACATTTCGGCAGTCGAATAGGCGTAGCCAAGGTAGGGACAACCGTTGCGGATGTGCTCCTCCGCTGCGTTGAGTTTGTTTTCGGCTTCGAGCGCGAGGGCCTCATGCCACCACCGAGGCTTGCCATCGGTTGGGCTTTCCATGGCGGAGGTGGATTCGCTCGATTGAAGCGTGGCTTCGGGTTCGTCCGTTTGCTGCGCGCAATCGAACACCAGACTCTCGAGGATCAGTTCGGCGAGATTGCAGGCGTCGGTGGCCTGGTCAGGCGTAGCGGTGACGCGGGCGCGAAGCACCATCGAGTCGTCGCGGAAAGGATAGAGCATATGATACTGCTCCAGCGGTTGACTCCCGTCGGCGATATTCCTCGCGCCCAGGGCCTGAATGCGGCCCTGCTGAGCGCGAACAAATTCGGGATGCGGATAAGCGCGGCGCATCTCGGCTTCGAGAACGTCCAGAATCGCCGCGTTGCCGCGCCCTTCGCGGGGGATGAGATTCAGATTGATCTGCACTTTGCCGCTCGGTTCGAAGATCAGCGTGCGTTTACCATCGTCGATCACGTGCCAGCCATAGGGGACATCGAACTGCGCCATGATCGAACCGGCCGCGAGCGTGGCGCGGCGGGCTTCTTCGCTAAGCCCAGCGATGTTTGGAATGAACCCGGCGCCGCGGTTGCGAAGGTTGACGTTGATCTCGTGGTCTTCATCGAGCGAAATGCTATCGTCGCTCAGCGCATAGTCGTACAGCTTGCACTTCTTAGGCGGCAAGTTCGCTGGGATCGGCATTTCGATGTCCTGAACCGGAATGAGCGGCTGACCGGCGTCGGAATCCCGCACGACATCGGTTTCGGCGCGCTCGGCAGAGTTCGATTCTAGCCACGGCTCGGGAATCTGCGCCGCGGGCGTGGCGTCCACTTCGATCGGGAAGCGCGAGCCGCGTGGAGTTTCCAGCGTGAACGACCGGAGCATCGCGAACCACGCGTCGCGCACCGAGTCCGCAAACAGCTCGGGCGCGGTCAGCGTGAGATTGAGCAAACGGTTGCCGTCTTCGAGGAAAGCGAACCGGACGAGCATTGGGCCGAGATCAGACGGTTGCATCGCCTCGCCGGAAACCGCTGCGACACCCGCCACGGCGTCACGACCAACGGCACGCGGTTGGAGTTGATTGTGGTTCAGGTGAAACCAAGCCCAGTCGTGAAGTGTGCCGTCCTCATGAGCCGGCCTGGCTGCGAAGGCGAAAACGACTGCGGCATGGGGCGCGGTGACAACCGCGAGCGGCACGAATTGGGTGGGATTCGAGAAGTCCACGTCCTCATTCGGCAAGTCGTGGCGAATCCAGTCAGCGGGAAGTTGCGTGGTGAAACCAAGCTCGGCGATGCGGGCGGGAAAGGTGCTCAAGGCGAGTTTGAGATTGGCGTTCATGAGCTGGTTGCGATGGAATCAGGGAGTTTGCGGAGTGTAGCCCAGCCATAGAGTGTGTAATCCGAATGCGCACAGGGTGACAATGGCGAGCATCAGGATGCGGCCCACGTTATGGAGCGAAAGCGCGAGGAGCAAAGCGGGAAGCATGACCAACGTGAGGAGGATGAACCCACTGATGCGCGCCCATGGCGCGTTCACGCTCAGGCCGCGCCCGGTAAACCAGCACGCTACGGCGAGCACAAGACCGACGGCGCCAACAATGGCCAGACCGTTGAAGAGGAGTTGTCCCACTGAACCGGCTATGCGTCCCAAGGCACCGAGAGTTTCGGTAATCCCCTTCAACATCAGCAGAATGGCATCTGGATTCTTCCCGAAGCTAGTGTCGGAAGACTCTCCGGCAGCGAGACGTAAGCGAATCGCATGGATGGCGTAGAGGACCAACAAGGTGAAGGACGGTGCGCCAAGGACCACGCCGACGGCGCTGAATGAAGTCGCGAGTGCTGGAATCGTGAGCGGGTTCATGGAGATAGATTAGAAGGCGACCTGGGCCTTTGAGGTCACTTTCATCACGGCCTCCTGTTGAAAGCGAGTGCGGTAAGAGGCCCGGATGGCGTCGATCTGGGCGTCAGTGTCTTTCCCAGGCGCATGCAGCAGGACGAGGACGAAACGGGTCATGGTTCCGTGTGTGACGTCGGACGAGGTTAATCCCGAGAATCAGCCTGGCCACGGAAACTTCGCCGACTTAGGAGCGTCGGCGCTGCCGTCAAATTTGCGGAGTTGGACGAACATTTCAATTTCGCTCGGTTGACCGTTGGCGACGTGAACGCGGAACTGGATGCAACGCGGGTCGCTGGCGCTCGGATCGAAGCTGTAGCCCCATTGAAACCAAGGCTTGCCTTGCGCGCCTGCCGAACGGGCGTTGCTGCGCATAGCGTCTGGCTCAAACACCGCGCCGGCGGTCTGGGACGACTTGATGCGCACCCGCCACCCAAAGCTGTCGGTTTCCTTGTAGGCGACAAAGGCGTAATCGCAATTGAGGACGGCGTCATAGGCATCCACGTAGGCGAGATGCTGATATTGCGCGCCGCCAGGGATGGAAGCAGGTGCCTCGAGGAGCTGAGGTTTTGTGGGGGAGCTCATGGTGTCAGTGTCGTTTTCTGGGGACGATTATCAGTGTTGGACGAGTGAGCGCACGGGATGGATATCGCTCAGGGACGCGAACCCAGGTATCGAATTCCGAGGGAACCGCGTTGGAATCGAGCTCAGCCCGAGCAGGCTTGGCGGACTCATTACGTTCGAACATCGAAACGTCAAAACATTACACAAGTTCGCGAGAATCGGTGTCTTTCCAGGTCTGGTGAACGGCACACGTTATCTAGAACCGGGGCGGCGGACGGCATCCGAACAAAGTCGGATGGAATCCACGGGAAGCGGGATCGAAACTCGAACCGCGAAATCTACATGGATCCGCTTTTAGCCCACAGAACTCGGTATTTATATACTACGGCCGGTTCGATGATTCAACGCAAAATGTTAGATTTTCCCAGGCCAATGGCCGCATTCCAGGATCCTAGCGACGTTGGTCCATCACGGATGTCCGCGCGTTCGCGCATCACCCATACGCGCATCGATTCGTGCTGCGCGCTCAGAGATTCCCGGGCTCCGGATGCTTCCAAGAACCGCGGTAAGGGCGAATCAGGCGACGATTCGCTTCCTCATCGCCAAGAATTTTTCCGGCCTCAGCGTCCCAGCGCAAGCTGCGGCCAAGCTCCATGGAAAGATTGGCCATGATGCAGCAAGCGGTCGAGATATGGCCTTCCTCGATATCCGCCACCGGCCGTTCCCCAGTTTTGCGCGCCTGGACAAAGTTCAAGAGGTTTCGCCGATTGGCCGGCGCAGCGAAGAGCTCCGTCTCTTTATGTTGCACGTCCTCGGGGTACTTTTCTCGCTCCTCCACCGCTTTCACCCGGACGGGTGAACCGCCGTCTTTCGGGATGTAGTCGTACTGCCAAACGCTCAACTTAAGTGTTCCTTTGTCCCCGTAGTAGGTAACGCCCCAGGGGTAGTCCGGTTCGGGATTTCGCCCCCAGTTGCGCTGGGTCCACCAAACCTGGACATCGCCATAGTCGAACAGCGCCGTTTGCGTGTCGTGGACATTCACGTTGGACTTGGGATCGCGCATTAGGATTCCGCCGGTGGCGGCGATGCTTTTGGGCCAGCGCAGATCGAGGAACATACGCGTGACATCGAAGAGGTGGACGCACAAATCTCCAGTCTGGCCGTTGCTAAACTCTCGGCAATCCCTCCATCGTCGCGGATGAATCCCCGCGCTATAATCCCGCCACGCCGCTGGGCCAACGTACATCTCCCAGTCCATCCCATCGGGTGGCGCGCTCGGTGCCGGAAAACCTCGGCCGCTTCCGTAATAGCTGTGAATATCCACAGACGCGATCTTGCCCAGTTTCCCACTGCGAATGTACTGATCGCGCGCTTCCAGAATGTGCGGAGTGCTGCGACGTTCCAAACCCACCTGCACGGTCCTCTTGTATTTGCGCGCGGCGGCGACCATGGCTTGACCTTCCACGACATCGTAGCTGATGGGCTTTTGCACATAGACATCCGCGCCCGCTTTGCAGGCATCGATGGTCGGCAGGCAATGCCAATGATCCGGAGTGCCAACGAGGACAACTTCGGGACTTTGTTCCGCCAGCAACTTTCGATAATCGCCGTACAGTGCCGGCCTCTTTTTCGAAGGTTGCCGAGCGGCCACAAGATCCGCCGCAGCCTCGAGCGTCTGCCTCTCCACGTCACAAAGGCCGACCACTTCAACGGGCGCGACTTGGATGAGGTGGAATAAATCGGTCTTGCCGTACCAGCCGCAACCAATGAGGGCGACGCGCAAAGGCTTGCCCTCTTCAGCTCCAAACGCGAATTTATGCGCCGCTACGGTAAACCCGGCCAGGCTGGCCCCGCTCGTTTTCAGAAAGCTCCGTCGATTCATAGGAATGTTTCCTTGAGATGTTTTCCTATCATTGCGTCCGGAAACCTGCGGAGGCAAAGGAAAAGATCGCGGCCCTGGCCGATTGGACCGCTGATCCAAAGGTGGGTTGATTTGGGACGTGCGCCGTTGCGCCTGCCAGGGGCAGCTCTCCACAAGGGAGCGGAGCATCTTCCTTGGGGCGCTCCTCGCCACGGTGGCGGCGATCCCTTGTCGCCTTTGCGATAAATCCTCGGATTAGCGATCAAACCATGCTTTGACAACCCTGGACGAACCGGCGCCAGCGGCCCGCACTGGGTTGATAGTTTTGGATTGAGCGGTGCACCGTGGATGAACTCCTCGCCGGGGTACGGGGCAGGGCCGCAATTATCTGATCACCCGAAGCGACTTTAAGGGGTGACGCTGAGGGCTTTCTGCTGGTGAGGCTCAAAATAATTTCGGGGTTCCGTTGGGGTTCCCAGTCTCGCAACGGCTGCTATTGTGGGAGCAATCAACAGAGGATACCAAATCATGAAGAAAAAGGATAAACTGGACGAACTCGCGCAACTCAGCCAAGAACTGCATGTTGTTCGACAACAGTCGCTGGCTGCGTCGCGCCGAGGCGAGTTTCGCGTTGTTGCCAAACTCACAGCGGAAGCGGCGCGGTTGAACCGGCTCATTCTTGCGGCCGAAGGGGCTCAGGTGCCTGTTTTAATCGATCTCGGAGACAAGCTTTTCACGAGCGATGGGGGCGATGTTTTCTCGCTTGCCCAGGCGCAAGAGCCCGAGCTCGCTGTGGCGTGAGGAAAAAAAGAAAAGGGTTCGGGCGTCACCAGTTCCCGTAGGCTTTGGGTGAGGGACCCATTGAAGACTAACAACGCGCCCGAACCTTGGTTGTAGCATGCATGAGGACAGAAATCCTGGCTCTCCATGTCTTGTCTAATTCTTGCCCGTTCTTGTCTCAGCAAAAGCACCGTAGCACCCGACAAAGGCGCTCAATTCCAATTTTGATGGTCGCCGGATCCGCTTGGCTGAAGTTCAAACGCAGCGTCGATCGGCCCTGTCCATCGAGGTGAAACTCCTCTCCTGGCACGAAGGCAACTTGCTGAGACAATGCCTGAGTCAGCAGCGCGCGGGCATCGCATTGTTTCGGCAGCTTAACCATCAAAAACATGCCTCCCTCCGGACGGGTCCAACTCACGCCGGGAGGTGCGAGCGATTCCAACGCTTGCAGCATGGCGTCGCGCCGCGTGCGGTAAGCCTCTCGCAGCAAAGGAATTTGAGTTTCGAGCACTCCGTCCTGTAAGAGTTCCCAGACTAAGGCCTGACTCCAGGTGCTGGTATGTAGATCTCCGGCCTGCTTAGCCTGCACGATCTTGTCGATGACCCCTTCTGGCGCGATCACCCATCCGACACGCAGACCCGGCATCAGCACTTTCGAGAAGGTCCCTACATAGAGCACTTGTCCGACTCCCTGTCCGGATCCGGCCTGCGCCAGAGCCAGCAACGAAGGCAAGGCTTCGCCTTCATAGCGTAATTCGCCGTAAGGATCATCCTCGACAATCGCCATGTCGCGGTTTTGTAGAAGTCGGAGGAGCTCCACGCGCCGATCTGCCGAGAGCGTCGTGCCCTGGGGGTTTTGGAAGTTGGGAATGGTGTAAACGAGCTTGGGCGAGTGAACCAGGGCTTCGCGAAGAGAGTCGAGACGCATGCCCTGGGCGTCGCAGACGATGGGCCGAAAAGACGCTCCCCAAGACCGCCAGGACGCTAGCAAAGCCAGGTAGGTTGGATTCTCCACCGCGACTGTGTCGCCCGGGTTGAGGAGCACACGGCCGATCAGATCCAGCCCTTGCTGGCCGCCGTTCACGATGGCGACCTGCTCGCGCGTCACTCGCGCTGATGCGGTGGAGTAGCGGTTGGCGATCCAATCCCGCAGCTCTGGCAGCCCTTCGGTGGAGCTGTATTGCAGTGCTTGGCCCCTCGGACGTTTAAGTAATGACCGAGTCGCGCCGCGCAGCGAATCCAACGGAAATAGCTCCGCGGCCGGCAGGCCGCCGGCAAAGGATATCATTCCGGGCTGTTCGGTCAGCTTAAGCAATTCGCGGACGGCCGACCGGCCCATGGTCGCGGTGCGTGCGGCAAACAGTAGGTTCCAATCCATACTCCCAGAGAAGCAGGTTCGCCCGAAACGGACTAATACTTCTTTGTTCGCTGAGTCATAACTTTTCGGTATCGTCGCGGCCAATGGAACTCCGCCAATTACGTTATTTTGTGGCGGTCGCGCAGCATCTCAGTTTTACGAAAGCGGCGCGGGCGCTGCGTGTCGCTCAACCCGCCTTGAGCCGACAGATTCGCCAACTTGAAGACGAGATCAAAGTGCGACTGCTGGAACGGAATCGGCGCCAGACCCAGCTGACCCCAGGTGGGCGGGTCTTCCTGGCCGAGGCGTGCGCCCTACTTGAGCAAGCTCAACGGGCCGTCCATGCCGCTCAACAGAGTGATCGCCTGGCCGACTCGCAACTGACGGTTGGTTACGTGTGGGGCTTGTTTCACGCGTTAGCTCCCAGCGCGATCAGTCGACTGCGCCAGCTTCTCCCAGAAGTGCGGGTTCACCTCTTGGACATGACCGCGGCAGAACAGGCGGAAGGGTTGGCGGAAGGGCAGCTCGATGCCGGCTTTATCGGCTTCGCGCACGAGGCAGCGGCGCGGGGATTGGCTATGCGTCAGGTGGGTGCGTGCGACTTTATGGCCGTCCTGCCGGAACGGCACCCACTTCGGAGGCGATCCCGAGTATCATTGAAAGCGTTGGCTTCGGAACGATTTGTCATGATTTCGGATCGGTCGTATCCAGGAACTTCCCGAATCATTCATGCGGCCTGCAACCAGGCTGGGTTCGAACCCCGCATTTTGCAGCAGGCTGAACGAGGTTACACAATCCTTGGGATTGTGGCTGGGCATGGCGGTGTGGCGATTCTTCCGGAGCCGTTGCGTGCACTGCCCCATAGTGGAGTGATATTTCGCCCCTTGGACGAGCCGGTAAGCGGCGAGCTCTTTATTGCGTGGCATGCGGCGCGGCGGCGTCCCGCGCGGGACACACTCCTGACCCTGTTCGCGGAAGCTGCGACGTCGAGAACCGATGGCTGAGGACCAGGATCCGTGACTTAGAACTGGCTCGAAAACACCTCGATCAGCCGATCAGGCGGCCGTAGCCAAACAAGCCTCGTTCCTTGATCAGTTGGGCGACTTGAGACGGCACCATCTTTTCCCACTGCGGATCGGCTCCGCGGATTCGAGCCAGGACGTCTTTCGAGAAGATGTGCAAGAAATCCCGTTGGTATCCGGCAATTTCCTCGATGGAGCGGTTTTCCAAGAGGTAAGCGTAGAGCTTCCGGAGATGAGGGGCTACGATCAAATTGCCAGCCGTGGTGATCGAACCGTCCGCAGGTTCCAGGTAGGGATAGACGTACAGTTTAAGGGCTTTCTTAAACAAACGTCCAAAAGACTCGAGAATGCCGCCGTCCAGGTCGGTATAGTACTTCTCGTCAAATAATTCCCGGAGCGTTGGCACACCCATCACGATGCCGATGTTCTTTTTGGTGGAACGAAAGAGATACGCCGCAAGCCGATAGTACTCCCCGTAGTTCGAGATGAGCACATGCTTCCCTAACGCATTGAGCAGATCCGCCCGGTCCAGAAAGTCTTGTGGATCGATCCCCCCCTCGGTGACCAGATTGTTCATGGTCATCTCGGTTAAAACAACAATCTCCTCACCCCGCACATTCGGCTCTTGTCCAAACTGCGCCTCGGCGCATCGAAGCATATCGACCGTGACGTGGGTCACAGGTCGGAAGGTGCCCCGCTCGACGAGGATCGGCTTGGCGAAGAGAACCTCGGCCGCTTGGACCACCTCGCCCGTGGCCGTGAACATGGCAGAATTCGCCAGGCGCTGTTGGACGAGCTCGAGGGCCATGAGGCGGTTGCTGCTGGATGTTCTCGCGATCGAGCATCCGTAAGTGGATCCAAATATCGCTCGGGTCGGCTTGCGGCTGGGCCTGGAAGCGAATGCCCATCCAACCGTGCGATTCGTCCCGTTGCTTGAAACTCCGGGCCGTCACGGTATTGGCAAAGGCGAAAAACTTTGTCGTCGAGCCCCGCTTCTGATTGAGCCGTTCGACCAGGAGCTTGTATTCGTGGTCGAGCATTGCCGTCAACCGCCGCCGACTTACATACCGGTCAGTTGGTCCATAGATCGCATCGCTCACCACCATGTCGTAGGCGGAAATGGATTTGGCGATCGTTCCCGCCGCTGCACCCACCCGAAAGAACCAGCGCGCGACCTCTTGCCCAGCGCCGATTTCTGCAAACGTTCCGTACTTCGTCTTGTCCCGGTTGATGTGCAGTGCCTTATGATGGGTATCCAAAGGCCGTTCAGTCATTCCCTGAGACTGAACAAAGCGCAGGTCCGGAGGAAGTGCAAAATGCGTGAGCAGACGAGCGGCTTGTGAATTTGCTCGCTCGGTCCTTGAACTGAAATATACTGCGGATTATGAATCATGTTGGCATCGGCTATGATGTCCATCGCCTGGTCGAGGGTCGCAAGCTCGTTCTGGGAGGCGTCGAAATCCCTCATCCTAAAGGCTTGGAAGGGCACTCGGATGCGGACGTGCTGATGCATGCCATCTGCGATGCGCTGCTGGGAGCGATGGGAGAACCGGATATCGGGCATTATTTCCCCAACACCGATCCTCGGTGGCACGGAGCACCGAGCAAGACCTTCTTGCAGGAAGCAGCTCGGCAGGTCACTTTTCATGAAGGAAAGATCATCAATATCGATGCCACGGTCATTGCCCAACAACCCAAAATCTCCCCGCACATTCTGGCGATGAAACGAAACATCGCCGCCGCGCTTAACATCAACCTGAAGTACGTCGGTGTGAAAGCGACGACGAATGAGCATTTAGGCTTTTTGGGACGCGAAGAGGGGATTGCAGCGATGGCCGTGGCGAGCGTCGAGCTACCCAATTGACGCATGGGCCGCGGCGAGATCAGCTGGAAAGAGCGCACTCCTGAGGGTGATAAGCGGGAGATCTATGCGCATCGGGAAAGAGACCAATGGTGCTTCTTTGCGCGCGAAAAGCGCTACGATCAGTGGCAAGCTCTCAAAGAGCCTTCGTTGGACGACTGGTTGACCCTCCTCGATGGCGTTCAAAGGCGCATTGCCCGTCGCTTGATGCGTCCGGAAGAAGAAGGGCGCGTGAAGAAAGTCATCAACGAACTGTTTCCGGGAACTCCCCTGTGAGCGATGTGAGAGGTTAAGGACGCGGTTCTCGGGCGCGCGAGGGCAGCAGGTCCTGTGCAATTAGGCTTGGCGGACCGGCACCTATTGCCGTATGTAATAGCCGCGCGATTTCTTCCCGGAGGCTAGTTCCTGCGGGAACGAGAGTTATTTTCGGGGATTTGGGAATTTGAGCTGGCCGTGGCCAGCGCAGAAATTTGTCGATATGAGTGCAAGAATCATGGTTGTAGATGATGAGCCCGGCATACGGTCGTTGCTCGCGACGGTGCTCACTAAAGCAAATTACGAGGTTGCTGAAGCAGGGGATGCGACTGCCCTCAAAGAAGCATTTTCCGGCTCCCAGCCCGAGGTGATCTTGCTCGATTTAAAGCTTCCCGATGCGGAGGGCATGGAACTTCTGCCCATCATTAAGAAGCAATGGCCCCAGACTGAAGTCATCATCCTGACGGGACATGCCACGATTGACGCAGCCGTGGCCGCGACCAAGCTGGGAGCTTATGATTTTCAACGGAAACCATTCGACCACAAGTCTCTGTTGATTGCGGTGGAACGTGCCATAGAGCACAAACAACTCACCGAACAGACGAGTTCCCTGCGGCAAGCCCTTTCCGCGATGAGTGGTGGCGCTTCGCCAATCTTCCAGAGCCCAGCGA
The DNA here is from genome assembly GCA_044225505.1 of Limisphaerales bacterium. GTDB lineage: Bacteria > Verrucomicrobiota > Verrucomicrobiia > Limisphaerales > SIBE01 > JAXMHN01. The sequence continues at coordinate 49,535 of JBGAIN010000006.1, forward strand.
TGAAATCGGTGGTGAAAACAGTCGAGCGCGTCGCTCCAAGCGAGGTTTCAGTCTTTATCACCGGGGAAAGCGGGACAGGAAAAGAAGTGGTGGCGGATCTCGTGCATGCCCTCAGCCCAAGGTCTAAGGGTCCTTTTATCAAGATCAACTGCGCTGCCTTGCCTCGCGAATTGATCGAAAGCGAGCTGTTTGGATCGGTCAAAGGCGCTTTTACTGGCGCACAAACCGATCGCGAAGGCCTTTTCCGTCAAGCGGACGGAGGCACGCTGTTACTCGATGAATTGGCAGAAATGCCCGTTGATACTCAAACCAAATTGCTGCGCGTGTTGCAGGAAAAGGAAGTGCGCCCAGTCGGGGGCAAGACCACCTACAAGACAAACTGCCGAGTCATCGCCTCGACCAATCAGCAGATCGAGGACGCCATTAAATCCGGGAAACTGCGTCAGGACTTGTACTACCGAATTAGCACCATCTCAATTCATCTTCCGCCGCTCCGCGAACGCCGCGAGGATGTCATTCCGCTAGGGAATAGCTTTCTAAAGCGGTTTTCCGCCCAGGCTGGCCGGGTGCTGACGGGCTTTTCGCCCTCCGCCGCGGATCAGTTACGCAATTTCGATTGGCCCGGCAACGTGCGCCAGCTCCAGAACGAGATTCAGCGCGCGGTTCTGATGACGGAAGGTCCATTGGTCGATGTGCAAGATCTTTCCATTACTCATGTGGCCAGTGGCAAAGACGAGATGGAATTGACCCTTTTGGAAGGGATGGAGCGCAATACCATCGTGCAGTTGCTTAAGGAGACCGGCGGCAACAAGCTCGAGACCGCGAAGCGGTTGGGCATTGGCCGTCAGACGCTTTACAACAAAATCAAAGCCTACGGTATTGAAGTTTGACCGCGTTGGTCGCGTTCGCGGCGGTTGCAGCTCGACGGTAACAGGCGTCGATCAGTCGGTTGTGGTTCTTGCCGGGATGTTCCAGCCGCGAAAGGTAGAGGAAGAACGGGCGATCCAATCCCCAAGACACGGAGGCTTGATGGCGCGCCGCAGCGCTGTTTCCAGGGCAAAACCGAGTGTGGTCTAGCCCGTTGTGGATGATGCGAACCCGCTCGCTCGGCAGACTGAAAAAGCGTTCGATGACTTGCGCTGTCGATCGGCTAACAGCGATAAACTCATCTTGGCGCGCGGCCAAGACAGGCACGACGACTCTCCCGTAGCACATACGGGCCGGGCCTTTCCGGCCCACCAGGACCGTGTGAGCCAGGCCCCGGCTCCCCGCATAATGCAGAAGGCCGCTCTCTTCGGTGCCCAAATTCAAAAGAGACTTGCCCACGGCTCACGAAGGATCGTGGCGCGAGTCGGTTCCGAACATTTTGACGAGCTTGTTATAGAGTCCCAAAAGCAAGAAGGTTGGAGCCCACTGCCCCACGAACGTTGAATCGCGGTCGCGGCCCGAGAGTTTCAGTGCGAGCGATACCGCAATCGAGCCGCCCGCGGCCCACAGAAACATATCGGAGGGCAGTTTTGCTGTCTGCGTTTCAATGGCGGTTGCGACCTTTCCTTCAGGATATCGATGAGTACTCGTGAGATCTTTTACGTCCATAGTTGACTCCTTGTTTAATCGCCGGTCCCTAGGCACTGAATGAAATCGTCCACGCCGACCGGGAATGTTGAAATAACTCTACTAGTCTCAGGGCGGTTGGCTATCAGGCATGTCCCCCATTTAGAAGTGCAACTTTACCTCTCGGTCTGGAGAATTATTCAGGGTGAACCTCCCAGTTCCAGAGTTTAGATTGAAGAGTGGTACTACTCAACCAAGGAGATACTTATGCCAGAGAATATCGATCGTAAGAATGTGAACAAAGAAAATCGTGAAGCGAACCGTGATCCGATCACAGGTGCAGCGGGAGCTCACCCGGTAGGCACGGGAATTGGTGCCGCTGCTGGTGGCGCCGCTGGACTCGCAGGTGGAGCTGCCGCCGGTGCCGCAGCTGGAATGGTAGGGGCTGGTCCAATCGGCGGCGCTGTCGGCGCGGCCGTCGGGGCCGTGCTTGGTGGACTGGCTGGTAAAGGCGTGGCCGAGCAGGTGAATCCGACGGCCGAAGACGCTTATTGGAAGGACCGATACGCAAGTGAGCCTTACTACGACCAGGGTTATACCTATGACGATTATCGTGGTGCTTATCGAACGGGCTACGAAGGCTATTCACGCTTAGGCCATACCGGAAAGCGTTACGAAGACATCGAAGCCGAGTTGAGACGCGATTATGAAAGAAACTTCGCAACCTCTCGGCTGGACTGGGAAAAGGCGCGACCTGCGGTGCGCGCTGCGTGGCAACGGTTCGACCAAGACCTCGGCCGCTATATCGGCTATGACGTGGTAGATCGTAATGGCAATAACATCGGGACGTTAGACTGTTTGTGGACCGATCATTTAGGGCAACCTGCCTTTGTCGGTGTCAGAACAGGCTGGTTCCTCGGTAAGACCCACGTTGTTCCTGCAGAGAGCGTCGAGGTCAGTGAATCGGGACAGCGGTTGCGCCTCCCTTACACGGAAGAAAAGGTAAAGGAAGCCCCGGCTTACGATCCGGATGAGGAAATGACGCTCGAGATCGAATCTGAGGTCCAACGTTTCTACGGCGTCACGGCGCGAACCGGGGCGAATAGCAGTAGCTCCACGGTTTCCGGAATGACAGGGCTGGCGCACGAAGCGGCGGCTCGCGCCGCAGATGTGCCTCCGCTGGTTGAGAGCAGGACGCGCTCCGAGACACCGCGGGAGGAAGCGACAATGCAGCTATCTGAGGAGAACCTCCGCATTGATAAGCGCGAAGTGGAAGCTGGGGGCGTCCGTTTGCGGAAGATCGTGCGAACGGAGATCGTCAATCAACCGGTGGAACTGCGCCGCGAAGAGGTGGTCATCGAACGCGTGCCGACAGCTCAAGCGCGGACAGGTGAGGCTTCTTTCGGTGAACAAGAAGTCTATATCCCGCTGCGACGTGAAGAAGCTGTTGTTCACAAAGAGACACGCGTCCGCGAAGAAGTAAGAGCGCGAAAGGAGAGCCAGACGGATACACAGCGCGTGTCCGAACAGGTCCGCAAAGAAGACGTCGAGATCGAAAGAACGGGCGAGGCCAAAGATTCTGGCAACCGAGCTTCGCGCACGCGCAAGCCATAGCCCGAGCGTGATGGGCTCTCTTATTAGGGTTAGCACGGCCAATTCTAAATTGGCCGTGCACCCATGCAGCAGCGGTTAAATGAGAACCGGCTTTGTATGGGGCAAGCCGTGGGCCAGGGCCACCGCCTGACAGGTAATGGCTCCTTTCCATACGTTGATGCCGTCGCGAATGGCAGGACGCTTCGTGCACGCCTCAGCCAACCCGTAGTCTGCCAGTGTCTCAATATACGGATGGGTCACATTGGTCAGCGCTTGCGTGGCCGTCCGGGCGTATGCGCCAGGCATATTGGCGACGCAGTAATGCACCACGCCTTCTTCCGTGTAAACGGGGTTATTATGGGTCGTGGGCCGCGACGTTTCTGCGCAGCCGCCCTGATCGATGGCGATATCGACGAGCACGCTTCCCGGCCGCATGCATCGGAGCATGTCGCGCTTGATCAACTTTGGCGCCTTTGCGCCAGGCAATAACACTGCGCCAATCAATAGATCAACGTTCGGCAACAACTCCAGCAAGTGCGTTTCATTCGAGTAAAGGGTATGGGCACTATGAATCGTGATGTCGAGAAAGCGCATCCGTTCAAGGTCCACTTCCAGGATAGTCACGTCTGCTCCCAGCCCCGTAGCCATTCGCGCGGCGTTGATGCCTGAAACACCGCCCCCCAAAACGACCACTCGGCCAGGCAGAACGCCTGGAACACCGCCTAACAGGACGCCGCTGCCGCCGCAGTGTTTTGCCAAGTAATAGCCACCCACGATAATTGACATTCGTCCGGCGATCTCGCTCATGGGCTCAAGAAGCGGAAGGCGGCGGTTCACCTCGATGGTCTCATAAGCCAATGCTGTCACACCGCTACGAAGCAACGCTTCGGTCAACTCGAGCGACGCTGCCAAATGCAAGTAGGTGAATAGAATCTGGCCTGGACGGAGCAGAGAGTATTCCTCCGGCAGCGGCTCCTTCACTTTTACAACCATCTCGGCATCAAATAGCGCTTTGTGATCCGCAACCAACTGAGCCCCCGCTTTGGCGTAGTCTTCATCTGGGTAACCCGAGCCGAGACCCGCCCCACGCTCCACCAGCACTTGGTGACCGCGCCGGACGAGTTGGTAGACGGAGGCAGGCAACATAGCGACACGAAATTCCTGCTCTTTAATTTCCCTGGGGATACCAATGATCATAGCGACCTATTCTTCTTTTCGCAGACGGTGTTCAGCCATTTCGTCGGGTTTAGATCAGATCCAAATGCGTTCTTTCGCTTGGCGGCAACCGATGCAGCATTTCTTCGCAGCGCTCGAGCGTCTGACGCAACTTCTCGTCATGCGGGGTTATGCGCAGCGCCGCGCGCATGCAGCGGCAGGCCTCCTCTAGCTCTCCCAAATGGACATGACAAAGTCCCATGCCTTGCCACGCTCCGAAATGGTTTGGATTCATGGTCACCACCCGCTTGGCGTCCGTGATTGCCTCCTGATACCGGCCTAGCTCCCACAGCAGCGTGGCGCGTCGATTCCAGCCTTCTGGATACGCCGGATAACGTTCTGTAACTTCTGTGAGAATTTGCAGTGCTTCTGGATAAGCCTTTCGCGCAATGGCTTGATTCGCAGTTTGCACTCGCCGAAACGCGCGATGCCCGCCGGCACGCAGCCAAAGGTCCCATAGCGAATTGATTGCCACCATCCGGGCATTTGGAGATGCCGCTTTGAGCGCTCGGATCAGCTGGGTTTCACCGTTCAAATAAGCCAAGTCAAACCCGGCGGAAGCTTGTTCTTTCTCGTTACCGCCCAACAATTGACGGTAAAGCCGCTCTTTGTTCCACGAACTATACTGGCCGACGAGGATACCGATGTAGATCGCCACAAACACGCCAAAGCAGAGATAGACCCTCCTTAACAGCGGTGTGAAGACCCGGTGCACGTTTCAACTATAGAAGCGAATTCTGGCAGGGCAAGTGTCGCGTGGACGGATTCGCGCGGTGATGACCTCGATCAGAGCGCGGCTTGTCCGCAGGATCACCTGCAGCGCTGCTAGGCATTCCTGGCCTACCGAGCTTCACCGGCAGGTCTACAGAATATTTGCCGCCAGTTCCGCCAACTCGGAACGCTCACCTTTTTGGAGTTCGATATGGGCTGCGATCGCTTCCGAACGGAACTTGCTCACGATATAGTTGAAACCGTTCGAGGCCGAATCGACGTAGGGATTGTCGATTTGATACGGATCACCTGTGAAGACAATCTTCGTCCCTTCCCCGACTCGTGTTACAATCGTCTTGGCTTCCAGCGGCGTTAGGTTCTGCGCTTCATCGATGACCATGAACTGATTTGCAATGCTCCGGCCGCGGATATAACTCAATGCTTCGACCGCAATCAGTCCAGATCGGATCAAGTCGTGACTGCGACGATGTTCGTGACCCATGTTCAAGTCGCCCAGGAGTTCGAGCGTATCGTGAATCGGTTGCATCCACGGTGTCAGTTTCTCCTCAAGGGTTCCTGGCAGGAAACCAAGCTCTTTGCCGAGGGAAATCGTGGGGCGGGCCACGATCAGGCGGCGGTACTCACGGTCCAAAACCGTGCATTTGAGCCCAGCTGCCATTGCCATCAGCGTTTTGCCGGTCCCGGCCTTGCCCATGAGTGTCACCAACTTGATGCGCTCGTCCAGGAGCGCATCAAACGCAAAATGCTGCTCCCGGTTTCGTGGCTTGATACCCCACACCCCTTCTCTCGAATCGATAATGGGAACGAGCTTCGTTGCGGAAACGTCCACGCGTGTCAGGGCGGTCCGGCGGGGATTGTCTTTTTCGGTCAGGACACAATACTCGTTGGGGCGGAAATCCGATCCCGCCTCCAACTCCAGCTCACCGTTAGAGCGGAACTGGGTCAGCTTCTCGGGAGTGACCTGCCGTTCGAACATCCCTGTGTAGAGCTCTGTCAAGAAGATCCGATCCGTCTCGTAGTCTTCCGCTTGAATCCCGAGCGCGTCGGCTTTAATGCGCAAATTGATGTCTTTCGTGACGAGCACTGTCGGAATCTCCGGGTGCGCTTTCTGGATCCCCAAGGCGAGCGCAACAATTCGGCTGTCGACCGTGTTGTTGCCAAAAGTAATGGAGCCATTGCCGTTCTTTTCCTGAAAAACGATACGGAGCCGTCCGCCATTTTTCAGCTGAACTCCTTCGCTCAGGCGGCCTTGCTCTCTCAGGCCGTCGAGCGTTCGCGACACGGTTCGGGCGTTTTGACCCAACTCCGTCGGCTCGCGCTTGAATCGGTCGATCTCCTCGATGATTTCGATGGGAATAAGGACGTTATTTTCCTGAAAACTGACCAGGGCATTGGGGTCGTGAAGCAGAACGTTGGTGTCCAGTATGTAATTCTTTGGGCCCATAGATAAAAAACGATCTCTTGAAAATCCAGGCAGGCGGGCACTCTGGACCTATCGCAGTCCTCGCGAAACACCCACTGACTTTGAAGCTCTGGAATCAAGCGCATTCAGCCTTTGCCATCTTGCCGCAACTGCGGCGTTCAAGCAATGACTCAATCCCACTCGGAAGGAAAAAACTATCGGGCCCAACTCCTGGTCCAGGCCTAGCCCGCGGTGCGCCCTGCCGCGGGCCAGGTGCTGGCCCAGGCCAAGAGGCCGAGTTCGCCTTTAACCCACGAAGATTGTCCGGTTTGCGTCGTTTGTGGCAGCTTTAGGGAAAATGACTGCTGGAGCCCAATCTGACCCGCGGTTGGTGGCTGATTTTGTGCAGGACTCATCGGAATCGGCATTCCGAGCGATTGTCGCTCGGCATGTCGATTTGGTTTACGCCACGGCGCTCCGCCAGCTTGGCAACGCGAGCTTGGCCGAGGAAGTCACGCAAAACGTCTTCGTCGTGCTGGCGCGGAAGGCGCCACGCCTTGCTGGCATCCAAACTTTGGCTGGCTGGCTGCATCGCACAGCGATTCTGGAATCAAAAGTCCGCTTGCGATCAGAGCTGCGGCGACAACAACGGGAGCATAAGGCGGGCGAAATGGCCGCTCTGCAGCGCGAAGGGGAATCGCCTATGGCGCCGCTCATTCCTCTCGTCGACGAAGCGCTGTTGCACCTTCGAGAGCACGACCGAACCGCTCTCGTTTTGCGATTTCTTGAAGAGCGCAGTCTCTATGAAGTGGGGAAAGCTCTGGGGATCAATGAAGATGCCGCGCGAAAGCGGGTCGCGCGCGCCCTGGAACGAGTGGCCCGCTTTTTCCGTGATCGTGGTTTCGCGGTGCCCGCCGGAACAGCGGCCGCTGCCTTGCTCGCGGACTCTGTTGCAGGCGCGCCGGCCGCATTGGCCATGACGGTGGCGCAAGTGGGAATCGCCGCGGGAACCAGCGTTTCTGGAATCAATCTGGTTTTGTTTCATCTTATGACGCTTACCAAAACTCAAGCCGTGCTTCTGGGAGCATTCGTCTGCGCTGTGCCATTGGCCTGGCAACGAAAAGCTGCAGCGGCGTTAGATCGAACTCATTCCCAGCTAACATCGCAAATCGCATCCACGGAATCGCGCGCCTTAGCGCTCGACCGGGATTCGGCCTCGCTGCGCGAATCCGCCCGCAGCACTCTCGCCCGGACACTTCACGCTCAGAACCGGACAGCGCACTTGCAGGCGATGCTTAACGGCCGGGAAGCTTTCCCGATCTACCAATGGGACGATCGCAACTGGCTCTTGCGGATCCCGAAGGAGTTCATGGAGAGGCTCGATGTTTCGGCGACATCCGACAAGCGCGGTCATTTAACCGAACAAATCAAGGAAGTGCTTCAACTTAACGAAGGCGAGAGTGAACTGACCCAAACCGCCGTCGAACGCTTTCTCGCAGGATATCGAGAGGCTCAGGGCCAATTGATGCATTCTGTTCCTCCCGCTGCCAACGAGCTTAATGGTGTAACTCCAGACGACGTCCGATCGTTCGAATTGAAAAGCGTTGCCGGCCAGATCAAACCTCTTCGAGAAAGCCTGTTTCGCGACCTGGAAAACGCGCTTGGCCCTGATCGCGCCCGCATCTTTCAGAATGCGCTGAGATATTGGATGCCAATCAACGACGAAGCGGGGGGACTGAGTTCGTCCATGGCCGTTTTTGATTTCGATCATCGCCAGTTTTTTGGACGTCCCAAACCGGGCGATGAATACCTGACTTGGGGCGTGACGAGGCGAAACGGCGGACTCATTCGGGCCACCATGGCCATCGAGGACATTCCCGACATGTTCCGTTCTGCGCTCCAGGATTGGATCGCGCTCGCGCAAAGCAGACCCTCGCAGCCGTGAAATCATTCACCTTTAAAAACACCCTCTGGGGCCGAGTTATTAGTCTCGAGTGGGTGCCCCTGCAAAAGCGCGCGCTGATCTTATTCCTTGCGACCCTGGCAGCGGTCGCCGTCCTTGTCCAAAGTCTGAACCTTAGACAACTCAGACAGAGCGTGGCGCGCGCTGAAAATCAAAAGGGAACTGCAGACGCCCACTTGATCCGTGCCGCGAAAGCCGTGGAAGACGCGCGCGCCCTGTTGAAACAACAAGAGTCCGACTGGCAGCGCGCTCAAGCCGAGTCAGCGGCGGCAGAAAATCGATTGCTTCTTCAAAATCCGGAGTCGCGATGGGCGTTGCCCCCAAGAACCTGGCCAGAATGGGATCCCGCATCTCCGTACGTGTGGTTACGGAAGGAACTGCTTCCCCTGTTTTCGGTTCCTGCGTTCGATAAAGACGGGAGTCTGACAGCGGAAACGGCTGCGTTCCTGGCCGTAGACAAAGATGCTCGCGATGGTTTGAATCAACGAATGAAGCAGGTGCTAGCACAATACCGCGAGCTCGAGACGCGCCATGCGGAAGTCATCCCGGAACCGCTTCCGGGCATGCCTCAAGATGGTTCGGCCGTCACGGTCCAAGTTCGCCCCCTTCGCGAAGAGGGAGAGCGACTAAAAAAGGCTTTCGAATCGCAGCTTCGCGATGGACTCGGCGAGCAACGGGGAGAACTGCTGCTGCAGAGTGCCAAAGAGTGGTTGGACTCCACCTTCGGCGCGGCGTCGGACTTGCCTGTGATTATCTCCGCCGTTCGCGATACGGACAACACGTTTCGCGTGAGCATTCGATCCGGGACGAGCTGGATCTCGGTTGGCGGAACACCAGGCCTCGCAAGCTATATCCCAGCCCATTTGCTCCCGTTCTTTGATGCTCTGGTTCAGCCGGACGGATAGAACTCAAGCGTTGAAGAAACCTGCGGAACTCCTATGAAATGAGGTCATGATACCGCCCAAGCCGACCCTAGCTCGGCATCCGATCCGGAGCGCCATCGCCTCTCTCGCCGCTGCGATCCTGACGACTAGCCTTATCCAGGACGCGCCTGCCGAGATTCCAGTGCTGCATTGGGAGGAACGCTCGGACTGGATCAATGTCAAAACGGGCCTTCCGAGGGCGGCGGTCGGCGATGGCCGAGCCGATGACACGGCTGCTCTCCAAGCCGCGTTCGATGGATTGCACGACGGGGCCAGTCTTTATTTCCCTCCGGGCACCTATCGTATCACAGCGCCGCTCCAGTTGCGTAACGCTGCCGCGGCGCGTTGGATTGGGGGATTGCTCATCGGCTGCGGGCGCGATTCCATTCTCGCCTGGGGAGGCGTGGCAGGCCAGCCGATGATTCGCGTCGATGGAGTTGCCTACACCCGTTTTGTCGGCATTTCTTTTGATGGCAGTCGCAAAGCCTCCGCTGGTCTCCATTACCAGGCAACACGTGGTTTTCAGACGGAAGTGACTCACCGGCACCTCGCGTTTCGAGGCTTCACGAATGCCGCTATTCTCGAAGATCACGCCGGTAACGGGCAAGCCCTGGCGGAAACAACGTTTGAGAATTGCTTGTTTCAAGACTGCGAACGCGGCGTCGCTTTCCTGCAGTTCAACGACTACGATTACACGTTCGACGGCTGCGAATTTCAGCGGTGCGGTGTCGCCATTGATTGTGCCCACGGGAACTTCTACGTTCGCAACTGCCATTTCGCAGCCAGCCGGATCGTCGATATCCGTGATTTGTCGGAGCATTGCAGCTCGGTGCGGCGGTCGACTTCCGTCGGTTCCCACACTTTCGTGCAGCGAGGGTCCAGCGTTGCTTCATTGACCATCCAGGATTGTCACATCGAAGGTTGGAAGAATCCCGACGGTGCCATTTTGCTCTCGCGTCCGCCCGTGCTCCTGTTCGATTGCACCTTTACGCATCCTCCGCGTCGCGCGAACGGGGAGAGCTGTTCGCCCGTGCGGGTTCACAGCCAGGACCAGCGATTAATTGTCTCGGAGAATCGCGTCGCAGATGGGGCTGAGCTCTTTCAAGGAGGCAAGCCCTCCCTGATGGTCGTGCCGCCCGGTCAACGGCACGGGGTCGTCCGTTCGGCAGAGAGGACATTCCTCCAGAATGTTGCTTCTATTCCAAAACGGATCTTCGACGCCAAACGAGATTTCGGCGCGAAAGGGAATGGCGAAGCGGACGACACCGAAGCTATCCAGCAAGCGATTGATGCGGCGTCGCGCGAGGCGGGAGACGCGATGGCCTATCTGCCCACGGGAACCTACCTCATTAAAGAGACGCTGCGTGTTCGCGGAAATGATTATTCGGTCAGTGGCAGCGGCTGGAGCACGAAGTTAGTCTGGCGCGGTGCCGAAGGAGGGACAATGATGGAAGTGCGAGACCCGCAGCGAATCACGATTGCTGATCTCATGGTGGGCGCCCACGACGGCGGAGCTATGAACAATGGCGCGGATATTGAGCAGCAAAGCGCTGGGCGGGCTTCGCGTATCTCCTACGACGGGGTTTACGTCTACGGCATGTATCAAAAGCAACCGTTTCGCAAAGGGCTGCGCTTAACGCGGTTGACGGAAAAGGACGTCGTGGTGTTGCCGCACCTCCAAGGAAATGTCCGCTTGACCGATTGCGGACGCGCCACGGTGCTCGCCAACTGCACCTATGAAGGGTCAGTGGTGATCGAAGGAAAAGACCAACCGAAGGATGGCTTACTCGGCTTTCAAACTCGGCTCGCGACTCTGGTGACGCACGGTCTCTATGTTCGCGACAACAACAGCGTGGTCATGAGCGATTTTTATGTGGAACAAGCCGACAATGGCTACGTATTCGAAGGCGCGCCGGAGGATCCACCCGGACGCGTCACGCTGACCGGTGCGAAATTCCAGTCGTTCACCACTAGCGATCGATCCAAGAATACCGTTGCTGACATTCGCAACTATGGCGGGCAGATCTTTATCGGTCCCTATCAGTTCTATCAAGAACCGAAGCGGATGCGTTTCAAGCAACAAGGCGAAAGCCAGGTGCAGCTCTACCTATGGGGATCCAGTTGGTACGGCACGGCGCCCGACTCGCAGCTGAGCCACACGACTCAGCTCTTTCCTGTGGGCAACGAGTCTTATGGCTCCAGCCCAGCTTCGGATGCGGCGCTGGACCGATTGTTCTTCAATGTCGTTCCCACCGAAACGACGCTGGCGCAGCTTAGCCGCGCACTGGATGATCTCCGGCGGCTTGGTGAGCTGGATCTCCGCCTGAATCATCCGTAGAGCCTCTGCGCCTCACGACGACCCCGCGGTGGCTCGGACGCGCTCCGAAAGATGAAGAACGAGGGCGCGGCCGTATGCGCAGCATCAGCCGCAGGTTTTGCGAGCGTTCAAGAGCGGCGAATCGCAAAATACTGCGACTAGTCCTTCGGACATAGTCGCGTTCCGTAAGTTGAGGAACAGGGGCAAGGCCGTGCCCGTGGGATCAGCCGCCGTCTTGGCGATGGCCCCGGCAAGATCTCAAGAATGCCGTGTCTCCTGCGCGACCGACGAGAGCTTTAACGTCTTCATCCGGCCGTACCACGCTTTTAACTGAGTGTAGGCCGAAGGCAGCGCGTAGTTTCCCGAGTAAAGATAATTCCCCAGAATCCCGTAAAGATCGAAGTCCACGAACCGCGGTCGATCTTCCAGGAGGTAGCGCTTGCCCGAGAGCATTTGTTCGTAAGGATGCAACTGCTGCTCTAATTGTTCCAGCAACTGCTCTCGTTGCTCGAGCCATTTCTCCAGACAGCCCCGTCCGAATTTGCGCTCTTTATGCCGCATAAACCCCATCCGATCAGCGCGAGGCACGAACTTCTTCCAGTAAATGTCGTTCAGCCGAAACCCTATCCCTTCCACGTCATTCTCGATATGGCGCCAAATCAAGCTTTGCACACCTTCCCACGCTTTCGGAAATAGGCCGAGCTGCAAGCGATCGTCCAAGTATTTGCCGATCACCTGCGAATTGTCGTCCGTCTCGAACAAGACGTTCTTGCCATCGCGCAAGACGGGAACTTGATAGTATCGTTCCTTGGTAATCCGCCAAATGTAGGAGCGGTCCGCGCTGGACGTATTGATGATCTTAAAGCGCTCTCCGCTATATTCCAAAATACGCCGTTGCGCGATGCAATATGGGCTCCAGGGAATTTGAATCAACTCGATCATATGCTGAGGACTACCCCTTGAAAAAGACCAGTCCAGGGCCATGGCCATGCCCTTGAGGGTTGACCGTAAACTTCCGGCAAATCTCTCTTACCCGGCACACACCTTTACTCTATTCAGCGCCACATTTCTGACAAGTGTGGATTGACAGTGATCTGCCTGTGCGCCGACGAACGATGTCCATCTCCCGAGGGCGCGCGTCCCTTAGACGGCCTCATCGACCGTATGCTACCAACCCAGACACCCGCCGTCGTTGAGGCCGAAATCTACGGCTGTCGGAGGCGGTAAAAGCGATACGTCACTCCAGTCTCGGGTAGAACAAAGGTCACGTCGCGACCGTCGACGGTCGGATTCACCGTTTTAACCTGTTCCCAGTTTCTCAAATCGAACGACGATTCCAGGTTATACGTTCCTGATGCCTCGCTATCGAGTCGTAGAGTCAGCATCCCATTGTCGATGAACGCCGCTGCCCATTGAGGCGCAACGGCGCGGGGGCTTACCGCAATTTCTATCGCGACCAATCCGTAAGCCGGCGGCGATCCATCATCGCTCGCGATCACTTCCAATCGGTGCAGGCCGACTTGATCGCTGCTCGGTGTCCACGTCAACACACCGCTCTCTGGGGCCAGGTGCATGCCGGTCGGCGCCGCGCGGGCCAGGAGGTAACGGATCGTGTTCGCTGGGATATCCTCATCGTGGGCACTGAGCGCAATGACTAACCTTTCGCCAACGGTTGCCGTCTGCCTTGGAACCGCGGCGAGCACGGGAGCAGAATTGATCTCCTGAACGATCACCGGGAGTTGGACACGCATCTGGTAGTCCGGAACTCGCAGGTCACGGATACGATAGACGACCATGTTCGTGCTGGGTCCTTGGGCCTCAGTGGGTATCCAATGGACAGTCGCGGTCACTGGGTCGACGGTAATGCCTTCGGGAGCACCTGGCTCAATAACGATTTCGAATTGGTCGGGTGGGGTGTTTGCTGGATAAACATAGGTTCGGAGCGGGCTTGACCTCAACTCCTGTATGATATCCGGCCCAGCGACCGGGAACTGTGTTGGGAGCCTTAAAGGAAAGGCTACGGGCGGATTGGTTCCGACGATTCGCCCCACGCCTCCTCGAACGACGCCGCCCAAGAAAGAAAAACCTCCCGCCACCAATAGATTCCCATCCGGTTCCACCACCATGGCACGGATGCTTGGTTCCGGCCCGAGACCTTCCGCGCCGCTTTCTGGATCAAATGCGAGGTCGAGTTCTGCTCCGTGCAGGACCTTGGCCATTCCATGCCGGGTCGTTCGACGGTCCAGCCGGACTGCCGAGAACTCACCGGCGAGGACTATATCGTCATCGCCGGTTGGTACAATCGCGCACGGCTCCGCTTCGCCGCCTTCCACCCCGAACAGTGAGTCGGAGGTTTTTCGCTCGCCGTTAGGCGCAATGACCGTGACCGATCGCGTTAGCTGCTGATCCGTGTCCCGGAAAGTGCCCGCCAGGAGAATCTCACCATTGGGACGGACAGCGATCGCATGGACTCGACTCGCAGCAATACCGCTGCTGGCCTTTTCGTCAAGATCCAGTTCTCCGGAGGGGCGGATTCGAGCGAACCCGGGACGCGTCTGCCCCGCAAAATGGGTGAATTCGCCGCCCACCCACACGCCTCCCGCTGCATCTTTGGCCAAGGCGAAGACTGGTCCATCTGGGTTCTGAGATCGATCCCATGCCGGATGGATCGAGCCGTCGGCGTTCAAACAAACGAGGAAGAGGCGTTCTCCCGTTTTGGCCGATCGGAAATCACCCCCAGCCCAGAGGACATCATGTGAGTAGGCTAGGATGCAGAACGCAACGCCGGTGAACTCTGAATCGAAATGAAACGTTGGATCCAACGATCTGGAAAAGTTTAAACGGACCAAGGGTTGACTGGAGCCATCTTGCAGGAATAGTTGTCCGCCGATCAGAATCCCGCCCTTTCCATCGTCCGCGAGAGTGAAGACTCGCCCTTTTAGAAATGGACTTAAATCAACCGTATCGTCCAAGTCGCCATTCGTCTGCAGCCTCGCGATTCCCAGGCGCGGGCGACCGTTATAGCTCGTGAAATCGCCGCCGATCCAGATCAGACCGTCCCCCTGCCGAAGCAACGCGCGGACGACCGCATTCGCACCCGCTCCGTAAAACGAGGTTAGTTCGGGCATCCCTGCGCGGCTGGATTCCGGATTGACCGTCAGTCTGAGCTGGGCATTTGTCGCTATCCCGTTCACCTCAGCGGTGAACAAATAATCGTTGGAATTGTTGAAATTAACGCCGGTAAAGCGAAATAACTGACTGGCATTGCCGAAAAGCGTTCCAGAATTGGTTCCTACGACGCTCCATTGGTATTTCACCGGCCATAAACTCTCGTGCCGAACTCCGAGAGTAACAGTGGCTCCATACCGGGCAGTCACATCCCGAGGCGGCTCGAGCACTTTCGGTGGTTCAGAGGGTGGAATACTTCCAAAGAGCCGAGCCACTCGCGCTCGATGCATTCCGCCGACCGCGTTGAAGAACCCGCCCACTAGGATATTCCCATCGGGTTGGAGGCCCAAAACCCAGCCTGTTGCAGGATTACCCGTGTCGGAACCGAGAGCAAACTCCAGTGATCCGTTAAAGCTCTGATCCACCCGTCCGTCCAATTCCAGTCGCGCTATCGCCGCGACACGACGGCTTTCCAACCGGGTAAAGCTCCCAGTAATGATAACCTTATTATCAGGCTGAACGAGAACCCCGCGGATAACGCCGTTATCGACAGAGGGCACAAAGGTACTGTCCACGGTGCCATCGCTATGAACACGGGCTAGGCCAGGCGTAAACTCTCCGCCAGCGAAGAGGAAGTCGCCGCCAACCATAAGATCGCCATTGTTCGCCAAGGCCAGCGCTAAAACAGTGTCATCGAGACCTTCTCCTAACTCAAACGATGGATCCAACGTCCCGTCGGCGTTGAGTCGAGCTAACCTCGGCGACCGGACGCCGTCCACCGCGGAGAAGGAACCCCCCACGACTAGTTTACCGTCTGGCTGCCAGATTAATGCGTGGACGCTGCCATCAGACCATGCATTAAAGCGAGGGTCCACTGTGCCGTCCTCGCGAAGGATCAAAATATTCTGTTGCGTTATGCCTTGCTGGGAACGGAAGTTTCCGCCGACAGCAATCCGTTGGTCAGGACCGACAGCCAGCGCATAAATCTGCGCGCCGTCGTTGAACACGGGACGAAACGATGTGTCGATCGCACCGTTCGTCTCCAATCGCACGAGATACGAGTCAATCCCGTCGGGACGAGTGGCCACGAATCCTCCCCCTAACAAAACCTTCCCGTCCGATTGTAGGGCGAGTGCATTGACATGACCTTCGGCCCGTCTCCAGTCTGGGCCGAACGGGTCTAGACTACCGTCCGAGTTCAGGCGAGCGACAAGCCATCGGGAAACGTCGCCCACGCGAATGAAGCTCCCCGCAATGACGATCTTCCCATCGGGCTGGAGCGCCATGCCAAACACTTTCCCGTTGATCGGCCCCTCGGGTGCGAACGACGGGTCCGGGCCGCCGATCTTGGGTGCAACACTGTTCACCGTGAATGTGGCGGTGGGTGATTTGGCAGCGCCAACAGAATTGCGCACCAGGAGTGTGATCGGCTGCGACGCGCCAATGGAAATATTGGGGATTCGCAGGATGGGGTTGGTGGCGTTTGGAACATTGATGCCATTGGTTTGCCACTGATATTGGAGCGGCTCGAAACTGAAACTTGGTGCAGCCAACATGACATCTTGCCCCACGGCAGCACGCATGAAGAACTTTATCCCGGACGTTGAATTCGATGCGAAAAGACCGATGTCGACAATGCTGGAAATCGTCGGTCCTGACGGCGACGAGTCTCCTCCGTGATACCGGAGAACTCGGTACCGCGGTGAGCCATCGGGGTTAGCTGAGGAGTCAGCGGCCAGGAGATTTCCGTTAGGCAACGGCAGCATGGCGAGTATCTGTGGAATAGGTCCATTTAGGGATTCCAACGTGGTTTTGAAGTTTGAATCCACTGAACCGTCGGTGTTCAAACGCACTAGTCTTTGCTGCGAGCGCCTGTTCACAAAGAAGAAAGCGCCTCCAACGAGCACTCGCCCGTCCGGCTGTAAGACGGCGCACGACGTGGGGTCCGGGGAGTAAAAATCGCCTGTTGTCGTAAAAAACGTCGGATCCACATTCCCATCCTCGGTTAAACGCACAATGCTGCCTGCACCCTGGTCATTGGCCCAATCCAAGAAACCGCCGAGCAGCACTTTGCCGTCAGGCAGGGCCAAGAGCCATTTCACGCATTGATTGCTGGTGTGCTGGTTACCCACTCCGAATCCGGGATTGAACTCCGTATCGACATGGCCGTTTGGCAACAGTCGGGCAACCTCGATCCGCGTTACGTCGTCCAGCACACCGAAGCACCCAGCGATGAGAATTCTTCCGTCCTTCTGCACCGCGATAGCGTTCACGGTTCCGTTGGGAGAAGAATTCACGAACGACGGATCGACAGTGCCATCCGCTTCCAACCGAACTAAGCGAGCATACGGTAACCCAGCAAACGAAGTGAAGGTCCCACCGACCAGCACCTTTCCGTCCGGCTGAATCGCGATGGAATACACGTCGCGCGACGGTCCGAGTCCCAGCTGCGCAGTTTCGTCCAATGACCCGTCTGGGTTCAGTCGAACGAGGTTGGAGATGGAGCGGCCGTTGAATTGGGCGAATCTGCCGCCGATCCAGATCTTTTGATCCGGCTGCACCGCCAGGGTCCTAACGATGCCATTCGATCCCACCGACCCCAGAAACTTTCCATCAACGGTGCCATCCGCGTTGAGGCGAACTAGACCTGTCCGTTCGATTCCATTGTAGCGCGAGAACGCTCCGCCAGCTAGCAGTTGGCCGTCATTTAAGGCGACGAGCGCTCGAATTTCTCCATTGGCTCCTTCACCCGACGCGAAGGTCGGGTCGACTCCGCCCGGGACTTTGGGCGCATTCAATACCGATACCAAAGCGATACTGGTGTCCGCGGTGCCGAGATCGTTCTGAACCCTAGCTGAATAAGCGCCGACGTCCGCCAAATGAAAGTTGCGCAATTCCAGAGTCGCGTTGGTTTGAAACGGCAACTCTTCGCCATTGTGATACCACTGGTAGCGCATCGATGTGACACTCGCGGCCGCGATGGAAAGCGCCACGTTGTCGCCCAAGCTCACGTTCTGCGATTTCAGATCCTCGATAATCCGTGGTGGGCTGGGGAGCGCATCCCCCCCAGCCAATCGAGCCACATAGGAATAGGGACTAGCACCAGGCGGAGCGGCTCGGCCGCTGACTAACACGGTGTCATCCGACAACAATCGCACTAGAGAGATCGAACAATAGCTTGGCAAGGCGGTCACAAAGCTGGTGTCCAAAGTCCCGTTTGAGAGCAACCTCACCAGGGCAAACCGCGCTTGACCGCTGATCTGGTTAAATAGTCCTCCCACGATAATACGTCCGGATTTCTCTTGGGCCACATAGCTGATGCTTTTCGGAGGAGCCGCGTTGGCGAAGCTGGCTTCAAAGGTCGAGTCAACGGTCCCAGTCGGATTTAGCCGGGCGAGATTTGTCCGTGGGAGATCTCCTACATGATCAAACGTTCCAGCAATGATCAGGCGTCCGTCCGACACCGGGAGCAGCCAGTCGAGCGTTGGATATGAGATCGTCGCGGCGCCCGAACCGCTGCGAGTCACTTTGTCTGGCACAAAGGAGTCCAGCACGTCTCCGGCGGAGTTTAACAAAGCAATGCCGTATCGATCCAAGCCGTTCACTTTCACAAACCCGGTCCCGATATAGATTCTGCCGTCCCGCAATGGCGCAAAGTAGTTTGGATAGTTGCCGTCGACACTGACAGGCTTAAAGAAGGTATCGAACGAACCGTCCGGATTTAGGCTCGCCATCCCACTCTGATGGACAGTTCCAACGCGAGAGAATCGTCCCAAGATGAATATCCTGCCGTCCGGTAATGCGAAAACACGATCCACAGGCCCGTCTAAATCCGGGTTAAAGTTCGGAATCACCGTTCCGTCAGATTGCATTCGCACGAGGCTTCTGAAGGGAAGTCCAGAGAATCTCGTGAAATTACCGGCCACGAGCATCGTGCCCCCGGGGGAGAGGGCAACGTCCGTCACATTGTAATCAGGACCGCTGCCGGGTTGAAACGATGGATCCGCCGAGCCATCCGCGTTCAGCATCGTTGCCCATGCAGCCCCAGAAACAGACGTCCAAACCAGGAACTTGCCGTTGGTCATTTCCACCAACCCACTTGGTGAGTTCGTCACTGGTTGGATGAACAGGGGTGTGCCAGGTGGCAACGGTTCAGCGTCTGTCGTGAGAATGGAGAAGAGGAAAAGAAACACGACCAGCCTTGAGCTCGTCATGAACAGAGCGTGTTCTAATGGAAATACCATGTCAAGATGAGCTGGGATGCTGGATGAATACGACAAATCCTGAACTCGTTTGGAGCAGCCACCCACGTGTCGACAGCCCTTTTGTGTGGCAGGGCGGCCAGGTGATTGGGCGCCACTGTGACTGGAATTGACACCCGCTGAGGAGTGTTCGCAGCGCGAAGGTGACTTCGTGGCGCGAACGCTTCGGGTAGCTCAGCCACCATTAGGCGAGTGCGCCCACCGCAGAAAGCTGTGGAGAGCCACAGCACTCCAAGATCTGGCGAAGCGCAGTAGCGCTTAGTCCTTGCGCGGCAGCGTCTTGGAGTGCGGCAGCCCTCTGCCGCTTTGGCCTGCGAACGCTTCCGGCGGACCTCTCAAGCCGCTTCGACGGAACTCCGGCTGCGTGCGACTCCCATTTCCGTCGGGCTCCTCAGGCGTTCGCCTTGAGTTCTGTGAGCCAACTCTCAGAAACCGGCATTCGGCGATCCAAGGTCCTTATTTATAAATGGTTATGCCGGTGTCAACAAATTGATGACAGATCTGGGGGATTTGGGCGCAGCGCGTTTGGGAACGGCCCGGCCCCAATTCCTCGGTGGCAGGTGACAAAAAGTCTCCAACCAACGGTGACGAGCCGGAGTCGTTATCGATCGCGCCTTCATTTCTGTGGTTTAGCGCGCGTCATCCGTCGGCGGTGGATCCTATAAGTCGCGCAAATGATTTAGCAGCAGAGTTTTGGAATAAATTATGGGCTTTCCGTGGAGTGACGATTTTGGACTGCGAGGCTGTAGTATGGAGTCCCTCAGAATCGCCAGGCCGGCGTTCTTGCAAGCAATGGCGTCGGTCGGTCGAAATGCTCGTTTACGCCTCTTCCTTCGCTGCTGACCCACAGGTGACCCACTCCAAGTGGGTTACCTGTGGGTCACCTACGGCAGACGAGCGAAGGGAGGAGCTATGACGCCCGAGTGTTTGCCGGCGGTTCGAGCTGCCTTTGGCGAGTGAGGGGGCCCTTTCGCCGGGCTTAACTCACCTTCTCAGACTAGGTTGGAATGCCGGCAAAAAACGGGAGGGAAAGGGAGCGCGAACCGGGTTCGGAAATGACTCACGCCCTGCGTCTTTCCTCGGATCGTCCTCTGCTGCGCCAGCCAAGGATTACCGTCGCGCTTGTCGAACCCAAAAGAAACCGATAGGCTCGGGGAGCGTTTAATCGAACATGATTCCAGGTTCCGAAGCGCACTTGATTGCCCGCTGCCGGCAAGGCGACGCCGAGGCTTGGGACGCTTTCTTCGACCAACATTACGCCCCGACGGGTCGCTTTTTATTCCAGGTCAGCTCCGAATTTACGGCTGAGGATATCGAGGAGCTCTGCCAGGAAGTCTTCCTTTCCGTGATTAAAAGCATCAGTGCGTTCGATGGACGAAGCCAGATCCAAACTTGGATCTGCCGCATTGCGCTGAATAAAGCGCGCGATTTTCGAGAGAAACGAAACGCTTCCAAGCGCGGCGGCGGACGGGTCCCGGTGTCGCTCGACCAGTCCCATCCGGAACACGGCCCCGCGCCTGACCCGGCCAGTTCCGCGCCCGGCCCGGATGGACAATTGATTCGCACGGAACAGTATGCCCTGCTCCAAGGGGCGCTCGACCAGATTGGTGAGCCGTGTCGGGAGATTATCCAGCTCCGATATTTCGCGGATCTTAGTTACCAGGAGATCGGTGAGGCGCTCCGTTTAAACGAGAAGACGGTGAGCTCCCGCTTGAGCAAATGCCTGGACCGTCTCGAAGCGCTGGTCCGGCCTGTCTTGCGCGGTTCGTCCGGTCCCAAAGAGAAGTCCGCGTCATTTCCCGTCTAATCGTTTTGGATATGTCGAACGAGCCTCATTCGAACGTGGACGATCTCCTGCGAGATTACGCCAAGGCTCGGCGCACCGAGGCGGGGCCTCCACCTGAACTCCACCCGGTCAACCGCCGGGTGCTTCACGCCCAGGTGACGCGAACGTTTGGCCGGTCTGAACCGGCCCGGCGGACCTCCTCATTTACAGGAGTTTACCTCTGGCGCCGCATCGTTCTGGGCGCAGTCATGGTGACGGCGATTGTGATGATCGCGGGCGTTTGGCTTCGCTTCCAGACGGACCGAGACACTCGTTTGACCATGAACCGTGACCGGAATCTCGAGATGATTGGCGAAAACGACCAAATCTCCGTCGTACCGCGAACGGGCGTGGAGAGCAGTACGATTGGCGACCGCGTCCGTGGGTTTGAATCCAGCGCCGGCCGGGATGAATCTCCTGCGGCAGGTGGTTTCCAAGGGGCCCCAGAAAAGGCCCGCCACGAGGCCAGTCCTCCCGCGACCGAACAGAAACTGACTAAGGACCGAGTCAACTTGGCCCTGTCCACTCCGGCTGCGCCTTCACGAATGGAACAGGAGCTTTTCAGCAACGCGCCGCGACTGCAAATCGCCTTGCCGTCGAAAACCGCTCCGGCGCCGCGTCCCAGGGCTTTAGCGGATGAAAACCCGCCAGCCGCAGCAACTCCGATGCTGGCAACCGCGGAGACGCGCCCAGTGGCTGCGAAAGCGGCGGCAACGTTAGCTGCGGCTCGGTCGGAGGAGTCTCTGCCCGCGCCAGCGTCAACCCAAGTTGCTCGGGCAAAGGTCGAAGTTTTGTCGGCGGCGGCCCAGCCTGCGAGCGTCAATCCAGTGGTTGCAAATCAGTCACCGACCCTGGCCAATGCGCTGCGGTTTCAACAGCTCAAACCCCGCAACGCCTACCGCCGTAATCTCAATTCACCCCCTCCTCCTGAGGTTCTCACCGCGTTCGAATTGCAACGCGCTGGACAAGACATTCGCGTGCTGGATGCGGATGGTTCTGTCTACCATGGAAATGTCCAATCTCAGAGCGCCGCGACGGCCGATCAACCGTTTGCGTTTCGAGCGGAAGGCACCAATCAAACGTTGAACCAACGCGTCGTGTTCACGGGCGAATTCAACCCGGCGGGGAATTCGTTCGGGAATGGCAGCCAGAATCAATTACCCGTCTCCGCGGGCCAAGTGAACCAAATTCGCGCCGCGGGGCAGGCGGTGTCGGCGTCAAATCAGTCTCAGGCCGGGCCGGCGAGCAACAATCAAATGCTCCAGGGTCGCATCCAAGGCCGCGCCGCGATTGGGCAGAGCAGCGAACTTAAGATTGAAGCGCAGCAGGTTGATCACTGACACGGGTGGGTCCGTTCGAACTATTCGCCGCCACCAGAACTTCCAAACCGCGGCTCCGCAGAGCGTCAACCAGGTCCGGGGGCGCACCGCTGTCCGTCACGATGAGATCGATGCAATCCAGGTCACAGAGCTGCGAGACGGATTGACGGCCGAACTTGGTGTGGTCCAGACAGAGATAGACCCGGCTCGCCGCGTGAATCATCGCTCGCTGAATCTCGATCAACAGGCCGTGGGAGTTGGTAATCCCCTCCATCGTGATGCCGCCCGCACTCATAATGGCGATGTCGGCATGGATCTTGGAAAACGCTTCCACCGCCAGCGGCCCAACTAGGACCCCTAACCGGGGATAAATGACGCCGCCGGAAACCACCACCTCAACCCGCTGGGCTGAAGCAAATAGGTTCGCGACGGGCAACGAATTAGTGACGATCTGAAGGGTTTTGTTCTCCAAATGCCGCGCGGCATGGAACGCGGTGGTGCCGGCGTCCACAATGATTGTCTGACCTGCACCTATCCGCTCAGCACATGCTCGCCCAATCATCTCCTTCTCAGCGAGTTGATGAGTGTCCCGCGCGGTAAAGGCAAACTCATCGGAGCGCGGGGCGACCACTCGCGCACCGCCATGGGTGCGGCGCAAGCTGCCACCGGCTTCCAACAGGGTCAGGTCGCGTCGAACGGTAGAAACCGAGGCGCCGACGTGCTTCGCAAGTTCTTCAAGGGAAGCGAATTCGACGCGTTGGAGGAACGATTCGATGCGATGTTGGCGCTCTTCAGCCTGCATCCTGGGCGAAAAGTGGTAGATTCTGGTAGATATTGCAAGTTAATTCTTGACCTTTCGGTCAAAAGCGGTCAATCTCGCGCATCGTGTTGACGCGTTATGGTTGCGCCTAACCCAACAGTCCATCGGGCGGTCATTGAACATCTGGTTCGCCAGACGGTATATCAACGTTTGGGGAAGCCCATGCCGAAGACGGCTGCGGCGCCGAACCCTCTCTTGGTGAACGTGAGCGCCCGGCATTGCCATTTGACCCAGGAAGCCGTGGAAGCTCTTTTTGGTCCGGGGCATCAGCTGACGCCATGGAAAGCGCTTTATCAAGAAGGGCAATTTGCCGCGAAGGAGACGCTCACACTCATCGGGCCGAGGAGCCGCGTGATTTCGAATCTTCGGATTCTTGGCCCTTGCCGAACCTTGAACCAGGTGGAGTTGGCGTATACCGACGCAATCGCGCTGGGCTTTGACATTCCGCTGCGAATATCTGGAAAGATTGAGGGGACTCCTGGCTGCATGTTGATGGGGCCCGCGGGATTCTTCGAGATGCCGCAGGGGGTCATTCGCGCGTTGCGCCACGTCCATATGCACCCGGAGGATGCGGCGTTTTATGGCGTGAAGAACGGTGGGGAAATGAAGTTGAAGATTGGCGGTCCGTGCGGATTGACCTTGGACCGTATGCTGGCGCGGGTGGACGAGAGTTTTCGGTTGGAGGTGCACATCGACACGGATGAAGGCAACGCCTGCAATCTGCAGCCCAACACCCCGTGTGAACTGGTGGTGGATTGAGCGAAAGGGTGAGTTGCTCTTGAACGAGTGATTTAAAACGAAGCGTGACGGAGAGCACGCTCCGAAAATGGCGAGACGAAGTTAAATTCAATAGGAAGAAATCAATGAACGAAGCAATTGGCATGATTGAAACCCGGGGCTTCACTGGCAGTGTCGAAGCCACCGACGCGATGGCCAAAGCCGCCAACGTTACCATTGCGCGCACCATTCCCATTGGCGGCGGCTTGATCACCGTCATTTGCCGTGGGGACGTGGCGAGCGTCAAAGCGGC
Source organism: Limisphaerales bacterium (assembly GCA_044225505.1). Taxonomy (GTDB): domain Bacteria; phylum Verrucomicrobiota; class Verrucomicrobiia; order Limisphaerales; family SIBE01; genus JAXMHN01. The sequence continues at coordinate 73,658 of JBGAIN010000006.1, forward strand.
CATCGACGCTGGCGGCAAGGCGGCCAGCAAAGTCGGCGAGCTCGTGGCCTCCCATGTGATCGCCCGGCCGCACGAAGATCTGACGAAAGGATTTTTAGGCGACGGAGCGGCCGCTCCAGCCGCTGCCGCGGCTGCGCCTGCTGCCCCCCGCAAGTAATCAGCGGCGTCCTACGCAAACTGAATTCAAACCTCTTACTTCACTATGGCAAATCAAGCGATCGGGATGATTGAAACGAAGGGCCTCTGCGCGCTGTTCGAAGCGACGGATGCCGCACTCAAAGCGGCCAACGTTACTTTTACGGGCTGGGAGAAAATCGGCAGCGGCTACGTGACCGGATTCTTCCGCGGCGACGTCGCGAGCGTGAAAGCGGCCACAGACGCGGGCGCAGCCGCCGCTTCGCAAGTGGGCCAAGTTGTCACCGTTCAAGTGATCCCCCGGCCTCATGAAGGGCTGGCTGGGTTAGGAAAGTGGCTTCAGCAATAGTCTTGGCCCCGTGAAGGTTCTGGTCGCCAATCTCGGCTCGACGTCGCTCAAGTGGCGGTTGTTCGACTTTGCGGACAACCAAGAGCGCCTGCTCCACAAGGGTGGATTTGAGCGAGTGACCGATTATCCAAAAGCGATCGAGGATTGTTTGGCGCAACTGAAAACGGCCGGCGCGATCCAGAACGACAAAGACTTGGCCGCCGTCGGATTCAAAACCATCATGGCCAAGGGGCTCAATGGCTGCGTGCGACTCGATGAGAAGGCGGTCAAAGCGATGGAAGCGTTCAACGGCATCGCTCCGGCGCATAACCCGGCTTACATCAGTGGAGTCCGGCTATTCGCCAAACGGATGCCAGAAACCCCATTGATCGGTTTGTTTGAGACCGCGTTTTATCAATGGTGTTCACCGGCAGCGGTCCGGTATGGAGTGCCTGAAGCATGGTATCAGGCGGGCGTGCGGCGGTGGGGATTTCATGGAGCGAGCCATAAATTCATCGCGGAACGCTCGGCAGAACTTTTGGGCCGGGCTGACGTGGTCAAACGAGTGGCGAATTTGTATTCCGACGGTGGCGCGACCCCTGTGGATCGACCGGATCTGCGTGTCATCTCGTGCCATCTGGGTGGTAGTTCGAGCATCACGGGGATTCGCAATGGCCTCGCGATCGGGACGAGCATGGGAATGAGCCCCCAGTCCGGGTTGCCCCAGAATAACCGAGTGGGAGATCTCGACTCATTTGCCGTTCCGTTCGTCATGCGGACGCTCGGGTTGAGCCTCGATGAAGTAGAGAGGCAACTCTGCAAAGAGTCCGGTCTCAAAGGACTCTCCACCGTTTCCAACGACATCCGGGACATCCAAGCCGCGGCGGGTAAGGGGCATGCGGATGCCCAGCTCGCGTTAGATGTTTTCGTCCAGAATGCGCGTCAATGGATTGGGGCTTACCTGGCGGAGCTGAACGGCGCCGATGCGCTCGTTTTCACGGCGGGAATCGGAGAGAACCGAGCGGAGATTCGGGAAGCGATTTGCCGAGACCTCGATCAGCTCGGGATCATCCTGGATCCGGAGAACAACAAGGCGGCGCAAGGTTCCGAGACGACAATCAGCGCGGCCCATTCCCGAGTGAAGATCCTGGTCATACCGACCAACGAAGAATTGATGGTGGCGCGAGAAGCCAAACGATTGCTGCAAAACAAATCTCGTCAGTGACTCAAGACAACTTCGAAACTTAGACTCTTTTTATATGGCACAACAAGCAATTGGTCTGATTGAAACGCGTGGGCTCGTCGCTCTTGTCGAGGGCGTCGATGCCATGCTCAAGGCGGCGAATGTGGAATTGGTCGGCCCGATGGTCCAAGTCGGCAACGCTCTCGTCACGGCCACCGTGGTCGGCGACGTCGCGGCGGTGAAAGCGGCAACGGACGCGGGCGCGCAAGCGATCAAAGCGATCAAAGGCGAAGTCGTCAGCGTGCACGTGATCGCGCGCCCTCATGCGGACGTCGAGCAAGTCCTGCCGAAACGGCGCTAAGACTGGAATTGGCTGCCCGTCAATTCCTGGAGGCCACGTGGCGTTCGGAAGGCGGGAGATTCCTAGACTGAGTCTGAGCACGGACCTGACCTATGTTCCTCGCGCGTGTTGAAGGTGCGGTCGTCTCGACCAAAAAAGATCCGTCCATGAGCGGACGCAAGCTGCTGTTGCTTCGTCCTCAGCTCGTTGACGACAAAGATCCCACCAAGTTTCGGCCGGGAAACAATACGATTGTGGCGGTCGACAGCGTGGGCGCCGGAATCAACGAGATGGTTCTCTTTTGTCAGGGCAGCTCTGCCCGCTTAGCCCCAAATCTCAAGGACGCGCCTGTCGATGCCGTCATTATTGGGATTGTCGATACGGTCGATGTGCTCGGCCAGGAGATTTACAACGCGCGGACTTAACGGGCCGCTTGGATCCGCGCCGGGGTCGGAACGAAACGTAACTGCAGAATTTTATGAGTGGTGTGAACGAAGCCTTAATTCGCGATGTGGTCGCTGAGGTGTTGAGCCGACTCGGAGCAGCCGGGACAGCAGCTCGATCCGCGCCCGGAAACAATGGCGCCTCATGTGGCTGCGACGGGGCCGGTTCCCGTGCCGCAAACCCGGGTCCTACCGGACGGTTCGGTGTCTTTCAGGATGCCAACGAAGCTTGCCAGGCCGCCCAGGACGCGTTTTTGCAGCTCCAGAAAAAAGGAGTGGAAGCACGGCGTAAGGTGGTGGAGATCGTCAAGACCATGGCCGAGGCCAAAGCCGAATCGTGGGGAAAACTGGAGTTGGACGAAACCAAGATCGGCCGCTTGGACCATAAGATTGAGAAGCTGAAGATTATCAAACTGGTCCCTGGCGTGGAGTGGCTGCGTCCGGACGCTTTGAGCGGCGATCACGGCATTACTTTGGAAGAATATACTCCGTTTGGCGTCGTCGGAGCGGTCACGCCATCAACGCATTCGATCCCGACGCTCAGCGGCAATATTGTGAATATTGTGGCTGCGGGCAATACAGTGGTGTTCAATGCTCACCCTTCCGCGGCGCGCTGTGCGGCGGTGGCGGTGCGGGCCTACAATGAAGCGATCTATCGAGAAACGGGCATCGAGAACGTGGCCTGCCTGATCGAGCACCCCACCTTCGATTCGTTTAAAGCGCTCTGCGGACACGACGCCGTGCGTTTGCTATTGGTCACGGGCGGCCCTGGCGTTGTCAAAGCAGCCATGTTGACAGGCAAACGCGCCATCTGCGCGGGACCGGGCAATCCGCCCGTCCTGGTAGACGACACCGCGTGCTGCAAGCGGGCCGCCAAATCGATCATTCAAGGCGCGGCCTATGACAACAATCTGCTTTGCATTGGCGAAAAAGAAGTATTTGCGCTCGATTCCATCGCCTCCGATCTGATGGCGGCCATGGAAGCGCAAGGAGCGGTGCGATTGAACTCCGCGCAACTGGATCGACTCACCAAAGCTGCTTTTACGTTCAAAGCGGGCCATGGGGCAGGGTGTCCAGAGCCTGTGCTTAACAAAGATTTGATTGGCAAAGACACTGCCGTTTTAGCACAGGCCGCGGGAATGAACGTCCCAGCAGGGACTCCCCTGCTTTTCGCGGAGACGGGCGCAGACCATCTCTTCGTCCGCGAGGAGCAGATGATGCCCTTCATTCCAGTGGTGCGTGTGCGCAGCGTTGACGAAGGAATCCAACAATCCAAGATCGCGGAGCATAACTACAAGCACACCTCCATCATCCATTCGCACGATGTCGAGCATATGACGGCGATGGCCCGAGCGCTTGATACGACGTTGTTCATCAAGAACGGGCCTTGCATGGCTGGGTTGGGGCTGGGCGGCGAAGGGTATCTTTCTTATTCCATCGCGACTCCCACCGGGGAAGGCGTGACGAATCCCGGCACGTTCTGCCGCGTCCGCCGTTGTGTCATGGTGGACAACTTAAGGATCTACTGATGTTCTTGGCCCGGGTCGAAGGCAACGTAGTCGCCACTCGCAAGCATCCGAGCTTTGAGGGCTGGCGCCTCGTGATCTGTCAGCCGATCGGGGCGACGGGTGTGCCGGAAGGAGCACCACAAATCGCCATCGATCCCCATGGTGCTGGGATGCACCAACGTGTCGTGATCTCGTCCGATGGCTCGGCCTCTCGGCAGACCGTGGGCGACAACAAGAGTCCGGCGCGTTGGATGATCGTGGGCATTGTGGATGAGCAGGAACCGGGGGTGCCCGTATGAGGCTGGGGAAAGTCATTGGCCGGGTCATTCTGAGCCAGACGGTGCCTTCGCTCGAAGGTGCCCGTTGGCTCATCGTCAGTCCGATGACTCGGGAACAGTTCGCTTCCGGCCTGTCCGAGGACTTGCCGATCAGTAAAGAGCCCAGCCTGATCGTTTACGACAGTATGGGCGCAGGGCTCGGGCATGTCATTGGTTATGTGGAAGGACGAGAAGCGGCTCAACCATTTGATCAACCTACTCCGATCGATGCCGTCAATGTGGCGTTGATTGACAAGATTTTTTACAGCCCTTTCGTATGAACACGATCCGATCTGACCGCCGTTTATGAAATCCGTCATCAGTACTAAGGACATCGAAGCCCTGCTCCGCGACGGGAAAGACCTCAGCCAGCTCCCGTCCGACGCGATCATCACCCCATCGGCGCGCGACCTGTTGCGCGACCTGCAAAGCCGCCGGAACGGAGCCGCAGCCCCTGCGTCGCCTGTGGCCGAGCCGGCAAAACCGTCCGGAAAGGCGAAATCCGTCACGTCGAAAAGTCCGCCTGCGGAAATACAGGCTTTTTTTAACTCGCCCGAGATCGAAACTCTGAAAGAGCAGATCTGCGATATCGGCCGGCGACTTTGGCAACGCGCGTATGTGGATGGGAACGGCGGGAACATTGCCATTCGGGTGGGCGAAGACATTGCTCTGTGCACCCCGACGTTGGTCTCCAAAGGTTTCATGCGACCGGCGGATATGTGCCTCGTAGATCTTGAAGGGAATCAGCTGGCGGGGGTCAAGAAACGAACCAGCGAGATCCTGATGCATTTGCAGATTATGAAACGCCAGCCAAAGGCCTTGGCCACGGTCCATTGCCACCCGCCTTATAGCACTGGCTTCGCGGTCGCAGGAGTGACCCCGCCGACGTGCATGATCCCGGAATACGAGGTCTTCTGCGCGGTGGCAGTCGCTCCTTATCGAACCCCGGGCACTCCGGAAATGGGTAAGCTCGTGGCTGATCTCGTCGATCAGCACAACACCATTTTGATGGCGAATCACGGGGTCGTCTCCTGGAGCCACGTGTCGATCGAAGACGCCTATTTCAAGATGGAAATTCTTGAGGCCTACTGCCGGACGGTCCTGGTTGCTTCTCAGCTTGGCAAACCGGTGAATACCATGACGCCCACCCAGCTCCAGGATCTTCTCAAGATCAAGCAGAGCTTGGGCATCCCAGATCCCCGGCATGGACTCAAAGAATGCGAACTCTGTGACAATGATGAGTGGCGCCCTGGGGTCACCTGCGCGGTTCCCGCGCAACCCAAGCCTGCGGCGACGGTCGATGCCGATGCCGAAGCGGCGGTGCAAGCGATCACAGACCAGATCATGTCCCAAATGAAGCGTTAGAGGCGAAACCGCAGAACCATTCTCAATTCAGGAATATGAAGGTCACGATTATCGGAGGTGGCGGTCGGGTCGGTTCCTGTGCCGCGTTTGCTCTGCAGTGCGGCGGTTTGGTGGCAGAGATCCAAATCCTTGACGCGAACCAAGCCATGGCCGAAGGCGAAGCGCTCGATCTTCTGCACGGAAGCGCATTTGCGGGCGACCGTCGCAAGCCGGATGAGTCGCGTCTGGATTTGATCAACCGAAACGTCGCGCTCTTTGTGCAAATCCTGGACGGAATCAAAAACGCCGGTTTGAAGAAGGATGCGCACGTGTTTGTGGTGTCGAACCCGGTCGACATTTTGACCCAATTGGCGGTGCAACGGCTCGGCTTACCCCCGGCCCAGGTGTATGGGCTCGGCACGATGCTGGATACGTCGCGGTTCAGCTCCTTCATCGCGGAAGAACTGAGCTTGGCGCCGACGCAAGTCCGAGCGCTCATTTTGGGTGAGCATGGAGATTCCATGGTTCCGATCTGGTCAAGCGCGGCGGTGAATGGCCTTCCGTTGACGGGGCTGCCGCAATGCAGCGCAGGATTTCAAAACGCGGTGTTCGAACGCACCAAGGGAAGCGGCGCTGAGGTGATCAAGAAGAAAGGCGGTGCTGGGTGGGCGGTCGGCATCGCGATTCGCGATGTGATCCACGCGGTTCTATTAAACAAGCGGGCGTTGCTCCCAGTCTCTTCTCTCGTCCAAGGCGCTTACGATATCCGTAACGTTTGCCTAAGCGTTCCGAGCGTGGTGGGACGGCGCGGTGTGGAAAAGCATGTCGAAATCAAGTTGTGGCCTAAAGAGCTGATGGGCTTGCAGGCGTCAGCACGCGCTCTTCTGGATACGCTCGGCAAGGTCAAGGCCTAGCCTCACCCAATGACCAAGTCTCTCGACCTTAAGCTGAGTGAGATTCGCTCGAATCCGTCGTCGCGCGCATTTATTATTGCCGATGCCAAAGACGCGGATATGGCTTTCGGGGTCAGGGCACCCGGGCCGCGCGCTTACCTGGCAAAGCATGGCGCCCGCCCGGCTCAGTTCTCGCCGGAAGTTTGGACTCGCGACGAATTTGGATACCGCAATCTACCGGAATTTCTCGATATCATTCGGGAGGTGGTTGACCAGGGTTACATCGACATCATGCTCATGTCGGCGTACGTCAACGAGCAGTTGACGATTAAAGAAGGGTTGTTCAATCCATCGCACGTAACGCCCGCGGCCCGCGCGAATGACACCACCGATGTCTGGGCGATCCGGCAGGGCTGTTATACCCGTGAAGCGTCGCAGCCCTTTCGCAGCGCCAGTATCGATCAAATCCAGTGCGGCCAGGTGGAATGCGACCGGCGCGCCGCCACTTTCCCGGGAGCGAACCTCGGTCTTTACTCGATCACTTTCGTCAATGAACTGGAGCAGGACCGCGAGGCTCTGCTCTGGTACAAAGCCTTCCGCGAGGAGGCCGAACGGAAGTCGTTTCGCCATTTCCTGGAGGTCTTCGATCCCAACGTCGACAGCGGAATTCCGCGAGAGAAGCTCGGGGAATTCATCAACGACAATATCCTCCGGGTGCTGGCTGGGGTGCCGGCGGCGGGACGACCGCTCTTCCTCAAGATTGTCTATCACGGTCCGCGAGCGATGGAAGAGTTGGCGCAGTATGATCCCAATTTGGTCGTGGGGATTCTTGGGGGCAGCGCTGGAACCACGTATGATGCGTTTAAGTTGATTCATGACGCGCAGAAATACGGGGCGCGCGTCGCGCTTTTCGGCCGTAAGATCAACCAGGCGGAGCACCAGCTTGCGTTTGTAGAAATGCTCCGGCTCATCACCGACGGTCGAGTTTCGCCCGAGGAGGCGGTCCGGGCGTATCATGGCGTGCTTCAAGGAAAGAACATTCCTGCGCACCGCCCGCTCGAAGAGGATTTGAAGTTGACCGACCAGACGATGAGTTACGACGGAAACGCCGCTCGTCGGGCGAACGTGCCGATCCGGGACAACCCTCTAGCCCAAACGGCGAAGGCCTCTAGGCCGGCTGAACCGCCTTCCCCGGCGCCGACGATCCCTGCTGCCGCTACAACCGGGGAGTGGCCCAAACGCCCGGACGGATCTCCAGATTTCGGCGCCATGAACTCCCGCCAACGCCAGGCCTATGACCAGTCCAGATTAACCCGTCGTTTTGGCTGATCCGAATTGACAGTCGTTACGACTGCGCCAGTCTCGGGCGCATGACAGATCAGGCCCCTATTCGAGCTGTTATCTTCGACATGGACGGTGTGTTGACGGACTCTGAGCCGTTGATCAACGCGGCCGCCGTGGCGATGTTCCGCGAACTAGGTCTGATCGTTCAACCTGACGATTTCCTGCCGTTTGTTGGCACCGGCGAAGACCGGTATATCGGGGGAGTGGCTGAGCTTTATGGACGTTCACTGGAGATCGCGGCCGCGAAACGACGAACCTACGAGATCTATCTCGCGTTAGTGCCGGAGCGCCTTCGAGCTTTCCCAGGAGCGGTGGAACTGGCACAGGCCTGCCGAAAAGCACACTTGCGCCTCGCTGTGGCGTCGAGCGCCGACCGTATCAAGATCGATGCGAATCTGCGGAAGATCGGCCTTGAGGCGTCATGGTGGGACGCGGTCGTCAGCGCGGACGACGTGCGTCACAAAAAGCCGGCTCCCGACATTTTTCTGGCGGCGGCGCAAAAGTTGGGGGTCACGCCCGCGGAATGCGTCGTGATTGAAGACGCGGTCAATGGCATTCAAGCGGCGTTGGCGGCAGGCATGCGTTGTGTCGCGGTCGCCCATACCTTTCCCTCGGAGCAATTGCGCGCTGCCCACCTGATCCGCTCAACCATAGCGGCTGTAACACTCCCGGATTTAGCCGGTCGTGACAGCTGCTAGTGTTTTCCCTCAAGAGTAAAACGTCCATTCCACGGATTGAAGCAGCCGCAGACGGCTGTAACTTTGGCGATGAGGGAAAGAGCAATCGCTGAAGCAGCAGCAGTGCACAGCGGCTTATTTCCAAGGTTCGGTCTTGGAAGCGTTTCTGTGACCCTAGGCTTGATCGCAATCCGAGTCCGACTGAAGCACAGCGACGATGTCAATTGAACCATCGAACAAAAGGACTCAATATGCCAAGAGGTAACAACTCCTATGAGGGTGAAAACGAACTGCATTCGTTCGCGATCACTGAACCGGCCAGCTTAACCGAAAGAGACGCCAGAGGCGCGCGGGAATCCGACGAGAGCAGTGTCTACTCTTTTGGGGTGGCCGCTAAAGAGCCCGACCGTCAGAGCACCACGCGCCGCGGAAGTCCGTCGAGCCGCGCTCGAAGCAGCGCCGTGCCAGACGACTTCGAGGGCGAAGCATCGCCTCGAACCCGGTCTCCACAGCGTCGCGCTACTCGTCGGAGTGCCCCGCAAGCTCGCCGGAGCGCGAGCGATCGAGGGCAGACCCGTCGGCGTTCGTCCGGGACAACCGAGACGAAGGGACGTCAGAAGAAGAGCCGACGAGGCTTTGCGGCAATGAGTCCTGAGCAGCAGCGTGAGATCGCCCGGAAGGGTGGCCTGACGGTGAGTCGGAATCGACGTCACATGGCAGATATCGGACGAGTTGGCGGCGAGCATAGCCACGGCGGCCGTCGCAGTCGGCGCTAACTCGTCTCGACCAAGAAAGCTCTGGGGAGCGTCGGTGCAAGCCGATTGCTCCCCTAACTTATTGCGTCCACGCGGGTTGGAGGATGTGGTGGAAGTTAACGGCGCCGCTGGCGATCCAGCGGTTTGGTTGTAACCGCCCCACAATTCTTTTGGTCATTGTGGGTGAAACGTTTTACATTCAACCCATGAGCCAACCTATTGCCTCCGCCGCCGGCGCTGGCCAGTCTGCCTCGGATTCGCCTTTTGGCGCGACGTTCGCGCCGCCCCCTCGTTCCTCTCCGTGGCTCAAACGGATCATCATTCTGCTCGTCCTGGCGGGAATCGGCGTGGGTGCCTACTGGTATTACGGCCGGGGCAAGGCAAGCGCAGCTGCGGTTCAGTTCCGGACGGTCACGATCGGCCGTGGAGACCTGGTCCAGGAAGTGACTGCGAACGGATCTTTGAATCCGGTCAAGAACGTTGAAGTGGGCAGCCAGGTCTCCGGCATCATTGATAAGATCAATGTCGACTTTAATTCCCACGTCAAAGCGGGCGATGTCATTGCCCAGATCGATCCCTCGACCTACCAGCAGAGTCTGATTCAGGCCGAAGCGGAATTGGCTAATGCCAAAGCGGCCCTGGAACTGGCCGAGATTAACGCGAAACGGGCGCAGGAGCTTTTCAAGAACAAGCTTATCTCGGCAGCGGAACACGATAGCGCCGTCGCGGCTCATCATCAGGCCGAGGCGGTGGTAAAGACCCGCGAGGCGTCGGTCTTCCGAGCCAAAGTTGACCTCTCCAGAACGACGATCACCGCGCCAATTAGCGGGGTGGTCATCTCCCGAGCGGTTGATCAGGGCCAAACGGTTGCGGCTAGCTTCAACACACCGCGACTTTTCGTCATCGCCAATGACTTGACCAAAATGCAGATCGAAGCGGCTGTTTCGGAAGCCGACGTTGGCGGAGTGGAAGAAGGACAGCGCGTCACCTTCTCGGTGGATGCGTTTCCCAACCGGAAATTCTACGGTGAGGTTCAACAGGTGCGCTTTGCTCCCATTACCAACCAAAACGTGGTTACTTATACGGCGGTGGTGGGTGTGAATAATCCCGATCTGAAATTGCGCCCGGGAATGACGGCGGTCGCTCGACTCATCACGGCGGAGCGAAAAGGGGTCGTGCGTGTGCCGAATTCGGCTTTGCGGTTCCGGCCTCCGCCAGGGAGCGTTCCCACACCTCCTACGGCTGGCCCTGGCTCTCAGGGAACGAATGCGCCCGCGGCTGTGGTCACAGACGCTTCCGGAGTTCCAATTCCGCCCTGGCGCGCCGAAAGTCGTCGGCCGAACCCCGGGGAGCGTGAGAAATGGGAAGCGACTTTGACGCCCGAACAGCGGGAGAAGTTCCAGGAAATGATGCAGCAGATGCGTCAGCGTTTTGCGGAAGGCGGCGGTGGCGGCGGTGGCGGCGGGGCCGGTGGGGGTGGAGGCGGCGGGGCGGCACCACGGCCGCGGCCGGAAGGTCCTACCACAGCCACCGTTTACCTCTTGGAAGGAGGCAGCGCGGAAAAGCCGACTTTAAAGCCGATCACGATCAAAACGGGGATCAGCGACGGGACGAATACGGAGATCCTGGAGGGGCTGAAAGAAGGGGACTTGGTGGTGGTAGGAACGAGTGGAGGAGCGGCGGCGACTGCAGGCGCAGCCCCGGCGAGCAACCCATTCAGTCCGTTTGGCGGTGGGCCTCCGCGCCGTTAACCGGCCTTGCCATGCAGCCGATCATCAAACTGGAACAGTTCTCGAAGACCTACCGGACGGGCGAGGTCGATGTCCATGCCGTGCGCGGTCTTACCGTGGACATTATGCCAGGCGAGTTTGTCGCGATCATGGGGGCGAGCGGCTCTGGCAAGTCGACCCTGATGAATACCATCGGTTGCCTGGACCGACCGACGGGGGGGAAATACCTCCTGGATGGCATCAACATTAGCCAGCTCAACCGGGACGAACTGGCCGATCTGCGGAATCGTAAGATCGGCTTCGTTTTTCAAGGGTTTAATTTGCTTTCAAGGACGTCTGCTCTGGAGAACGTGGAGTTGCCGATGATTTATATGCGTCCCTCCATTCCGTCCGGCGAACAACGCACCCGCGCGCTGCAAGCCTTGCAGATCGTTGGCTTGGGCAATCGCGCCGATCATCATCCCAATCAGCTTTCCGGGGGACAGCAGCAACGGGTCGCCATTGCGCGTTCGCTCGTGAATCGTCCGAAGTTGCTTCTGGCGGACGAGCCGACTGGCAACTTGGACACCCGCACTAGCATCGAGATCATGGGTGTGTTTCAGGACCTTAACCGGAAGGGAATGACCATCGTGATGGTTACCCACGAACTTGACATCGCTCGTTACACTCAGCGAATGGTGGTCATGCGCGACGGCCGAATTGTCAAAGACGAAGCGGTGCCCGATCGCCTGGATGCCGTCGAAGAGATGCGCAAGCTGGACGAAGAACATAAAGCCGTCGCTCTGGTATGATCGTATTTGCCACTCTCCGTATCGCGGTGCGCGCCTTGCGCCGGAACACGCTCCGGACGCTCTTGACGATGCTCGGCATTATCATTGGGGTGGGCGCGGTGATCGCCATGGTCAGCATCGGGAACGGCGCTAAGTCTCAAATCGAAGCGCAAATTGCCAGTTTGGGTCAGAACGTCATCCAAGTGATGTCAGGCAACTTCAGTCGCGGCGGAGTGCGCATGGGCTGGGGATCGGCGGGCACTCTCACGCGGGAGGATTACGAAGCGATCCGGAAAGAGGTTACTGGCATCAACGGCATCAGCCCAGAAGTCAGCTCGGGCGCTCAAATCGCCGCCGGCAATCAAAACAGTAACGTCTCCATCAAGGGTGTGGGAGCGGATTACGCGGATGTTCGGTCCTGGGGATTGGTTAGTGGCGAAAACTTCACCGAGACCGACGTGCGGCAGGCGAACAAGGTTGCCATCTTGGGGCAAACCACAGCGCAGAACCTGTTTGGAGACGGGGATCCGGTTGGACAAACCATCCGCATCAAGAACGCGCCGTTCACGGTCGTGGGCTTGCTTCAGCGCAAGGGCAGTTTGCCTTGGGGCGGTGACCAGGACGACGTCGTCTTGGTGCCTTACACCAGTGCCATGAAGCGCTTGGCGGGGCAAACCACATTCCGATTCTTTTATGTCCAGGCCGCATCCGCCGAAATGATTCCTGAAGTCCAAACGCAAATTGCGGAATTGCTCCGACAACGGCATCGTATTGCCGACGGGCGGGATGATGATTTCATGGTCCAGACGCAACAGGAGATCTCGGATCGCGTCACGGCGACGTCGCGGATTATGACCGTTCTTTTGGGATCGATCGCCAGTGTCTCGCTCCTGGTGGGCGGGATCGGGATTATGAACATCATGCTGGTGAGCGTGACGGAGCGCACGCGGGAGATTGGCATTCGTCTGGCCGTGGGCGCGCGCGGCCGTGACATCCTGATGCAATTCCTGATCGAAGCGGTGACTTTGAGCGCCGTCGGGGGCGCCGCAGGGATTCTGCTGGGGATCGGATCGTCGCGATTTATTTCCGCGAAGATGAGTTGGCCGACATTGACGTCGGCCGACTCGATTCTGGTGGCGTTTGTGTTCAGCGCCGCGGTGGGCATCTTCTTTGGGTTTTACCCAGCGCGGAAGGCGTCTCAGTTGGATCCGATTGAAGCCCTTCGCTACGAATGATCGGGCTCGTTTAGGAGCAGGCGAACGCTCGCGGCAGAGCGATTCTTCGCGCGGCGTAACCAAACCGCGAGAACATGGTCATGAGAAGATGGAAGCGGTCGCCACGTTTTGGCCTTGGAAAAAGGCGGGCGAGCATTTACTTCACAGGGAGTTCGGAAAGCGCGTTGGACGCGTGGACCGCGCACGACTGATGGCGTGAATGCGACAGCTCTCATGGGTGACGAGGTTCTCGATGTGCCAGCTTGCCTGGAGCGAGTGCGTCAGCGGGATGAAGAAGCAGCCCGGTTGCTGCTGCATCATCTCTATCCCTTTGTCATCAAACTCGTGCGCGCCCACTTGCCTCGACGAACCAGCGAGGAAGACTTGGCCCAGACCATCTTCATGAAGATTTTCGCCAACCTCGACCAGTATTCGGGGACGGTGCCGCTGGAACATTGGGTCTCACGGATTGCCATTAACGCGTGTTTAAACCAATTGCGCGTGGAGAAAGTCCGGCCTGAGCTGCGTTGGGCGGACTTGGGTGAAGAGGAAGTTTTTATCCTGCAGTCTTTAGCCGCGACTGCCGACGAGATGCATCCGGATCAGTCTCTGGCCTCCAAAGAGTTGGTCGAGAAACTCCTGGAACGACTTTCTCCGGAAGATCGACTGGTGATCCATTTGCTTCATCTCGAAGGCCGAAGCATCGAGGAGATCAAACAGATCACAGGGTGGAAAGGCCCTTTGGTGAAGGTTCGCGCGTTCCGAGCGCGCCACAAACTGCGCCAGCATCTGGCCTACTTAATGAAAGAAGAACAGCCATGAACCGGACCGATTCTTGCCTGCAACGCCTGTTCCGATCGGCCGCCCGGACCGCGGAACCGCTTCCCGCCGAAGCCCCTTTTTGGTTGGAGACGCGAGTGATGGCGAGTTGGCGGTCGGGTGCGTCTGAGCCTTTGGGGATGTTAACCGGGCTGTTCCGGGGCGCCGTGGTCTGTGCCTGTGTGATAATTCTGGTTTCGACGGCTCTGACGTTAGGTTCGCTGCGCGAGCCGCCGGCGAACGAGTTGGTCATTGTGGACTCGGTCCTGCAGATCAGTTTGATGCAATGAACGCGTTGACTCCTGGCAAAGTGATCGCCTGTCTGGCCTTGGTCTTCATCGCCGGCGGCAGTGCTGGCGCATTCCTCACGCTGAAGAACACCCGGCCTCGCGAAACCCAGCCGGCCTCCGTCGAAAAGGCCTGTCATCGTCTGCAGGACCGTTTTGTCTCGCGCTTGCAGCTGACGCCGGAACAAGTCAAAAAGCTCCAGCCCGTTTTTGACGAGACCGCCATGCAACTGCGGAGCGCGCATGCTCGCGCCATGCAAGAAGGGGACGCCATCATCCGCAAGGCCCAAACCCAGATCGCGGCCGAGCTCACTCCCGAACAGAAAGTTAAACTCGATCAGTTCGACAAGGAACGGTGCGACTGGATGCGCCGCCGGCTCAAAGATGGCGAGGTCGCCAAGCCCACTCCCTGATCGCGGCCTCTTCTCCCCCAACTCGGCCTGGGTCCACCGGTCTCCGATCCACTACGCCTGCCCTGGGATCCGCTCACGCTCCTTCGTTAGAGCAAGTTGACCGGATCGATGTCCACGGTCAGGGTGACATCCTCGGGCAAGCTCACGTGTTGTAGCAACCGGGCGAGAGCCGCACTCAGTTTGCTCATCTGCCGGGTCCTGAGCATGATTTGATATCGATAGTAGGTTTCTGCTTTGAGGAGCGGCGAGGGCGCAGGCCCCGCCAGGATCAAGTCTTTGAACTCGATTAACCCTTTCTCAAGTTCCACCTTCACGTGGTCGGCTGAGAGCCTGGCTTTGTCCTCGTTGCGCGATCTCAACGTCAGCATCGCCGCCCGCGCCACTGGCGGATACCTCAGTTCTTCGCGGAAGCCCATTTCCTGCTCATAGAAACCGAGGAAGTCATGCCGGCGCGCATACTGGATGGCCGGATGAAATGGCGTAAATGCCTGCACGATGACTTCGCCTTCCACATCGCCACGGCCCGCTCGCCCGGCGACCTGGGTGAGGAGCTGAAAGGTCCGTTCCCCAGCCCGGAAATCCGCCATGTGCAAACTCAAGTCTGCGTAAATGATCCCGACCAGGGTGACATTGGGAAAATGGAGGCCTTTGGCGATCATTTGCGTGCCAATAAGCACGTCGATCTTGCCCGCACGAAAGGCGCTGAAGATCCGGCGCATATCGTCTTTACGCTTGAGGGAATCCGAATCCATCCGCTCCACGCGTGCTTGGGGAAAGAGCTTGCGAAGCGTGTCTTCCACCCGTTGTGTTCCCAGCCCGGCATACCGGATGGCAGGATTCCGGCAGGTGGCCTCGGGACAGACGGTTGGCGCCGTGGCGGTGTGCCCGCAAATGTGGCAACAGAGCAGCTCCGCTGGGCGATGATACGTGAGCGCGATGCTGCAATTCGGGCAACCCGCGACATACCCGCATTGCGGGCACTGCAACGACGCGGCGTATCCACGCCGGTTCAGGAAAAGCATCGCTTGCTCCTTCTTTTCCAGACGGGACGTAATGGCCTCCTTCAAGATGTGGGAAAAGATCGGGATCCCCTTGCCGCGGCGGGCCTCGGTGCGCATGTCGACCACCCGCACGACCGGCATCTTCTTATCGTCGGCGCGCACCAGCAGCTCCAAGAGCCGATATTTCCCTTTTTGCGCATTGTAGAAGCTCTCTAAGGATGGGGTCGCGGAGCCCAGGACCACCACCGCGTTTTCCAGTTGCCCGCGCTTCACAGCCACGTCACGCGCGTGGTAGCGCGGCGCTTCCTCTTGTTTGTAAGAGTGCTCGTGCTCCTCGTCCACGATGATCAACCCCAGCGCTTCGACCGGCGCAAATATCGCCGAACGCGCTCCAATGACAATCCGCGCCCGGCCTTGCCGGATCTTGTGCCACTCATCATGCCGCTCGCCTGCGGAGAGATGGCTATGCAACACCGCCACGAGTGTTTGGAGCGGGCCGGAACTAAACCGGGCTTTGAACCGTTCGACGGTCTGGGGGGTTAACGAGATCTCCGGGACCAGCACGATGGCGCCTTGGCCATGCTCCAGCGCGTGGGCAATCGCTTGCAGGTAGATCTCCGTTTTGCCACTGCCCGTCACTCCGTGCAGCAGAAACGTCTCCCCCCCCTTTCCGGAGACGGTCTTGCCGCGCAACGCGTCCATCGCCGCCACGATCGGAGGCAGGGCCGCGGCTTGTTGCGCATTTAACGCCAGGTTTTGGGTAGGCAGGATGACTTCGTTCTCATAAGGGTCCCGCTCTTCGATGCCCAGCCCGATGTCCACCAGCCCCCGGTCCTCCAACCGTCGAACCGTCGCCGCGGTGGTGCCCGCTTCCTGCAATAGCTGACGCAGGGGGATCTCTCGGCGCGCTTCTACCAGGCGCAGCAGCACTTCCTGCCGAGCGCTCAGCTTGGGCATTTCCGCTGGAGGAGAGCGAAATCGAACGACGAGCCGTTCTCGCCAGCCTTCTTCCTCTTGCCGCACGCTGTCGGGCAAGACGCTCTTCAGCGCGACTTCCAGGGGACAGCAGTAATACTCCGCGATCCAGCGGGCTACATTGAGCACTTTAGGCGTCAACAAGCTCTGGCGACCGATGACCTTCAAAATCGGCCGAAGGTTCGTGTGGGGAGATTCCTGGGTCAGCGCGGTCACCGACCCGAGAACCTGGCGAGTATTGAATGGGACTTTGACCCGACTGCCGACCTCGATCTCTTGGAGGAACTCTGGCGGAATCAGATAATCGAACTCTTTGCGCAGAGTCAGATCCAAGGTCACGCGCGCAATCATGCGAATAGGATCGCTGGGAATTGGGTTTGGGACAAGTCCGGCCGCCGCTGGGCCAGAGGGAGGCGAGAATGTTGAGAACAAAGCGGGGCCAGCGCTGGCTCCTACGTTCTGCTTTGAGAGACGGTTCGTTAATAACAGGGAAACAAAACGGAGATCACATGGAAATAACACGGCTATCATCCGAGGTAAATCCCTGTTATCTCCGTGTTATATCCGTGTTAAAAGCGAACCAAGAGGCTTGGAAGCTGGAACCGTTTGCGCCTGGCCTTGGTCCAGGTGAGATTGTCGCGCGGTGCCGAGGCTTAGGCGGTAACCCCGGCCCGCAACCGCTTCGCCTTGACAATCGTGATTCAAACAACCCTTAACCCAACTCCACCCATGTTCCGCAGCGCGGCTTGATCGGATAAAGAGAGGACGGCAATTTTCACTCTCCTTGACCCCGCCCCGCACATCGAGTAGTCGTGCTAGGCAGTTCGCCATGGCAAATTACTCGCACCCTGAAGTCCTCGCCTCCACGGATTGGGTCAAAGAGCATTTGGGTCGCCCAACTCTCCGTCTGGTAGAAATTGACGTGGACACCAAAGCTTATGACGTGGGGCATATCCCAGGCGCGGTGGGTTTCAATTGGCAGACGCAGCTCCAGGACCCAGTGCGACGCGATATCGTGAGTCGCGAGGCTTTCGAGGCACTGGTGGGCGGAGCAGGCATTTCACCGCAGGACACCGTCGTGGTCTACGGCGATAATCACAATTGGTTCGCCGCTTATGGTTTTTGGCTCTTTAAGCTGTATGGCCATCAAGATATTCGTCTCATGAATGGCGGGCGCGTGAAATGGCTGAGTGAACTGGACAAGCCGCTCACGAGCGACAAGCCGATATTCTCGCCGGTGCCTTACCGCGCTGGCTCGGTGGATAGGGCATTGCGAGCCCTCGTGCCGCAAGTTCTCGACGTGGCAGCGCAGAGAACGTGGAACCTGGTCGACGTGCGAAGTCCTGACGAATTCACCGGCAAAGTGATCGCACCTCCCGGAATGACGGAAACCGCGCAGCGTGGCGGGCATATCCCCGGAGCCAGGAGCGTCCCTTGGAGCAGCGCCGTGCGTGCCGATGGCACGTTTAAGTCCGCCGACGAACTGCGGGCCATCTATTTTGAAGAGAGAGGAATCGATCCGAATCGGGAGACGATCACGTATTGTCGAATCGGCGAACGTTCCAGCCACAGTTGGTTCGTCCTGAAATATCTGCTCGGGATGAAAGATGTGCGCAATTATGACGGTAGCTGGACCGAGTACGGGAATCTGGTCGGCGCACCGATTGAGAAGTAGCGAGGGACCGGACCCAGACCGCAAGGCGCCCATTGCCTGACTCCCCACGGCCGCTCACTCGGTGCAGGTGGCCAGTCGTTTGGAGAGGAACTGCTGTTCGGACCGCGTCTCCGCCAACTCCAAAGCCTTGCGAAAGTGGGCGGCGGCTGCCGAGGTTCACCCCGTTGTGATTCAAATTCTCCGCGAACCGCATGCAGGAGATAGTACGTATCAAGCTTGTCGAGATTCGGGATTCCAGCGACGGCTTCGAGGCCGGCGCTCGGCCCGTCCAGGTTGGCGACAACAATCGCGCGGTTCAGTGCCACTACGGGCGAATGATCCACTTGAATCAGTTGATTATAGAGGAGGAGGATTTGTTTCCAATCTGTTGCTTCGTACTCGCGCGCGGCGCAATGGCACGCGGCAATGCCTGCCTGCAAATGATATTCGCTGATCTCTTGGCCCGCTGCAGACTGCGCCAGGTGAAACATGCCCCGGGCCATCATGGACTGATCCCAGCGTTTCGGTCCTGATCTCTCAATCGGAGGAGATTGCCCTCTTCGTCAGACCGGGTTGGGATTCGGGCGCTATTTAACAACATCAAGGCCAGAAGCGCATGTGTCTTGGGATCATTGCCCGCGGCGTGCTGGACCAGCAGTGTGGTGAGGCGAATCGCTTCGTGACAAATGTCTTCACGCACAAGCTTATCGCCGCTGGAGGCTTTATACCCCTCGTTGAACAACAAATAGAGCGATTGGAGAACGGAGTCCAAGCGTCGGTTCAACTCTTCTCCCGAGGGAATCTCGAAGCGGATTTGGGCGTCGCGAATCCGTTGTTTGGCCCGCGTCAATCGCTTCGCGGTGGCCGCTTCGGTGGTGAGAAATGCGCGAGCGATCTCTGTAACGCTAAATCCGCACAAAGTCTTCAGGGCGAGGGCGACCTGGGCGTCGGCCGGTATCTGCGGGTGACAACAAACGAACATTAGGCGGAGCCGATCATCTTGAATCTCCTGCTCCGAGAAGGCAGGGCTATCTGCGCTTGAATTTTGGCCTTCGATCCGATGGACAATCTCGGGTTCCTTATCGCGAAACACTTTCTGACGCCGGACCACATCCAACGCCAGGTTGCGCGAAGCTCATAATCCAGGCGGCGGGATTCTGTGGCACCCCGTAAAATGGCCACGTTTGCGGGGCTCGTCCCAGGGCTTCCTGGACGACGTCCTCTGCAAAGTGAGGTGCTCAATCCCGAAAATGCGCGTCAGCGTGGCGACCCATTTTCGCGCCCTCATGGCGGAACGGGTGTTCCACCACCTGGACGACTTCGGCCGGCGGTGGTTCTGACGGATTGTTCTCAAGGTCGCGTTCAAACGGTGGTCACGGGCTCCGCTACCGGACGGACTTCAGCAGCCGCACCATGGGGCAACCCGGGACACTGGCGAGCGATCGTCACGCTTCTTCCAGCGTGGCCACTTTCAGGTCGCGTTCAAACTCGGCGAATGGACCATCGGCGACGCGTCCTCCTTCCCCAGCACCATTTTGCCTTCCGGCTCCAGCGGACCGTCTTGGCAAGCTTTTCAAACCAGGCGCGCCGCGCAACGGGACAGCTCTTTGCTCCGCTACCGGACGGACTTCGACGACCGCACCATCGCTTGGAGCAATTTGCTCCGACGCGAGTGTAATCGTGGACGATCCTGGCGTCGAGGTGGCCGGTTTCTGGGGGCGCACGACGAGCTTGAAAGATGATCGTCACCGCTTCTTCCAGGAGATGGAACAAATCCAACAGATGGAATATGGTTCCCTGCAACAGGAAAGCCGCCTTTGGCATCCAGCCTTATTTCAAGTCTGGGAAGAAAAATAGCCCGCAATGAAGGGCGTAAGCAGTTTTCAATATATTGAGACCACCGTGGCTCGGCGAAGTGGACCATCGGCGCCCTCCACGACTCGTCCTCCTTCCGGCCCCAGCAACCCTGCAGGAGTTGGAGCTGAAAGTGCGCGATTTTTTGCCTTCCGGCTCTTAGCGATCAATTCGATAGTTCCTTCGAACCAGGTCCCCGCTCACTTTGCCCTGCTGAAGAAGATTACTTTTCAAATGCGGCCAGGCGCGCCACTGTGCCGCAACGGTTTGCATCTCTTCCAGTGAGCGCGAGCCTCTTTGAAGACCCAGCCGCAAACAGCTCATTCCCTCGCCGGACGAATACCAGCAAGGTGACCTGGGGATGTTGACCCGATCCGGTGTTCAAGCCTCTACATCGGAAGTTTTGAACCGGCGGCCGAGTTCGGTTTTCCTCTCAACGCCGGGGCATGGCGCAATCGTTCAGGAATTGCTCGAATCGACTTCTTGCGCAATCTAAGACTGTGTGGGTAAAGAGAATGGGGAAGGCAAAAAACGGGAAACGATGGGTGATTTGGACAGGGCCATCGAGGAAGCAACCAAAGAAGCACTCATCTGGAAAAAGCTGATTTCGAGGTTACTTCATCGGGGCTTGAGGCTGAGCATGAAAAAATGTTCTGGTCGAAGAGGCGGTGCTCCGACGCGAGTGTAATCGTGGACGATCCTGGCGTCGAGGTGGCCGGTTTCATGGCGTGCCCGTGCAATCCCGTTGCGTTAGCCAGCGGAAAACTCTAACCTTTCCCAGCAAATAAGTCGTGCTCCGACACAGATGGACAGCGCGCTGTGTGGAGACGTTGACGAAAGATCGCATGTTGCCTCAAGGACTTACCTTAAAATCCGGGCGCGTTTTGCCAGCGGTTGGGCTGGGCACCTGGAAAATCGACCGGCCCATGGCGGCCCAGACCGTGCAGGACGCGATTCGTGTGGGCTATCGGCATTTGGATTGCGCGTGTGATTACGGCAACGAAGCGGAGGTCGGCGCGGGCCTGCGCCAAGCACTGGCCTTGGGCCTCTGCCGCCGCGAAGACCTTTGGATCACCTCCAAGCTTTGGAACACCTATCACCGACGTGAGCACGTCCGTCCTGCCCTCGAAAGGACGCTGCGCGACCTCGGTTTGGATTACCTCGATCTTTACCTCGTCCATTTTCCGATCGCGATGAAGTTTGTGCCGTTCGACGACCGCTATCCTCCTGGCTGGTTCTTTAATCCCCAAGCGGCCGCACCTCGAATGGAGCCCGACGCGGTTCCCATCCTTGAAACCTGGAGGGCCATGGAAGAGTTAGTGGAAGCCGGATTGGTGCGCGAGATTGGCGTATCGAACTTTGGCTGTTCCTTGTTGCGCGATTTATTCTCCCAGGCGCGGCGGCGCCCCTCGGTCCTGCAAATCGAACTTCACCCTTACCTTACGCAGGAGAAACTGCTGCGCTTCTGCCGGGAAGAAGAGTTGGCCGTAACCGCTTTCTCGCCGCTCGGAGCGCTCTCCTACTTTGCGATCGGCATGGCGCAACCTGGAGAATCGGTGCTGGAAAATGAGGCGGTCCGGCACTTAGCGGTTAAATACAGCCGAACCCCCGCTCAAATCGTGCTCCGTTGGGGCGTGCAGCGCGGAACCGCGATTGTGCCCAAGACGACGAAGCTGGAGCGATTGAAAGAAAACTTGGGCATCTTCGACTTCCAATTGACCGAAGCGGAAATGAAAACCTTGTCTGCGCTCAATCGAAACCGGCGGTTCAACGACCCCGGCGACTTTTGCGAGGCCGCATTTCATCGCTTTTTTCCGATCTACGAATAAAGCCAGCCTGCAACACCGCATGGCTTGACCTCGTCAAGCAGCGCCTTGCGGAATCCGTTTCCCTGTGCTCGCTTGTCCGCTCTTTCTTTGTGGGTTACGGAGGAGCTATAGTGAGCGAACTCGGCCAGCCTTGACCTCCAATCCACCCAGGCGGAGCGGAATGTCCGCCCCCCCCTTGGAACCTGCGGTCCAACGACCCGGTCGCATCTGGAGAGCTCCCATTTCATCGCTCCATTTCCGTTTGGGACGCGTTACCCTCCAGCGATCGCGCCTACGATCAGGAACGGCTCGACCCCCGTGGCCACCGGGTCTGGAAGCGGCGCATTCGGCGGAGCGTGCGATAAGTCCTGCTCGCAAGCGAAAAACCGCACGAACGGCCGCCGCTCGTGCGTCATCTGATCGCGGACCGTGCCGCGCAGCATCGGAAAACGGGCTTCGAGTGCATCTAGAATCGCGCGTTGCGTGACTGGCTCTGCGACGGGCAATTGGACCTCGCCTGTCACTCGCGCCAAGGTTCGAAGATGCAATGGGAGGACAACGCGAATCATGGCAGCGTCTGGGCTTCCACGGAAAGCACTGCAGGCAAATCTCGCACAACGGCATTCCAAGTGTCCCCATTATCCGCGGACGCGTAGACTTGGCCGCCAGTAGTTCCAAAATAAATGCCGCAAGGCTCCAGGGAATCGACACTCATGGCGCCGCGCAGAACGTTCACATAGCAATGTTCTTGGGGCAGGCCTCGAGTGAGAGGTTCCCATTCATTGCCGCCCGTCCGGCTCCGATAGACTCGTAGCTTGCCTTCCGGCGGGTAGTGTTCGGAATCACTTTTGATCGGCACTACATAGACCGTCTCTGGATCGTGGGCATGCACGGCAATCGGAAATCCGAAATCCGTGGGGAGATTTCCGCTAACTTCGCGCCATAACTCTCCCGCATCGTCGCTGCGCATGATGTCCCAATGCTTCTGCATGAACAACACGCCCGGACGGGACCGATGCATGGTGATGCGGTGAACACAGTGGCCCACTTCGGCGTCCGGGTCAGGAATGTATTCGGACTTGAGCCCGCGGTTGATCGGACGCCAGGTGATCCCTCCGTCATCGCTTCGAAAAGCTCCGGCAGCGGAAATCGCGATATAAAGCCGCCCGGGATGGCTTGGATCCTGAACGATGGTGTGCAGACACATCCCGCCGGCTCCGGGCTGCCATTTCGGGCCGGAACCATGACCGCGCAATCCGGGGAGTTCCTGCCAGTTTTGACCGCCATCGGCGGTGCGGAAAATCGAGGCGTCTTCGGCGCCTGCATAGACCAGGTTTGGATCTGTCAACGAGGGTTCCAGGTGCCAGACTCGCTTAAACTCCCATGGATGCGGGGTGCCGTCGTACCACTGATGCGTTCCGGGCACTCCGTCGTAGGCAAATTTGTTGCCAACAGCTTCCCAGCTCTTGCCGCCGTCGTTAGAACGTTGAATCATCTGTCCAAACCAGCTGCTCGTCTGTGACGCGTAAACCCGGTTTGGGTCGGCTGGTGACCCTTTCATATGATAAATCTCCCAGCCGGCGAAATGCGGGCCGCTCACGTCCCAATGCTGGCGTTTGCCATCGGAGGTAAGAATGAAAGCTCCCTTCCGAGTGCCAACTAATAATCGTGTTCCGCTCATAAGAGTCGTCGTTTTGGCGTTTAGGAATCTGGTTAAAGTGCGGCTTACCGTAGTCTTCCTATTACGACGAACGAGGCAAGCCGAATTGGACAGTCGACCCGTGGATTTTGGGGCCGGGCCGGCCCCAAACGTAACCTGTTGCTGGCCAAATGACAAAGGCACGCCGGCCGCGGACCTGAGAATGCCGGGGATTGAGGTTCAGCGCTGCTGCAACCCCGAGAACGGGGCTGGGAAGGTTAATGCCTGCGGAACAGAAGCTTGTGATCTACACGTCGGGTTTGATGAAACTCCAAGGGCGGCAAATCGATTAATGTCGGGGATTCCGTCTCGTTCAAAACGATTTTAGCCATGGCACGAAGCTCTCGCCATCGCGTCCATTCCAAATCAGGAGAATGCTGGATACGGCGTAATAAGCTGCGCCACTCAATAATAATGCGGTCTATGTCACCTGCGCCCAACAGTTCATTCACCCAAACTTGCTTGCTGAGGGGGCTCTTGTGAACGCTCGCCACGATCTGTTCCGCGCCTGAGCCGTATTTGGGAGGGAGGCCGTTTTCGAGATATCCGGGAATGCTTTGGAGACCGTAAACCGCGTGACACGCCAGCGCCAGGCGTCCTGCCCAACGATTCTCCTCGCCGCAAAACCGGAAGCCGGCATCCAGATTTGCCAGATCGTAGATAAGGTCTTCGATCGGGTAGGTGGTATCTTCCAATGCGGCCGCTACGGCCAGGCCGTCGCCATGCGCAAAAAAACTGACCACTCGGCCCCGGCGCGTCGGCGCACCGCTCGGCTCAACGAGGCCCAGCCGTCGCCAGAGGAGTGCTGTGCCAGTGTTGGTGGGCAAATGTCGACAGGTGTTGACAAGGGAGCATTGCGCGCAGTCGAGCGGAAGAACCTCACGTTCTATCGGCCGCCAGATCGCGATGCCATAGCGATCCACGGGCACGCGGAGCGTCTGTTCCGCGAGGCTGACGGTTGCCAGAATTTTTTGGGGTAAGACGGTGAACTCCACCAACGGAAGTCGCAGGGCTGTGAGCTTTTCCGTGACGAGGGGTGCAATTTTGTGCGTCCAGACGGCCAGGGGAGCTTGCCGACCGTTCCAGTTGGTAAGACGACGAACCCACTTGGTGAGGTGAACTCGGTCGTCGCCCCAGCGATCTGCTACCGTAAACGAGCGACCGTACATCAGCGGTTCACCATTTCGCGTGACTGGACACAAATCGCCCGTGCCAACCTTCTCCAGCGCGGCCGGCTCGGAAAGAGCCGGGCGAAACTTTGGAGCGTCCGCGTGGTTCAGAGAGGCGCAGGGCTCGTCAACCGGGTTCGCGCTCAGCACCGGAGTGACAATCTCGTGCAAAGGCTTGGAAATGGTCGCCGGATAGGATTCCCATTCCCCTCGGCTGTTGAGCAGTTCTCGCACTCGCTTACGGACGTGTCGGGCGCGTTCGGCGTCCGTATGAAGTCCGCAAGGAACAGTCGGATGTTTCATCGACTCTTCGACACCTAGGAAGATCGGCCTGGTCGTGAACAATCGTTCTTGCACCCGGACTGCTTCCACAAACGGATTGCGCTCCTGGGCCGCGGCAGCATCCATCAATGTCAGCAAAGCGCTCCAATCGACGAGCCCGCCTCGCGCAAGTTGCCCAGTGTGAGCGTCCAAGAGTCGGATCTCGTTTGCTGTCACAAGAACAAAGCCCGTTTCATCCAAACCGCGCCGGCCCGCCCGGCCGAACATCTGCAGAATTTCATCGGCTCGAAGCGGCTGTTCCAAATGATCGCGGCGATACGACGTCCCTGCGAGGGCTACACTGCGCAACGAGAAGTTTATCCCGGCGGCCAGCCCCATGGTAGCGACCACCACCCGTAGTTGCCCTGCTTTAGCGAGGGGTTCGATAACACCCGCGCGCGCTCCATAGCTCAGGCCGCTGTGGTGATAAGCAATACGGCTCTTCAAGAGTTTTCCCAGATGTTCACCGACAATGAGTTTTTGTTCGGGACTCAAACTGAGAGGGTTTGGGATCGGTAAAAAGCGCGCCAACTCGGCGGCCATAGCTTCTGCCGCTTGGCGGCGAGGGGCGAAGATCAGCACCGGTCCGAGGTCCTCCGCCAATGCTTTGGCAACGAGTCTCGGCCAGTAACCGCGAATTTCTGAAGGCACGTGATAGCTGAGTTGGTTGACGTAGACCTCTTCCAAAGGGACGGGACGAATCTCGTGTCGGATGAGCACGGCATCTCGTCCCAGGCGTCGCAGCCATCTCACCACATCTTGAGGGTTAGCAACGCTCCCACTCAGCAACAAGAGCTGCGTTTCTGCGGGAGCCAACGCGAGCGCCAACTCGTAGTTGAGGCCACGGTCCGGATCCCCGATCATCTGATATTCGTCGACTACCAGGAGCGTGGGGCCGTGACCGCGGATAAGCCGCACTTTCTGAGTTTCCAACGTGGCCACCAGCACCGGTGCGTCCAAATTGTCAGAAAGATCCCCGGTCGCAATTCCGACGTTCCACCCTCGCGCTCGCCATTCCCCCAGTTTGTCATTGGCCAAAGCCCGTGTCGGAACCGTATAAATGGCCTGGCCACGGTTCTTTCCTTGATTAGACCAAAGCTCAAAGATCAACGTCTTGCCAGCGCCGGTGGGGGCTTGCACCACGACGTCTTGTCCACGTCGCAACGCGGCGACAGCTTCCTGTTGCCATAGGTCGGGGACAGCCACGCGATTTAACACGGGCAGGTTCTCCAACTGCTTGGCCATCGTTTGCACGCCCAGAAGATAATCGAAGCTTGAGAATGCGAAATGGAGAATTTCGGAAGATCAAAGATTTCGGGAGGCGAAGGGGATCTCCAGCCTGGGCAGACGATAGTTCTGGTGGTGAGCTGGTTCGAGAAACGTCCCTTGTCCAACGGCGGCGGCGTGGTGCACCTTGTTTTGGTTCCCTCCAGATTCCTCGTGCTATTCGAAGCGTGATTCCAGAGGAAAGAGTGCTACCATAAAGCTCAATGCACCACCGATCGCATCAGATCAATCGATTTGTTGGTAGATTGGTTTTGCTCATCGTGGTGACGTTCTCCTTCACTCGACACGACGACCCCAACGTCCCAGCGCCGCGCCAACCAAGGACAGAAGCTCCGCCTGTCAAGGTTCGTCAGCCGCTTCCGACAAGACCTATAGAGCACCGCGCTCTTAGACCGAGTGATCGTTCTGATCTGGCGGGAACGTCAGAAGCGATCGCTGAGCCCGCGTTCGACAAGTTCAACGCCTGGCGAAGCAAGTATCAGAGCAGTGCGGGAGCAGACCGTTCCCAGCTCGAGGCAGACGGGCTCAAATTAGCGGAACAGCGGCGTGGCAAGATGCTCGATCTGATTCAAACGGATCCACAACGCGCCTTGGAACTGGAAGTCACACCAGAAAGAGACGGTCCGATGCCCGATGCCATCGTCGCATTGTTGGAAAAGCGAGTCAGCGGCCGCGGGACCTTGGGCGTGTTGGCTGGAATACCAGCGGACGAGGCGGATTTGACCACGCCGATCCTCTATCGGACGGCCGAGATCGCAGGAGTCCAGTACCGAGCGTTTGTTTATGGTCGTCGTCTGACGCAACCGACGCAAGG
This sequence comes from Limisphaerales bacterium, assembly GCA_044225505.1. Classification (GTDB taxonomy): domain Bacteria; phylum Verrucomicrobiota; class Verrucomicrobiia; order Limisphaerales; family SIBE01; genus JAXMHN01. The sequence continues at coordinate 100,740 of JBGAIN010000006.1, forward strand.
GGATGTGAATATCCACGGCATCGCTCTGGATGGCTTCCTCGCAGTGCAGGATGACCCAACACCCGCGTTGGGAGCGCGCGTGGCCGCATGGGGGGTCGAAATCGACGCTCCGGCGCTCGAGGAATCGCCGCTGGTTGCTTCCAGTTGGACGGAAGGGACCAAGACCGTAGTTTTGATCCGAGTCGACTTCTCGGATCTCGAAGGCGAGCCATTCCCTAATAGCACGGGGACAAATCTAATGGCGAATCTCCATAGTTTTTACCAGGAGATGTCTTACCGGAAAGCTGGCTTTGCCCTCATGGGAGAAGGGTCCGCGATGACGCCGACGTTTCGAATGCCGCAAACCGCAGCATATTACGGGGCCTTAGACGCCAGCCGGCTGCGCACCGACGCTCGCGCGGCGGCTCGAGCGGCTGGCTACGATCTATCGCAATACGACTTGGATGTAGTCTGTTTCGGCGCCGTGCCGGGGTTCCGATTTGCAGGCTTGGCCTACGTTGGAGCACCAGGCGCGTGGCTGCGCAACAGCTTTGGGACTGGGGTCGCAGCTCACGAATTGGGCCATAACTTCGGGCTGAATCACGCGAACTTCTGGGATACGTCTGGACAGAGCGTAATTGGTTCCGGGACTTCCGTGGAGTATGGCGATACGTTCGATACCATGGGTTCTGCGAATGCTGGCAGCAAACACTTCAATGCCCGTTACAAGAACCTTCTGAACTGGCTGCCTAATAGCAACGTGATTGCTGTTGCTGAAAGTGGGACTTACGTCATTGCGGCGCATGACGATCCTTCGGCGTCCGGCATTCGTGCTTTGAGGATCGCCAAGAACAGCCGGACGAATTACTGGGTGGAATTCCGCCAACACTACCTCAGCAATAAATGGCTCATGGAAGGTGTGAGCTTGAGGTGGGCCGGGAACGGGAGCGAAAGTACACGCCTTCTCGATACAACGCCGGGCAGTCCGTCCGCGAAGGATGATGCCGCCATTTTGCCGGGACAAACCTTCTCGGATGCAAGAGCAGGAATCCATGTCACGCCGTTGCGCAAGATCGGCACCAACCTGGAATCGATCGAAGTTCGCGTGGAGCTGGGGAGTTTTCCGACGAATGGGCAACCGACGTTGGAGTTAGCCGGCGAAACGAATGCAGCCGTCAATTCCGTTGTCACCTTTTCCGCGGCGGCGTTTGATCCTGACGGAGATGCACTAGCCTACGCCTGGGACTTTGGTGATCGCACGTTCGGCGCCAATCAAAGCCAGGTCCAGCACTCTTGGGCTGCCGCTGGCGAGTTTGTCGTCCGATGCGTGGTCAGCGACGGCAAAGGTGGCCGGGCGAGCGCATGGCGAGTGGTTCGAATCGGGTCGCCCAACACATTTAGTCTGAGTGGACAGATCCTTCAGTTCAGCAAGCCCGTCGAGGGCGTGCGCGTCTACGTTTCATCGACGCAGATGACCTACACAGGGAGTGATGGTCGCTACGTGCTGCCCGGGCTTTCAGCTGGTTCCTACAACGTGAGATCGTCGCTGGACGGATACACCTTTGCCCACACTGGGTTTTTTAATCCAGTTTCACTGGGGCCTTCTCGCGCCGGGATTGACTTTGTCGCGGTGACGCGAGATGGGCAATCGACGACGTCGCTCGTGGCGGCGGGCGCTATTTGGCAGTACCTGGATGACGGTTCTGTGCCCGGAGCCGCGTGGCGCACCCTGGAATTTGACGATTTCTCCTGGAATGAAGGGCCCGCCCCATTGGGTTACGGCGATGACACAGAGAAGACGTCAGTGCGGTTCGGACCGGATGCCAATGCCAAATATGTCACCACCTATTTCCGCCATCGCTTTGTTGTCGACCGTCCTCAGGTCTATTCGCTGCTCACTTTGGGGCTTCGTCGGGACGATGGGGGCGTGGTGTATCTAAACGGGCGGGAGGTTTTCCGCAGCAACATGCCGGTCGGCGCCATTTCTGCGACCACGCTCGCTTCGTCCACGGTGGGAGGGGCTGACGAACGGGCTTTTGTCCAGACCGATCTGGATCCTATTGTGCTCCGTTCGGGCACGAATCTGATGGCCGTCGAGGTTCATCAAGCTGCCCGTTCCAGCTCTGACATCGTGTTTGATGCAGAACTGGTGGCAATTGAGGCTCCTGGGGCGAATGCGCCAGTGCTCGCATGGGCGTTCACCGAGACCGAGCTCCAGGTTCATTGGCCGGACGGGCCAACGCCTTGGAAGCTGCAGCGTTCCGCGAGCCTTGGGGCATTGGCCGATTGGGTGACGGTCGATCTGCCAGTGCAAACCGTCGGTGATCGGAAAGCCGTATCGGTTCAGTTTCTGGATGCCCAGAGCTTTTACCGTTTAGCTCCCCCTTGAGCGGTGATCATCTTCGCTCGGCCGCTCACTGCCGTCATTAGATGCCGGCGCCCTTTACAAACTTGGGAAGACAGTTAGCATCCAACAGCGTTCAATGACCCTGCTGCAGACGCGCAGCGTTCGACATCAAAGCGATGAAACTGCAAATGCTCGACTGGCTGATTGTGGCCGCGTCGCTCCTCATCTGTTTTGCCCCGGCGCTCTTCTTTGGACGACGCGCGGGCCAGAGCACGTCGGAATTTTTTGTCTCTGGCCGGTCTGTTCCCTGGTGGCTGGCTGGGTTGTCGATGGTAGCCACGACCTTTAGTAGCGATACCCCCAATCTCGTCACTGACATTGTGCGGCGTCAGGGCGTCGCGGGAAACTGGGTTTGGTGGGCCTTCACGCTCACGGGGGTTGCGACTGTCTTCTTCTATGCGCGGCTCTGGCGACGATCCGAAGTCATGACCGATCTGGAGTTCTATGAAATCCGGTATTCGGGCAACGCGGCGAGTGTCGTGCGGGGCTTTCGCGCGCTCTACCTGGGATTGTTCTTCAATTGCGTCATCATGGCGTCGGTGAATCTGGCTGCCTGCAAGATTGCCAACGTTCTCTTCGGACTGCCGCGGTGGCAGACGCTGACATTTTGCGGAGTGCTAAATGTGGTCTTCGCGGCGCATTCGGGACTATGGGGTGTCCTGGTGATCGACATGATTCAGTTTGTCTTGAAGATGACAGCGGTCATTGCGGCGGCGTATTTTGCCGTCGTGCACGTGGGCGGGCTTGGGGTGTTGATGGAAAAACTCAGCGCCCCGATGGTGGCGCCGGATGGCAAGTCCGTTCTGCATTACCTAAACATTCTGCCGGACTTCACGAACAATTGGGACATGGCTTTGGCGGTCTTTATTATGCCCATTGCCGTGCAGTGGTGGGCTACTTGGTATCCGGGAGCTGAGCCGGGCGGCGGAAGCTACATTGCGCAGCGCATGCTGGCGTCCAAGTCGGAGAAAGATGCACTGGGAGCCGTCCTGTTTTTTAACGTTGCGCATTACGTTCTAAGGCCTTGGCCTTGGATTCTGGTAGGTCTCTGTTCTTTGTTGGTATACCCCCAGCTGTCGGACATCCAAAAGGCGTTTCCCGATCTGGATCCGAGTCTGTTGGGGCATGATATTGCCTATCCAGCGATGTTGAAGTTTCTGCCGGCGGGATTCATCGGGCTGATGGTCGGTGGATTGATCGCGGCAAACTCCTCGACAATCTTGACTCACTTGAATTGGGGAGCTTCCTATTTGGTGCACGATTTCTACCGGCGTTTCCTCCATCGCGCCGGCACAGAGCGGCATTACGTTTGGGCCGGTCGAATCACGACGGTCCTGCTATTCCTTCTCTCTTCTGGAACGGTCTATCTGCTGGAGTCGGCTAAAGACACGTTTGACATTATCCTTCAAATCGGAGCTGGGACCGGTTTGCTCTATTTACTCCGTTGGTTCTGGTGGCGCATCAACGCCTGGTGTGAGGTCGTCGCCATGCTGAGCTCTTTTGCCGTGTCCGCCACCTTGCTGCTTCTCAAGCGGCATGGCCAGTTCGACTTGGGAACGCACTATGCCTTGCTTCTCACCGTCGCGATCACAACGGTTTGCTGGGTCGCCGCCGCATTTCTGACGCCGGGCACCGACGAGAAGGTGTTAACGGACTTTTACCGAAAAGTCCGCCCTTTTGGCCCGGGATGGAATCGGATTCGTGCGCTGGCCGACCGGGCTCCGGCAGCAACACTCGCGGCCAGCGTGCCGGGGACGACGCGCGAGAACATACCGCTGGCGTTGTTAGGCTGGATCTCGGGATGCACGCTGATTTGGTCAGCGCTCTTTACTGTCGGCACGTTTCTTTATGGCCGCTACGCGCAATTTGGCGGGCTGCTGGTCACGGCGTTGATCAGCGGCACAGTTTTGATCCGCGTGATCCTGCGGCTTTGGAGTGAACCTGCCCCGGTGGGACCTTCATCAAACGCTCGCCGATAGCGGCGACCGATGTGACTGCTGCCTGGACGTTGCAAAATTCGGATTTGGCCCCTGGCAGACCTTTGACAAACCGGTCCTTAGCCTCGAAGTGCCCAGCGAATCAGCTCTGCGAAACTCGGAGGACGGCCTTGCATCAGGATTCCGATGCGGAAGATTCGGCCACCTGCCCAAACCATTAAGGCGCCGAAGACCATTACTCCAAGCAATCCTAGCCAGGCTTGCCAAGGCGGCACGCCAGCGGGCGTGCCGAGCCGCAGCAACATCAAGGTGGGAGTGAAGGGAGGCATCAGAGACAAGGCGGTGGCCAGGTTGCTGTGGGGCTCTTTGAGCAGTGGCCCGAGCAGAAACATGGGAATGATCAACGGCAACATCGCCGGAATTTGCAGCGACTGCGCGTCTTTGGGGTCGCTACAAGCGGAGCCAATGGCTGCAAACATCGCGCCAAAAAGGAAGATAGCCGCGACCAGGTAGGCAAAGAACCAGGGCAAGACGTGATAAGGGATGAAAGACGTCAGCGCCATCGAGGAAAGAGTTCCAATTCCACCTAAAAGGTAGACCAGCGAGCCCGTGAGCGAAATCCCCACGCCGCCGACGAGTTTGCCTAACATCAGTTGAAACGGACTAACAGAGCCGAGCATGACTTCGGCGATGCGCTGCGTTTTCTCTTCCATGATCGTTTGAATGAGGGGTGTCGCTCCCATCATCATCAGCATGAACATGAGAATCTGGAGCGTCATTGGTAGAAGTACCGCTTCGGCTTCGCCGCGGCGTTCGGCTTTACTAATCGCGCCTGTGGAAGTGTCGAGCGTTACCAAACTCAAGCTTTCGACCGTCACGGACGCATAGAGCTCAGGCAGCAGCCGCAGGTCAATGCCTGCTTCCACCAGACGCCGCCGGCGGAGTTCGTCATTGATCGGACCGGCAACCCAGCGCCGCAGATCATCCAAAGCGCCGTTCTTCGCATAATAGAGGATCCGCGCATTGTCGTTGGTAGCCTGGCGACGCAGGACCGCAGGGCCGATCTCGAGAAAGGCATGGAGCGATTTGTTGCGAACGCGCTCCGACAGCACGAGGCGTTGCCGATCTGGCTCCTGGTCGTCCGGTTTGATCGACTCGATGAAGTAGGCAGGTTTGATTTTCTTGCCGGTTTTTGGATGTGTGACCTCTTTGCGGTTTCGAGACTGCGCCGCTTCCTCCAGTGCGGATACGAAGACGCCCGTCCGATCGATGACGGCCAACCGTTGATCGTTCGTGTCGGCGTGGTCCTTGAAAACGGCCATCCCAATAAACCCGCCGCTCATCAAAAGGGGTGCCAAGATCAAGCCGATCAAGAACCCTTTAGTTCGAACGGCCGCGATGTACTCGCGTCGCGCGATGGTTAGCACCTTATGCACTGGGTGGCTCCTGCGTGAAACGATCGTTCCCAGCGATGCGCACGAAGATATCATGCAATGACGGCTTGCCTATTTCGAAGCTCCAGACCCGAGTGCGCGCAAGCACAGTGGCCAGGATGCGCTGGGCATCGCCATCGGACTTGAGGCGCAGTTCCTGCAGTTGTCCGAAATCTGTGATCGCTTCAACGCCTTCGAGTTCCTGGACAGCGGGCAGGCCGGCTTCCGTGCGAATGCGGATGGTATCGTTGCCGTAGGTCTGTTGAATGGCCGTCAGCGTTCCGTCGAGCACTTTGCGTCCTTTGAAAATCATTAAAATCGAGTCGCATAGGATCTCGGCGATATGCATGTCGTGGGTGCTCAGAATCACCGTAGCGCCTTGGTTTCGCAGTTCCAGAATGGCCGCGCGAATCACTTCCATGTTTACCGGGTCCAGTCCGCTGAACGGTTCGTCCAGAATCAACAGTTCGGGTTCGGCAATCACCGTGGCGATGAACTGCACCTTCTGGCTCATTCCCTTGCTGAGCGCTTCAATCCGCCGCGAACCACAATCATTCAGCCCGAGCTTGGCGAGCCAATGATCGACTTTAGCGGAAGCGTTGCGTGCGCCTTTGAGTTCGGCAAAGAAGCGTAAGCACTCGCGCACGCGCATCCGCTTGTAAAGTCCGCGTTCTTCGGGCAAATAGCCGATCCGGTCAGAGCATGCGCGCGCCACTTCTTCGCCCAGAACCCGCACCGTCCCCTGACTCGGGAAGTAGATTCCCGTGATCATCCGCAATGTCGTCGTCTTGCCAGCGCCGTTGGGCCCGATGAACCCGTAGATGCTTCCGGTTGGGACGGCCAGGTTCAATTGTTCCACGGCGGTCGAACATCCGAAGACTTTCGTGACGTCATGGAGTTCGACGGCGTGCATCCTGGATTCGGTGATTAACCTAATTTGCCGTGGGCGTCGAGGTTGGATCCAGCCGGTTCGACAGCGGGCCAAGGGTCAAACCAGACGACACAAGATCAGGAACCGTGTTCGCGCGCCGCGCTTGTGAAAGAGGCGCTCGGCCGGCGCCGTCTGCGTGTGGTGGGGTCCAGCGCGTCCGATTATCGCCGTCGATCAGTAGTCCACTCGGACGCGGTAAAACCGATTGGTAGCCTCGCGGTTGTCGTCCAGAATATGTATTTCGCTGCCCGTGCCATTGGTGTTGGAAAGCTCCTGCCAAAGGGGCGGGAATTGGGTCGTGAACTCCACACGATGGACGCGATTCGAGATGCTTCGCCACGAAATATCCCGCGACCCGTCTGCGAGGCCGTTCACGCGGAGGTGCAGAAGAGTGATGTCCACATAGACGACATCTTCGAAGGTCGGCCGGACCGAGGTCACGGGCAATTTGGTCAAGGCGCCCCCAAGGTTGGCGCGGTAGAGCGGACTGTTGGTTGTGAGGTCATTGAAGACATTGAGCACGTTCGTGCCGCCCACGACATGGCCAAAGACGGTGAAGCCCCCGTCAGCGAAGTCGAGACCCGAATTGTTCGTCAGATTAATGAACCACTGCGAAGTCGCCGAGTTGGTGACGCCTTCCTGGCGGGCCATCGCAATGGTGCCGTAGACATTGCTAAAGGTCCGCCCGACTTTGTACTCGTTGGTGATTACCGCCACAGTATTAATGGCTTTGATGGCGACGTTGGTCGTGTGGCGCTCGATCATATGATAGCCACCCGACTGGATCACAAAGAGCGGTTCCCAGCGGTGGATGAATAGGTTGGAATACGCTCCAGACTCCACATAGTGAATGAAATTCGTAACGGTGACCGGTTTGTCCGCGTCGTACAATTCCACTTCCAGATCCCCGAACACGGTTCGGAATTGCGCCAGGGTTCCGGCAGATAAGGTGCCAAGACCAAGCCAACACCCACAGATCAAAACTAGAACAACACGCATGGCCTGCGCAGGATGGCCAGGGCTCACGACTTTGCAACTTTTATCTGAGCCCACCCGTCCTCCGGTCAAAGATCCGCTTTGGAGAGCTGGCGCCGGAGCAGTCCGTTGTTGGCATTTAATTCGTAAGCATAATCTCCCGGAATCGGGCGTCTCCAAAACTCGCCGCCTGCACATTCCAAAATCAATCCGCCCGCGGCGATATCCCAGAGACGTATCCCCGCTTCGACATAGGCGTCGAAACGACCACTCGCGACATAGACCATGGAGAGCGCGGCGGAACCCATGATTCGAATCTTCCGAACCCGATGCAGCAGGTATCGCATGGTCGGCATCATCCGTTCGATCGTTTCCGCCTTTTTCGCAAACCCGATGGAAATGATGGATTCGCGCAAGCGGGCGTGCTTGCTCACGTGGATGACTCGGCCGTTCAAGCGTGCGGATTGTCCGCGCTGAGCGGTCCAGAGCTCGTTGCAGAACGGATCGTAAACGACCCCGACCTGGGTCTCGTAACCATCGTCCGCGACCTTGGGCCCGCGGGCGGGTTTCGCCGTTGAGCGCGCTTGAAGCGCAATCGAGACGGCGGCATGTGGAATGCCATAGGCGAAATTGACGGTGCCATCGATCGGATCGACCACCCAACGCGCCTCGGCCTCTGGATCACCCAGAATCCCTTCCTCGCCCAACAACGAGACTTTTGGGAACGCTTTGCGCAAGTGTCGCTCGATCAGCTTTTGGCAGCGCACATCCAACTCCAGTTTGATGTCGTGCTGATGTTCCTCATTGACCCGTTTGGCAGAGTAAAAGTTCTTCTGCATGAGGCCGCCCGCCAATTTGGCCGCTTGCACCGCGGCGCCGAGCGCCCGTCTCGTCTCAGTCGAATTCATGGACTGCAGCTTGTCAGAGAGACGCCCTGGCAACACTCCTTTTCTAGAGAAGCGGCGCCCAAGGGTTTGGCCAAGACTCGGTGAAACTAAGGAGCGCGGAATTTACTCTAATGCCATTCGGTAATTGCCTCCTGGCGCCCCGGATGGGGCAACTCGAGAACAGCTCGGCGTTTTAACGCCGAGGTCGAATGGGCGCGATTCCAAGTCCCGACGGGACGGCCGAGGACGTGGCATTGAACGGAAGAACCGGAGATTAAGCGGATCACAAGGTCGTAGTACCTAAACGCCCTTTCTCGCCGCACTCAGCCGCCCCTCCGGGGCTTGGGCCCTCTCACTTGAGCACCCGGCGCTAAAGCGACCGGGCTTCTCTCATTCTGTCCCTTCCGGGACTGAATAGAATTACCGAATGGCATTAGAATTTACTCCGCAGGAAGCCACGCTTGGCGAAGGGCGCCTCAATGATCCGACGCTTTCTTCCGACACGGCCGTTCCTGCGGGTTGAAGCCCACGCCCCTATGCAGGTGCTGGCCCTCCGGTGGCTGGCGCGCTCGCGCGTTGGAGAAACCGGAACTGGCTGTCTCAATGCTCGAGGAGTTTCTGTTCGAGCCAGGCATCCGGAAGCGACAGTTGATCCCGCTTGGTGTGACCGAGAATCAGCAAGCCGCCAGGCCGGAGCAGTTGCGGCACGAGCAGGTGATCGAGCAACTGCTGCGAGAATGAAGTGGAGCGGCGACCGACGTTCTTTTCTCCAAACGGAGGATCCGCGATGATCAGATCGAACTGCCGTTGCGCGCTAGCCAGCTGCCCGATGGCAGCGAGAGCTTCCTGGACGCGCAGTTCGAACCGGGCGCGGTCCAGGCCGATCTCTTCCAGGTTCTCGTTGATGATGCGCGCGTGACGGTTGGCCTTTTCGATGCTGGTCACCCGCGCGGCGCCGCGGCTCAAGCATTCCAGGCCCAACGCTCCCGAACCGGCAAACAACTCCAGCACTTCGGCATCGACAACGCGTCCCGCGAGACTGTTGAAGACAGCTTGTTTGACCACGTCTGGAGTCGGCCGAACGTCAAAGCCTTTTGGCACTTTGAGGAGTCTGCCGGCGGCAGTTCCACCGATGATACGCATAACGTCTGGACTACAACCTAAAACCGGAGCTGGAGTGTGACCGACCCGAACCCCTGGCCTTCAGGCTGAGGCCGAAATTCCCGGGTGCGGAAAATGTGGGAGTAGACCAGTTCGATGCGATTCAACACCAGGACCAAACCACTGCGCCATTCTCCCACAAACGGTTCTTTGTCGACATGATGGCTTTCCCGAAAACTATTGCCATCCAGGAATGTGGTATACAGGACCGCGCGCCCTTCGACACCACTAAAGAAATAAAATCCCCAACGCGGTTCTGTCTCCGACCGGGAACGTCCGCCACTCGGACCGAGCAGGGAATGGATGGGCTGGGCTCCGAAGTCTTCCGGCAAATGCCAGCCAACGCGAAAGGTCGTGCCGACCCGGAACGAGGTATCCACGTTGCCAGCGCTTAGCCCGGCCTGCGGAATCATGTCGAAGTAGTGTTCTTCTCCTGAGGGCACGGGAATGAGCCAGGCGCGTCCGTATTGCAGAGCGACTCCCGGTTCGTCTTGAAGCTGATACTCCCAGCCGCGCGGGGCGTGATGATGGTACCAAGTCTGGATGTGATCGGCGAATGATTCCGGGCCGATCATTCCAAGGTCCAGGCGTACATTCTCCAGGGTCAAGAAGCCGCCCCGGCTAAGTCCGCGCCGCTGCAAAAGCACACCGGCATAGAGCCAGCCGCGCGTAGGGCCGGTCGTCCGGCAGGAAGTTGGAGGTGTGGGTGTTGGCAGGCGTAAAGATGCTTTGTCCCAGTTCGTATCCGACCCGGTCTGCTTCGGGAGCGAAGCCAAGGGCCGGGACATTATCCAGGCCAGTTTTGAGCCAGCCAGGGAGTTCGTTATCGCCTTGGAGAAAGGAAAGGCGCGCGCCTTGGGTACCAACGATCGGTTCCATTAAACAGATCGTTTTCCTCTGTGAGGGAAAGGATCGGTGCGCGATCAAAGTGAGCGGCGGTGAGCGTCAGGCACGACACGCTCAGCCAAAGCGCCCTGAATCCCAGGGCAACGCTCGAAGTTCGGAATGGAACATCCGGAATTCGGGAAAGCATAGCGACGTTGTCTCGTTCGATTGGGTATGCCTATGTGCGCGGTGTGCTGCCAGAGCCGCTTCGGGAATTGCAACTTAATCCAATCCCGTGGATTGGAAACAAAAAAAGGCGATCCGTGGAACGGATCGCCTTGTTTCAAAAAGGAGGCTTCTTACAGGCCTTTGGCAATCATAAACCGCAGGAGGTCCGCCACGCGGCAGCTGTAACCCCATTCGTTGTCGTACCAGGAGACGAGCTTGAAGAACCGTTTGTTCAGTTCGATGCCCGAGCCTTGATCAAAGATGGAGGAGGCCGAGGAATGAATGAAGTCCGTGCTGACCACTTCGTCGCCGGTGTATTCCAGGTAACCTTTCAAGTAGGTCTCGCTGGCTTTCTTCATGGCGGCGGAGATTTCCTGATAGCTCGTTTCTTTCACGGTCTTCACGGTCAAATCCACGCACGATACGGTGGGCGTAGGAACGCGGAACGCCATGCCCGTGAGTTTGCCTTTCACTTCCGGGATGACCAGACCTACCGCCTTCGCCGCACCGGTGGTGGACGGAATGATGTTGATGGCAGCCGTTCGGCCACCTTTCCAATCCTTCTTGCTTGGGCCGTCCACGGTCTTCTGAGTGGCGGTGTAAGCATGGATGGTGGTCATCAGGCCTTCTTCGATCCCAAACCCTTCCTTCAATAAGACGTGGACGACCGGCGCGAGGCAGTTCGTCGTGCACGACGCATTGGAGATAATGTTGTGTTTCGCGGGATCATACTTGTCGTGGTTGACGCCCATCACCAAGGTGATGTCTTCGTTCTTCGCGGGCGCGGAAATCACAACCTTCTTGGCACCGGCATCGATGTGACCTTTGGCCTTCACCGCGTCGGTGAACAACCCGGTCGACTCAATCACCAGGGAAACGCCCAATTCCTTCCAAGGAAGTCCGGAGGGATCTTTGGCGCTGACCACGCGAATCTCCGCGCCATTCACCACGAGCACGTCATCTTCCGGCTTGTCCGGCGACGATTTCTTGGAACTCACTTGCCCGGCGAAACGGCCCTGGGTCGAATCGTATTTCAGCAAATAAGCCAGGTTATCCGCAGGAACAATGTCGCCTACCGCGACGACTTCCACATCTTTGCCAACTAAACCCTTTTCGATCATCGCGCGGAACACCAAACGACCGATCCGCCCGAAGCCATTGATTGCGACTTTAAGTGCCATAAGCTTTGTTTCTCGTATTCAACTCAAGTTAACTACAAAACTACCAGGCCGCCGATGTTAATGGCGGAGCCCTGACCGTCAACGCTGAATTGAGTGCCGCCGCGGTTTAGTATGACCCAGGTCAATCTGGAGCGATTGGAAGCCAGGGCATCGATTGCCCAAGCGTCGCTTTTTGAAACTCAAGTTGGATCAGCGATGCTGATAGCGTGCCACTAAAAGCCCCGCGACAGCGCCGGCCAGGTGGCCTTCCCAGGAAACCGCACCGCGTTGCGGCAGAACCCCATAGAAGATTCCGCCGTAAAGAACCAGGACGGCCGCTGCCACTAGCACCGCCCGCCAGCTTCGCATCCACCACCCCGCGGCGATCAAGTATACCACAAGTCCGTAAATCACGGAACTGGCTCCAATATGAATCGCACCGCCCCTCCCGATCAGCCAGGTTCCAAATCCGCTGCCGACCCAAATCCAGGCCAGCGTCTGGACCGGCCGATAGCTCCGTTCCGCAAAAAGGATCAAGAGCAGGACAAAAAGCGGCAGGGTGTTGGCTGAGAGATGGGCAAAGCCCAGGTGCAGCAACGGGGCAAATAGAATCCCCACCAAACCTCGCCCGGTGCGCGGCAGAATCCCAAGAACTCGCAAGTCTGCCGGCAATAACCAATCCAGCACGGCCACTAAAACCATCGCTCCGACTAGCAGAATGCTAGTCTCGAGCGCGTCGCCATAGCCGCTCTTGGCAGATCGGCTCACGCGTGACTCGAGCGCATCCATGGCAAGCGTGGGTCCAGGCGGCGACCCATCCAGGGATGAGTATCAACCAGCGGTGGCGGTTTAGACGCGAGTTTCAACGCACCTCACCTTAATGCGAGGCCCCTTGCTCGGTCAATTCAGTCACAATGTCGATTCGGCCGACGGACGGGCGGGGAGGTTTAGATTGGGTCGGCGTGCGAGTCCTCGGCAAGGCTGGCTGGCCCCGGCGTTTTGCCGGAAAGACTCCGTAATTAGTAACGGCACCGCGGAACAGGATCTCATGACCACACCTATCGGCAGGATGCAGATGCTCTAGGCGAATGAAGTGCCCTCTTTATTGGTTTGTGTCCGCGGGCGGGGTGAGGGAAGGCAGAATGGACCCACCCAAACGCCAAGATGGTGGACTTGGGTCCGGCCTCCCACCGATGTTCATCGCTTTTTAACAGGGAATAAACATGGATTAGACAAGGATTTAGCACGGATACAACCCGTGTTATATCCGTGTTAAATCCCTGGTATCTCCGTGTTATATACGTATGAAGAGCGCACCAGAAGCGATAGAACTCGTTGGAAACAAAGGCCCAGGACGCTGGTCAAGTCTCGGATAGGAGCTTCGCTCCGTGGGAGAGAATTGGATTGGAATTGCCGCTTCAAAGCCTAAGATGTCGCGATCCACATGCAGTCTGGTATTCGGATCAAGGATTTACCCGGGACGGAACGACCTCGCGAACGGCTCGCGCAACAGGGAGCGGACGCGTTACGGAACGCGGAGTTGCTGGCGATCTTGCTGCGCACGGGTTTAAAAGGTGCGTCGGCGGTACAAGTGGCCGAACAGCTGCTCAGCCGCTTCGAGAGCTTGGATCAGTTGGCGCGCGCCTCTCTCGCGGAGCTTCAGCAGACCAAGGGGATAGGGTTGGACAAAGCCATTGCGCTGAAAAGTGCGTTTACGCTGGCACGCCGCCTGGCCCAGGAGATTCAGAGTGACTCCCCGGTCTTAGACACGCCGGAACGGATCGCGGATTTGTTGCGAGAAGAGAATCGCTTGTATCAAGTGGAGCAGTTCCAGGTGGTATTGTTAAACACGAGGCGTCGGTTGATTCGCCTGGAGCGGATCTCGCAAGGAACGCTCGATACGTTGCTGGTGCACCCGCGGGAAGTCTTCCGGGTCGCGATCGCGGGCAATGCCTCGGCGATCGTGCTGGTGCATAACCACCCAAGTGGAGACCCGACACCATCCGAAGCGGACATCAAAGTGACGCGCGACCTGATCCGGGCGGGGCAGCTTCTCAAGATTGACGTGCTCGACCACATTATCCTGGGGCGCCGCACGCAGGAACGAAATAAAGATTTTGTGTCGTTGCGCGAGCTTGGTTATTTTTACAGTTAACCGATTCACCAACGTCATGAGCACTCCTGAACAACCCAAGGCGACCGGGCGGTTTCGAAGGTTAAAATGGACGGTGGGAATCGTGGGGGGAGTCCTGTTGGCTTACCTCTTATCCGCGGGGCCCGCCTTGTACTGCGCGCAACGGCGACTGGTAGCGACCGAGACGGTCGAGAAATTCTATTTCTCGCCTTACACGCCATTTGAACTCACGAGAAACATTGTGCCGGGAGCAGAACTGCCGTTGACGATGTACATCAACTGGTGGCAATCGCTCACGCCGGAGTTGAACCACTGAGCGCGGCCCGCTGCGGGGATGCTCGGGCCTCGCCGCAGCACTCCTCCTAGTTTTCAAACAGGCTCTGAGCCTGAGTGGAAGGGCGTGATCAGAACTGGGTTGAGGCGGGGAGCGCGGCTGTATCCGCAGGATCCGCCGCAGAACTTAGCCGGCTTCGGGATCCGAGCGTGTATCGTCAGACCAGCCGCAGTCGTTCCGCCTATGGCAGCGCGCATTGAAGAGAGCGACGAGGTTCTGCGCCTCGGTTGCCTCTGCGGCTAGGCTCGATGACTTGCCATAGCCGCGCTCCGCGGAAGTCAGGTCGGCTGACCTCAGCTACTTTTGACTGCGCCTGAGCGGAAAGACGTCAAAAGTCCGCTCGCCACAGCCCGCGAAGCGCGTTTATCCTGCCGTTGCGATGCAAAGCTCTCGCCGTGTTCAACGAACTCAGTTGCGCCCGTGCTCAGGAAATGGGCGAATCGCCTCTGTGCGTTTGCTGCCGCCATGATTCATCCGACCGCAATTATCCATCCAGGTGCAGAACTGGACGCAACCGTCGAGGTTGGGGCGTATGTCGTGGTGGATGGCCACGTGCGGGTGGGGCCAGACTGCCGGATCGGGCCGCACTGCTACCTAACCGGCCATACGACGATCGGGAAGGGCAACCAGTTCCACGCGGGCTGTGTCATTGGCGACGCGCCGCAAGATTTGAAATACCGGGATGATCCGACGCGGTTGCGGATTGGAGATGAAAATGTCTTTCGCGAGCATGTGACCGTGCATCGATCGAATAAGCTGACCGAAGACACGGTCGTGGGATCGCACAACTTTCTCATGGCAAACAGTCATGTGGGGCACAACTCGCACCTGGGCGACCATATCATCATTGCAAACGGCACATTGCTCGGGGGACATGTCTGCGTGGCGGACCGGGCGTTTCTCTCGGGCAATTGCCTGCTCCACCAATTCGTGCGCGTGGGCACTCTCGCGTTGATGCAGGGCGGTGCGTCCATCAGCAAGGACTTGCCTCCCTTTACCATCGCGCGCGGTCAAAATCATATCTCCGGCTTGAACACGATTGGCCTTCGGCGTGCAGGAATTTCGAGTGCGGATCGCTTGAAACTCCGGCGAGCGTATCACGCGCTTTTTCGAAGCGGACGGCCGCTTCATGAAGGGTTGGAGAATGTCCGACGCGACTTGGGATGTGAACCGGTGCGGGTGTTGGCAGCCTTTGTAGAGTCGGCCAAACGCGGGGTGTGTGCGGATCCCGGTGCCGGCCTTAAGAACTCCGCGGACGAGTCTACCAGGGAAGAGACGACCGCCCAGCAAGAGGCGTAAACCAGGATTAACCAGGCGACCGGCCAGTGCTGGAACCCTTGGGTGTGCGGCAGCTGCGCCAGCAGCGCCTGCAGCCAGTCACCGCCCGGGAGAACGATCAGCCCAAGGAGAGATCCGGCGAGAGTCATGCCCGGGACGATCCAAGTGCGCCCAATGCGCGGCCAACGCCAGATCGGGCGCTGCGGGACGGCAGCGAGCACACGCTCAGTGAATCCGTCGTCTGCTACCCAGTCGGATTCCGAGCTGAGGAGTGTCTGCAATTGTTGGTCAATATCAACGTCACGCATAACCATTCACGGGTGACCTTGCTTCTAGATACCGGCGCAGCTGCTCTTTGCCACGCGAGATATGGGTTTTTACAGTGCCTAACGGACATTTCAGCACGGCGGCGGCTTCTTCGTGCGTCATGCCTTGCTGGTAACAAAGCGTGATGGCCGCGTGCTGATCTGCAGAGAGGGATGCCATGGCCGCATTCAAGTCGGCCGTGGCGTCGTGGGAAGGCTCGGGTGCAGTTTCGGCGAGAAGGCTCTCGGCCAGGGCTTCGTCGAGCGGCACCGCGGGCTTGAGTCGGCGTAGACCGTTGCGAAATTCGTTGTAGGCGATGGAAAAGAGCCAGGTCCGAAATGCGCCCGAGCCCCGGAAGGTCTTAAGCCCGCGGTAAGCCCTCAGGAAGGTCTCTTGGGCCAGGTCGTCAGCCCATTCTAAATCGTTCTGGGTGAGACGGCGGAGCCAGGCACGGACCGGCCCCTGATACCGAGCGACCAGCTCGCCGAAAGCGTCCGGGTTGTCCCGCAACGCTCGGTCTACCAGTTCGATGTCAGAAGCTGCCACAACGGAGGGTCCAACCTAGGCGGTTTCTTTGCGGCGATCGAGTCTCCAAAGCACCAGGTAGGCCAATCCGGTAAAGACGGGAATTAAACCCAAACCCCAGGCTCTGGAGCCGTGCATGATCACGCCGAGAAGAAACATCAGCCCGATCCCTGACCAGAGCAAAAGAAGGCCTCGACGGAAGTCGGACATTTTCGGTTTGGTTGGTTCGGTAGGGGCGACCAGTTCGGGGGGGATCGCCACATTCCGTTCCATCAGCCCGCGGACAATTTCGTTCAATCGTTGGTAATTCTTGTAGCGAGCGAACAGAACTCCAGCGGCAAAGGCGATCGGAAAGGTAAAAAACTGCAGCAAGATCAACAAGGGATAGTTCGACTCCGCGTTTTGTGCTCGTATCTCGGCAATGGCGATACGCTGCTCCGCGGCTCGAAGCTGTTGCTCCTGCACATTCCGGAGTTCCGAAGCGAGAACATAAGGCTCGGATGGCGGGGAAGCCTGGGCGACAGTGGCCGGGCTCGTGGTGACTGTGGGGTCGAGCGGTGGCGGTAAAACGGGCAAGGGATCCTCCACCGTCGGAGTTTCCGGGGCTTGAGCCCGGTTGATCGCTGGCGACCCGAGCAGGATCGCAGTGAGAGTGACTAAGGTGTATACGCCTTTCATAACAGGAGTGAAGGTAGCGACGGTAATGGAAATCGTTGCATCTATCAGGTTAGAGGCGTTCTCAAGGCCGTTTGGATTCAAGAAAGTGGCTTGGCGGAAAACGCCGACGCGCGATCGACCGGGCGGACCTTCAGCGAAAACGCAAAGAAGATCTCCGATTCTTACTCTGGGGGCTACTTGACTTCTTTTCCTCCATCCGAAAGATTCATCCTCTTATGGCTGACCCTAAAGTCAACGAGTTGATGGAGAAGATCGTGTCGCTCTGCAAACGGCGGGGTTTCGTCTTTCAATCATCGGAGATCTACGGCGGGATCAATGGGTTTTGGGATTACGGTCCGCTCGGCGCTGAGCTGAAGCGCAACGTAAAGGAGCAATGGTGGCGGAGCATGACGCAGCGTGAAGATATCGCAGGCCTGGAAGCGTCCATCATCATGCATCCCAAAATCTGGGAAGCGAGCGGGCATACTTCGACGTTTACCGATCTCATGGTCGATTGCCTGATGACGAAGCGCCGTTTCCGCGCGGATCAGGTCGAGCCATTAAGCGGGACAGTCTACCACTACGACGGCTGTGAAGATCCCGTCAGTAAGAAGGTGCACAAAGACCCGTTCTCCGCCATCGTGCTGCCGGGCAAATCCGAGGACAGCGCGCGAAAGCTCGCGTATCGTTATTACCAAGAACGGGGCATCAGCGGCGCACAACTCCTCGGCGAACGCACCGAAAAGGTCGAAAACACCACCCGGTTTAATCCCGAGAACGGCAGTTTGTTGACGGAGGCACGCCCGTTCAACCTCATGTTCAAGACGTATGTCGGCCCGGTCGAAGCGGCCGAGAACGTGGCTTACCTCCGTCCCGAGACCGCCCAAGCGATTTTCGCGCAGTTTAAGAACGTGCAGGAAGTTTCACGCCAGAAAGTGCCGTTCGGCATCTGTCAGATTGGCAAGGCCTTTCGCAACGAGATCAATCCGCGCAATTTCACCTTCCGTTCGCGCGAGTTTGAGCAGATGGAAGTGGAGTTTTTCATTAAACCGGATGAAGCCATCGTAATGCAGAACGGAAAGGTGGCCGCGACGGGTGGGGCGGGGCACCCGGGAGAACCTCAGCCCGATTGGGGCTGGGAGCTGTGGCATAAATACTGGGTTGAAGAACGGATGCGGTTTTACGAAAGCATCGGCTTGCCGCGCACATCCCTGGAGGAGTACTGGCAGAAGCCGGACGAATTGGCGCACTATGCCAAAGCCACGGTCGATATCCTTTACAAGTTTCCGTTCGGCACCCAAGAGCTCGAAGGCATTGCCGCACGCGGAGATTTCGATTTGTCTCAGCACCAGAAATTCACGGGCAAGTCGATGGAGTATTTCGATGACGAGGTGCGTCTGGCCGCCACGAAGACGGATGAGGCGACGAAGGGCGAGTTGTTGAATCGTTATGCGGAAGTCAAACGCCAGGCGTTTCTGAAGCGAGGTTTGGATGCTACCGAAGCGGCCGCGCAAGCGGAAGCCGAGGCGCGGAAGTTTTTCGATCGCCTCGCGAAGGGGAACTATATCCCGCACGTGATTGAGCCCAGTGCGGGAGTGGACCGCTTGATTCTCGCGCTGATCTGCAATGCTTATTGCGAAGACCAGGCTCCCGATGAAAAAGGCAAGATGGAGACTCGGATTGTGATGCGCTTTCATCCGCGGATCGCTCCGATCAAAGTGGCGATCTTTCCCCTCCTGAAGAATCGGCCCGAGCTAGTGAAAAAGGCGCGAGAGGTCTGTGCGCTGCTCCGTCCGCACATGACGGTGTTCTATGATGATAGCGGCGCAATCGGCCGGCGCTATCGGCGACAGGATGAAGCGGGAACGCCCTTCGGTGTGACCATCGATTTTGACACGTTGGGAGAGAAAGGGCCTGATCTGAAGGATACCGTGACCCTGCGCGATCGAGACACAATGCAACAAACGCGGGTAAAGATTGACCAGCTTCCGGGCTTGCTGCTGGAGAAGGTTCGTTGATGCCTGAACCCAAGCAAAGGGCACCGACGCTTTACGCCATTATCGTGATTAAGCTTCTGAAAGGAGCGCTGTTCCTTTCAATGGCCATTGCGGCTTACACCTTATCGGACAACGATCTCCCGGTAGAATATCGACACCTCCTCCATCATCTCCGGCTAAACCCGGAGAAGAAGTTCTTCAGCGAACTCGCGGTTAAAGTCGGCAAGATCACCGAGGCCAATGTCCTTTGGGTGGCGGCGGGGACCGCTGTCTATAGCGCCTTCTCGCTGATTGAAGGGATAGGGTTGATCTTCCGGGTTCGTTGGGCGGGATGGATGGCCATTGGCGAGTCGGCCTTCTTTATCCCGATAGAAGTGTTCGATCTGGTGCATAAGATGACGACGACCGTTGTGGTCATCCTGGCCATCAATATCGTGATCGTTTGGTACCTGTTTGCCAATCGGCACCGACTCTTCAAACATCACCATCATCAGCGGCACGAAGATTGAATGCGATTCCAGAGCTCAGTTGCGCAGCGATGTTGCTGCTCACAGCCCTGGGCGCGGAACTGCCACAGAAGGCGCTCACGCCCGGGAATG
The DNA here is from genome assembly GCA_044225505.1 of Limisphaerales bacterium. Lineage (GTDB taxonomy): Bacteria > Verrucomicrobiota > Verrucomicrobiia > Limisphaerales > SIBE01 > JAXMHN01. Next base: position 120,493 of record JBGAIN010000006.1, read on the forward strand.
CGTCTTCCAAGGTGCGGAGCTGGAATTTGGACTTCTCCGAGGGCGGGCACGCCGGATTCACGCTGCTTCCGCCCGAAGCAACCGGGGTTAGCTTCACCAATGTCCTTGCAGCGAGCCGTTCCATCACCAACCATGTCCTCCTGAACGGATCGGGCGTCGCGGCCGGAGATATCGATGGCGATGGGCGAGTCGATCTCTACTTTTGCGGGTTGGATAACTCCAATCGGCTCTTTCGCAACCTGGGCGACTGGCGGTTCCAGGATGTGACAGACCTAGCGGGCGTGGGTTGCGTGGGGACCGATTCGACAGGGGCGGCCTTCGCGGATCTCGATGGGGATGGCGATCTCGATCTGGTGGTCAATTCCATTACGCAGGGCACTCGAGTCTTCCTCAACGATAGCAAGGGCCGCTTTCAACCGTCGGCCGCGAACTCGCTCTTGAACGAGGGCCAAGCGGGCACGTCGCTCGCACTGGCAGATATGGATGGAGACGGAGCGCTCGATCTCTATGTCGCGAACTATCGTCCCATGTTCTTCTTTCTCGACAAGCCGGAGACGCGCTATTCCATTCGAACGATCAACGGGCAGCCCCAAGTGGCGTTGATTGATGGGCGCCCCCTCACTGATCCCGATTTGACCAACCGGTTCATCTTTCAGCTGCAAGCAGCGGATGGAAAGATCACTCTGGGCAAAGAAGAGGTCGGTCAGGTGGATGCTCTCTACCACAACGATGGTCAGGGACGGTTTCACGCCATTCCCTGGACCGGAGGCGCTTTCCTCGACGAGGATGGCAAAACCCTTTTGGCGCCGCCGCGGGATTGGGGATTGTCCGTCATGTTTCGTGATTTAAACGGGGATGGTCTGCCCGACCTGTACGTCTGCAATGATTTTAGAACGCCGGATCGGATTTGGTGGAACCAAGGCCAGGGCCGGTTCCGCGCCGCGCCTCGGCTTGCGCTTCGCCACATGTGCCTTTCGGCGATGGGACTGGATGTAGCCGATGTCAACCGCGATGGCTGGTTCGATATTTTCGTTGCGGACATGCTCAGTACGGACCACGCCCGCCGCCTGGTTCAGCGGATTGATTTACGACCAGAAACGACCGCGATCGGGGCCATTGAGAATCGTCCGCAATACTCGAAGAACGTGCTCCAACTGAGCCGAGGCGATGGCACCTTTCTAGATATCGCTGACCTCTGCGGTTTAGAAGCTTCGGACTGGACCTGGTCTCCCATTTTCCTCGATGTGGATCTGGACGGGTTCGAAGACCTGATCATCGCCAATGGTTTTGAGCGCGACACCATGAATATGGATGCGCAACACCAGTTCGAATCCATGGCTCGCGAGCAAAAACTCACCGGACTGGAGCGGCTGAAACTGCGGCGACTCTACCCGAGATTGAACACGGCGAACCTGGCGTTCCGCAACCTGGGCGGATCCAAATTTGAAAATGTCTCAAAGCAGTGGGCGTTTGACACTCCGGCGATCTCACAAGGCATGTGCTTGGCCGATCTGGACAACGACGGAGACCTGGATGTCATCGTCAATAATATGAACTCGGTCGCAGGCCTCTACCGCAACGATAGTTCAGCCCCACGGCTTGCGGTGCGCCTGCGTGGGTCTGTGCCAAACACCCACGGAATTGGCGCACGAATCGAAGTCTTCGGTGGACCTGTTTATCAGAGCCAGGAGATGATTTGCGGGGGGCGTTATTGTTCGAGCGATGACACGATGCGCACTTTCGCGTGTGGTTCTCTCACAAACGAAATGACCATCGTGGTCACCTGGCGCTCGGGTGCTCGGTCGATCGTCGAAGGCGCTCGCGGAAATCGCCTCTACGAAGTTGTCGAATCCGAGAGAGTCGCGGGCCAAGCGGAACAAGCCCTCCCGACGGTGCCGTCGAACTTTGGTCGGCAGCTAGCGGCTTTCCCATCGACCAACAGGAGCTTTCCCATTCTCCAGGCCAGCATCCCGGGTCAGGCGTCTCGGACCGGCGGACCGCCGCCGACGGGGACATCCGTTCCAAAACCCTATTTCCGAGACGTGAGCGACCGATTGTCTCACACGCATCAGGAAAATGGCTTTGACGATTTTGTCCGCCAACCCTTGCTGAGCGGAAAGCTCAGTCAAAGCGGACCGGGCGTCTCCTGGTGTGATCTAGACCAGGATGGCTGGGAAGATCTCATCGTGGGAACCGGGCGTGGAGGTCGATTGGGAGTTTATCGAAATGACCAAAATGGTGGATTTAAGAGTTTCACCCCGGGGAGCTACGCCGCGCCTTTGCCTAGAGATAGCACCACCATTTTGGGGTGGCAGAAACCAGGCGAGCCTTTCGCCCTCCTCGTCGGACTGGCTAGCGACGAAGATGGCCAAACAAATGCCGCGACTGTGATGGAGTTCGACGGGATACGCGGAATGCCTCGGGCGGTCATTCCGGGCAGTTCGAGCAGCTGTAGTGCGCTGGCCATGGCCGACATCGACAACGACGGAGATTTGGACTTGTTTGTCGCAGGAAGAGTGGTGCCTGGGCGATATCCCGAAGCCGCGAGCTCCAGGCTTTTTCGCAATGAACGAGGCACCTTTCAACTTGATGAGTCCAACACCCAGGCGTTGGCCAAAGTGGGCATGGTAACCGGGGCGGTATTCAGCGACCTGGATGGCGACGGGCAGTCCGACCTTGTAGTGGCATGTGACTGGGGACCTATCCGCGTGTTTCGAAACAACCGCGGTGTTTTCGAGGAACAAACTCAGGCCCTGGGCCTGGACAAGTTCACGGGCTGGTGGACTGGAGTTAACGTGGGGGATTTCAATGGAGACGGTCGCTTGGACATCGTCGCGGGGAACTGGGGCAAAAACTCCCGCTACGAAATCGCCCGGTCCATGCCGTTGCGTCTTTATTACGGAGACTTTAACGGCGATGGGTCGGTCCAAACGCTTGAAGCGTACTTTGATCCAGCGCGAAAAACGTGGGTTCCATGGCGGCGTCTCGATGAGGTGGCTAAGGTGATGCCCTTCGTTAATGCGGCGTTTGGAAGTTTTGAAGAATTCGGCCGAGCGGATGTGGCCGGCATTTTGGGTGATCGGACATCTCGAGCGACCGTGTTGGAAGCCAACTGGTTGGAATCGACCCTCTTTATCAATCGAACGGATCGATGGGAAGCTTCGCCCCTGCCTCTTGAGGCTCAAATCAGCCCGGCGTTTGCCATTTGCGTGGGGGATTTGGATGGCGATGGCTTGGATGACTTATTCCTGAGCCAGAATTTCTTCGCTGTGGCGCCGGAGATGGCTCGGTACGATGCGGGTCGTAGCCTGTGGCTCCGCGGCAATGGAGCCGGGCAATTTCAGGCGATCTCCGGAATGGAAAGCGGCTTGCTGGTTTATGGCGAACAGCGCGGCGCAGCGCTATGTGACTACGATCATGATGGTCGCTTGGATTTGGTCGTCTCCGAGAACGGCGCGGCGACGAAGCTTTACCATAATGAAACCGGTTTACCCGGCCTTAGAGTGCGGGTTCGCGGCGCGAAAGGTAATCCCTATGGCATCGGTGCTGCCGTGCGACTCAAGACACCGAATGGGGTTGGTCCAACACGAGAAATCCGCGCAGGCGCTGGGTATTGGTCCCAAGACAGTGCCACGTTGCTGATTTCAACAACCGATCATCCTGAGTCTCTAGAGGTTCGATGGCCGGGAGGGCGTTGGAAAACGGTGCCGATCCCTGAGGGTGCGCGAGAGATCGAGATCGGCGAAGATGGGAGCAGCCAAAGAATTAAGTAAAGAAAGAATAAAAAAGCGCTCGGACAGCAGACGCCAAGGAGGTGGGGGTGGGGAACCCCGCTGAAAAAACGTGCTGTTGCCCGAACGCTGGATCAGGGTATACCTGTTTTTTTGAGTAACGCAAGAAAAAAACAGCCACCCTCAATTGAAAGTGGCTGCAATCCCCATCCCCGCTCTGGCGTTAAAAAACGGCCCCACGGCTATCCCACGGAATGCCGATATTCCGCTTAGTCTAACACGTCTTAGGTACTGCGCAACAAACGGTCTCAGTATTCAGTGCTTCTCATTCCTCTCCCTTCCACCAGTAGCTTCTCCTTTGCTGCACGTCTTTGCTGCGTAGGGCCAATAGGTTATCTGCGAAAGTCTCGCGGCCCAGCCGTGGCAATCCTGCTCTCCGTACGGTACTGTCTTCTATGAGGTATCACGCCCTGGCCACGGACTACGACGGAACAATTGCCACGCACGGTTCTGTGGACGACCCCACGCTCAGGGCATTACAACGTCTGCGGGAATCCGGGCGGAAGCTGGTGTTGGTGACCGGGCGCGAATTGCCAGATCTGTTCTCGGTTTTTGCTCACGTTGACCTTTTCGATCGCGTGGTTGCGGAGAATGGGGCGTTGCTCTATCGCCCCAAGACGAAGGAAATGCAACCTTTAGGGACCCCACCCACTCCAGCGTTCGTGGATCGTCTTCGGGCTCGCGGGGTCGATCCGCTCTCGGTTGGCCACAGTATCGTTGCGACGTTTGAGCCGAATGAAACGCTGGTTCTGGAGGCGATTCGTGACCTCGGGCTTGAATTGCAGGTCATTTTTAATAAAGGCGCTGTCATGGTCCTGCCTTCCGGCGTCAACAAGGCGACTGGGCTGTCTGTAGCTCTGAGCGACCTCGGTCTTTCCGCCCACAATGTTGTGGGGGTGGGAGACGCAGAAAACGACCATGCCTTCCTCGACTACTGTGAGTGTGCGGTCGCCGTGGCAAATGCGCTTCCGGCCTTGAAGGACAAAGCGGACTGGGTGACTTCCGCTGGCCATGGCGCCGGAGTGACGCAATTGATCGATCAACTCATCGAGAACGACCTGTCCGGTGTGGACGCGCAGCTTCGGCGGCACGACACTCCCATCGGCACGGATGAACAGGGGAAGGAGGTCAGAACAAAGGCATTCGGTGCGAATATCCTCATCGCTGGATCTCCTGGTACTGGCCGGTCCACGCTGCTCGCCGCGTTCACCGAGCGCTTGATTGAAGGTGGGTATCAAGTCTGCGTGGTGGGGGCTCGTGGCAGTCTCTTGCCAGGGGACACTCCCATGTTGTTCGGAGATGCAGCTCGCGCGCCGGTGGTCGAAACTATTCTACAATCGTTGGAGCAACCCGCCAACAATATCGCTGTGAATCTGGCCGCAGTGGAAGTGGGAAGCCGGCCGGCCTTTTTTCAAAAGATCTTTCCAGGGCTCCTCTCCCTGCGCGCGCGCACCGGCCGGCCCCATTGGATCGTTCTGCAGGATGCCGAACAGTTGCTGCCTGCGTCATGGCAACCCGCGACGGCTGTATTGCCGGCAAGCTTGGTGAATCTTGCGTTGCAAACGGACGACCCGCAAAAGCTGGCCGGCGGCCTTCTAAAGTCCGTCGATATGGTGTTGACGTTGGGCGAGGCCGCAACTGCAGCATTGCGCTCCTTCGCTGGTGCCACCGCCAATCCATTGCCCGCGACGTTGTCCCCACCGCCTCCAGGTTCCGTTCTGGCCTGGCGCGCCGGGACAGGCCCGTTCTTTCTCACTCCCGCAAAGACCCCGGCCTCAAAACAGAAGCAAGTCCGAAACCTCGCCCAGGTCGATCTTTCCGCCGAACGCAGTTTTTATTTCGAAGGGCCCGAGCAGAAACTTCATTTGCGCGCCCAGAACCTGGGAACTTTTTTGCAGTTGGCAGAGGGAGTGGACGCTCATACCTGGGAATATCATTTACGCCGAGGAGAATACTCACGCTGGCTCCGCCGAGAGTTCAAGAACGAGGCGTTGGCAGATGCGGTTCAAGCGGTTGAGCAAACGGCAGATTTGCAGCCGGAGGAGAGTCGGCGCCGCATCCGGGCGCTCCTGGAAAGCCCGTCGACACCAGCGTCGGGCGTCTAAGTATTCGATGCTGCCCCAGATTCACGCTCCTGCAACCAGGCTTGACGTCGTCGACCGACCAGCCGTTGGGAAGCGCCATGGCACTCAAGTGCTCCGCTCGCGGAATTTGGTTCCGAGTCCGGAACACCGTTTGCGGAACAGGCTACGCCTGTGCTGGCGTCGAGGGATCACTTGCGAGCCTTGGCACGAATGTCGAGAAGGGCTTTCATGATTCCGGACAAGTTCCCTTGCCACTCCCGCGTGCCTAACGCATCGTGCAGTTCTCGGTAGAGGGTGTAGAGCTGCTGGTAAGTCGCATGATGCTTCGGGTTCGGTTTATACATGCGCGGCTTAAGTCCGGTCATTCGTTTCTGAGCGGTGGCATAGTCCGGATGCACCCCGCCCACGACGGCCCCGGCGATGGCGGCCCCCAAAGCACAGGTCTGCGCCGACCGGGAAACTTTCATCGGCCGTCCCGTAACATCGGCATAAATCTGC
>JBGAIN010000007.1:0-99332 GCA_044225505.1 Limisphaerales bacterium
CCTGTCAGACTTGGATGCGCCCCAATCGGAATTCCACTCGCCGCTTGGAGTGCGCGCGCCTCACTCTCCAAGACAGCAGAGACGGATTCGCCGCTGGGCAAATCGGCTGGACCGCTGATTCCAAATCCAAACGTGTCCACGATCTTGTTTCCAAGTTGGATCAAATCTTTGCTCGGCTCCGTCTCAGGAACGACGAGAAATCGCCTTGGGGCATTAAACAGGGCTCTGATTGAGCCGCCGCCAAGTTACCGCTGCGGCCTTTCCGTGTGTCAAGTTGGTTGCCGTACGCCGATGGCGCGAAACTGGAACAAGAAAAAGGCGGCAGCCACCAGGAACGCAACGATCGATAACGCCGTCACGAGCCATGCGGTGGCAGTAAACACAGGCAGAATCGCGCCGCCACCGCGAAAGTTGCGAACCAACATGATGGCTACGTAGCCGAGATAGCCAAAAGCATCCGCGATGTAGATTAAGAACCCGACGTTTGCTCGGTCGCGCGTGACCGCGATCAAGCGTTCAAAAAGGGTGGTATGCACAGCGACATAAGGCATATACAGGCCGAACCCGAGCAAAACCATAAACGCGAAGGGAGAGAGGTAGCTCGCCTTGTTTACGATCAATGTCAGGGCAATGATACATAGCCCGGCCACCGCCGTGCCGAGCGCAATGAAAAAGGCCGTTCGGTTATCGCGGATAAGCACGATTAAGCCGTTGACCGCGAGGACTCCCAAAGCCACCCACACTTCGGAACGCGTGAACAGGGCAGGATCCGCTTTGGCTCCAAGCGCTGACCAAATTTCTGGCGCAAAATCGGCTCGCATGCTGCGCAGGATGGTGATCAACAAATAAGCCGCTGTGATTCCGGCTAACCCGGGAGCGTAACGACGCAACATGGCCCGACGCTCGACACGGTTCATTGGCGCACGACTCGAACGGGCGGCAATATCGGAGGCTGTCGGAGGCGGAATCTGGCGCAGCATCCAAACAAAGATCATCAGGGGTCCTACGAAAAGCAGGCCTGCGAAAAACGGCATCCATTGCTGGCTGATCCCGAGTGTCAGCAACCACGCTCCGGTGGACTTGGTAAATCCGTCGGCGAGAATGAAACTAGCGCAAAGTCCCGCAATAAAAGCTTCTGTCATCCTCCGCCCCTCGAGGAATCCCAGAACAAGACCGAAGACCATGCCAAGCGACAACCCATTCAGGAACAGGCAAGCACAACTATACGGAGGCGGGACGAGGCCGAAGAGTAGTAGCGCAAACCGGGCCGCTCCGATCAGGGTCAGAAAAACGCCAGCGCGACGACTGGGCTGCATCGCCGCAATCACTCGGATGCCAAGAAACTTGGAGAGCGTGTAGCCCAGAGCTTGTGCCACAACGAGCCAAGTCTTGAATCCGGACCAAAAGGGCTCCTCCGTGTAGGTGGCGGCGGTGAACGGTTTCCGAAACCCGTACATGGACGCGTATGCCCCGAAGGAGGCGAGGACGCACCAACCGGACAAAAGCCACGGCCACCTCAATACCAGCGCAGAAAAAAAAGTGGAGCGAACCCCAGCAGCACTCCCGCTCATGGCCGAATGGCGACTCTTTGCCATTGTTGCGTTCGAGCGGCTGCGAAAGCAGCGTCCAGATCGGCGAGTGGAAACGCTTTTGAGATCAGCGTCGTCCAAGCGTGCGCGTCACGATTCTGCTCCAGGAACAAGACGGCGCGCTCGAGGTGGCAAGGCGCGTAATTATAAACGCCGCGAATTGTCAGGCACCGACGGACGATCGTTTCGCCGGTGATGTCGATCTTCGTGGAGGGATGCACCATTCCGACGAACGTGTAGCAGCCGCCAGGCCGCAGCAGGCGCATCCCTTCGGCCACGACCGCGGACGTTCCCGCGGTTTCGAAGACGGCATCGACGGTGCCCGACCCCAGGATTTCTTCCGCGCCATTTGGGGCCGGCTCCGCGCCAAAGAGCGGGGCGAGCCGGAGTCGATCTTGGTTCGTGTCCACAAGGACAACTCTCTCAACGCCAGCCGCCTGAAGCAAAGCACAGCCGTAAATCCCGAGCATGCCGGCCCCTTGGACCACAGCGACCCGGCAGGGCGTCGGCAGCGACTCGGTTGCGTGGACCATGGTGGCCAAGGCGCAGTTAGCGGGTGCCACGACTTCGTCCGGCAATGTGTCGGAGACAGGCACGATTGTTGTTCCTGGGCGAATGAGCAGGTGCGACGCGTAGCAGCCATTTAATCCAGAACGATCATCCAGAGGAGCATGCCCATACTTGAACAGGCGGGTGCATTTTTGGGGCAAGCGCCACTCTCGGCAGGGAATGCAGCTTCCGCAACTGTCGGCCAATGTCCAGGTAACGCGCCGCCCCTCCAACGACGGGTCGCGGCCTGAGCCGACCTGGATGACTCGTCCGACCGCTTCGTGTCCTAGCACGCAAGGAACGGGTTCCTTTCGCCGACCGTCCACGGTGTGGAGATCCGAACCGCAAATTGTCGCAAGCGAAACGGCCACGATGACTTCACCCTCACCGCACGATGGCAAGGGACGATCCGTCCACTCGAATGGCTGGCCTGTCCCATGGAAAATGGCGATTCGAGCGAATGGACGGAGCATGGGTAAATTGTTTCAGTGGATTTTCAACGGCCTGACGTTACGCTCTCATTCTCAGTCAATCGAGCCCTCTCGGGGGCGAGATTCACCCCGCGCGCCCCGACCGCAAAGTCGTGTCGCTCGAAGCGAACAACTCGCCGGCCGCGCCCGTCGTAGGCAAACGCTCGCCGTCCGTATCTCCCCCCCCTACGGCGGCGACATCGGCGGTTTTCAGTATTCTCAGTCTCACTGACATCCGATCGTTCAACAGCGTTTAGCGCTTCCGCGAAGTCTGCACAAGCGACAATCTGGTGACGGGCACGCCCAGCGCCCTCGTCGCTGCGCTCGAACCGCGGGCTCAGAGTTGAGATGCAGAAACCATCGAATCGAACTCGAGTTCTTTGCAGGCCCCCTGAATTCACGCAGAGTTCCCAGAAACGACATGCTGCCGTAACTGGGCCTTGCTCCTATTACGAATGCCGGGTTAATGCCCGCCTGTGAGCGGCCACCCGGCCTCCCTTTTGTCCGAGCAATGTCCGTATCAGCTTCCGTTGCCGTTGGGGACGGAACCAGAACTGCAGCGGTGCGGTCAGAAACGCTCTTAAAGAGGGCCAAACCCGGTGAACCCTGTGGCCACTACCACCCTGTGGCCACCATTCACCCGAAGGTGCCGTCGCGGAGGCGGTCGTCGGCTTCATTCAGAAATTCGGCGATATTCACTCTTCCTAGGGGGCCGAAGGTGAGTAGAATTCCTGATTTGCCAGGAATCAAGGTCGCCTCGGGTGGGAAGCAATAAAAGAGGAACGACGAGCTAGCACCGCTTTACGTCCCCGATGTAGCTCGTCGTCCCAGAACAACAGCGCGGAAGAAACAGCAGCCCGCACTACGAGCGCTCTGCGCTTATCCGAATGGCCTAAAAAGCGCTCGCTGGATCATGCTAAGACAAGAATGTGACTTCGAAAGGGCGATTCGGTAACATTTCGCCAACTATTCCCCAGCCCCAATGTCTCTAAATTACCGGCCGGCCAGGATTTGCCGAGCCAACTCCAGGGAGGGCTTTTTCCCAACCATAGGAAAGCCTAGGCTATCGCCGTTGGGCGTAAATCCACCACCATCCACGTCGATGAAGATTGGATTGTTGAACGCGCATGGCTTGAGCTTGGCCTGGTCACTACTGCCATAGCCGAGCGCAAGGTTAAAGCCCTCGCCATAGGCGACCACAATCAGATGCGCATCTTCTGAAAGGGGGACACGCACATCGTGAGCAAATTTCAGGACACCGTTTTGAAACCAATCTGGATGCGACTTGCGAGTGAAATTGAGTTCCTTCCTGGCCCGTCCATTAACGAGAATCTGGACCCGGTCGATATCAATCCAATCGGTGCACTGCACTTTGATCTGGAGTGTCACCCCACCGTTGACCCTGGCCAACCCTCCCGGCAGGATACTGTCCGCGGTCTGTACTTCGAGGAACGGGCCGGTGGTCAACGTCGATCGACCCGCCCGCGCATGCCGGCTGTTTTCCCGCCAATCGATCTGATTTGGCTCGTCAGACCGGCTTGGCAGGTACATCCGCCAGCCTCCCACCCCGTTGCCATGCACCGAGTGCGCGTCGGAAACGGCCATTCCCACCAGATGATGTCCGCGATTCAAGAGCTGGAGCCAAATAAACGCACGGTTTTCAATGACCGTTCCTTTCTGAGTGTTCTCGTCGGCATAAATGCGAAACGGGTAGGGCGATAGGATGGTCGAGTCGATGAAGTTCTCCACCTCGATCGCGTCAACGAGTCCGCCTAAGCCAACGAACCCACCGTCGGCAAGGCCGTCCCCATCCGAGTCAACAAAGTCCTCGATAAGATCCGGATGGTTCACTTGAATCCAACGATCAGGATCGCGTTCCTGGTGGTTCCTCAACAGAATGGCACTAACTCGAGGATCCGGGTTCCAGACTGGGGCGCCTCCGTCCTGCAGATCGGGATTGGGCCTAAAGGGAAAGGAGTTCAGGTGCGGCCCTGAGCCTGTGAGTTCAACACCTGAGACCGTGGTCAGAAACTTCGTTAATCCCAAGCGCTCGATATTGGGACGCCAATCAAAGAGCCGGTTGTGTTCCGTTGTGGGAGCAAACTCGACATGCTCCGCTGCCAGGTTGATAATGCGATCGTCGGTTCCGCAGGTGTTGTCTCCACTCGGAGTGGAATGATTATGGTAGTCCGCACTGACCCACCCGCGGGTGTCCACCAACCGCTTAAGCTGGCACTTTATGTTTTGAGCCTCCCCAGGCAACACCTCGATCTTCCGACTGAAATAGCTGAATTCGATTCCGCGCGTCACAATGACCTCATATCGCCCAGGTGCAACTCCGAGAGTGAATCGTCCGTTCTCAGAGTGATACTGATCCCGACAACCGTGGGCACGGTTGGGCGGTCCAAAGTCCGGCGACGGGGTCCCGTCAACTCCGATCACCTGCGCTTTGCACGGTAACTCCCTGCCCTGCTCGTCGGTTATCTCGAACGCGAGTGCCGCCCGGCGGGAAAAACGGCATCTCAACTCCGCTATTTGGTTCTCACGAACTTCCAGACTTTGCCGGATGGTTTCGCGCCCAGCATCCTGAATCACAATTTCATACGTCCCAGCAGGAAAAGGAATCAAGAACTTCCCGTCCGGGCCAGGGTAGGCACACACGGTCTGGTCTTCGTAGGAGATCCGCACCGTCGCCGTTGCTGCAGGGTGTCCCTCAAGTTCAAGCAACTCGGCGCTAATCCGACCGACTGGCGCTTGTCGGCTCACGGCAATACCGACTGCCTCCGCTGGAGATTCACCCACGGCAAGGAAGCGGCTAAGCACCTTCTGTTCCCCGGGCTTCAGTTCGACGCGGTTCGTCGCTACCCCCTGAGCCGCCGAATTGGTACAGCAATACGCATAGCCAACCCGATCGGCCGGGTCGACCGCATCGGCCCACCGAATCCCGCGGAACACGCCGTTCGTTAGAAACGTTCCCCAACGATCATCGATCGATTGGATCCGGGCTTCATCCACCACGTTGGACAACGTCGTTGTAATGAGGACCCCCGGCCAGCCTGGCAGCAGTTTGAACTCATGGCGCTTGTAGAGACCATTATTGGAAGCGGCGGTCGTCACCGTTTCTATGACAGCATCGTCACCGACCCCTGAAACACGGACATAGGAGACAGGGCCCCGCTGATCACACGGTGCGAAAACGGTCAACTGGTCATTCGCCCGGTCGCGCAGTGTGAGATCGTAGAGACAACCTGGGGTGATTCCGTTGGTTCCGTAAAATGTGCCCATGTTGGCTCGCCGGAGCGGAAGGTTGCCGGAGACGAGAGCTTCGACACGATCGTTCCGGAGGACAAAATCGCCAACGATTCCATCTGCCTCCTTGCCCTTCGGGAGAAGGTGCTTGTTCGAGGGTCCAATCTCAAATACTTCGCCTCGGGCGGTGAGCACAACGGCAGTGCAGCAAACCATCCCGAGACGTGCGAGGGCATGGGCTAAAGGCTTGGATTTCATCTGTTTCTTCGAGATTCGGGTGACGATCAACGGAGCCGGGTCATCACTGTCATGAACGTCTAGCTTAAGCGACCGAATCGCGCATTCCAGTGGCGGTTGCGTGAATAATGAGAAACAAAAAGAGAAGAGCGGTCAAACTAACGCCCAGAGTTGCCCATCCCCTGACTGCCGCTCCCATTGCCGAAGCCTGAGCTACTCGAACCAATACCTGTTGTTTGGTTCTGCTGCTGGGTTGCGCGATTGTTCAGATGACACGGCTCCCGAGCGCGCCTCAGGGCGCTGGAGTGGCTGCTGCGGGTTGCCGACCGCGCCACGGAGGTCCTCTTGGCGGCACGCCAGCGGATCCTATATTGGCCCGTGAAGCAATCTCGCGCTGAACGGGCTATCGTAAGATCGGGACTGGGGTTAATTCACGCGGGAGGGCGGCGCCGATCGCTCGAGCCAATTAACGGTGGGCCGTACTATGAGACTGCATCCAGATGTGGTCCTTGTTGTTCGGCGTATTCAAATGTTGAGCGCTTGACGTTTTCGTCAACGGCGGCTTGGTTCGCGGGTCGAGCCAACGCCTTATTTCCGAATGACCATCCGCAAAATTGAGAGCACCAGACCCGCCATGGTAACTGGCGGGCACGTCATAAAGGAAATTCTTCTCCGGGTGATCCGGATACCCAATCATATCCACCACAAAAAAGCCGTCGTTAATGCTGTCTTCCCTCTCGTCAATCAGGACCCAGAGCGAGGATGGCCCTGGACGGTCCAGATCGGACGCTTTGACGTAGTTGATGAAATTGTTACCCGGATTGTACTCGGAACGGCTGGGGCTGTTCATCCAGTTGTTCATCGAAACACTCCGCACGCGTGGATACGTCTTCTTGCTGTGAATGGAGGAACTTTTGTCTCCTGGGCAACGCCAGACATTGAAGCTTTTGTGGTAGGGCCATAGATGGCTCCGCGTCAGAAAGAGAGTGTTTGTATTATCAGGATTTGAAGAGCGGTCTAACGAGCCCGCCACCCAGGTTAATGGATATGCCTGATCGCGGGCTGAGTTGAACCCGTCTTGACGATTGCCATTGTTAGGCGGGAGGCGATCATCATTATCATGGATATACATCACCCACGAGTATCCCAATTGCCGCAGGTTACTGAGGCACAAGATTGCGTGGGCCTTCGTCTTCGCCTTCGAGAGTGCTGGCAGAAGCATGCCCGCCAAAATGGCAATAATGGCGATAACTACAAGGAGCTCAATGAGGGTAAACGCTGCGCGGGTGTTCCGCCTGGCCGAAATCCGATCTCCCGACTGAGCTGTTCTCCGATTCATGTAAGGCAGCGTAGCGATAGCGGGTTGCGAACCGGTGACGACCCTGCAAAGCTTTCGCAAATCAGGCAAGAGCGACCGCAGAAACAGTTTGACCAATGACGGGTGAACTCGCCGCTCAGCGCGTCGGCGTGCGATAAATAAATTGCGGCCGTTCTACCGGAGCAGAACGGCCGCCTTATGGTAGCCGGAGACTTCAACCCGGCTCTTGGAAAGGATCAGCTTTTCCTGCCTAGTCCGTCCGTCGAAGTTGGTAGAAACGCTTCGACGTGAGGGCCGTCGTATCGGTGTATGAGACAAGACGTCCCGTGCCAGCTAACGGCGTTGTCGTTAGATTTGTCCAGGGTCCCCCGATGGCTTCCGCGGCCCAAACTTGATAATGCTTGTCCGGCAACGTGGTGAAATACACGGTTGTTCCCGCGCCGGGCGTGATTTGAGTCAGCAATGGCCATGTCACGGTGTCCTGACGCAAAGCCAGGCTTTGAATTCGTCGGTCAGCCGACGGTGGAAGGTCCGCGTCGGCGTAAACCTGTATGTTTGTCAGATAAGTCGCGAGCGCCCACTGCTCACCACCGACCGTGGAAAACACGCGATTTGTCGAGGTCGCAAGATCGAGACGATTCGAGCCTAGTGTCAGCGGAAAATAGTTATCGCCGCCGCTCGCCAGGAAATCGAGGGTCACCATGCGGAAGGTCCGGTTGGGGTCACCTACCAGACTGCCATTTTCCACAACCAGATCCAAGCTCCCGTCGGCGCGCGTCGCGACTAAGGATTGCACGCGCGCGCCTGTCTGCGCGATTGCAGTCGGAATATTATTCGAATCGCGCGTATAGGTCATTGGCGCATTGGTGGGATTGTAGGAAAACCAAAATCCACCAATCTGAGGGAATTGGCCTGGAGTTGCGCCAGGCGCCACTGCGGCCACACCCCATTCCGCCGCGTCACGGAGTTCCTGGGCTGTGATCGTGATCAGCGACAACGCATTATTGAAGCGCAGAGCGTTCTCGATATCGAGCTGCGAGACGTCTCCAGTCTCTTTCGAGACGAGCGGATTCGCCGGGGGCGGCACTCGGACACCACTGCTGGAAATTGCCCCGATCGAATCTCGAATACCGCCCCCGTTCTTCAACGACAGGGATGCATTCGCATCAAACTGTTGGGCGTACCATAGGTTTGCATCCGCACTCAGGTTGCCGAGGTTTGCTTCCTCGGTCCGGACGCTCGATCTCAGGCCGTTCAAATAGACCAAGGTCGTTCCGAACATATTGCCGTCTTTGGCAACAATGATCTGCTGCAGGTTGGTCGTAATTGCCAAGACTGCCGGAATCGGCGGAAGGTTACCCGTAGCCGTGACTCCCTGTTCGTCCGTCGCAAAAGCACCACTGTTAGTCGAGACAGAAGAGATGATGCCCTGATTGTCGAAGGTGAGGACAAGTCGTCCAACATACCGGTAGTTCCCGTCCGTGCTAACAACGTGAACTGGCTCTCCAGACTTCGAGGTGAAAACCTCCGGATAGTCTCCCTGTCGTTCGTCACCAGTCCGCAAGCGATCGGTTTCCTTGGACAGGATGGTGTCGGACCCGCCGGCAATGATGACATCCACGTCATGAAGTTGTTCAGCCAACGCGAATTCATTTGCAATCTGTTGCAACTGCGTCACCAGGACAATCTTGTTGATGCCACGGGCGAGCAATTGGTCCACAGCGCCCTGAACGGCCGCGGCGATGTTTGTCTCCACTCCAATCGAGCCGGCGCTCGTAATTGCACGGAAATCCGCAGTCGTCGCTCCGACCACCCCAATTGTTTGGCCGCCCACATTAATGAGACAGCTCTTGGCGACTTTGTTGGTCACTTGGCGATAGTCCTGGGCGTCGGCCGCGATCAACCCAGACGTACTGGAGTCTTTGCTGAAGTCGAGATTGGCACTCAGGAAAGGAAATGCCGTCCCAGGGTAGGTTCCAGAGGCTCGCAGTAAGTCACGGAAGGTAGCAGGAGTATCGTCGAATTCGTGGTTTCCGACGGCCGACGCTTGAACCCCCAGCGCGTTCAAAATCATCACGTCCCCTCTTCCTTTCCCGACGTAAGGTGCCGCAGGATCCGAACTGGCATAAAAGAACGGTCCGACGATCCAGTCGTCACCGGCCGCGAGGACAACGGTGTTGGTTGGATATTCCGACTTCAACGCGGTTAGGACCGACGAGAATCGCGGAGCATCCTGCAACGCCGGGATTCCTGCTTCGAAATCACTGCCATGCAGGATCTGCAGCGTGAACGCGCCCGCATTGACGGCGCGACCAATGGTGACGACCGACACTGCGGATGTCGAGACGAGGCCCTGGTTGTCGGTCGCCACCGCCGTGTATCCGAAGGATCCAAGCGAGTGGTTGGTCAACGTGAGGGCAAAAGGCGAGTTCGTGACCGTTCCCACCTTCACTCCATCGCGTTGGAATTCAACGCGTGAGACCCAGCCGTCTACGTCAGAAGCATTGGCACGAACGACAAGATTAACGGGCGCCAGGACCGACGTGCCGTTTGTCGGCTGCGCCAGCGCGACGATTGGAGGCTGCTGAGAGAGCACGATGGACGTGTTATAGACAGCGGATGTCGCGGAGGCTCCCTGGTTGTCGTAGACGACCGCATAGACGGAAAGTTCGCCAGCTGGCGGGTTCGTAAACGTGATCTGGAATGGGTAAGTGGCAGACTGGCTCAGCTGGTTGGAGCCGCTCCAAAAGACAACATTTGTCACCAAACCGTCCGGGTCTACGGCCCGAGCTGTCAGTGTCAGAGTCAGTGGTGAAGATAACACCGAGTTTGTTGGCCCGGCTAAGATCACCCCCGGTAGAGCGTTGGCAGGCACCGGCGCGTTATAGTTGGGCAGTGCCACTCGGTAGGCGAGGACCATGGTGTCGACCGGTGGATCGTTTGTTCCAACGGGAACGCCGTTATGGTAAACGATTGGTGCCTTGAAGTCGTTGTCGTTCATCACCAGCAGCAAGAAGTCATCCGGCGCTTCAGGCTCGTTCAACGGAATCAGGGCCAAACCTTCCCACTTCTCAGAAAGCGTGTTGGTGTTCTGGTTGGTACTGTTGTTCAGCCCGAACTTCGCCAATTGAGCTGGATCGAGAATGTCGACGAGGTCCGTCCGCTTGAGCGGCGCCACATCGGAGGGCAGGTTGCCCGCAGGCAAAGAGATCTGTCCAGGTGCACCTGGTTCTAAGTCATACCCGGAATTGATAATATTGCTGGCACCTTCTGTGCTCGCGAGAACGATCCTTTTGTAGGTCGACATCAGGTTGGTCCCGGTTCCAAAACCAAGGCCGCTGTCCCGTTCCAGGACCAGGAATTGTTGCCGATTTAAAGCAAGGACCTCGCTCACTGGAGTGTTACGGTTAGTCTGCGCACTGCCATTGAGAGTCAGCTGGTAAACATACTCGGCGACCGGTTTGGTAAACGAAGGTGAATTCGTATCAATGTCGAACATCAGTAGCCGAGTGTTGCGGCCGCTATTCCCGGCCCCAGCGTCTTGAATGGTCGGGCTCTGCAGCATCGCTACGAGGCGCTGCCCATCCGGCGTGATGCTTAGCCCTTCCAGACCACGATTGTTTCGGCGGCCAGACGTCGGAACGTTCGTTGCCGAGAAGTAGTTGGTGCCCGGATAAGCCCCGCGCTTGGGCAAGATGGCTGCGGGAGGCTGCAGCATGTATTCCAGCGACCCGTTGGCATCGAACTTGTAAACGAAAGGTCCATATTCATCACTAATGAAATAACTGCCGTCTGCCAAACGCACCAAGCCTTCGCCATCGAGACTGCGATGCCCCTGCCCAAGGCTATGGGCGGTGGACTGGGGGTAATTCGTCTGTGTCGAGGCGTCTGCGTCAAAGCCGGTATAGTTTGTTCCGTTGACGGTCAACAAAAGTGTGGCGGTGTTGCTGAGGATGACCTGGCTCTGGCCGGCGGGCTCAGCTCCGTAGTATGGGGCAACGGTCAGGTCGAACTTCTCGATACGCGGGAGGAAGTTTTGGGTCCCATCGCCGAAGCCCCGATCGGGAAGCGCATACAATGTCCCGTGATAGGTATAGCCAGAAGCAGCATCTCCACTCCGAGCAAGACTTCTTGGGTCAACGAACATGCTAGACCCAACGCCCCCCAAAGTGTCCAAACCAGGCCCGCGCGCATCGAACGAATCGGCCGGGATCCTACCGACCCCAACAAGTCCATAACGGCTTGTTGACTGCGATGCGGGCAGAAGGGATGTGCCCGCGGCGCCGTGAGCAAAAATGGTTTTCACTTCGTCCGGGGCGATTACGCGCGCCCAAATGGCGACGTCGTCGATCTGGCCATCACTGATGCCAACGGCGTTGTTATCGGTATACGTTCCCTTGCCATCCTGGCCAATGTTGATGGCTAGTCCGGCAGCGGCATCAATGCTGTCGAGATCTGCGGTCACCGCCGTATGATTGACGTCCGTTCCGTCGAGGTAAGTGATCGCGTCGCCTTTCCGCTTGAACGTCACAAGCACGTGGTGCCATTGCCCGTCGCTCAGTGTCCCGGCAGCGCCGTCATAGTCGTTCCGTGTCCTACCCCCCGCGTCCCCATCTCCAAGATTCCATTGCAGCCGTCCGTTGCCCGCGGTAGCGATGACCCAACCTTGATTTCCGCCACTAGTCCAATCCTTATTGCCAATAAACGCAGGATCTCCAGTCCAGTTCGTAAAACGCGTCCAAAAGGAGACGCTGAAGTCCGCATCTTTGCCAAAATCCAGGGCTGTCGGATGTCCGAGCGTGACGTAGTTGAAAGAGTTGCCACTCTTGTCCGATGTAAAGCTCAACGCGTGGGTTCCCAGCTTGCCAGGAACGAATCCCGGCGTCCCGACGGCTGAGGCATTATGGCCTTGTCCCGATTTGTCTTCCAGCGAGTTATCGAAAGGAAGGTAAACTAGGAGCGCGTCCGTGACCGCCGTTTCCTCCACATTCGCTCCGAAAACGGCTCCTTTGTGATAAATGGACGCAATCTCTTCCGGTGTTACCGCCCGCCGCCAAATGGCGACATCATCGATGGTCCCATCTGAGATACTGACGGTATTGTTGTCCGTGTAGCTCCCAGTCCCGTCCTGACCGATGTTGACCGGGTATCCTGGTTCAACGACAGTCCCAGACCCCGGCAATTTCTGAGAATTCACTTGCGCGCCATCGACGAAAGTCGTCGCACTTCCACCGCGCTGATAAGAGACAGCGACATGATGCCATTGGCCATCGCTGATCAGGTTCGGACCCGAGTCAAAATCCGCACGTTCCCCGACTTGTTCCTTCAGATTCCATTGGAAACGCCCATCCGCACCCGTGGCTAACGCCCAGCCCACTTTAGTCCCCTGCAGATTCCAATCCTTGTTCGCAATCAACACCGGATCACGCGTCCACTGACTGAACTTCACCCAAAGCGAAATAGTAAAGTCAATGTTCTGGGCGAAATCGAGATCTGCCGGTGTTCCCAAGGTCACATAGTTGAAAGCGGTTCCATCAGCCTTCTGTGAAAAGCGCAGGGCTTTGCCGCCAATTCGTCCGTCCACCAAGCTCGGACTGCCAACGGGAGTGCCGTCGTTGTGGTGTCCGGAAGCATCGGAATAGTCGTTGTCGAAGGTCAGATGAACTACCAAGCCTTGCTTGATATCGCTCACCAGCGTGAGGGCAGCGGCACTGCTCGTCGTGCTGAGCTTATTGCCCGCAGTCACCTGGACGGTATAGCTGCCGGCGTCCGCCGCGACCGTTCGATTCAAGGTTAGGGTAGCATTCGTTGCGCCCGAGATGGTCGCGCCGTCTTTAAACCACTGGTAGGTAAGCGGAGTGACCCCACGTGCCTTGGACGAAAACGAGACCGCACCGCCTACTGGAGCCGCAGCGGGCACTGGCGACTCCGTCAACTCCGGAGCTTGCGAGGAATCGACGTTCACGGAAACCGGATCGCTTGTCACACGACCGACGGCATTGGTGATTTCGACAGTGTAGGAACCAGCATCGGAGTCCTGTACATTTTCCAAGGTGAGAATTGCGCCCGTCGCATTGGTGAGCTGCACCGTATCGCGCCGCCAAATGTAAGTAAATGGAGAGCTTCCCGCGGGCAACACCTTCAACGAAACGGCATTTCCCGCTAGAACGGTCTGCTCAAGGGGCCGGGTGCGGATCGTGGGTAGCTCAGGTTGTGAAACAACGGTCGTCAGATCCTTGCCTTGAGCCCCTGCGTCAAATATGGCTTTCGCCTCCGTCGCCGTCAGTGCACGTCGCCAGATCCCAAGGTCATCCATGAGCAGGTCGTCGACTCCCGCTGTTCCCCCGTCCGTGTAGTGCGCCGTCCCGTCCTGACCTAGGTTTGTGGCCTGACCCGCCGGCGTGTCAACGTTGTTTAAGCTAAAGGAGACGTCCCTCGAATCGACCTCGTTTCCGTCCAGATACGTGGTGACCAGACCGGCACGCAAGAACGAGATCAAGATATGATGCCAATTGCCGTCGCTGATCGTATTCGCTGGCCCGTCATAGTCTTTGCGTCCGCCTGGCGCGCCGCTATAATTCCATTGGAGTCGACCATCCGTTCCCGTGGCGATGGCATAGCCCTGATAAGCGCCGCTCGTCCAGTCTTTGTTGCTGATCAAAAGTGGGTCAAATGTCCACTGATTGAATCTAGCCCAGAAAGAAATCGTGAAGTCGGTCTCCGTTCCGAAATTAAGGTCCGGCCGTGTTCCAAGCGTCACGTAGTTCAGAACGGTCCCATCCTTTTTCGAAACCAAGGCCACGGCATTGGTCCCGACTTTTCCCGGAACAAGTTTTGGCGCACCGACCGCAACGCCGTCATTCCCACGGCCTGATGAATCGGTTAAGTCCTGGTCAAAAGCGAGATGCACGACCAGGTTGTCGGTGATGCCGCCGTGTGACTCAGGCACCAGTGCTCCTGGGGCGAGAAGACCACCGGCTAAGGCGGTAACGAGGAATAGGTGTTTCATACTTTTTTTGCCGGT
Organism: Limisphaerales bacterium; assembly: GCA_044225505.1. Classification (GTDB taxonomy): domain Bacteria; phylum Verrucomicrobiota; class Verrucomicrobiia; order Limisphaerales; family SIBE01; genus JAXMHN01. The sequence goes on from JBGAIN010000007.1 coordinate 14,437, forward strand.
CTGTTTTGATGTGTCTTTGCGATTAGGGGCGGGTCGTTGCTTGAGTGCTAATCTAGTTAGAAACGAGGCGAATCGATCGGTGCGTCCCCTGTGTACCATCGATAGTCAACGCCTTTGGTTCGCTTGATCGTCGAGACGTTTCCGGGGATCCACAGCGTGCTGCACCGCTGGTTGTGACGAAACCATTCGAACTCCATCTGCCGACCAGGATAGAACCCGGCCAGCTTAAGCTTCCATTGGAGTAGGCATTCCTGATACCCGGGCCAGAGGCCCAGCGTGTCTTCGGGGCCTTCGGTTCTTTGCTCCGCGGCGTCTTGAACCAACACGGTGGTTTGAGGGTTCAGCAAAGAGGTGATGCGGCGCGCCCTGCTCGGGCTAACGTCCGGATTCACTCCCGCGTAGACGTTGAAGCCATAACTGGACTCCAGCCAGTACTCGTGCGGAAAGTTAAGGCCAAGCTCTCGCCACTCATCGACCACCCGAGCGCTTGGACAACGGAATGTCCGGCGTGTGCCCGCGAAGTAGGGCAGATAGGCCAGCCCCCAATAGGCGATTTGGGCGTGGTTGACATTGTTTAGGTCAAGCAACTCTTTCGCCCTTGGGCTCAGCGTCCATTGTCCGCCGTTGGGAACAGTGGCATTGCCGTCGAACATGTAATAGAAGAAAAAGTCGCTCGCATCCTGCGAGTAGAGCGTGGTCCCAAGCCCGATCTGTCGAAGATTATTAATGCAACTTGCCTGTCGCGCCTTCTCTTTTGCCTTTGCCAATGCAGGGAGGAGCAAACTCGCCAGAATCGCAATAATGGCAATCACCACAAGCAGCTCAACGAGAGTAAAGGCAGGTTCTAAACATCTCTTGCAAGGCAACGTGCGTGGGCTTTTTGGGGGTCGCATACTGCCGTTACACCGCAGGGTTCCTTTGAGTCCGGAACTGGCGAAGAACCTTCATTTCCAGGAAGTCTTTCAATCCGCCGTGGCAGCGGTAAGTCGAATTTGCAACGATTCAGTGAACTCTCCCCCGGATCTCCGAACTTGAGTTTACCGAATCGTTACTAGCGAACCGGCGCATCCTGCGCAGATTGACATTCTCGAGCGCTGGGCGCTGATCCTGGCCGAAGAACCAAGAAGATTACTATGAAAGTCCTTGTCCACAACGTTAAGGCGAATACGTATTTTCAGGGTGGAATAGCCTGGACTTGCAACCCAATCCAAGCATTCGATTTCGAAACCCCCAACGCAGCGGAGGGTTTCTGCCGGGACAACGACCTGGTCCATGTTGAAATCATCCTACAACCAACAGAGCGGCGTAGGAGTGGCGTGCGACTTAAGCTACGATTGCGAGGCACTGGACTCGACGTCGAGGGCGTCCTCGCCCTCCCGAACTTTTCACGCGGAGGGATGGAATCTCGGCAATGACGTGAATCCCACGACCGAATTGCTCCTCAGAGTTGCTTGGATACCGTCCGGCCTGAGCGGCGACGCGTCCGACGAGCAACGAAAACGTAGCCCAAGGCGCCGCCCACCTGGAGGGTCAGACCTAAGATGACGCAAACTCGTTGCCGACTTCTGACCGGTCGGCCGTGATCCGCGGCGACCGGCGACGATTCAGAGTTGCCCAGAAGCGGCCCCACAGCAACGGTGCCTAGGCCGGCCAGGAAAACGGCCAAAAAGAGAACGCGTAAACGTCGTCGCATAATAGGTGACAGGCCGAGTGAGACGATAAAACGGGCGTGAACCCAACCAGCCGTCTCGATAAGCCCGGGAACAAAGTTTTGAACCCTGCCTTTGATAGTTAACGTCGGTTACAAGTCCGCGCCGTTTTCGTTAAGCTCTGGAAAAGCTTCGGATTATCGTCCGTCAGCGCCGCGAAGATACTGACCCAAACGCGAGCCGGATCCAGGCAACGCGATCGCCTGCGCTGATCATGGCAGAACCATCGCCAGACATCAGGGTTGGTGACCGCGCCTCAATGCTTGACCAATCTATAGAAACGTCCCTCTTCCAGAGTCAATTGGACCGTCTGACGACCACCACTGACGACAGGAGGAGTCAGCTCATTTTGCCAGAAGTAGCTTTCACCGAGTCCCTGGGATTGTTGAAGCACAAAACCGGCGCTTGTGTCCGGCCAAGAAAGCTCGAGGTGCGAGTTCACGATGCGCACGTCGAGTGCCGGCGATGCGGAAACTCCCGGTAACCGTGGCTCAACCCGGAATTGACTGACAATGGCAGGCACACGTGAAAGCACATCGGAGCCGACATGACGGGTAGAATAATAGTCGATTCCGTAGGTTGTGACCGTCAGTGCTGTGGGCGACGGAGTTACGGTCACGTTCCGGCGTGCATACGTGCCTCGGCTCTTCAACCGGCCGAGCCCTTGATCCGCACGAAGAACACCGTTCGTGAGATAGGTTTCAAACAAACGGGGGGGCGCACCGTCCAACGAAATCAAGACTGTCTTCGGAGCTGCCCAAGCACCGGTGACTGCCAGCAACGTGAGCCATCCTAGAGCGACCCTACAGAAGCGTCGGGACGCGGACCATGGATTTTGGGTTGCACCTTTCATATGGGAACACGAGTGATCCGGAACCGGTTAAAGTTGGTAACGGCTCTTAGCGCGCTCAAAACATTGACCCGTTCTTGTGACGTTATCACTGCGAACCGGTAAACCGCGGTGAACTCTCGAAACACGCTGCCCCCCATTCCGCCCACATCCCTGGAAGAGGCGAACGCCATTCGCGCCGCCACTGCTGCGACGCTTCGTGAGTTGCTGACACGGTCGCTGCAGCCTGAATTGTCAATGAATCGTGTCGATCACGTGAATTCGCAGTGTCAATCGCCATCTTCATTGACGGCTAAAGCGACTGTTCGGCAGGATCGAGTGGATGCAAACTCTCCCGATCAGGGCTGCACACCACCGCCTCGCGAGCTGGATGACGCGAAAGATCTTCTCCTACGTTCACGGGAATTACCTGGTCTATAATTGTTGCTGGGAAGATCCGCGTCTGGATCGAGAGGCGATGGAATTGGGGCCGAACGACGAAATTGTCCTGATTACTTCCGCAGGGTGCAATGCGCTGGATTATGCACTCGATAATCCACGTCGCATCTACGCGGTGGATTTGAACTACCGACAGAATGCGCTGCTGGAGCTCAAGCTCGCGGGCATTCGCAAGTTGGATTTCGAACAATTTTTCAGCTTGTTCGGTGAAGGGGGGCATCGTGACTTTCCTCAATGGTATCGTGATCAACTTCGACACGAGCTCACGCCGCAAGCGAGGCAGTTTTGGGATCGTCGGCAGCATTACCTTGACCGGCGACATTCCCAAACCACGTTTTACCGCTATGGGACTACCGGGGTCTTTGCGCGAATGGTGGTGAATTACCTCAAACTGGCGCGAGTACATCTCGACGCTCTGAGGTTGTTCGACACTCAGTCGCTCGAAGAACAACGCGAGATCTACTTCACTCGGGTCCACGATCGCTTTTGGAAATTAGCTTTCAAGCGGGCGATGCGGACGGACGTAATGCTTAGCCTGCTTGGGATTCCTAAAGCTCAGCGCGACTATCTGGAGAAGAAATGCTCTCGAACGGTCGCTGATTTCATGGAAGACTGCATGGAGGCCGTCTTTACGCGGTTGCCCACCGCGGACAATTATTTCTGGCGGGTCTATTTGTTCGGTCAGTACTCAAAATCCTGCTGCCCCGAATATTTGAAGGAGCCGAATTTCAACCGCCTCCGCGCCGGGCTCGCCGACCGGATCGAAATTCATACCAATGATCTGACGAGCTTTCTAGTTTCTCATCAGACGCCCCTCTCGCGGTTTGTCCTGCTCGATCACATGGACTGGATGAGCCATCAACACCCATCACTCCTGCAGCAGGAATGGCAGGCGATCCTGGATCGCGCCAGCGCCGGAGCTCGATTCCTCTGGCGTAGCGCGGGATTCCACGTGGACTATGTTGACCCAATCAGAGTTCGTAGAGAACAGAGCTTCTGCCAAGTCGGGGATCTGCTGCGCTACGACCACAGCACGGCCAACCACTGTCATTCCCGGGATCGAGTCCATACTTATGGGAGTTTCTACGTCGCCCACTTGGCTGCCTGAACGACCGTTCGCGAACGAACCTGCGCGCCCGACTGATCAACCTGAACGAGGACTCCCGAAGGTGCGTTGGGGAGCGTCAGCCGCGGACTCAACCACAGGACTGGCTTCTGAGGGGAAAGACTATTGGCGAACGCTGCTGAAAGATGGCCCAGCGACTGTCGCGCCGAACTTTCGGGTTACGCCCGGGACCATCTCGTGCCAGAACGCCGTTTTCCCCATCACCGCCACAGACTGTCCGGCCGGGAATGCCTATCCTTGTTCTTTGCACACCCAATATGTTCGCTATCCCGTCGTCGAGCTTGGACTCATAGCCTCCACCTGGAAGCGCTTGGCCGCTCGGTTAGCGCTGCATTTCCTGCGTTGGCCCTTGGCTTGCGCCGCTTTGGACCGCACAGTTCAGTGGAACAGTTGGCTGCTCTCCACTAATCTAATCTCTGACTCTTTGCCCTATGCCATCGCGGACGCCACGTCCCTGCTCGTCGAACATTGTCCCAACCACGCTGTGCTCCTGAAAAATATCAACGTAGAACAGCATCAATCGTTGCTGTCGGCGTTGAAGGAGTCGGGCTATACACTAATAACCAGCCGTATCGTCTACCTCTTCGATGGCCAGAGCCGGAGCTACCTTCAGAAGAGCCCGGTAAAGCGCGACCGCAAATTGATCGCGGAACGATCGGAATACCAACTTGTTGAACATGAGGATTTCACGTTGGAGGATGTTCCGCGCATAACGCACCTGTATCACAAGCTCTATCTTGAAAAGCATTCGATGTTGAATCCGCAATATACGGACCGGTTTGTGGAACACGCCTTGGAACGTCACTGGTTGGAATTTCGCGGCCTCAGACACCGATCGGGACGAATCGACGCTGTCTACGGGTGCTTTCAAATGGGAAACACGCTCTCTACTCCCTTCGTCGGTTACGATACTTCCTTGCCTCAAGATGCAGGGCTATATCGGATGCTCGTCGCGATGCTCCTTGAACGCACGGCAGAAAAGCAACTCTTGCTGAACTACAGCTCGGGCGCCGGAGAATTTAAACGTCGTCGCGGTGGAACCCGCACAACGGAGTTCAACGCGGTTTACACTAAGCATCTGCCTGCAATTCGTCAGGCAGGGTTTCAGTTGCTCACTCAACTAGTGAACCGCATCGCGGCACCGTTTATGATAAGAGAAGGCCTTTAGGAGTCATGAGTCGTTTTCTAGGATCGACGTGCCGAATAATTTCCCGTCGAGCGGCGAGTCATTAGAAGCTTTGCAGATTTGGGTGGCGCTCTTGGTCGACCGGGAAACCTTGTTAGACGACGCCATCGTGGCTCGTTAAACGCGTCAATCCCGCTCAAAATACGCCTCCCATAACCCCAGCGGTTTCCTGGCCAAGGGCGATGCACCAGGAAAGTGGCCTAAATTCGGGCGGTCTTGCTCCGCTCGTTACCCTGAATTAACGCTCGCAATTCCAAGCAACCGCTCGGCGGAAATGGCGAAGGCAGCGGAGCTTCGCTCCTCCCACAGCCAAGGCACGGAAGCGTCTTAAACCGTTCAATTGCAACCCAGCACGTCATCATTGTCTCAGCGATAGGGAAAGCGACACCAGATTAATCCGCCAGAGTCGATACGGCGACTCGCAACGCCAGGAAGGGACGGTATCGCCTTTCGGGGGACGGAAGGGTTTGTCACGCAAACGTGACAAATAATCCGGCGGGGAACAGCCGCAGGAGGCGCATGGAGTCGTGTCAACCGGGTGTGGACAAAATGACGTGCCTTGGCGGTTTTCGGATCCGAAGGCTGGCAGTCATGGCTGCTCCGTCGGCGCGACTGGTTGGCACTTAGTCATATTGTATCATGAGCTCAACTCCCTCAGCTTCGGCCGGCTCAACTCGGTTTCACGCCCTCGACGCGGTTCGAGCGCTCGCGATGCTGCTCGGTATTTCCTATCACGCCATCCTTTTTGGTGGAGGGATGGGAGCCATGTTTGGAGGTCAATCCGGGCCTACGGCTTGGGTCATGGATTGGACCCACAGCTTTCGGATGGCGCTGTTCTTCATGGTCGGCGGCTTTTTCTCCGCCATGATGTTCGCCAAATACAGTGTGGGCACCTACCTTGCCAAACGCTGGTGGAGGCTGGGGGCCGCCATGGTCATCTACCTGTTTACCCTCGTGGGCATCAACCAGTTGACCGGATACTCCGGCGGACTCGGAGGGTTTGGTCCACCGCGTCGAACCGCCGCCAATGCCCCTGAATCCAGTCCTAACTTCGCCGGTCCACCGCCAGGTCGGGAGATGAATGGCTCGCCGCCCGACTCCTTCGCCCCGACAACGGAGCGTATCCCTGCCGGTGCTCCCGAGCAACCCCGACGCGGCTTGGGTCCACCAGCCGGTATGGCTGCACGCCCCGCGGGCGATGGTCCGGTCCAATTCGGACCGGGCGATTTCGGCCCTGGAATGTTCCTGGCCGGCCCCATCCTGACCCAGGCGGATACCAATCAGGATAAATCCGTGACCGCGGAGGAGTTCGAGCGTTTAGCTTCCACGTGGTTTGCCAAACTCGACTCCAAAAGCGCCGGTCGAGTCAGCCAACAGGAGTTTGCTCGACGTTTTGGAGAGTTGCTCGATTCGAACACCGATACCAAAGACGGTCGCGGCCCAGAGAACCGGCGTGGTCCAGGAGGCTTTAATCCAGCCATCTTCATGGCGCCCTCTTTTTTCACCGCGCTGGATCGAGACCATGACGGTTTTCTCGGCGAGGCCGAGATCAAGACTCAATTTGGCAAATGGCACTCAGACTGGCGAAAGGAGAACGCGACGACACTCACCGAGGAACAGATTCGTTCAGGTCTTAACACATCCTTGCAGGCCGGCGGATTTGGCGGTCCGGGCCGGGGTCCCGGAGGGGGTCCGGGGTTCGGCCGCGGCGGACCTGGGGGTCCCTTCGGCGGCGGGAGTCCGATCGCAGACCGGCTTTTCGGAAATCTCGCTCGTCAATTCAACATGGGCCCGATGTGGTTCTTATGGTTTCTTATCGTGTTCGCAACGGTTGGACCGATCTTTGCCTGGGTGGTAGGTCGGCTGCTTCGCGGGAGCGTACTAGAATTCGCAACCCTCTTGAGCCGAATTCTTTTCCGCTGGAGTTTAGCGCCGTTGGCCCTGGCGCTCGTCTGTATCCCAGCACTGTGGTTTGCCGGAACCTCGCCTGGTCGCGCGCCGGACGGCGGGAGCGCGATCATGAGTGTTTTTCCGGATGTCTTCTTCCGCTATCACCCCGATTTGCCTTACTTCTTCATCTTCTTTATGACCGGGTGGCTGCTCTATCAACTGCGAAGCCAACTCAATGACCTGGGACGGTTCTGGATTCCTTGCTTGGTGATCGGGGTTGGGGCACACCTCATTTCGGAACGATTTAAAGTTGAAGGTGGCCCGTTTCAGCCGCAGATCGACATGAACGTGGCAAAGCGACTGAGCCTTTACGGCGTGTTCACGATCTCAGCTGCGTTCACGTCATTCGGGTTCATCGGCTTTTTCCAAAAGTATTTTGACCGACCGGGAAGAGTTTCGAGATACCTCGCGGACACGGCATTCTGGTTCTATTTGCTGCACCAAGAGTTGCTCATTCGAGTCATTCTGCCCGCCCTGAGACGGTATGAGCTTCCCTTGGGGGTTCAGACGATCGTTGCCCTGCTTCTGATCACCTTGATCGGCTCGATTACATTTGAACTCGTCGTCCGACGAACGATTCTGACCAACCTGTTCGGTCCAACCGTTTCGCGGCGGCGGGAACGGCAACCAGTGCCAGCGCTGGTGTCCGAGTCTGCAGAGCCCACTCGATCCTGAGAGCGGCTTGTTGCCCAACAGGCAGCCGTTGACCAACCGTTTGGATCTAACTAACTTCTGTGAGGACAGCCCCATTGCCGGCCGGATGACAGCTCAACCGCACTCGCGAATTTGGTCCCTAGGTCGAACCCTTGACCGTGCCCGTCCGGGGACCTTCCGCTCTTCGGCCGCCCCTGACCCACCGTTGACTCACCCCTGACACACTCAGCAGTGGGTCACCAGTGGGTCAGGAGTGAGCCAACAGTGTGTTAACTCCGAAAGACGAGCGGCAGGGACCCCACTTACGCTCGACTGGGAACCACGTTCAGCAAACGAGAATCTTCCGTTGCCCTCACGCGCCGACTTCCACGGTCCGTCCCCCCGAAACCGCTGCTTTGGTTGGACTTGGATTTCAGAGCAAATTGCTCTCATTCCGCTTGGCTGGAGCGATGGCCTGGCTAAATAAGATTTAAGTAACTCGCACGCTGTTAGTTACATTGATGCCAACAAATTGATGACACCCGCTCGGAGCCGATTGACAAAGACCTAAGCCCTCTGGAGAGGCAGCCGAAGTCGGGTCTAGCGCATCTTCGGGCGTCCGGTTAATGGGCATTTGGGTCGAGTTGGGGTCCGGTCAAGAGTCGGTGGTGGTCACGTTTGGTTCTCGTTGGTAGTCGACGGCAATCGACTCACATCGACGGGCTCAAGTATCTGGCGGTTTCGGAATATACTGCGATTTCGATGCTTCCGCATTCGACGCGTTTGCGCAACTTGTGGAGGAGGATCAGGAAGCCCCATACGCAAGAAGAGAAGATCCTTGCGACTCTCAAGGCTGATGCCTCATTTCCGGTCGATGGAACCGCCCTGGCGCTCCAGCTTCTGATGGACGGAAGTCCTGTCTGACAGGCAGTGGTGCCGATTCCTCGACTGAGTGGGGGCGGACAGACGAGCCGACGGCTTGTCGCGAGGACAGAGTCGACGCCCTGTTGGTGATAAGGCCACCGGGCGGCCTGAGCATCGGCTGAACCGGAATGGAACCTGTTAATCTCTTGGTTGGCGCTATGGCGGAAGAGTTAAGAATGTGAGGGCTTTGGCAGGGGCGTTGAACTTTTGGAAGAATCGGTTCAGCCGCCCTGCCGATGAGTGAGAGGGCATCGGGACCCGGTAAGGCATCCAGAGGGCTGCTGACGCTTAAGGCCTCTGCATGGAAATAGCCCATGGTGGTTTCCAGGGAACTGCGTCCCATCACCTGTTGAATAGCACGAGGATTGGTACCCCGCGCCAGACAATGAGATGCAAACGCGTGCCTTAGCTCATGCGGAAGCACCGAAATGCCGAGCTGGCGCGAGGCTTTCTTGACCGCCCGTTGGACATTGGCTTCGTGCATCCGGAACCGGACTACTGTTCCAGTCCTGGGATCCTGGCAGGGATGGTGGGCGGGAAAGACCCAGGCCCATCCCCAACGGAATTGATAATCTGGGTATTTCCTGGCGAATCGATTCGGCAACATCAACGGGGTGCGGTTCTGCTGATCGCGCTGCCAGATCGCCCGGGCGACCGCAGTTTATTGGGTCAATTCGGGAATGACTGAGGTCGGTAACGGAACAACGCGATCTTTTCCTCCTTTGGCGCCACGAATGCAGAGGGTGCGTTGTGGGAAGTCGACGTCCTTGATGCGCAAGTTCAATGGTTCGCTGACGCGTAATCCACAACCGTGCGCAGGCGGGCGATAAGGTGGGTGGGATAACCGCCCTCGTTGCCCATGGTGCCCAGGAGCGACTGGGTCTCCGCCACAGTCGGGGCGCGACGTTCATGCGCCGGGCGCTGAGCACGCAGGGCATTGACGTTGCCAATGGTTTTACCCAGGACAACTCGGTAGAAGTAGAGTAGCGCATTAAACGCCTCATTCTGGGTGCTGGCTGAGACATCACGTTCGCGAGCCAGGTTGGAGAGAAATCGTTCGAGCTTTTGTTCGCTGGGCAGGTGGGGCGGCATGCGGAAAACAGACGTGATGTAGCGGCGGAGCCAGACGAGGTACGACTTTTCCGCGGAGAGAGCCTAGTGCTGGCGCCGGAGGACCAAGCGCATTTAGTAGATGGCCTGAGAAGATGTCATAGCTCAAAGATTGAGAAGAATCTCTCAACATGGGTGGGACAACGGCTGTCCAACCGCCAAGAAAAATCGCCGGAAAACAGTCTAGCGATCGAGCTGTGTCAAAATGCCAGCTGAGGATTGCAATATACGAACCGGCACTGGTAAACTTCCCTTAGCATAGATTAACAGTTAAGAGTTTATGCGAAAAAGGACGGACTAATCTGAGGCGGCGACATCCAACGAGCCGTGGTGTCAACAGAGTTAGCGCAAACCGATTGGCGTCCACGTCGGGGTCGGAATCGAAAGGATGTGCATGGGATTTGGTCATGAGCGCTTGGATGTGTCCCGCACTTCCATCGATTACGTGGGTTGGACCGCATCGTGGCCATGCTGACGAAACTCGGACCGCGTGGGTATACGATCCACGAGGAATCGGATGATGACAGTGGATTCAGGAACGATACCGATGCCGATAGCGACCCCGACTCCGAACGCAACCGGAAATGAGCGCTAACCCGGCAGTGAACCGAGCAGCAGCGAGGCAGCGCTCCAAGCTTCGGCTCGTCGCGGACGCCGCTGTCGGTTACTTTGGTGTTGGGCCAAAAGCTCGCATTCCTGACGATCTCCGGCTAAGGTTCGCGTATGAGTATCGACCAAATCGCTGCCGAAGCGTTGCGGCTACCTCCCTCTGAGCGAGCCTTGCTGGCTGAGTCGCTTTGGGAGAGCCTTTCGGATCCATTTGAGGGGATCGAGGCCGACGACGCTTCGTCGGTTCAACTCGCTCTCGAACGTGATCGCCAAATTGAGAGCGGAGAGGTTCAGGCCATATCCCATGAGGAGCTGATGGCCAGACTCCGCCGATGAAGGCGAACTCAGAAAGATACGCGACTACTACGAAGAGCGATCTCCCGGATTAGGTGCGGCGTTCGTCGATGAGTTCGAGAGACAGGTGCTTCGACTGGCAGCGCAACCAGAGAGGTGGATGGTGGCCAAAGCCGATGTCCGTCGCTGCTTGATGAGACGTTTCCCTTACATCATCTACTTCCGCAGAGTTGGACTAGACCGCCTCAGAATTACGGTCGTTAAGCATCAGCGGCGGCACCCAGAATATGGAAGCGATCGGAAGTAGGCCGAACGACCGTCGGCATCGAACTCCGCGAGTTGGCCAAAGAACAGCCGGCCCGATGGCGCGGAGTCGATGAGACGGACTGTTCGGCGGCATTTGTATGCGTAGTTGCGTTCTAAAGGTCCTTTCTGTTTCAGTCCTCTTGGTATGTTTTGGCTGCGGTCGAGGGCAAGTAACCGAATCGCAACAGAGTCGCTGCGCTTGCGGCGGGAGCGCTTGGCTCAGGACTGCATCAGGATCAAGCGGCTTTTCGGCATTGATGCCGGGGCAGCCTACGGCCTCAGCTGTCACCAATGAGACAGCGGATGGCCCTGTGGTTATCTCGCAGGTGACATCAGAGCGTTCCCCAAAAATTGCTTTCAGCCTCCTTCACAATCGCTTTCCTACAAATTTGCCACTGACAGACACGACACGACTATTCGCCGGAGGATTGAAGCAGGCGCTTGGAGGAGATGGTCGTCTCGTGTCCGAGCGACCTGTTTCCCTTAAAGGTCACCCGGGCCGAGAGTGGTGTTTCGAAAAGTATCGAGGGCAGGCTGTGGTCACGATGCGTGTTTACCTGATCGGCCATGATTTCTATCAAGCCATCACTGTCATGCCCAAGGGCAAGGTGTGTCAGCGACACGTAGTCGAGTTCTTGGATTCTTGCGAACTGAAGAATTAGTGAGAAGGACGCCAAATCAAACGCCGAAGACAAACTAGTGCTCCTCCGGCCATTGCCCAGGCGCCTTCCAGCTTGGACCAACCGCTTGCAGTCGAAGCTTGCTTTCCAGCGCCAGTCGCTTGGCTTATCGTTCGGTGTAAACCGGATGGGCGTGTTTCACAATTTGAAGCTGCGGCTTTCTCCACCACGCATCACCGATCCGGACTTCGGTAGCTTGGTCTTCATGTTTGTGCCCAACGCGCCAGAGCGTTCTTACTGGGAATGTGAGGGGCTATTCCCCAAGACGGGCACGCTCGTGTCAATCGGCTTGGACGGAGGAGAGAGCGGGCCAGTCCCGGAGGCTCGGCAGTTTTACCTGCGACTGCCCGACAAATTCGAACAGATTCTCGCAGCAGCGAGGCCCAGATTGGAGGAGGTATTCAAGACTTGGCTACTCCAGGATCTGCCTCAGGACATCTTCACGGCGGTCAAGCTCGCAGGTCTTGGCGTTGATGACCCAAAGTCAGACCCAGTGCGATGGGATATGTCATTCGAAACCACGGGAGTGAAGTGGCTTGGGATTAGAATCCCGTTCGAAGGGAACGCGCCGCAAAAGGCCATAGTCGATACATGACAACACCGAACCAGCCGACTTCATCGAACCTGGCGAGAACGCTCCCGTTCCAAGTCGAACGCCAGAGTCGCCGGGTCGGTGATCGGCGTTGTTCGATCCAAGAACGCTGTAGCCCTTTGGGTGGGGTTTAGGGTATAGTCCTGTCATGACAGCGGAAGAGGTCAAAGCGTTGCCGATGGACCAGAAGATCCGGATCATGGAGGCGATTTGGGAGGACTTCCGAGATCGCTTCGACCGAATGGAGCTCTCGCAAGAACAGAAGGATCTGCTGGACCAGCGGCGTGCGCGGGTGCGTGAAGGCAAAGCCCGCCTCCTGGATTGGGATTCAGTGAAGGGATCCATCGGTCGTCAATAATAGATGTCCAGATCTCGGAAGATGCCCTTCAGGATCTCAACCGTGGATACCTTTTCTATGAAGCGCAGGAGAACGGACTGGGTGACTATTTTGCGGCGTGCCTCCGGGCTGACATCGAAGGCTTGCGGGTGTCGGCTGGCGTTCACCGGGTTGTCTACCACGACTACCACCGTCTGCTGAGCAGGGTGTTCCCACACGGGATTTTTTATACGATCGAGCAGGCGTGTGCGGTCATCTGGGCGATTGTCGATCTAAGGAGAAGCCCAGAATGGGTGCGCCGCAGACTGAGAGATCAGGATCGAACCTGACAATGAACCGAGCAGCGGCGAGTGACAGCGTTCGGGATTCGAATGACCTCCGGCGCCGCGGTCGGTTATTTGGCTGTTCGAGCCTATGGCTGGCATCGTCTCGCGGCAGTTCGAACTTCACCGTTGCAGGGACGACGGGACCGTCATTGGCATCCGTTTCGCGTCGCTGAGGTGATCGGTCGGCAACCGCCCTCCCGCCTTGGTCCCCCTCAGCCCTGCACGATTCCGGTTTGGCTTGGGGTAGTATTGGCAGCATCCTTGGCATCCGTCTTATCCTCCCCTACCTTAGGAACGTCGGGAGACGGACCACGACTGAGATGGAAGGAGCAACTCGGGCGCCCAACGGGACGCGAGTTGGCTTGCAGACTCCGTCCTTACGGCTGCTTGCGTACTTGGCGGACAGTCGCTTGGGTCGCAGTCTCTCGGCCGAAGGAGGTCGACCATGGGCTATGGGTCAGAGGTGGCCGGCAGCGTTTATCATCCACGGCAGCCTCAGCAGACCCCCTTCTATCAATTGGTTCAGCGGTTTTATCCGCAGGATGGCCAAGCGATCCTCATCGGATTGGGCGTTGCGGAGCGCCTCTTCGCCTTCCTAATCCGGTTCCGGGTTTCAATCCGCCGCACGCGGGAAGTCTGCCGGACCACTATTTTCCGGTTTCTTGTAAAGAACGCGCGGCAGCGGGTGAGAACACGGTAAAATGCCGGTGATATCCCGTTCATTCCTGCCCGTGCCTCCTCTCAGCTGGATGGCGGGCCCATGGCTAGCTTTGGCGATCGACTCCGACGTCGGATCGCCCTGAACCCATTCGTCACATGAAATCGAAGATTCAACTCGTCCACGGGCTTGCCTGTCTGGCGTTTTGGCTGGCGCCATCGCCTGTGCAAGGACAACTAACAAGTTACTTGTTTTATCGGGGCTACGCTTCCGGTCAGGAGCAATATCTTGTCGCAGACATCCTTCCTTACACTGGCGGGTTTCCCACTCCGCCAATCACGACTGGAACCATTTACTCCAGCCCCAACCAGACGATCACCATCGACTGTTTAAAGCTACCCAATGGCACCGAAAGCATCGGCGCCTTGGCCTTGAGCGGCTACCCCGCGATGCAATGCGTCGAAATCCCAAGTTCCGTCACGAGTATCGGAGTGGGTGCGTTCGCGAGCTCGGGTTTGACCAGTATCCACATCCCCGGTTCGGTCCGTTTCATCAACGTGGGCGCATTTGGTTCGTGCTCCAATCTGACCAACGCCACGTTCGAGTATGGAATCAACATCTTGCCGGCCGCGATGTTCGCCCATTGCGTGAACCTGGCGAGCGTTGCCTTGCCCGATAGTGTCGGCGCGTTTGAACAGAATCCTGCGCTCTTGGGGGCATTCGAAGATTGCCCGGCCCTCAAGAGTATTACGTTCCCGCCCGGTCTTACCAACATCGGGTTCAGCGCATTCCGCTCGAGCGGCTTGACCCAGGTAACCATCCCAGGAGGTGTCGGATACGTAGGTGCTCAAGCCTTCGAGTCGTGCCGCGCTTTAGCCACCGTTACCATTGAACCTGGTGTCAGATTCCTCGATTACGCCAGCTTTCGCGGCTGCACTGGAATGAGCACGGTCACGATTCCCAACACAATCACCAACATTGGCCCTTACGCCTTCGCCGGTTGCACGAGCTTGACGCGGGTCAACTTCGAAGGCGATGCCCCTCCGGACCTCGAGACGGCGTTTCAGGATTGTCCCGCCACGATCTACTACCGAATCGGGGCGAACGGTTGGGCCAATGCCAAAGCGGGAGTGCCGATGGTAGCGCTGGCTCCAGCGACATTCCCGGAGTTCTCTATCGAGTTAACAAACGATGGAATCACCATCAACGGATATCAAGGTTCGGCTACCACTGTGACCATCCCTGGGTCAATGAGTGGAACTCCGGTGACCCGGATCGCAGATCAAGCCTTTGCCCAATCTGCCATTACTTCGGTTACCATTGGCGATGCGGTGACCTGGATTGGAGCTCGCGCCTTCCTCAACTGCGCCGCCCTGACCAACGTCACCTTTGGCAAGAACGTCAACCTGATCAGCATCTCTGCCTTCGAGGGCTGCGCCGGCTTAACCCAGCTCTCATTTCCTGACCGGGTCGCCTTACTCCTCAATTACGCTTTTGCCAACTGCACGAGCCTGACTAACGTGATCCTGAGCCCAGCTCTCACGAGCCTGGATAGGACGTTCGCCGGCTGTCGCGCGCTGTCCAGCATCTACTTCAAGGGGGGGCCCCCTTCGACGGTCGGGACCGGCGGCAGTCTTACCCCAACAACCACTCTCTACTACCCGATCGGCGGGTCGCCAGATGCCTGGACCGCCGAGTTTCCCGGTGTGCCACTCCAAACTTGGGATCCGCCCTCGAAATTCTCCGTGGCGCTGGCGGGCGGGAATATCGCCATCACCGGTTCCGTGGACGCCAACCTGAGGCTCAGCATCCCCAAGCAGATCGCCGGCCACACCGTCACCAGCATCGCGCCTTTTGCTTTCCACGACCCCAATTGGTCCATTATCACCGTTCCAAGCACCGTCACCACTCTCGGTCAAGGAGCTTTTTCTGGCTGCACTTCGCTGACTGAGGTGTTTTTCACAGGCGACGCGCCCACTCAGCTTGGGCCAGATGTGTTCGCCGGCACGCCCGCAACCGTCGTTTACGATCCAGAGAAGGCCGGTTGGGGACCGATGGGCGAGACCTTTGCCGGCCGCCCCACAGGGCTCTGGTCTGCGGAGGCGGCCTGCAAGCTCACGTTGACAAACGGCGCCTTGATCGTCACCCAGTATGTAGGTCCAAAGGGCGCGGTGATTATTCCCTCGCCGATTGGCGGGTATCCTGTCACCGCGATCGGGCCCGGGGCATTCTACTACACGCCGGCCGTGTCGGTCACCCTACCTGCCACCGTCACGAGTCTCGGCGAACGAGCCTTCTTCGCCCCGTCGTTGACGAGTATCTACTTTAAGGGGGATGCTCCCACCACAATCGGAGATCTCGTAGTAGCGTCGTATGCGACGATGTATCGCGAGTTCGACAGAGCAGGATGGGACGCGCTTTCCGCCCAGACTCCAGGCGGCATCGGGTTTTGGTCTTCGCAAGTCCCGTGTTATCTCACTCTGACCAACAGCCAAGTCTTTATCACAAAGTATTTGGGGTCGGGCGGTCCGGTGACTATGCCCGCGCTCTTGGCCGGTTATCCCGTGACCAGGATTGCCAATGGTGCGTTTTCGGGCTCGGCTATCAGCTCGGTCACAATTCCCGACACCGTCAAGGTCCTTGGCGCGCGCAGTTTCGCTGGCTGTGCTTCGTTGACCAACGTCGTCATCGGCAACAGCGTCACCAACATCGACCTCGGTGCCTTTATAGAGTGCCCTTTGACCAGCCTTACTCTGCCGGCAGGTCTGATCACGCTGGGCGACCTGGCCGTTTCCGGGTGCGAAAAATTGCAGAGTGTTTATTTCAAGGGCAATGCTCCCGACCTGGGAGGAATCCATTCCTTCCTAGCCACTCCGTCAACGCTCTATCGCGCCTTAACCGCCACTGGTTGGGGGACAGTTGGGGATCCCTTCGCCTTCCGGCCGACCGCCCTGTGGTCCGTCCAAGCTCCCTACAGCTTCACGCTCAAAGATGGAGAGGCAGCCATTTCCCGGTATACAAGTTCGGAGAGCGCAGCCACCATTCCAGCTTTCATCGAGGGCTATCCCGTCACCAGTATCGCGGCCGGGGCCTTCTCGGGCTCGTCCGTTAAATCGGTCTTGATCCCGGCCAGCGTCACTAGTATTGACCCGAGCGCCTTCAAAGACTCTGTCCAATTGACCCGCGTGAGTTTCCAGGGCAATGCCCCCACCGTTCTTGGCGATGGCCTGGTGGGGACGGAGGCAACTCTCTATTACGACCCAACCACAAGCGGATGGAACGTCAACGGCACGCGGTTCGCTGGGCTTCCGGCGACGCCTTGGCCAGGCCTGGCCCTTTCCTGGAGCAACCTGGTGGAAGCTCAGGCTCTCACGAGCACGAATGGCCTCCAACTATGGTTGAAAGCCGATGCCGGGGTGGCGACTAACGCGGCGGGGGCGGTGGTTGTTTGGGCCGATCAATCCGGAAACTATAGCCACGCGCTCCAACCGAACGAAGCTCTCGCCCCTACGCTCACGCCCGCCGCCTTGAATGGGCAACCCGCCGTGCGATTTGATGGCGATAACGATTACTTGGACGTAGTCAGGGCTACTGGCCTCGCCTCCACCGGCGACCTGACCTCGTTCTTCGTCGTGCAGTTCGAAGATTTTGCCACCTACCGTGCCGTTTGGGGGAAGACGGTCGCAAACCTTCCCGCCTCCACCGACTATTACGTGACTCCCGAACCGGACCGGATCCCTCGAGTTTATCGCGGCAATGGTGAGGCGTCGCATATCGGCTATGTCGATTCGACCGTGCGCCCCCAGGCGGGCGAATTTCTCATCCTGGGCTTCGACATGGCCGGCACGACCTTGACCCATTATCGGGATGCCCAGGCCACAGGGTCCGGTGAAATTACCGCTATCTTAACCGATCGCGGAAGCTCCCTAAAGATTGGCACGCGCGACGACCTGTTTACCAAAATGAAAGGCCACATCGCCGAATTGCTCATTTACGATCGCGCCCTTCCGGCCAATGAACGAAACTCTCTGGTGAATTATCTGCAAACGAAATACGGCTACGCCAATCAGCCACCCGTCGGCGGCAACCGCACTCTCGCTATTCAGCGCGCGGCCGGCAACCTGGTGATCGATTGGGCTAAAGGAGCGCGCCTTCAAGAATCCTTAAATCTCCAAGGGCTGTGGACCGACGTGGTGGGCGCCGCCAGTCCGTACTCCGTGACGCCGAGCAACCAGCAGAAGTTTTATCGGCTCATCGAATAGAGGGTCATTCAGCGTGCCACCGCACTCGGGGCGGCAAAGAAAACGGCGACGTGGCGCCGGGCATTTGCGCGGCCTTCCTCATCGAGGGCGGCGGAGGCGATTTGAGCTTCCAAGGCGGGCTTCTTTTGAATGAATCGAGACCTTTCGCAGTTCTTAGGCCAATGCTCGGGCCGAGACGCTGACGAGGAACCCGGCTTCACGGTCGTCACGGTCGAGGCGAACGAGCCGCGCCCGGTAGGCAAGGGGCCGCGACCTTATGAACGGCTCACTTCGTCTTCAGTTTGAGCACCGTGATCGAATACGGCGGAAACTCGCGCGTGAAACTGGCGCTCAAACCTCCTGCCTTCTCGGTACGAGGCACGATCTTTTGGGGTTCTCCGATCGAATTGGTGTCCTCCAGACTCTGGCCTACCAAAGACACGATTTCACCTTCCGGTTCAATCTGCGTTGCCCCGTGGATTTTGACGGTGGCAGGCCGGGCGGATACGGACGCATTGACCACCTTCAGGTAGATCAAACCGCTCGTGCTCTCGCGGGTCGCGTCAAAAAACATCTCGCTGATTTGCTGGGCGGGGGCGTTCGTGCCGTTGCGGCCTCGCCGCTGCCAGGCGCGGGTGGGGATATTCTGCGCATCCGTTGCGAGGATTTCATCGCCCACCATCGTGCTGAACATCTTTTGGGCATAATAAGACGGCGAACCATAGCTGCTCAGTGCGTCGTAGCCGATCAGATCCGAACTCCATTGCATCGAACGGCCCTGTCCGGTCAGTTGGCTGACATTGACCAATAGGGGCGCATAGCAAGAGAGCAGCACAATATCCGAATTACGTTCCATGCAAGTCATCCAGGCAGCGTCACCCAGCGCTCCGGCCATGTTTGGCGTGGGAGAACCGACGCGTGTGGCCCATTCACCGCAGAAGATCTTCGAACCGTTGGTGCGCCCGTAAGAGTCATACCGAAAGGACTGCGCCATCATTTCTTCCAGATTGCGATAGAAGTGTTCGTCCACAAGGTCCGGTGTGCGGCTTTTCACCCACAGGCTTTGGGGTTGTTCATAGCCGGTCGAGGAAATGACCTGGAGTTGCGGATACTTTTTCTTGATGCCGTCGTAGAATTGCGCGAACCGTCCGTCGTAGGTGCCATTGCGATCCGGGCCACTGCGGTCGAACCAGTCTTCATTGCCGACCTCCACATACTGCATCTTGAACGGTTTGGGATGCCCATCTTTCGCCCGCTGCGCCCCCCACTTTGTGGTCTTGGCGTCGCCAATCAGATATTCGATCTCCTCCAGCGCTTCCTGCAGGTAAGGTTCGAGCTGCGGACCCGCTGCGATGACACCACCGCGGCCGAGACAATACCCGGCAAAAACGCCCAGCAATGGTTCCATGTCGAGATCCTCGCACCACTCGGCAAACTCGAGCAGTCCCAAGCCGTCAGTAGACCAGTAGCCCCAGGGGCTCGGATGGCCAGGCCGTTGTTCCACCGGCCCGATCGTTTCCTTCCAGTTAAAGCGTTGGTTGAACGCGTTGCCTTCGAGATAATTCCCTCCCGGAAACCGAAGGAACTTGGGCTTCATGGCCGCCAGCCATTCCATGATGTCCGTGCGGTTGCCGTTGGCGCGGTTTTTGTAAGTCGGCGGGAAAAGCGACACCTGTTGCAGCCAGAGCGTCCCGGGAGCGGTCGTGGTGAGTTTGAAAACGTTCTCTTTCGAAGCTGTGACGTCTTTGGTCTTCAATTCGGCCTCGAATTTCTTCCACTCGGTCGTCACTCCAGAGATCTGAGCGCTAGCGAACAGGGTTGAGCCATTGGTGCTCTCGAGGCTCACGGTTACCGGTCCGGTAAAACCTTCGGCGGCTTTGGCAAAGAAAGAGACGCGATAGGTGGTGTGTGGTTTGACGGGAATGCCCCAGTATCCGCCGTTCGCGATTCCCGCTGGAGACGTGGCGGAGGCTGTGGAAGCATCGAGCTTGAGGCTGACATTCAGGAATTCGTTAAGGACGGTATTGGTGTCAAGCACCATCGAAGCACCGCCAATCACCGTCCAAAACTTCGGCTGAGTGTCGGCTTTGAACGTGACGGGAAGGTATTTGCCAGGTTCGTAGGTCTCTGGCGTAACGCGTGGCACGATGGCGTCCGCTTTAAAGGAGCGGTTGCGGATCAGTTCACCATAGATTCCACCTTCGTAAGCGAAGTTGATCTCCTCCGTCATCAGGCCGTAAAGCATGGGGCTGACCTTGCCGGTGGTTTTGTCCGCATTAATCTGCAGGATGATGGGGCCCGCCGGAGCACTGGGAGCCGGCGTGTTCTCAGCGAGAGCGGCCGGTGCGGTTGTGGCCGGTGCGGGCGTTACGGCACCGGTCTCACCCCCGGACTGGGGGATAATCTCAAGCGCGTTGATTTGCGGATTCTCGACTTTGGGAGTGAACGTGACCTTGATCTTGCCATCCGTCACATTGACAGGAACCGTCTCCACGTAGGCCTTCAACGGCCCGCCAGCTTTGACCCACACGTCGAAATCCTTAAACTCTCGACCTTGGACATTGAACGAAAATACCCGTTGATCCGGACCGGTAATGCCGTCGAATGTCTCCGCAAAGTGCAGCTTCACCACGTATTTGCCGTTGGGCACTGCCCACGAAAAGGAGTCCATACTGTAACGTTCGGCTCGGTATAGGTCGGGAATCTTCGTGTTGGTGATCTGGATATCCGGTCGTTCGATGGTTTGCCCTCCCTCGAAGCCTTGGTCCGCCAGCCAGACGCTACCCTCGGCATCTTTGACAGGCTCTGACTTGCCAGCCCTGATCCGGATAGTTTTCAGAACAGCGGCAGCCGCGGCGGTCGCACCAGACTCGCGCTTGGCCACAATCTCCTCTTTGACAAAATCGCCCACCTCGCGCGTGAACTTGATCTCGTTGCCCGTGGCCGAGATCTTTCCGGTGTAGGTGATCCGAATCTCGTTATCCTGGAAGTTCAGCATCTCCACAAACGAGATGGCGTTGCCCTCCACCTTGCCCTCCTTTAGTTCCGCGTCGCGCTTCCGATCCTGGATTTGTGAGTTCGCGTTCCCAGTCAGCTTCGTACCGTCCTGTTTGAACGTGAAGGTGTAATATTGGTGGCCGATCTGGGAGTCGAAATCAGATTTCCACGTCCCGGTAACATCCGCTGCGAGGGACTTAGCAGGCTTCGCGTCGGCCAGCGACGGTGTTCCTCCAGACGTCGCCGCTGCCACCTGCGCGGCCGCCATCTGGACGGGACGATCCCGGAAGAGCAAAGGTGCAAACTGATACAGACTCCGGCGCCAGGACTGCCATTCGTGGGCCGTATCGGGAGACACGTAGAAGTAAGTGTTAACGCCGGCCGCTTTGAGACCTTCCGTGTTCGCCCTGGGATCGCCGCCAAAGCTGCGTCGATTCCCATCGAGTTCACGGCTGCCATAACTGACAAAGACCACCTTGACCTTCTGCTTGAAGGCGTTCAGATCCGAGATATCCGTCGGCGCGATGCTGCCGCCGCTGAAAATGCCGATGTGAGAGAAGACATCCAAGTTGGTCAGCGTCACTGTTCGGGTCTGCATCCCGCCCATAGAAAGACCGGCCATGGCCCGATTGGGCTGATCGCTCAAGGTGCGAAAGTTGGCATCGATGAAAGGGACTAAATCGTTGACCAAAACTCGCGTGAACGCGCTGAAGTCAAACATGCGTCCGCCCGGGCCTCGCCCGCCCGCCGCAGGAGCATTTGTTCCCCCCGCCGCCAAAGCATTGGTCGCCCCTCCCGCAGGAGCATTGGTCGCAGTTCCGGGTGCACGTCCTGGGATGGCGGCGCCAGGGACGTAGCTGTTGGCCATAACAATGAGAAACGGCTTGGTTTTGCCCTCGGCGATGAGGTTGTCCATTATCAGACCCGTGCGTCCCTGGCTGCCCCAGCCAGTCTCGTCCTCGCCGCCTCCGTGCTGCAGATACAAGACGGGGTAACGTTGGGTCAGGGCTTTGTCGTAGTCCGGCGGTGTATAAACGAAGCAACGGAGAACCGCGTTGGCATTTGTCGAATAGTAGAGGGTCTGCCGGAGTTGGCCATGAGGCACGTTCTTGAGTGCATAGAACTCCTGATCGTTCGCCGGAACTTCGACCCCGCTGCCCCAACGGCTGCCGCCGTAGTAGTATAAACTGCCAGGGTCTGGCACGCCCGCACCATCGATCACAAGCTGGTAGTAGTGAAACCCTTCGTCCTGTGGACGCGTCACGCCCATCCAGACGCCATCGTCCCCTTTGGTCAGTGGGTATTTTGCGCCACCAAGAAACTCAAACACGACGCTCTGGGCCTGGGGCGCGACCACGCGGGCGCGGACACGGCGTTCCGAGTTCACCTGAGGGTACAGTTTACCTCCCTGGTTTGAGGTCGCGGGTTTCCAGTCATCCGTCGGTTGGTCAGTTTGAGCCACGCAACGCTGGCCCCAAACCATGGCAGCAACCGCGAGCAGTGCGAGTCGTGTTTTCATGATTGTATCGATTTCGGTGAGTTCTACCCTTACTTCCGCTTAACTGCAGATTTTGGACATCAAATCGCTCGTTGTTGGCTGCAACTCCGGCGGCACTAGCCGCGCGGATTTGAGTAGATGCTCAATTTGCCGCGCGCGGAACTGACGACGAGAGGCAGTAGAGGTGGCTGTCCGTTCGGAAGTAAATGGCCGAATTGACAAAAACAGGCGTGGCGAAGACCGGCCCGTCGAGTTGGTTTTCGGCCAAAACGCTCAACTCCTTGTTAGCCTGGAACACCACGGTCTTCCCTTCGCGACTGACGCAGTAGATGCGCCCTTCAGCAAAAACGGGCGATGCGGCATAGTTCCCCCCGGCACGCACCTTGCCCAGGACCTCGCCGTTCTGGGCATTCACGCAGGTTACAAAACCATCGTCGTTGAGGAGATAAAGTTCGCGATCCAACAACAGGGGCGAAGCCATGAATCCGATCGAACTTGGCAGCTTCCAGGCAACATGGGTTTTGGTGATGTCACCTTGGCCGTCAACCTGGATGGCCCAGAGTTGCGGCTTGCCGCCATACACCCCCGTGCTGAGATAGACTAAGCCGCTGCCATAGACCGGGCGCGGCGCCACTGTCTCCCCTTTCCCGTTGTCCACGCGCCAGATTTCCTGGCCTGTTTCCGGCTCGTAGGAGACGAACCATTGCGCTCCCGGCACGACCATCTGCATCTTTCCGGACGCTTCGAACACCAGCGGTGTGGAAAACGATTTGCGGAAGATTCGAACAGGGGTGCTCAGAGGAGGGCGGTCACTCTTCCAGACGGTCTGGCCGGTCTTTTTGTCCAGCGCAGTCACATATTGTTGATCCCCGCCGTCCCGCACCAGGATGAGGAGGTTCTTGTAGAGAGCCGGGGAGCTGCCTGGTCCCTGGTAATGCTCCAATGGAAGCTGGCGTTTCCAAAGCACTTCTTTGGAGTTCGTGTCAAGACAAGCGGTGCCAAGCGTGCCAAAATCGCAATATAGCCGCCCAGGTTCGACGATGGGAGTGGGCGTGGCGTAACTGTTGAGCAAGTTCACCGCGCACGGATTGTCGACGCGAAAGAGTTCCGTATAGGAGAGCTGTTTTCCCGTAGCCCGGTCCAAGCAGACGACTCCGATCACGACCCGTTCCGCTTGCTGCATTCGGTCGGGGCCTGCGGAGAAGGTCCGCACATTTGTCTCGAAAGCCGTGGTCAGCCAGATCTGGTTGCCGAGGAGGACTGGGGAAGACCGGCCCCGGCCCGGTACGGCACTCTTCCATTGCACATTCTGATTCGTGCTCCAGGTCAATGGGACGTTCGTCGCCAAAGAGATGCCGTTCCCTTTCGGTCCACGGAATTGAGGCCAGGCATCCGCCGATTGCACCAGGTCGTCCGCAGGCACCTCGGGTTTTTGCAGGTCAGCCGCGAATGCGACCCGCGGCGCCGCCCAAACAGCCGCAAGAAACAGTATCCCGGCACCCACCCGGAGGGGAATGGTCACAAGGCTTTTCAAAGCGATCTTGGATGCCGACCTACCATGGCGTCTCATTTGGATGACTCCTTTCGTTACGCAGTTATTATCGATGCCCAATGGATCTCTAGGGTTTTGTTCTTATTTTTCTTTTCTATTCAGAGCCGCTCGAACCATTTCAGATCGCTGATGAGGAAATCGAAAATGGATTCGCTCGAAAATGCCTTTCCTCGTAATCGAAAAAGCCGAAATCCGCGGGTTTCGCAGTTCCCGCCATATCCTGACAGGCCATGCCGACAAATGCGCCCGTAAAGTTCGGGAGCCCCGGAGCGGTCGCTTCGTCCGAGAGAATGCTGGCGTCGAATTGTTGAGGTAGCCAGCGCCACGCTTCATCGGCGCCGTCCAGACGATAGGCAAAGTGGAGACGTTCGTCATCCACCTCAACGCGCAGATGGACCGGCCTGCCCAAGGGAATCGCAATCGGCGGCGTAAAAGCGTCCGTCTGCGTCGAGTCCGGAAGACAAGACATCACCCGCAAGTGTTTACCCACGGTTTCGTCATTTGACACGTAAAGGTAGTGAAACTTTGTACTGTTGTAATAGCAGACAAGCCCCGCCATCTGTTGGAAATGCTCGGGCTCGAATTCAACGACGGTCGCCGCGCTGAAACAGTGCGACTGTTGTCGCCGCGCCACGAGGGCTTGGCGGAACGAACTTCCCATGGTTTCCCGCCCAATCAGTCGAAGAAAGCCAGGTCGCGCTGTGAGGCTAAGAATCTCCTGCGGCCACGGGGTGCGGAGCCATTGGAACTCAATGGGGAGCTCAGATTTGTCAAACTCGCAGTGAACCCGAATCGCACCCTCGGTGGCCACGGTTTCATTCAGGTTCGGTATTGGGATCTGCCTCGATGAAGTGGCGCTCGGGTTTGAAGCGTTAGGAACGACCTCCTGGCCGACGGCGACGGGGTTCGAGCGACTCCTGACGCACGACGGGCGGTTTGCGGACAATTCAGGCGCGGGTGTTTCCAGAGTTGGAAGACCTTCTCCGTCCAGGGTGCGCAGCCAATCGTCTTTTCCCCAAACCATTTTCTGGATCGCGGTCTCGCGGCCTAGCGTGCACCGGCCGCGATTGCGCAACGGGCGGCCGCAGAGATAAACCATGTAAGTCTCCCCATTCTGGGTTTCCACCAAATCCGCATGGCCCGCGCGCTGCAACTCGGAATCGGGCCGATGCCGAGCGCTCAGGATGTAGGTATCCGGATGAAGTTCGTAGGGGCCAACGATATTCCGCGAACGTGCCATGGTCACGGCGTGATTCCAGCCCGTGCCACCTTCGGCAGTGAGCAGGTAATACCAGCCATGGCGCTTGTAGAGGTGTGGCGCCTCCGTCAATCCCAACGGGGTGCCAGTGAAGATCAACGTCCGCTTTCCCATGAGTTTGCGTTCTGTGGCCGAGAATTCTTGCAAGACGATTCCAGCGAAACGATTGTTTCCAGGGCGATGATCCCAGAGCATGTTTAAAAGATACTTGCGACCGTCATCGTCGTGAAACAAGGAAGGATCGAAGCCACTGCTGTTGAGGGCAATCGGATCGGTCCAATCACCATCTATCTGCGAGCTGGTCACAAGGTAATTGTGGAAATCACGCAAAGAAGCGCCGCTGGCCCCTCCCACCGTCGTGCGGCCGTAACGTTTCACATCCGTGTAGATCAGCCAGAATAGGCCATCGGCGTAACTGAGGCACGGAGCCCAGACGCCACACGAATCCGGATCCCCCAGCATGTTGAGCTGGCTCGCGCGTCGCAGCGGCCGCGTCCTCAATCTCCAGTCAACGAGGTCGCGGGAGTGGTGGATCTGCACGCCGGGGAACCATTCAAACGTGGACGTGGCAATGTAGTAGTCGTCGCCAACCCGGACGATGGAAGGATCCGGGTTAAACCCTGTAAGGATGGGATTGCGAATGGTCATGCGGCCTGGATATCAGCGGTTGCAACGGCACGGCGAGTCGCCAGTTCCTTTTCTATCTCCTTCACCTTGGTCTGGCTGAGGGGGTAAACCCACAGGGCGATGGCTTTTAAGGCCGCAAATCCGGCCGGAAAGAGCGAAAACGTGAGTGTAATACCGAGAATGGAAGCAGCCGTCTGAGCCACGTTGGCAACATAACCGTACTTCGCCAACACCCAAGGCAGCAGTAGCCCGGCAAAGGCCGTGCCGGTTTTGATGGCGAAAAGCGATGCCGAATAGACAAGCCCCGTGGTTCGCCGCCGGAATTTCCACTCTCCATAATCCGCCACATCCGCATACATCGCCCAGACCAGCGCCGACGCTGGCCCCATGCAAAAGCACCCGAGCGCTTGCACCGCCAGCTGGACCGGGAAATTACTTTTGGGGATGAAATAAAAGGCACCCCAACTGAACGCCGTAATCACGGTGAGCGAGTACGAAAGGACGCGCTTATCCGCAACCTTCGCAAAAAAACTCAAACAGTAGGAGCCGAGCATTTGACAGGCCATGCCGAGAGAAACAAACAGGGTAAATCGGTCCAACTGCCCGAACAACACCGGCTGGTTGTCGTAGCCGGCAACGTATTTGAAATAGTAGATTGCACTGCCGTTGCGCAATCCAATGAACGTTAGGGAAAAGATCGCAGACAGCAGCAGCATGACCCACGGGTAATTGTGCAGCAACTCCTGGATTTCGCTCCACGCCTGCTGTTTTTGTCCCGGCGGGGCTGTCACCCGCTCTTTGGTGCTGGCAAAACAAACCAGAAACATCGCCGCTGAAAGCGCGGCGAAAATCAGCATCGTGAGCTGAAATCCTTTTAACTCGTTGACGACCTTGCCGGCTGGGTCAGCTCCGCCGCCCAGCCACTTCACCACGGGCCGCACGAACAACGAGACCAGCAGGCCGCCGCCAAATGCGCCCACGAAACGGTAACTGGAGGCCAACGTCCGGACGCCTGGCGACGGGCTGATGACCCCGAGCATCGACGAATAGGGCACATTGATGAATGAGTAGGCCAGCATCATGAACCCGTATGTGCAGTAAGCGTAAACAAGCTTGCCCCCTGCGCTCAGATTGGGACTTGCGAAGAGTAAGTAACCGCCGAGTCCATAAGGAATCGCGAACCAGAGCAAGTAAGGACGAAATTTACCCCAGCGCGTTTGGGTGCGATCGGCGAGTAACCCAATCAACGGATCGGCCGCCGCATCGAACAGCCGGATAACAAGAAACATAGTACCAATCGCCGCCGGAGCCAATCCCCAAACATCGGTGTAGAAATAAGTAAGGAAAATGCCAAAGGTCTGAAAGAATAGGTTTGAGGCCGTATCGCCCAGGGCATAGCCAACATATTCGGTTGTCTTGAGTCCCGTGTGTTCAGAAGCTCTTTTAGGGACCGCGGCAGGTGCTGTAGGCCGTGAGCTCACCTTTGATTGAATTGTTTCTTAAAGGCTGTCCAAGGTCGCTGGCATGGAGAACAACCTAGTTGACGATGTTCCATTTGAAGCATTCGCCCTGTTTGCGGGCGGGGCTTGGTCCGGTGCAACTCACAGTTACCGGCCCGGCCTCGTTTGGTTTCGTCGTGAGGTAACGATGATTCGTGAGTGACATCAGCATGGTATCGCCGCGCATCAAATTAATCCACTGAAAAGCCTCAGCTTCACCTGGAACAATTCCGACAAGGTCTTTCAAGACGGTTGCTTCACCATCGGCCGAAACGAACCGACCGTTCGCAGCCTTCAGCGCGACTCGGCCCAGGCCCAAGTCCATGAGCTGAAATTGTGCGTTCAACGGAACGACGCCCGGCGTCGCTGGCGCACTATTCACCAGCAAGTTTTTTTCCGTATCAGCGACCAGAAAGGTGCCATCCGCTCCGCTGATCAGCGCGATGGTTTTGCCTGTCGGAATCTCGCGTTCAATGCCCCGAGCGCGAGGTTCCTCACAGATATAGTTGTCGAAGTCGGCATAGCCGCCGGGCTGGCCTGACGCGTTGTAGTGAAAGAGGCCAGGGCGGACGCCCTGAAACGTCGTCAACTGAAAGCTCATGGTGAACGGATTGCCCAGAGAGGTGAACTGTTTGCCATCCGGGCTCCAACTGAAAATCGCCTGGTCGTTGTCAAAGTTACAGTGGACGCGAAGCCAGAGACGCTTTTGTGGGAGGCCAGAGTTGACAGTGGGCGCGTTGGTCTGGCTCGAGGCGTCGGCGCCCGGCCGACTGCGGCCCGGCGCCCGGCCGGTGTCCATCTGTAAAGTCGCTCCCTCGGCGGATTGCACCACTCCGACCCATGCATACGGGGTGCTCACCAGTCCCAGACCAGCCGAATCTCCGGCGACCATGCCGGCCGTATCCAACTCGACCGTGATAACACACTCGGGGCCAGGCGGGCGCTGGCAAACCGTGTTGCGAGCATTATAGAAGTTCGTTGCCGGGATGGAATGTAAGCGCAAAACGCCTGGTTTTTCCGATAGCGACCATTTGGCATCGTCGGGCACGTGATTCCATTGCCAGTGCGGGTTCAACTGTCCGTCGTCGAAATTCTCGTCCCAGACATATGTTGGTTTGGGCTCCGGCAAGAACCCGGTGTTCGGTTTGATCCAAGTATTGGGCGCCTTGCGCGGGTTCCCCGGGAGGCCTATCAACGGGAAGTTCTCGGCCCAAGTCACGGGGACCAGGGAAACCATCCGTCCAGCGCTGCCATGATCCGACATGATCACGCACCACCACTCTCCAGTGGGCGTATTACACATGCCCCCCTGGTGAATCCAGAGTCCGCGATCGTTAGCCGTCGCGAGATCGGGAGCTCTGGCCGGCACCCCCATCGACTCGTTCTGCACCATGTAAGTCACCTCCCACGGACCATCGATAGAATCCGCGCGAGCGACCATTTGATCGACTGGGCCACCGGGAATGGCAGAGATGTCGAAGTATTTGCCGTTGATCTTGTAGAGATGGTGCCCCTCGCCCATGCGCGTGCCGCGTGGGATAACCATCTGACGTTTGGGAGCGTTGGGATCAAAGGCTTTCATGTCCGGCGTCAGCTCTTCGATCGGGTAGGTCGTGGATCCGTCCGGAGCCCGGTTGCCCGCGCTGGAAATCATGAAGATTTTATTGAGATCGTCATCGAATAGCACGGACAAGTCATGCCGTCCGGGCAACTGGTTGCGTTCCCAAGGACCTTTGATCGACTTCGAGCGGAAGACCTGCAAGCCCACGCCGTTGATGTTCGAGAAGATATAAAAAGTGTCTTTGTGATAACGGATGCACGGTGCCCAGATGCCGCGGCCGTAGATGTTCCCCCCCTCAAGCCGGAATGCGGGACCGAAGTCCAGCCGATCCATACAGTAGCCGACCAATTCCCAATTCACCAGATCTTTGGAATGCAGGATTTCCAAAGCTGGGTTCATATGCATGGTAGTCCCAACCAGGTAGTAGTCGTCTCCGACGCGGATCATGTCTGGATCTTCAAACTCTCCATTGAATAGCGGGTTCGAGTAGGTCCCGTTGCCGTTGTCGGCCGTCCAATGCTTCATCGCGGCGGGAGGAAGTCCAGCGGAAGCCCCAGAGGATGTTTGCGGCGTCAGGAGAACAGCGCCGGCCAATATTAGTCCCGCAGCACCAATTTTAGAGGAGAGAAACATAAATCAACATTTGGGTTTACCCTGGAAATCCAACCTGTTGTCGCTGGGCGCTTCCTAGGGCTCCGACTTCCGCCAACCGCAACTCATCGTTTTCTATTTCGCCCAACTCTCGCCTTCCGGTGTTCGACGCCACGCAAAGTAGGCGTCCAAAACCTTCAGCGATTCAGCACTCGGCACTGGGCCAGGGTAAGGCTTCTGATTGAAATACATCACGACAGGCTCCGCCTCGCTGAAAGCCGGCCAAGCGGGGACGCCCGCGCCGCTGGGATCACCACGCTTGGCGAAGTTTACCCAGTAAGTCGCCACGGCCTCGGAAATCTCGAGATCGGCTTTCGTCGTTTGCGAACTGTTAACGTTGAGATGTTGAAAGACGTAGGGCACATCCGCGCCATGCGGCATGCCATAGCCAGCGCGTGGCGAATCGGCAGGGTTGTCTGGGTGCTGGTCGAAATAGTAGCAGAAGACCTTCGATTTTCCAGTCTTGGCCTGTAGTCGCGCCCAAGTCCAGGTATGCCAGCCAAAGGCCGCATCGCGGGCCAGATCCCGGGCGGTCTTCGGAACGACATTGGTGCCGACGGGATAGGCTTTGATCAGTTCGTCCGCAAACTTGCCGTATCGTGTTTTGACGCCGGTGATGTAGTCTTCAGGGGTTTTTGGCGGCCAGAAGCTCGCGCCCTCATCAGAGTTATAACCCACCAAGATAGGCGTGTCGTTGTATTTGCCCGCAGCGTAGAGTTTGTACTGGTCGTCCGGAATGACCCAACCGTCGATAATCGGCCACGCCGAACCAAGTCCGCGGCCCGCGGGAAGTTTGTCGGGAGCCAGCGTTCGCAGCTCCTCGATCGACGCGCCTCCCGCGCTTTTGGCGAACTCTTCTCCCAAACGCTCTGCATCAGCGAGGCGTTTCAAGTTCTCTCCTGGAAAGGTGGTGGGACGCGGAGGTCCGAATGAACCGCCGCTCTGCGAGATAGCACCATGGAAGAGGCCCTTGGCTAAAGGTGAGGCGCACAACATACTGACAGCGATACCTCCCGCAGATTCGCCGAAAATTGTCACCTGGTTGGGATCGCCGCCGAAGGCAGCGATGTTCTTTTGCACCCAACGCAGCCCTTCGATCATGTCCAGCAGGCCGTAATTGCAGGAAACGCGGTTGGCCGTTTCGGCGCTCAATTCCGGATGCGCCAGGAATCCAAGTTGCCCCACCCGGTAGGCGATGCTAACCAGGACAATGCCTTTTTGAGCCAGTTTTTCCCCGCTATAGTTTGGCTCGGACGTGGCACCACCAGCAAATCCGCCCCCGTAAATCCATACCATCACGGGAATCCGCTCTCCAGCAGCCTTCGCCGGCGTCCAAACGTTCAGGTAAAGGCAGTCCTCGCTCATTCCAACAGCGTTTCTTGATCCTTGGATCGGTTTGGGACCGAACATAACGGCTTGCCGCACACCTTCCCACTTCGCCAGAGGTTGAGGGGCACGCCAGCGAAGGTTGCCTACAGGCGGGGCCGCGAAGGGGATCCCCCGGTAAACTGTCAACCCGCGTTCCAAAGTCCCTTGCACCAGTCCGTGTTCGACGCGGATGGGCTCACCTCGCTCTACCGGGTTCAGTGGGTTGGCCTGCTGCGCCCGTCCGAGAACCGGAAGTAGCAAGCACAGTAGAGCAAACGATGCGCGGATAAGCATATGATTTTGTTTCTCGATCTCAGACGTTTTGAGTTCCGCCTTCGACACGCGCTATTGGTTTCTGTCATGGCTAGGGCCGAGCAGCGTCAGCATGACTTCGGCATAGCGCTTGCCTAATTCTCGATAGCCTGCGGGGGCAAAATGGAGATGATCCGGCCGTCCAGCACACCCAGCCGAGGAGACGACGTGGGCCGTCGGAATTAGCTTTGGCAATTCGTTGATAACTCGATTCATGCTGGCGCAGGCGCCTTTTTGATCCTCGCTGACCAACTCGCCGACGAGCAACGGGACTTCGCCAGCCTTGAGATTTAGGTCGCCGAGCAGGTTCTCGTAGATCCCTTTGACTTTCTGCGGCCATTCCTTGTCGTTGGTATTGGACTCGCCTTGATGCAACAAAATTCCCTTAATGACGCCATTCTTCTGAGCCAACTTTGCCATCGTTACCAAGTGTTCATAAGGGTTTCCGCTGTAGGTGTTGATGATGTTGGTCATCCATTTGGGTGCCGTCGAGGCATACGCCTGAAAATTGTCCTTGTTAAATAATTCGATTTTGCAGCCAGCGACGGAAACGTTGACGATTCCCACTCTTGCGCTCGGCGGGAGATGGGGAACCAAAGTTCTCCCAAAATAGTCGGCCGGACTCAAACCGGCGGAGGGTCGACATAACGGCGGGATGGCTGGATACCAATTCCCTCGGGTTCGGCCTTGCTTCGGAAAATCGACGGCTGCCAGCACTTCAAACCGTTCTTCGACAGGCCCTTTATCCTGATCCTCAATTCCGGGAAACCCTTCCATATTGGATTGACCAAAGCAGAGGAAAACGAAACGGTTTGTTTCCTGAGCCGTCGCGTTGGCGCCAAAAGAAAGAATTCCAGCCAGTGCGAGGATAAGGGGCATCGCCTTCATAAGAGTTTAAGCTGCCGGCCCGAGACGCACTAAGATTCTCCGAATCGGCTTGATCACTTGAAGTATAACTGGAGTGTCTCAGCGAGGTAGTGCCGAGCGTTCATCCAAGTGTGTCCACCGCCCGTGACGAGGCTTTTGTGTTCGATTCGCTTCGCCTTCAGATATTCATCAAAGGCCACCGACTGTTTGTAAAGAAAATCGTCGGATCCAACGCCCAGCCACAACAGTTTCAACTGCCGATTTGTTGTGTCGGGGTTGGCGGCGAGGCGGTCGAAGTATTTGTCGCATACCTCCGGCGTCAGGTAGGCGCTGTAGGAACCAATCCAGGCGAACTTGTCCAAATAACTGAAACCCGCAAAAAGGGATTGCCCGCCGCCGCGCGAAAACCCGGCCACCGCGCGTCCCTCGCGTGAGGCAACGACACGGTAGTTTACCTCGATATAAGGGACAATATTCTCCACCAATTCGTCGTTGAAAACTTTATACATCTCCGCAGCCTGCAACGACGTCGGCGCTGGGGTCCCCATCATCATATTGCCATACGGCAAGACGAGGATCATGGGCACTGCCTTTTTCTGCGCGATCAAGTTGTCGAGGATGAAGTTGGCCCGACCCACCTTAAACCAGGTCTCCTCGGTATCCGTCGTGCCGCTAACCAGGTAGAGCACGGGTAACTTTTCTGAGCCCGCACGGTAACCTGGCGGAGTGTAAACGACCAACGGACGCGTCCGCTGTAACGTCTTGGAATGATAGTAACAATAGGTCATTTCGCCGTGGGGAACATCCCGGACCGTATGAAGCAACGGCTGGTCTCCGGGAATGTCCACCATGCTCGCCTTGAAGCGTTCATTTGGGAACAGATCCTGGTTGCCCGGGTCAGCGACGCCAACCCCGTCCACGACGAAGTTGTAAGGATAGAGGTTGGGTTCGATCGGGCCAACGGTAATACTCCAGACGCCATTTGTGTCCGCCGTTAAGGCTTGATTCGCTTTAAGGAACTGACCGCTCAGTTCAACCTTCTTTGCGCCCGCAGCTCGGAAGTTGAAAGTGACGGTCCGGTCCGGATGCACCACCGGCGATTGAATCTGCGGAGGACGCGGAGCTTGCGCCTGCGCCTGCGCCGTTAACACTAGAAACAAGCAAATGGCGGAAGCGGTTGAAGCTTGAGGCATCGTTTTCATGGCGCAGCTGCTTTCTTGGCTTCGGCAATAACGGCATCGAAGGCTGGTTTAGGTTGGCTATTGGCATCGAAGAGAAGCGGCTTTCCGTTGGCTCGCCAAGAGTTTCCATCATTGGCACCCCAGAAAGTGACCATCTCTACGTTCTTGTCGTGTTTCAGAAATGCTCGGAACAGACCGGTGTAGGCTTCGGCCAGACGGCGATTAGCATCGGTGACGAGACCACCCTCTGTGGTCGCTGCACTTTCCGCGATGTCCGCCCCAAAACCGCGCTGGCCACCTTGCGCGCTGTTGACGTCGAGTTCCGTGATGTGGATGGGCAATCCGAGAGTCGCTAGCTCTGTGAGGGCGGCATCCATGCTCTCAAAACTGATCGAGACGTTGACGTGCGCTTGAGACCCGATGGCACCGACTGGGACCTTCTGTTCCTGTAACGACCGGATGAGGGCGATGAGTTTGCGACGCTTGGCCGGGTTCTCCAATCCATAGTCATTGTAACGGAGAATCGCCTCTGGATCTGCTTCATGGGCGTATTGGAAAGCCTTGGCGATGAAATCCGGTCCGATAATCTCAAACCACAGCGAGTTCCGCAGAATGTTGGTGCCGTTGTCCGCGATCGCCTCGTTCACCACGTCCCACACTCTGACCTTGCCCTTGTAGCGGCTGACGACCGTATGGATATGATCGTGCATCCGCTCCAACAACTCCTCTCGAGACGCTCGCGGCCCCGTGTATCGTCCGAAGAAGCCCCCACCAAATCGCCCCCGCCCGAACTGGTTTGTCCCCAGCGCATTCGTGTCCGCGTCAACCCTGACCGGGACGTTCGTCACTCCTGGCGGAGGCGGGTTCGTGCCAGCGAATACCCAATGCGGGGTTTGAGAGTGCCAAACCAGTGTGTGCCCGGCCACTTCCATCCGATTACTCAGGCCGAAATTGACAAAGGCATCGGCTGGGCCAAAGTCGTAACCGTCCGGCCCAGAGCGCGGATGGATAAGTGCCCATTTCATGTCATTCTCGGCAACCACTTGGTTGAACTGGGCCTTGACAAGTGCCACGTCCTTGTTGACCTGCTCTGGGCTGCGCCGGAAGCCAACGCCTGTCACGATTCCCCGGTTGACGGCTGTGCCCACGAGAAAACGTTTTTCGAAAGCATCTTTGAGAGCAGGCATGTCCGCCGCGTGGGCCATGGCTCCTTGGCCAACGAACAGCCCCGTGAGCAGCCCCAGGCACCAAGTTCGAGTCAGGTCATGAGTATTCATTCAGAAATCCTCTTCCGTTGTTCAGCTTGTAATCCGGCTAATCTCCAGTGCTTTAACGCAGCCACGGTAACCTCGTGAATCGCGCTCACATTGGCGGCTGTCTCGCCTCGAGCTACGATTTTCGAGTTCATGAGTGCTTGTGAGAGCATTTGTCCACGCCAGCATTACGGCCCCACATGAATCACTATGCGGCGATACGCAAATAGGTTCGGCATGCCATCATCGACAACCTGAAGGATGACATGGACGGTCCCGTCCTTGCCTGCCGCCGGCAGCACGACCTCCGTGTTTAGCCCGGTCGTTTGGGTTAACGTCGCCCCGGAGAGACTCCCAGCCTCACCGTAGATCCACCACGTGACTTTCACACTCTGACCTTCGTCACCGGCATCCGTTCCATTCGCAGACAGCTTCAGGGTGGCTCCAGATTTTGCGGTGATCGTCGCCACGTCAGTCGAACGGTTGCCGTTGAGCACCGGGCGCGGATTATGGTTCGCCTTTTTGAAATCGTCCGCCACGCACCAGTCCATGCGCGCGGCGAAATCACTCTGGAAGTGCTCCCGCCAGCGCCAGATCGTCGCTTGGTTGGAGGTTTCGGCGCGGTCACCCTCGACCACGACACGGTCGCGAGTACTGGCATTCTCCGTCCAAATAGGGCGCGTTTCACTCGCTGATTGGTAGAGCGCGTAACGTCCGCCCCACCCGCCGAAGGCCGGAGTATTTTCCCAACCCAGACCGCGATCGATCAACCCGAGAAAACTCGGCGTATCGCCCTCCATAATATACTGGAGTCGCGGATAGAGTGCGCCGAGCGGGCCGTGGTTCCTGATGATATGGGTCTCCAACCACGGATTGTCCACCATCTCGAAATGATAACCGAGGGCGGTATGATCCCCGCGTCCGCCGGAAATACCGGTCCAGGCGGCTCGATAGTATTCGAGCGAACTCGCTGGGTTTGACGGGGAGACGATGTAGAACACATTAGTGAACTCACGGCGTATCCAGCCGCCAGAATCATCTTGATCGGAAATCGCATAGACCCGCAACTTCGCCGTGAACTTTTCCACCTCGGCTGCCGAGCGAGAAGCGCGCACATCCCACAGCGCTTGCGCCAGTGTATTGGGTCCACCCCAGACTGACACCCAGAGCGGCCGGTCGTCAGCGCGGTCAACTGCCTCAACAATCCTTTGGGATCCTCCGGTGCTTTTCCCCTGGCCAACAGCGGCCATGCCATATTCGGTTTGCCCCGTCTTCGTCACGGCCAATAGCTTTTCCGCGGGCGGGAACGCCGCGGCGTGTTTCACTAGATTGGTGTGCACCTGGGCATAGGCAACAAGGTCACGGCGGATGAGGTCCTCGCGCGGGCCATGCCGGAGCCAAGTCGATGTGGTGGCGATGAGACCCTCGATATCGAATTGGTCGGAATAAACCAGCAGTCGGACGAAAGATTCCTCGTCATCAGGTTCATTGGAAAGGTCCGTCAGAACGACCAACCGCGGCTTATGATGGGCCGCGAACTGCAGAACGTCCTGCGCGCGTGCGCAGGCTCCGGAGAATGATCCCAGCATTAGCAGCAGGGCGAGCCAGCGCGTTATCGGAAAGACATCGATGCGTCTGCGAGTCATGGGGTTAATGGATGGGTGTCTCATCGGGTAGCGGGCCGCATCAGCCGCACGTCAAATACTCCGCCTGCCAGTGAGCCGTCCCGGCCCGCAAACCGAACGAGCACGTGGCCGTTCTTGGCGGCGTCTATCACCACGGGCGGCAACACGTAGCGCTTCTCGACGAACTCTCCCATGCGGGACCCGTCGAGCCGCTCTGTGGCCAGGAGCGTGCCGTTTGCTAGAACTTCGAACTGCCGACCCCGGTCCGAGCCCGAGTAGGTCACCGCCAGGTCGGCCGCCGTCTCGCCGCGAAGATCAAGCGTGTATTCAAACCAGTGGCCATGGCGCCAGCGGCGGTCCTGGAATTCCCCGGTCTGCACACCATCGCCAATGAAGCCATGCTCCGCCTCCGGTTGTTGCTCGCCAACAGCGACCGAGTCGAGGGTCGCAGCCTCGCGAGCTTGCTTCACCCGTTCCTCAGTAGCAAGTCGCTCCTGCCGGCTCGCGACGTTTTCCTTGGTCATGAGCTGCCAATACATCTGATAACGCGAATCGTGCAAGCGGAAGAACGGCACAAGCGGCAGACCCTCTCGGGTTTCCGGGAAGGCCACATCCAATAGGCGGAAATGCAGCGGCCCTGCGGCCGCTTCGGGCCGAATACGACCAGGCAAATCTTCGGCGTTGGCCACGAGAACAGGAGACCGGTCCAGCGGCACCATCGGCCCGCTGGCCACATGCCCCATGCGCGAGTCGTTCGCACGCAGACCGGTCAGGTCATTCGTCCCCGCGGGCGAAACGAGCACGATGGGACCGCGCAGAAGCGCGACCCAATCCGAACCATCCGGCAGGCGTTCGACCGTTGTGCGCATCGGAAGTTCTATCTCGACGCGGTCGCCATCGTGCCATTCGCGCTGAAGTGCCAAGTACGACGAGGGTGCGGCAGCTAGCTTTATTGCCCGGCCGTTGACCCGCACCGCGAAATCTTCGCTGGCGACCCAGCCAGGGTGGCGAACGTGCAGCGTGAATGTAGCCGACTCCTGCAACCGCACGATCAAGCGCGTGCGTGGTTCGTCGGGGAATTTCGTTTCCTGCCGAAGCGTCAGGCCAAGGTTTGTCACGTTAAGCTCGGAGGCGATGAACAGGTTGACGAAGAGACCGTTGGTGGCCTGCGCATAAACAAACTCGCCATACCGGCCGGGGTTTTCCATCCCTGTACCCACACAGCACCAAAACCCTTTCTCCGGTTGTGAATACACTCGGTAGTGCGCCGGGCGAATCGGCGTGAAATAGACGTAGCCTGGAATACCCGGGTGTATCGAAGCGAGGATATGGTTGTAGAGAGCGCGTTCGTAGTAGTCTGCGTAGGCGGCTCTGGGATCAGTCGCAAACAACTGCTGCGTCAATCGAAGCATGTTGTAGGTATTGCATGTCTCAGGCCCTTCACGGCTCTCCAACATCCGGTGAAAATCATTGGGATTGTTGAAATGCTCGGAAACACTATTCCCGCCAAACGCAACGCTACGTCTGCCCGTGACGTTCTCCCAAAAGTAGCGCGCGCCCGAGGCCGCCTCGTTGTCCCCAGTAAGAGCGGCGATGCGCTCCAAACCGATGACCTTTGGAATCTGCGTGTTCGCGTGTTTGCCCGTGAGCTCGTCCTGGTGACGTTCCAATGGGTCGAGCACCGCCTTGTGATTGAACCGCCGAGCCAGCGAGAGATATTTGGAGTCTCCGCTGATGGCATAAATATCAGCCAGGACTTCGTTCATGCCGCCATGTTCCTGATTGAGCATACGCTGCATGGCCTCGTCGGAAAGGCCGGCGACGAGTTTGTCACACCAGTCTCCCAAATGAATGAGAACCTCGCGCGCCTCGACGTTACCCGTTAGAAGATAGGCATCGCGCAGGCCGGCAAACGTTTTGTGGAGGTTGCACCATGGCACCCACTTCCGATTGACTGCCTCCACCCGTCCAGTGGCCACCGCCGACCACAATGCGCGACTGCCAGGGACGCCGCCGATATAGCCGCTACTCGACGCCTTCTGGCAGCGATCCAATTCGGCGACCATGTAATCGAGCCGGCGGCGCAACTCATTCTCAGGTGTGTCCGCAGCAGACGCGACCATGGTCGCCAACGCGGAGAGGTAGTGGCCAGCGGTGTGACCATCCAATCCACTGCTTTCCCAGTTGCCATAAGGCGCGGCCTTCCGTTCGAGTCCAGCCTCGCGAAGAAATGGCGCGAGCAATCGATCTGGATCCTGCGCCAGCAAATAGGCACGGTTCACTCGAACAGCGTCGGAGAAAGGTCCGTCCAGCAGCCGCACGCGGTTCAGCGGGAACGGTTGGCCTGGAGCCACCGGGGCAGCCTTCAACGGGCCTGAGGCTAAGGCCAGCGCACAGAAACATACCGCCAAACCCGATCTGAGGAAACTGTCGGGGAGGACCGGCATCATAACGGTAAGCCCGAGTTCATCTTGGCACTGACTCCAATCGAATGATGAAATTCGTGATGGGTTTTTCCAGCGTGTCGAGAAATCGCGCGCAAAAGTCGGTGGCGCCTCCACCGTTGATGATAGCACAGCGCACAACATTAGGCCCTTTTTTTAGGGTCAAGCGTTTGGAAACGCCATCATCAATGACGGTCTGTCGATCGCCGTAGATTCCGATCACTTCCTGCCCGTTAACCCACCAAACGGATGCCGCATTGGAGCCGATGGCAAGGCGAACTCCAGGCATTTCTTCCGGGCAGTGAACCACGGTCACCGCCCAAAACAGGACAAAGGACGTTGGCTTTCCAAAGGCGTGGGCAAAGTGATAGAGATTGAAATTGAACTCCTTCGTGTCGAAGGCGTGCCAGTTGAGATTAGTGCCTCCGACAGTCACGATGTCGCCGTCCCGAGGCATGGTGATGAATTGGTCA
The DNA here is from genome assembly GCA_044225505.1 of Limisphaerales bacterium. GTDB lineage: Bacteria > Verrucomicrobiota > Verrucomicrobiia > Limisphaerales > SIBE01 > JAXMHN01. The sequence goes on from JBGAIN010000007.1 coordinate 53,572, forward strand.
GGAAAGTAGTCCGCTTTTACCATTGCCTGCACGGCACTGTCGGTAAGCCCATTCGCACGGATCGGCTCAAGGACGATCCAGCGCTGAATGAACCCGTCGGCACTCGGAGCCTTTTCTGTGGATTCCAGACGCGCGAGGGAGGGCGCCGAGGGAGGAACGACGTTTTCTGCGGCCGACGTCAGAAGTGCTGCGCCAGCGAGAATGCCAAGCAACGCAAAACGATTACGCATGAGCATCAAAAAGAGGTTCCTTTTGCAGACTTTCGAAACGGCGCCCAGTGCACCGTTGGCGTGCGGCGAAAATAAGTGAGTTATTCTGCGCCTGCGCACCGGAGATTTTCGATCTTCGCAGTTCAAGGTGCTTTCAAATTCCAGCGTTGTTTGTCGCTCTCGGGATCGAACCTGGCGAGGGTTGCGAAACTGCTGCCGATCGCCGAAAGAACCAAGGGGTCTTTCGAGTTTGGAACCGATTTTGGCATGACACGCCAGGCGCCGTCGGGGAGTTGGTCCAAACGCCAGAGCTGCTCGGGCTCGCCCGTAAAGGCAGCAAGCGCGACCAGTTCGCCGTCCGCTGTCGCTGCCAAGGTGCGATCCGTGCCAGCAACGGTGATCTTGAAGTAGGGCGATCCGAAATACCCACCGGAATTGGTGACGGCCGTGAAAGCCCACTTTTGTTGGGCCTGGCACAAAAAATTTCCCATGCGCACTCCAACCTCGCCGGCAGGCCAGTTCGTCCAGACCTGCGCCACCGGTTGGTCGGGAATGACGCCACCTTGGCCACTAAACAGTCCTGGCAACGGACCGCCACCTTGCCCGGAGCCAAGAGCTCCTTGGCCGCCACTGCCACTGCTCGGGCCTGCTCCATTCGGGCCCATACCTCGGCGACTACGCCGCCCTCCAACAGGGACTCCTTCCACGGCCAACTCCAACGCCGTGCCCGTGCGGGCGGACTCGATTTGATAGATCCCTTCTTTGAAGTTATCACCCGCGACGGGCCAACCGCCTTTCCAAAGCAAAGGACGGATGTCGAGCACACTGGCGCCCCCGCGGTCCAAGTCCGCTTCATAATGGCAAGAGAACTTCTGCACGCCGTCGCCCAGGTCGATTAGTCCAAAATGACCGGGACCAATCACGCGACCGCTCGACGTCAAGAAGAGCTTGCCGCCGCCCATGAGCATGGACATGCCAGTATGGTCGAGGTACGGGCCGGTCACTTGGCTGGAACGGCCGACCCGAATGTTGTAGCCCGAGTCGGCGCCTCGGCAACAACTTCCATGCGTCGCTAGCAGGTAGTACCAACCGTCGTGATAAATAAGGATCGATGCCTCGCAGTTGATCGCAATATTCACAGGCGCGACCTCGGGCTGGGCACGCTTACCCGTCCTGGGTTCGAGCTCAACCAGCCGGATGTAGCCGACGTACGATCCGTAACTGAGCCAGAGTCGCCCGTCGGTGGGATCCAGAAGAAGGCCCGGATCGATGGCGTTACAATCCTCGATGCCGTCAGACGAAGCCACCACTCCGCTCTCCTCCCACTTGTACTCCGGGGCATTCGGGTCGAGCGTCTTGCTCCAAATCAGGTTGATGTCAGCCCTGGGCTGCGCCCCGACGTTTCGCGCCACATACATATAATAGCGGTCACCAATCTGGATGACGTCGGGAGCCATGCCGTTCCGCGAAGGTTTGACCCCGCGCATCCATGTCCAACCGTCCTCGGAAACTAATGCGGTCCCGCCGGTGCCAAACGTGTAATACTTGCCATCGCACCGCACCACCGTGGATGGATCGTGAATTTGAACCTGGCCCTCCAGGGCTGAAACCTGCCAGAGCTGTGAAAGGATCGCGCCGCCCAGAAGGCAGCATGTCACGCGAAGGTTCTTCATGCCGAGAGTCACCAAATCACTTAAAGATGCGTTGACTGAACAGCCATAGGTTGTTTTTCCAATGGGTTGCGTCGTGGCCGTTCCCGTCCACATGCCACACGTGTGGCACTGCCTTCTCCTTGAGGTAGGTATGAACCCCTTGGCTGATACGGATGAGTCCATCTTTGTTGCCGCAGGACACCCACAATAGTTTCAGTTGTTTCGATGCCGCCGCGGGATCCAAGACGAGCTGCTCGGGCGGCTTTGTGTTCGGCGCGGAGGAAAAGCCTCCCACCCAGGCAAACGTGTCAAGGTGAGCCAAACCGAAGTTGAGCGACTGGCCGCCCCCCATGGACAACCCAGCCAGAGCACGATGCTCACGATCGGTGTGGACGGCGAAGCGTGCCTCAATCGCCGGAATCACATCGTCCAGGAGATCGCGCTCAAAGGTGGCAAACGCCGGGGCAGAACGAAAGACGTCCCCTTCAGCACGATCGTTCTTTTGCGCCCGGCCATTAGGCATAACAATGATCATCGGCACCGCCTTTCCGCTGGCGATCAGGTTATCGAGCAGGACGTCCGGTTGCGCAAAACGCTGCCATTCGGTTTCGTCGCCACCAATGCCGTGCAACAGGTAGAGCACCGGGTATTTCTTATCCCTGCCATAGTTGGGCGGCGTATAAACTTGCATCTTGCGTTTTGTTCCCACCGTCTTCGAGTCGTACTCGATCATCTCCAACCTGCCGTGCGGAATGCCGTCCCGTTTGCTCGCGATGTCCGCAGGCGGATCGTCAAACGCTGGTTTGTCATCCGGCCCAAGCACGATCGGACCACCAAAGCCGCGCGGTCCCGGCCGCGGCCTTTCACCGGCGGCGGCGTTCGTCGCATTGGCGGTCGCCGCGGCAGACTCGACCCGCTTGGTCACGAACTCGTGGGTCGCGAAGTCTCCCACTTTGCGGGTGAACTTGATTTCGTTGGCCTCAACTTTGCCGGTGTAGTCGATCTGCACCTCGTTGTTTTGAAGGGTCCGCATCTCCACAAATTTGAGAATGTCACCGTCGAGTTTGGCCTCTTTGAACGTGACTTCCCGGGTCTGCCCTTGGGCCTGGGCGGTGGCTTTGGCCGCCACCTTCCCTTCGCTCACTTGAAAAGTGAAGAGGTACGTTTGCCGGCCAATGGGCGAGTCGAATTCTCCGCGCCATTGACCCGCTATGTCCGCCGCGCGGGCGGTTGAGGCCAAAAGCGCGATTACACCGCACATCAGTATCCATCCAGTCTTTTTCATAGGGACTCCTCTTACTTCATATCACGGGTTAGGTTTGCCCATCACATAGAGCTCCCGGACTTCCGCGTCGCTCAGAGCTCTGCTAAACAGCCCGAATTCATCAAGCGAACCGCTCAAATTGCGAATCAATGCCGGAGCCGTCTCGGAGCGGCTTTGGGCATGCCAATTTCCTAGCTCGGCCGGCCCGATCCGAAAAGGCGGATCCAATTTTAGCGACTGTCGGGAAACTGGGTCGCCGTTAAGATAGTGAACCACTTGCCTGTTCCTGCCATCCAGGACAACGGCCAGATGCAGCCATACACCTAAGTCCTCACGCCCAAGCACAGTTGGGCTGGCCAGGATCTGAAACTCTTGCGGCCCGGCTCCGAACACCGTCAGGCCCAAAACGCCATCATTTCGGATCAACCAGTGAAGCGTGCCCGCCTCAAATTCATCGCAGCTGAAGAGGGAGTTGAATCTCCGATCCAATCCCTTAACGCAGACCCATGCCCAAAGGGTTAAGGATTCGAACTCTCCAGGCACCGCCAAGCGCACGCGATCATTGCCGTTCTGGAGTTCCAGCGCCTGCTTCTCGCGCCATCGCCCTTCGGCCCGGACGCAACCCACGATCGTGGCATCCTGCAAGGACCGATTTTTCTCCGTGGCATTGTGCAATGTCCAGTCTGTGCCGCTCAAATTCTCGAAATCCAAATGAACGACCAGGGAAGGGTCTTGATTCAGACGCGCATTGGCGAACTGCCATTGCTCATACCGAAAAGCCTCAGCAGCCAGCGATCGCTGCTGGAACTCAAACATCGAAGTGAAAGCCTCCTCGCTCGCGGCTGCCAAACGCGGCGGATTGGTTCCCTGCACGATTGCCGCCTCGCGCTCGCTCAACGACTGTTTTGCGCGGGACTTGGAGAGCAATTCCACCTGTCCTTTAAAAACGTGAACTTCAGTCCGGTCCGCGCTCGCGTTGATCCCAAACGAGGTGCCAAGATCCACCACGTTGAGGCGATCCGTCCCGATTCGGAATCCTCGCGCCGGTTCAGGCACTTCCACCAGCAACCGTCCGGAAGGACAAATCGCTTCACTCGCGGAAACAAGCTCCAATTCGGAAGGCCCCTCGATCACCACCCGCGCTCCACTGTAAAACACGACCTGTGCCAGCCCGGACTTGAGCCGAAGCCGCCCTGGCTTTAACGCGCCGCCCACTCTTGGCTTGTTGCTGCTCTGGTCCCAACGAACATCTACAGTTCGAGTAAGCATCGCGACGGCGGTGGTGGTGGGGCCTTTTCCAGACCCAAACCACCTCCATCCCAAGCTCCAGATTCCGGCCGCGGCGAGGATGCAGCAAGCTGCCCACGCCAACGCGGGCAGACCCTTTCGCCGGCCCGTCGGCGACGCAGAATCGGAAGCGACATTGTGCGGACGGTGCCACTCGAAACGGGTTGACCGAACAGGAATCGCCTCGCCCCCATCCACGGGCATAAAATGGTCCGGCTCAGATGCCAAGCGCGCGTGCAGCTCAGTCCGGAGCAAATACTCGTCGCGCGCGCTCCAATTGCTTTTTAACACCGCGTTCAAAGCGCGCATCTCCGCCTCCGTGGCCGAGCCGTGGCAGACTGCGGCCACCGCGTCGTCGAACTCTGGAGATGGGAAATTGAGCTTCACGCGACCTCTGGATTGGCTTGCCTCTCCATGCAAATCTGGAGTGAGTGCCTGATCCGCTGCAGCATCTTGTAAGTTGCACCGGGAGTCCGACCAGTTTGCTCGGCCAGAACGTCAACATCAGTCCGATCGTAATAATAAGCCTGCACCAATGATCGCTGAACAGGAGGCAGCCTGCGGAGACAGCGGTCGAGGTGCTGTAATCTTCGTTCAAACTCCGGTTGCAGTTCCTGGCGGCGTTGCGCGAGTTCCTCGGCCAAGCCGTGTTCCAACAGGGCTTGCCAGCGTTGACGCCGTTCGATCCACTGACGAGCCTTGTTTAAGGCAAATCGACAGGCCCACGGCGTGAACGGCTGGGAAGCGTCGTAAGCGTCGAACTTCTCCCATAGCGCCATGGCCGTCTGCTGCACAATATCCTCCGCCTCTGTCACGTTTGGGACCAGAGCCGCTACGTAACGGAAAATTTCCCGTTCACTGCGCAGAAAGAGCGACAAAAATCTTTGCTGCGCAGCGCCCGAGTCCTCGAAGGGACGCTTGGAATCCAGCGACATGAATGGATAGGCCGTGTTTACCAGTACTTCCGGCCATCGGCGAGTTTTGGACAATAAAATCTCCGTCCGCCGTTTTGCGCTGGCACCCGTCCGTTCCTGAAGTCAGCATAGGAATTCATGAAGCCCTCCGTTGTTGAATCACGCATCACTCGACGGCACTTTTTGGCCATCACCAGCACCGCCCTCGTGGCGGCTCCTACCATCATTCCAGCCACGGCTCTGGGATTCGAAGGCCGACCTGCGCCCTCGGAACGGATCACTATGGGAGTGGTCGGCTGGGGTATGCAAGGCCCAGGCAACACCGGCAACTTCCTGAAACAGCCGGATTGCCAGGTCGTAGCGAGTGCCAACATCGACAAAAACCACCTCGAGAGGTCGCTGCGCACCATTAACGACCATTACAAGAACCAGGATTGCAAGGGTTACCATGACTACCGGGAAATGATGGCCAGGACCGATATTGATACGGTCATGTTGGCCGTGCCAGACCATTGGCATGCGCTGATTGCGATCGAGGCGGCCCGCAACAAGAAAGACATCTACGGGGAGAAGCCCCTGGCGAAAACGATTGCGGAGCAACAGCAGATTGTTAAAGCGGTCCAGGAGAACAAAAGAATTTGGCAAACCGGCTCCTGGCAACGCTCCGAAAAGAACTTCCACTATGCGTCGGAAATCGTTCGCAACGGCCTGATCGGACGAGTGATTCGGGTCGAAGTCGGACTTCCCAGCGGCCACACGGATTTTGCCGGCACCGGTAAGCCCCTGCTCAAGAAACTCTCGGACCTCCCCGACAAGGTTGACAACCTGGCAAAGTTAGTGCCCGGAACCGAAGCTTGGAAGGCGGCCGTGAGCGAAGCTCCCGCCGAGATCGACTATAACTTCTGGATCGGCCCCAGCAAGATGGAGGAATACATCCAGGCCCGTGGTCATATGAACTGGCGCTGGAACTATAATACCGGCGGCGGCCAACTGCTCGACTGGATCGGGCATCACGGTGACATCGCGCACTGGGGACTGGGTAGCGACGACACGATCGGACCGCTTTACGTAACCGGGGCGGGTGAGTTCCCAGCGGCGAACGCCTTGTGGAACACTTGCACGAAGTATCGGGTGGTCTGCGAGTATCCCAACGCCCTTACGGTCGTGATTGCTGGCGGTCACCCTGACATTCGTGGCGGCACAAAGTGGATCGGCACTGACGGCTGGGTCTGGTGTAACCGTGGCAATGCCTTCCAATCCTCGCACAAAGAATGGGAGGAGACTCGCACTCTGCCAGATGACGTCCGCAAAGTGCAGTTGCCCTTCACCCAAGGTGGCCACTATCGCAACTTCCTCGATAGCGTTAAATCGCGGCAACCGACCGTGGCGCCTGTGGAGGTCGCCCATCATTCAGCCATCCCGGGCCATCTCGGTCTCATCGCGATGCTAGTGGGCCGTCCAGTCCGATGGGATCCGGTCAAAGAGGCCATTTTAAATGACGACGCAGCCAGCAAGTTGTTGAGCCGTCCCTACCGCGCGCCCTGGCAACCAGCTTGATCCGCTCTCCATGTTCGACCATGTCGATCCGTTCGGACTGGAGTTGTGCCTCCAGGTTGTCGGCCCGAGGCGACACATATGAGATCCCGCTGATTCGGAGGTTGGCCAATGAAGATCACAACCTTGGTGTATCTCCTTGCCGCCTCCGCGCTTCTGGCAGTGGGATCGTCTGCCGCAACGTTGCCTCGTTCACAAATTCGCATCCGTGATCCTTTCGTGCTGCCTGATCCGGAATCAAAGACCTATTATATCTATAGTTCCACGGATTGGGGAGGCGAGGCCGATAAACCATCCAAAGCGGTGGTTGTCTATCGAAGCAAGGATCTCGAGAACTGGGAGACGCCGACACCAGTCTTTCGACTCCCTTTGGATCACTGGGGGCGCGAATCGATTTGGGCCCCAGAAGTGCATCGCTACCAAGGAAAATACTACCTGTTTGTAACTCTCACCTCCAAGGAACTGTTACCCACCCCACCCGGCCGTCCCCAAAATCGCAAGCGCGGCACGGAAATCCTCGTTGCAGAGCACCCCGAGGGTCCTTTTCGGTCGTTCGCTAATCGCCCACACACTCCTCTAAGTTGGATGTCGTTGGATGGGACCCTGTGGATCGAAGACGGCATACCGTTTATGATCTTCTGCCACGAATGGATTCAGATCACGGACGGCAGCATGGAACTGGTCCGATTGAAAGACGATCTCTCCGCGACCGTAGGTGAACCTCGAACCCTCTTCCACGCGACGGAGGCGCCTTGGACGCGATGCCGCGGGGATCTGGGGGAACTTTTTGAGGGTAACCGTTACCACGCCTCCATCACGGATGGTCCCTGGCTCCATCGGACGAAAACCGGCCAACTGATCATGCTATGGTCGAGTTACGGACCGACCAAATACGCCACAGGACTCGCGACTTCGAAGAGCGGCAAACTCGTTGGACCGTGGGAACAGCAGGAACAGGCACTGTGGCTCGAAGACGGTGGACATCCGATGCTGTTCACGACGTTTGATGGCCGTCTCGTGATGACCCTGCATCAACCGAACCGTCTCATGGAGCGAGCCCGCTTCTTCGAAATGGATGATACCGGGGACGCGATCCGAATCCGTCGCGAGATTACGAACCTCGATATTTCGGCGGGCGAGAAACTCGAACGACGGTGAACACATACGTTCCATTAATCGATTCTGTGTCGCCGGCTATTGCCGGAACGATTCTGCTCAAAGCCTCGTGAGCAGCCCGACGAACGCCTGTTGGGTCAGGATATTCGAATTCGCCCATTCGATCGTTCCGCTCGGCACGATCAATATCTTTTAATGGGACGGGGCGTCACTGGAGTACCAAAATCGATCGATACACTCAGCGAGCGGTGGACACGTTGCGTAGAAGGACACGGCCGAGGCGAACTGCAACTGAGATATCGCAGGTGAACTGATCCATCCAGAGCGGAGTGCCGGTGGCATGCCGATTTACTCTATCCCCCTGGACGATACCCGGCCGCCACTCTTATCGGAAGGCATTGACCGCCACCGCAACGGCCGCGCCAAAGCAGACCAACGCAACAATCCAAGCTCCGAAACCCGCACCGCGGGAATGGAGTGGACACGACTTTGCTTTGCGCTGTTTCCAGAGGGTCGATGCGCCAATCAAAGCAAACGCGACCGCCGAAATGAGGAGACCAGCACGAATGTCCACTAGATCTGTGGTCCGCTAGTTCTGTAGCGGCTCCAGGTCATTGCGCGCGAGCGCCCGGAACACCCGGTGGCTTCGCACCTGCCCAACCGCATCGGGTTTCCGTATCATGTGTGCATCGCAGATGCCGACCTCAGCGAGTTCGGCTTTGGAGAGCCGATCTGCAATTGGGGTCGAGCCGGCCGGCCTCTGGCGATCAAGATTTTCGGGCCGCCCAGTTGACGGCATTAGCCATGATCTTTTGCACGGGTTCGAGGTAGAAGTCTTTATAAGTTTCGTGGCCGGGAACAAAGTAGAACATTCGTCCTTTGCCCAGACTCCAGCACAAGCCCAACCGCGTCGGTTCTTCCTTCCCGTCGGGATACACGTAGATGCCGTTCAATGGGACGGACTCGGGCGTCGGGACTTGGTACGGTTCGCTGTAGCGTTCGATGGCGGGAAGGGTGAATTCCTTAACGCCTTTGACGATGGGATGAGTCGGGTCCTTGATGACGACCTTACATTTGCATCCATCATTCTCATAGGCAGCCCAACTGCAGGGAGTACCAAGAAGGCGTTTCGTGGCCTTGGCAAAATGGGCGGAGTGAACGCCAATGTAACCCATGCCGCCTTCTTTGACGCGCTGCACAATCCGGGCGACATGCTCATCTTTGACATCGTTATGCTTCTTGTGGCCCCACCAAATCAGAACATCACATTCATCCAGAGAGGTCTGGCTGCAGCCTTGTTCGGGATCGCTCAAGGTGGCGACATCGATTGTCCATGCCGGAAGATTTTTGCGCAAGCCGTCGGCGATGGCGCTATTGATATCGTTGGGGTAGGCCTTGTCTTCCTGGGCGGTGCCTTCGGACCAGACCACCACTCGCGGAGAGGCGGCTCGTGCCCGAGTCACGAGCAAAGAGCTGGCCGCAGCCATGGCAGTAACGCCGACAAAGGAACGACGATTCATCACGGAACAAGGACGATTCGTCCGGAGATCTAAAAGTGGGATACGCATTCTGGGAATAATGAATGCAGTCGCCGCTCAGGGCAAGAGCGATTCGGCCTGCACTTCATCGTTAACAAAGAGCCGCTCTCTTCAAACCAGCGGCATCCCTTGGCGAGTGCGATTCGGCCTGGAGCCGTCTCCCTGGTTCATCGGGCGGTCCTTAAGAGTGACAGCGCTTGGCAGACTGGGTTGACGAACCCTTTTAGTGGCCGGCCAAATCGCGGCATCATGAACCCTCGCCATAAACAAGCTCGGGCCAATATGCCTGGCAGCACCGGGTTTTCCATTGGCCGCAGCTGCCAGAGCTCCACTGCGGGCCAGCGCGATTTCCTGGCACACCGTGTTCCTGCGCTTGGTGTCGTCCCGAGAGTCTAGTACGAACAACGGACTGGCGACTCGATGATGGGAACAGTTCATAGCCTCTTCGCCGCCCTCCAGTCGCCAGCCGCCCTCCGCTCGCCAAGGGATATGCGGAAACTCTACTCAGCATCCCGTCTCAGTCGCCCTTTCATATCCAGGTAGGCTGTCTCAATTAACTTCCTAAGCGCGATCGCGTTCACGTCGGATTCCGGCCTGAGTTTCACATGGCGCATGAACTTGCCATTGCCCTCTAACAAACCCTCAGGATCGGCGAGCTCCGCCCCGCGAAAGAATCCGATATTAACGTGCGCTTTGAACACATTGACGTAGCCGAATGCGGCATCAGTGACACACGCCGTTGGGTGGCCATCATGCAACAACTCTCGGACGTCTCCTCCACAAGCGCGCATTATCTCGAACCAGTCTTGTGCCATCACCGCCAGTCTACCGGAGTGCTTCTGCATCCAGACGTCAATGGCCGGGTCTCGCTTGACGGCTTGGGCGAATCGAAAAAGTTGGCTCACGGGCGCTTTCATGTCGATGGCATCGGCTGGGGCGTAGAACCTCGACTGCCGCCCACGCCCGATCGGCACGTTCGCGGCAGCATAACGAGTGAGTTTTCAAGCAACGAAGGTGCGCGCGAGTGATGCTCACACAGAAGGTGGCGAACTGGAGGGAGGCGTTCCTGAAACGCCAGCTGCAATATCACGGTGGATTCTCTGGAACAAATCATCCCGCAGCTCAACCCTTGATTTCACCAAGGCCCCTGGGTTAAGCCCCAGCTTGTCGCCAGCCATGAACAACGTGCCTTGGACGGCACCGACTTCGGCTCGCAGCAAACAGAGTTGCTCCAAAACAACGTTGAGAATCCGTGCTTGCCCGTCTGGATGGAGGAGAGGATTCAATTCTCCCGTTGGAATAAAACTCATAGCGTCAACCATTCATTCAATGAACGTCACGATCGAACGTTTGCTCAATGACGACACAGCGGATCGACTCAGATCTGGTCGAGCACGCAGCAACTGCATTCTCAGTAATAGATCAATGTCTTCCATGGCGCAGGTAGCGAAGTATCGTCTCCTCAAATCCCCCACCCGGATGATTCTCGTGCACGGGCGGTTCGAACCACTCGTCATTGTCCCTTTGTCGACTGGCGGGGACCACGACGGCGTCAGCCCGCTCTGTCGGCAAGCCATGCTCCACCGTTAAGCAGCAAGGTTTCGCTGGTGCCATGTTACCTGACCTGGACCGTGTAGCGAAAGCAGTCTGCGGTCGCCCAATCCTGCGGATTTGGCTCCTGCCCGTAGGTGGTCAGGTAAAGGACCAACTCATGACTCCAACGGTCCTCCACGAGCGAGAAATTCGAAAACTGGATATCGCCCTGACCGAGTTGCCGATCGTCCAGTGCCGTCACCGTGTTCCGTCGCAGGGCGGCCGCCGACTCATCCACCTCCGCAATGACCAAGGGGTAACGCGGTGAATTACCTACCGGCGGCGTCGCGCTGATGTTGCCCAACCAGTAAAGCTTGCCTGTCTGGCTGTGCCGCACCAAACGGTGAAACGACGACGGTGAATAGAAACTGGAGCCGTTGGAGTACTTCCATTCTGCTGGCGCCGTAAGCGTCCGGCCGTCATCCCGGGAGAGGCTGTAAAGCTTCCGGCCCGGCGCGGAAGCTGTTGTGCCGTCCCACCCCTGAGTTGATGCGCGCCACACCACCAGCAATCGACCGTCCCTCAGGTCGGCGACTTCCGGCTCCATTAATCCGCGTGCGGAAATCTCAGGCGCAACTTCGACGCGCGCACCGGCTTGCCACTGGTATTCCTGACTCGCACCGTCCCATTGACCCGAAAAACAGAGCGATCCCATCCGCCAGGGACGAGCGTTGTTCTTCGGATCTCCGGGAGCATTGGCGTGTGCCAGACAGACCACCAAAGTTCCGTTGGATCGGACCAGGATGTTGTTGCCTGGATAACCCTCGTTATGGTCGAGAAAGCCAGGTTGCAGCGGATTGCCTGGATCAAATGCCTCACCGGTTTCGTAGCGAAGCTGCCGCGCGTCACTCCACGTTCGGCCCTGATCGAGCGAGGTGCGGACATAAGTGAAATTGTGATAGGCACGGTTCACTTCTATTTGCCGAAGCCAAAGCTGAACCAACCGGCCGGACGCCGAATCATACGTGCCAACACTCTCTCCCTCCCAAACCGCAGTCCCTTGATAGAACACCTTGTTGGACGGCTGCACCGGAGCGAATGCCGACCAAGTGCGGCCATTGTCGCTGGACCAGCGCGCCTGGATCTCCTCACCCACATCGGACTCCCGTTCATTTCCATGCACTTCACGTAACTGGAAACCCGGACCGACGTATTGGAGTGAAACCCAAGGGGCCACCCGGGGCGCGGCATGTTCCCGGTAAACTTCTTTGCGGACCCATGCGATCGGCAGATTTGCTTTCCAGGGCACGGCGGAAGCTTCGTCCGCGTCGACCGACAAGACTCGGCGAATCCCCTCTAGCAAGCGGGCTTCGGAGCCCGGAGCTACCCACGACCAATCGCTCAAGTTTCCGTCATGCTCCGCGATGTGACGATCCGTCGGCACATACCCGGTCGCTCCTTCGCCATAACCAGCAACGAGGACAAACTGGTCAGGCCGCATCCTCTGCGCGGCGAGCTGGAATTCGACATATGACTCGCCAGGCAGCAAGAGCCATTGGGCGATACCGAGGTCCAAGCAAGGGATCGCGACCCTGTGCCCCGCGTCCGCGCGCTTTCGCCAACTCAAGCCCATCGCGGCCAGACATCGCCGAAACGGGCGCGACGGGTTGGCAATTTCCCTATCCAGGTCGCTCACGGTGAAACCAGGATCGTCACGTGGCTCCAGGCGAACCCGCTCGACGCGGAAGTCCGCACGCGTGAGCGGTGCGCGCCGGGTTGAAGTCCAGGCTTTGACCATGGCCTGATACAATCGTTCAGCGAGTGCCGGCCGATTCGTGGTTGCTCCCGTATTGTATTTGCCGGCGACCAGGTTACCAGCGCAGCCACTGACATAGATCTGCTTGACCTCGGGCAGGTCCCGTTGCCGACGACGGCGTGCCAGCCCGGGGAAATCTGCCGACACCTCCCCCTTGCCATAGTAGCTCATGGGATGCACGGCGTAAGCGCTCACCGCCGCGATCGGGACATCTCCATCCCAGAAACTGAGCGTCTTCAACCACGGGTCGATCAGATTCTCCGGCGCGTCCCGGGCAACCGGATCCTGTGTCGCACTCATGCGATCGAAACGCACTGAGCCGTCCGGCCTGGTATAGCGGCGGTTCGACGCCACGCGTTCGACGGGCGCTTGGCCAACACCCACGTGTGTGACGCTTCGCGCCGAGGCCAGGGAGGCCAGGAGGGCTTGAGCAACTCGCTGAACGGCAATTTCGTGAAAGGCGGGGTCGCAGACGGTTTCAGACACCTGACGCTCGCGCAGAATTCGCTCCGCTCCCAGGTCGGCCACCGGCGCATCATGCTGATGAACCGTGGAAACCATCACTCGCTCGGAATCTGTGCCAGCCGCCTGCGCCAGGGCCTGTTGCCAGCGTTCTAAGGCGTCATTTCGAATCTCACACCAGTCCACCGCGACATAGACCACCGGCTTTCCCGGTCCCATCAAGACAAGGCCGTGCGCTTCCAGAGGGTCAGCAACTGTTTTTGAGAGCCAGGCTCCGCCCATCATGCCGTGCCCGGCGGGCACGGTGACGTCAGCGGAGAATGTCGATAACCTAAACGGCGGCGTGGCTTTGTTGATCCCGCTCCCCGGTTCCTGTGCGAAGAGGACGGTCGATCCACAGAACACCGCGATCATCAGAATCGGGACCTGTGCGCGCATTTCTCGAATATGCATCGGTATCGTCTCCAGTCGCCGAGAGATTATTCCTTTCCCGGAGCCCTAAAGAACATTTTAACCCGGCTCCGGAGTCATGACCAATTGCTCACGGACAGCGAGCGCAGCAAAAATCCTTCGCAGCAGCTCATGGCCCCGGGGGAACGCGACCTGCCACGACACCCGTGCCGCTGGCTATTTGATGCCGGTGGTTCGCACCTCTAGCGTCGGCATGGGCGGCAGTTGGTGCGCCGGCTTATCCAGGTAAAAGTAGGCTGTTCCGCAGTAATCGTCCTGACGGTAGAAGTTGACCCAGCCCTCAGCAAGACTCGGATCGTCCAAGCTCGGTGCATTGGGCTCGAGCAATTTCGTGAACTTGCCGTTAAGATCCACCGAAACTGGAATTACGGGCAACCCGCGTTTAACAAACTCCCGGACTTTGGCGGCACCAGTTCCGCCAATCTCTTGGATTGTCACCTTCAGATCCTTTTCAAAATACACCGGGTCAGGAATGTGGAATCGGTAGAAGGCCCACCGGCGGTGGGGAGCGTCTGCTACGGAGCAGCCCTGATAGCGGTTAAAAAACTTGCCCAGGCCCCAGGCGGTGCCGATGTAATCCTCCGTGCCCGTGCCAGCGATGGTAGGATGCTGGTCGTCCCCGTCCAAAAACATTTTCACTTCGCCTTCGCCCCACCAACTCTCCGCATAATCGGGATTGCTCAGAACGCCCACGTTAACTCCGAGCAACCGGCCTCGACCCGTGACATGCGGCAAGATCTGGTAATCCTCACCCAATGGAGTCCGCACCTGGCGGTTCCAGTAGCAGTGGAAGTAGAGCGAATCCTTGGGCAGTGCGTCGACCGTCTCGAAATCGACGTCATAAAAGAGGTGCGGCAGGTGTTTGCTAGACTCATTACGCAGGACAATGCGAGCTGACCTGTGAAACGGCATTGGGATGTTGCAGTTGAACGAACGGCCTTCCGGGTTGGACACAATTGCGCTCTCGAAGGCGCATAGTTGACCGTGCGCAATCCCGAAGAAATCGCCGAGCGGAGCGAGTACAGCGGGAGTGGCTTCGCCGTCCCAATACGCGGCCAAGGTGAGGGACCGGACCATTTCGGGGCTGCGATCACTGATCGTCATCCAAACACGCCGAATGATGCCACTGCCGTTGTATTCCATCAAAGTGACGGATTGACCAGCTTTGAGGGACCCAAAAGCGTGGCCCTTGGCACTCTTATTCTCACGTCCCGCACCGCCTTTCTCCGACTTCGGATTCTCGAAGCTCGCCCAGCGCGGAGCTCTGCCCACGCCAGCCTGGAACAATTCCTGCCCTCCTGCGGAAAGGACGACGGCGAGCAGGAGACCTGCCGTTCGAGCGCATTGTATCATGGTGAAGCGAGTTTGAAGACCGAACGTGGCATAATCAAGAGACAACCCAATGCGTCTGGTGAATGTTGTCCGCTGGTATCTGCCGGGCGATACGGGCCGCAACCAGGTCGAAGACCAACCGCGGAACCTAACTTCGTTTTGGCAGGCGGATCGCTCTCTGACCGTCGCCAGTGCCAAGGGTTCATGCACAATCCGCCTTCCTTCGTTCTCCCCTGGTTTGCCCGCTCCTCACAGCTTGGTCACAGCTTAGTCACAGCGTCACAAGGCTGTGAGCAAGCTCTTACCACGCTGTTAGGAAGCTGTCCGCTCCGAAGCATCTGCGCGGGAGCGACCTGCGAGGCCGCTATCTCTGGTCCGTCGCGGCGTCGAACAAGGCCGCCGGAAACCAGCATGTCCCTGCATCCTTCTGGGGCAAAGCCAGTTGCGATCCGTCAACAATTTGCGGACAATGTGTGAGACAAATCGCCAGCCGCTTTACCGCCTTCGGGAATACGCTGGCCCCAGAGGATCATTCGCTGGTGACAATTCGTCACCACGTATAGTTATCCATCAACGGTGCCCGAGACACGCAACCGCCGCGACTCGCGAGAACCGGTTTGATCTCTTTAATCGTCTGCGGGCGGGAATTCCCGGACGCTGAGAACCCGGTCAGAACCGTATGAGAACCCTATGAGACCCCTATCGCCATCCTGTTCTCATCCTGTTCTCATCGGGTTTGGAATGGGTCTAGAACGAAGGTGGGGGGGTATCCACGCACGTTTCCTCCAAACGGCAGGCTAACGACGTGGGTCGAGTGTCGAAAAGGGGTTATCCGTACGTAGCGCGCTCTCGCGGACAATCTTCGACCGTCGGGGAGCGGGCCGTTTGCCGCGGAGTTCTGGTTTTCTACGTAATCCAGCTTCTTAAGATCACCAGCCAAGTCGGGGACCAGTCAGGGCCAAAAACTTCCTCGACCGAGCGATTCGATTTATGGAAAGGTTCGCTAGTCACCAGATGCTGTGAGGTTAGAAATGATACGACGTTTTCGAATGGAGATGCCGCGGCCCAACGCCACTGCCCCGTGTCTCTAGGCCTTTGATTCCCATGACAACCAAACATCGCATTCTTACAACGAGCTTTGCTAGCGTCTATCCTCTTTATGTCGCCAAAGCGGAAAAGAAGGGGCGAAAAAAGTCAGAAGTGGATGCCGTCATTTGCTGGCTCACCGGCTACAGTCAGAAGGAGTTGGAAGCACAATTGAAAAAGCAGACCGGTTTTGAAACCTTTTTCCAGGAAGCTCCGCGGATGAATCCTTCCCGCGTGTTGATCAAGGGTGTGGTGTGTGGCGTCCGCGTCGAAGAGGTCCCAGATCCGACCATGCGGGAAATTCGCTACCTGGACAAACTTGTCGACGAACTCGCCAAGGGTAAGGCGATGGAAAAAATTCTAAGAAGTTGACCTGGTCCCTCCCGCGGAATTATGCGACGCAGCCCGTGCGACGTCGACGAGGCAACCGAAGTGGCGGCATTGTGACGCTTCGAGCAATAGCTCACTTATTGAGGATGTCCACCGGGGGTATGTCAGGCGCTTTTGGTCCGTGGCTTCCCCGCCCGCAACACACGCAGGGAGAATCCGCGTCCATTCTCGAACGGCTCGACGGTTGCAGTGACCTCGAGCACCGGATAGCGAACGGTGGCCAGACCGTAGCTGCGATACGTCGGCGCGAATAGCTCGGTTTCGACCATGCCCGTCCAGTCGGCCAAAGTCAGGAACTTCATCGGCTCGCCCGTGACCTGGTGGTGGATGCGCTGCTCGATGATGAGGCCGCACGTGACCAACTCTTCGCCAAGGTGCTCGCCCAGCCGGTTCACGGGGCAGTAGGTGTTCCAGTCAACGTCATCATGAAGTTCCAGCGGATGACCACTCGCCGCGAAGTCGAGCAATTCTGTTTCCCATTCCAGACGCTGGCGTCGGGTCGGTTCCTGTAACGGGATCGAGGGGAGTCGATCGGTCGCGGGCGGAGGTAAGAGCCAGCCTTGGCCCGGTTCGGCGCTGTGAGAGAACGCCTGATGCAGGTGGCGCGACTCCCAGAACTGCGCGGTACGAGTTTTGCCGAAACTGTCGAACGCGCCTACCCGGATCATTGCCTCCATCTCGTCTTGGGTTGGAATGAGGCGTCGATAGAAATCCGAGAGAGACGTGAACGGGCCTCGCTCGCGTTCCTTGAGAATGCGGGCGATCAAACGCTCAGTCAGACCCTTCACCCGGACGAGCGGGACGCGAATTGACTGTCCTTCCACTAAGAATTGAGGGCCAGGACTGTTCACGGATGGAGGCAGGATCGGTATGCCTAAGCGGTGGCATTCCAGGATGTAGACCAGCGGGCTATAAAAGCCTTTCCCATTGCTCAAGACGCCAGCCATGAACTCGACCGGGTAGTAGTGCTTTAGCCAGGCGCTCTGATACGCCTCCACCCCGTAGGCCGTGCTGTGGGCCTTGCAGAACGCGTAGCCAGCGAACCCGCTCACCAAGCCCCAAACCTCAGCGATCTTCTGTTCGTCGTGGCCACGTGACTGAGCGCAAGCGTAGAACTCTTGGTGAATCTGTTCGATGATCAGCTCGCAATTCCGAGAGAGAGCCCGGCGCAATACGTCGGCCCGTCCCGGCGGCAGTCCCGCGAAGGCTTCACAGACTTGCAGGATATGCTCTTCGTAGACGACCAGCCCAAACGTGCTCTTGAGACACCCCGCCAGCGAGGGGTGCGGGTAAGTCACCGGTTCCAGTCCTTGGTAACGGCGGGCAAAGGCTTGCTTCTTACCCTCATTGGCCGCACCCGGGCGGATAACGCTGACGATGGCGATCAGGCCATCGATGTCCTGGACGTTGCATTGGCGACACAGCCCGATCATGGCCGGAGACTCGATATGATGGACGGCACGAGAGCCTCCGTCAGCGATCATCGCCCAGACACCCCCGTCCGTCCAAGGCTCCAGGCCCACGAGGTCGACCTCGATCCCCCGCCGGGCGAGCGAGTGTTTGGTGTCGCGCATCGCCGCCAGCCCCCCCTGTGCCAGGATGTCAATCTTCACCAACCCGATCACCTCCACCGCATCCATGTCGAAATGGGTGGTCGGATAGCCTTTGTTCGACGTGAAAGTCGGCGTCAGTTCCGACATTGGCTGACGAGAAAGCACGACCCCACAAGGATGCATCTTCGGATAGCGCGGCAACCCGTCGAGAAACTCAGCCATTAGGATCGCCGTCCGATAGGGTTCTTCATCCAGGGGGAGATCACGGTTGGCGGGGTTGGCTTTAAGCAACTCCATCAGTCCAGGCCTGCGACTCGGCGCAGGCTGGCCTGGAACCCAGCCGCCGCCAAAGCTCCAGGGGAAATGGTCCGTGAACTTACGCACCTCGCGCTCGGCTACCCCAAGCACCTTGGCAACCTCGGCGAACGCGCTTCGGGCCTGGAAGGTGGAAAAGCCACCGACGACAGCTGTGTTCGCAGAGCCGTACTTCTGAAACATCAGCTTGACCACGTCGTCTTTTCGGTCGTGTGCGAAGTCGATGTCGATGTCCGGGAGCTTTTTCATCGCCATCCGCTCTTTGTTAAGAAAGCGCCGAAAGTAAAGGTCGAAGCGGATTGGGCACACATCCGAAATGCCCAAGCAATAACAGACGAGCGAGTCCGCGGCGCTACCTCGCGTGATCCACTGGATGCCCCGCCGTCGACATTCCTGGAGAATGTCCCACACCACGAGGAAATATTCCTCATAGCCTACCTCAGCGATAATGGAGAGCTCCTCGAACAGCTGCGAAGTCAGATTTGGAGCGCGGTCGCCATAGCGACGTTGCAGGCCTTCCAGGACGAGCTTGCGCAGGAAGACGTGGGGTGCTGATCCATCGTCGGGCTTGAACGCGGGAAACTGCGGCGAGCCCATCCGCAACTCAAATGAGCAACGGTCGGCCAACTCGAAGGCGTGAGCCAGCACCTGGGGATACTCTTGAAAAAGATGGCTGATCTCTGCGGGCGACCGAAAGTGGAAATCTCCATTGAGCAGTTTTCCAGGATGCGCCTCTTGTAGCAAGGTGCGCGTGCGGATCGACTGAGCGATATTCCACTTCCAGCGGTCTTGGGGCTGAGCGTAGTGGACGGGCAGCACGGCAACGCACGGAGAGCCCAAAGCGGCTTTGACGTCCTTGGCGCTGGTAACCCCGTGATAAAAACGGTCGCCAAAGACCGGCCCCAGTCGAGCGTCTGGGGCGACCGCGATTAAGCTCTCATTCGCCTCGGCGAGCTGATCCAGGCCAATGCGCACCTGACGTTGCGCGGCGGCATCGCTCTCGTTATCCGCATGCCGCACTGTCGTAGACAGCAAGCGGCACAGGTTGCGGTAGCCGGTCGCATTCTCGACGTAAAGGCAGACGGTGCTGTCTTCGACCGGCACTGTCGCCCCTAGGATCGGCTTAATGCCAGCCGCCTTCGCCTGGAGTGTAAACTCAACCGCACCGTGTAAGTTTCCGGTATCCGTGAGCGCAACGGCCGGACAGCCATGGCGCTGGGCCAATCTCACGATGGCGTCCATGGTCAGTGCTGAGTTGAGGAACGAATATACACTCCGGACACCCAAAGCAACGTAACCCGCCGCCTTGGCGCGAGGTCCCCGGACACCCACTCTCCGGTCGAGGATGCGTCTGCGCTCTCGCGAGAGCGTTTTAGCTGTATCCGTCGGGGTCTCGCGCAGCAGGAAATCATGGCCGCGAAGCAACACTCCGTGACCACGATCATGCCGAAGTTGGTCTACCACGTCAGCCAGCCGCCTTCGCGCCTCATGTTGCTCAGCGGAGCGCTCCAGGGCAAGTTCGGCCCGGAAAACGCCATCGTACACATTCGACAGCTTCAGGGCGACCAAGCGCAAGCTCACCCGCCGCTTCCAGGCTTGGCGGAAGAGCTTGTGAATGCCCCCATACAAGTCGCTCTCCAGATCGGTAGGTTCAGCGAGGCTTTCGCTCCGCTGATCCTCCTCCATGTCGTTGTAGCGGACCTTGACCGTGAAAGTGCGGATGCTCTTGCCATCGGCTCGCACCTTTGACATCAGGTCGTCCGCCATTCGCCGCAAGATCGCCTCCGCATAATCTTCGTCCGTCAGGTCGGCGTCGAACGTCTGCTGATGGCCATAGGACTTGGCCGGGGCGCTGAACGGGATCACCGCCCGTTCGTCGATTCCATCAGCGTGCGGTTTGAGGGAGAGCGCCAGTTTGCCCACCAGCATGTGCAGCATATCCGTAGGCGTCGCCGACACGTGCCGGATCAAGGCCAGACCAGCGGCATTCAGCCGTTGCGCGGTCGCTGGACCAACGCCGGGAAGCCAAATGTTCGGCAGCGGATGTAGAAATGGAATCTCTTGACCAGCAGGCACTTGATTGAACGCAGCGGGCTTGGTCAGTTTTGAGGCGATCTGGCTCACGAGCTTGTTGCTGGCAATCCCCTCGCTGACGGAAATCTTGAGCGACTGCCGGATCGCAGTGCGAATCGTGTCCGCCACGTTCAGTGGCGGTCTACGCACCGCGCTCAGGTCAAAGTAGCCTTCATCGATCGATGCAATCTCCACGTCGGGTGTGAAGTCCTGCGCATAGCTGAACATCCAACGAGAGAAGTGCTCGTATTTATCGAAGTCACCGGGCACGACGATAAGCTTGGGACACAGCCTGCGGGCTCGCACCGTCGGCATCGGGGTGTAAACGCCGAACTTGCGAGCCTCGTAGGACGCGGACGCGATGATGCCGCGCTTCTCGCCGCCGACCGCTACGGGCTTGCCGCGCAGGCGAGAGTCGGCTGCCTGTTCCACCGACGCAAAGAACGCGTCGGCATCCAGATGAACGATGACGCGGGGCACTTCGGAATCATTTGCGTTTTCGAATGAGCGCGACCATGACGCCTTGGATGACCAGTTCCTGCGCGGGGATCAGGTCGGGATAACGAGGGTTCTCCGCCCGAAGAAACGGTTTGCCACGGTTGAGGAGGAATGTCTTGAGCGTGCTCTCGTTATCGATGAGAGCGGCCACCACATCGCCGCTACGAGGAGTCATGCCGTGTTCCAAAACCACGAGATCGCCGCTCATAATGCACTTGCCAATCATCGAATCCCCCCGAACCTCGAGCGCAAACGTACGCGGCGTCGGTTTGAGGCCGAGCGATTCGATATCGATAGACACGCAGCCTTTGGCTTCCTGCTTCTGGTCGTCGGCGAAGCCGGCCGGGATCGAGCCGTAGATCGGGATGTCTGCCACTCGCTTGCGCAGCGACTGCAGCGGGGAAATAACTCGCAACGATCTGGCGCGCCCCGGCTCGGTGGCCAGGAACCCTTTCTGCCGAACCAAGCGCAAATGGTCGGCGACCGTGGTTAGGCTTTGAAACCCAAATCGGTCGGCGATTTCCTGGAACGACGGCGTGACACCGTTTTCACGCGTTTGCGAATCGATGAAATCGACAATCTGGCGCTGTCGCTTGGTCAGTTCTGGCATATACCGTATATCCGTACGGTATTCCTCTACCAACCGCTGTCAATCTCGCAGTTTGCAGCTCGCGGCCCAGCGTCCCTTGTGGAGCGGCCTTGGGAATCCGCCAACCCGGATACCACGGCCCAGGCAACGGGCTTCAGCAGCCTTAGCGATCCAGCCGATACGGATGCGGAAGCGCCATCAAGTTCCAACAAATACCTGGTCCAAAGCGGTTAGCCAGCCTCACGACAAGCAAGTCGGGCCGGGTTTCGACTAAAGCCGTCGCAAATCTGAATCGGCGGGAAGCCTTGAATTCGACCCGTCTTACGGATTATCGATTACGAGTTGACCGGGCTGAGCGGAGGGACACTGGCAAGCGCAATATAGCATCCAATGGTAGCGATTGCGGCAGCGAAGCTATCATAGTTGATCGGCTTAACGATGTAGTTGGAACAACCAATGGTGTGGCACCGATCGACCTCTGACGGGTCGTCCGCCGTTGTGAGCATGACAACGGGCATTCTTCGCAATGACTCGTCAGCTTTGACCTGGCGCAAGACCTCGACGCCGCTCACCTTCGGCATGTTGATGTCCAAAAGCAGAAAGTAGGGTGTGTCCGATGCACGATGGTCTCCTGACCCACGCCCAAAAAGGAAGTCGAGGACACTTTGTCCGTTATCGAATTTTATAATCGGTGAGCGTAAGCCCGATCGGGCCAAGTTCTTTTCGATCAATCTCAAATGTCCAGCGTCATCCTCGGCGATTAAGGTTACGACCTTTTTTGAGAAAGGCATAAATGTTCAGGACTGGAAGTTTCCTGTTTACTCCACTTTCTAACGCAACAGCAAGGAAAAGGTTGCCAAGAGACATTGAAAACCCAGCCCGCCCCTCATGGACAATTTCACCGAGGGTCCGTGATCGCCTTACGCGCTCCGATTATTCGATAAAGCCGATTCTTAGTGATGCCTGAACGGAGAATAACGATCCACGCCAGAACAGGTACGGTGAACCAAGCTACCGGCAACTCTGGAATGACCGTGATGAGAGCAGTGCCGAACGTCGTCTTGGAATCAAGGTCTTCCCCTACTCCACTGACAAAGACCGTCTCGTTCGGCCCAACGGTCCCAAAGACGTCCAAACGAATCGGATACGAGGTGCCAGGGATTCCCGAGACGTCCCTACTCCACTGACAAAGACCGTCTCGTTCGGCCCAACGGTCCCAAAGACGTCCAAACGAATCGGATACGAGGTGCCAGGGATTCCCGAGACGTCCGTGATCGAAATCGTCGCCAGGGTCGCTCCCAAGTACGGCTGCGCCGGGGACAGGAAAAAATCGACCGTTCCTTTCACCCCAGCCGCGCCGTTCTCGATAGCCCGTAGCGCGCCGGGTCCTGCCACGCCATTGAAATCCATCGGAGGAGGCACCACTATCGCCGCCGCATTGGCCACGCGGGCCATGATTTCGTCGTAGGCAACCTTGATCCCAAAACTAAACAGACCTTGCGGAGGTGTGGGATCAATGACGACTCCAACAGAGACGGTCCCGCCCGGTGTCACAGAATAGGTAGCCTGGTCAAATCGGACGCGGAATGTGCCTTGCGCCAAACTGACCCAAGGGAAGCTGGCAGCCAGCAGCGCGGCAAGAATGAAAATTCGCTTCACGGCGTCACTCCCGGTTCGGATTCGAATTCAAAAGTCGACGCATCACGGATGGCATAGGCCGGCGTTGCGCTCAAGCCAAGAGACCTTGGGCTCGATGCCCTCCTGCCGTCTCGCCCCAAAGTGGGGAAGTCGCTGCTCAGCGGGGCCAGCCTGGAGGACGATGTTAGACGCGATTCCAAGCGCTGCCAGACCAAGACAGGCTCGGTCACGCCAAGAGGAATCACACCACTGAGTTCGACGGAACGAATCGACCCGGGCCGGCTTTGACTTGACCGCGCCGGATCCGCGGCCGCCACAGGACTCGCAATAGCCAGCGGGGCGCTCCGGATGCCCAATGCCAGATTGCGATCCACTCGACTGCCGACGACTACCGATGGCGCCGCAACAGCCCGAGGGTCGCCGTGCGAGAGAACGCTCACCCCTCGCTCAACTCGGCTACTCTCCAAGACGTTGGGCTGGCCAATCGCGCTAGGTCCGATGCCCGTCGGGAGAGGTGGCGCAGGCGCGAGCACGGTCAGATAATGCTGTTGATAGCTCTGGATATCGACATTGTTAATCTGACCGTCGCCATTGACGTCGAGAGCGGGATTGTATCCAGGCTCCTCAATCTTAGTCCCTGAGGAGGCTTGGAACCGATACAGATCCAGGAAATCGACATCGCGGTCGCCATCGAGGTCTCCAAAGTAGCGGAAGAACTCCACCTGGGATGAACTCGCCTCGATGACCAGCTTGTTCCCGGCCGCATCCGTCAGTGACTCCGTCACCACCCGAGCCACGTAATTCCCATCGGCTAACGATCCGCCTTCCAAGCTCGGGAATGTCCAAATCGCGGTATTGGTTGAGCGATCGAACTGGAACGTTAATGCCGAACCAAGCACTTGCTCGGTAGTGCCCAAATTGAAGATGTTCAAACTGGCCGCCGTTAGACTGCCGGAGACGTCTTCACTGAACCGCACCGCAATGGAACTAACCTTGGAGCGTTGCGCCTGGCCGTCATTGAGAACGATGCCTAAAATCGTGGGAGCCGTCTGATCGACAGTGATCGTTCGCCCACGGACCGTCGTCCCTTCCGTATCCGTAGCCTGGACGCGGAGCGTGTGTGACCCGAGCCCGAGGTTCACGCCCGTGAAGACGAACCGGCCATTTTCATCCGCGGTCGCGGTCCCATCGTTGAAACCGTCGCCATTCAGATCGAGTAGGACTGTCTGGCGCGGACTCGCCGTGCCTGCGAGCACGATCGGGTTGAAATTGGTCACGTCGTCACCCACGGTGCCCGAGTCGGTGCTCGGATCCAGGTGCACTTCCAACGGAGGCCCCGTGACGAATTCCACATTGCTCACCGTGACCGAGCTGTCGAGCGCGCCGAAGCCAACAAGGTCGAACAACAGCGTGGCAACCGTCCCTGGCGCCACCCCCTTCAAATCGATCGTCACTTGCGTGCTCGCGCCAGTGAGGTTTCCGCCGGAGGCTGCCACCCCTTGCACGTTGACCATCGAAGAGAATCGGATCGCGCCGCTCGCCTGCAGGTTCAGGATCGCGTCCGTATTCCTCAGACCGGGTAACGCTGGCACCAGCGGCTTTGCCGTTACGGTGTTTAGAAGTGCGACTTCAAATGCGTCCGGCGCGTTCAAAGCTCCCGCTTTCAGCGTGGGACCATTCAACGTGAAGCGCAGCGTAAGAGCGCCGTCGGGAACCGCAAATGTCTGAGAAAATTCCGTAAAGAGAAGCGGGCCTTCGTTCAGGATCGCACGGTTATTGGAAATTGATCCATTGCCAAACACACGCCATCCAAAGTCTGTTGACTGCGAATCTGTGACCGTGAAGCCGCCGTTGCGCAACTGAGGAGCAGCGGTGTTTGAATCTTGCGCCATCGCCTCGGCCAACAACTTGAAGCCCACGATCCCGGGGGCCATTGCAAAGGCAGGACGCCCAGGCTGCGCAAGCGCGATAAGGGCGGCATTTTCCCAGGCGGCATTTAGGATCAGGGCATCCAAGACGGAGGGCAGTCGCCTGACCCCGAGAGCTAAGCTGGGAGTCATTAGGTCTCCAGCAAACTGCATTGCCGAGACATGATCTTGATCTGGAGTCAGCAGGACAGAGGAGCTTCCTGTGACGAACCAAGCCGACCCGTCTGCCCGTGTCTCAACCAGTCCGGAAAATCCGCTGAACTGGCTGGTGAATCCGAGCAAGTGTCCCATCTCATGGACAATGAGCGTCAATAGGTCGTAGCGCCCGCTCTTCTCCAGAACATCGAGGGAGCCGGTGTGGTCACTGTTCCAGGAAGTCGGGTCCGCGAACCAGCCGTGTCCGTCTCCGTCCTCGTCGTAGACAAGAAGGCCACGCGCAGGCAATCCATCGCTACCCAATTCAGTAATGACAGCATGGCCCAGCTCACCGGCAGGGAGATCTACTGGCACCAGTTCGAGAGTTAGTGCCACAGGACGACCCAAGACCCGCGTCCAGAGCTCGCGCGCGAAAACCGTAATGTCCATCGAAGCCGGTGGGGCTTGTTCCGCCGGCCCGGGCTGAGGCAGGCCGCTCGCCTCGGATACCGAAGTTTCGGGTTCAGACTGCAGTTTCGGCGGCAGCGGCAGGAACTTGGCCGGCGGCACATAAGGCGACGGCGGCGGGACAAGTGATTTATACGCGCCTGGCTCGATCGGCAAATAGTTGCCCGGAGCTAAGAAAGGGGTCGGCGTCACCGCTGGCGGGTTGTAGTTTCTGAACTCCCCAGGAACAAGTGGAAGGTAGTTTTGAGGCGGCATCGGGGGAGGTTCGGGCGGGACGACGTTGTTCTTCCACTCGCCCGGAATGATCTCAAGGAAAGCGGGTTTGGCTGGCGTTAAGGGAGCGGCGGGCGGCAGAAGATCCGCTGGGCCGTTAATGATCCGCGCGGGATTAACACCCCAATCGTCCAGCATACTCCTGAGCGCGCTCTTGCCGCCATCCGCCGCGGGAACTGGAGTCGTAGAAGCTGTCGCCTGGGTCGGAGCAGAGTTCCCTTTGATCATGGCGTCGATTTCCGCGCGCGTCGGCTGCTCCATCAACGATCGAACCACATCCGGTTCGAGCGGAGGCGCTGGATAGGGTGACTCCGGGAAAGGTCCACGCGTGGGAATGTAATCGGTCTTTGGCCCAAGAATCCGCTCTGTCCCTCGTTGTGTAAACAGGCGCACCTTGAGCTTGCCGGCGTCCAGTCCTTTATCGACCAGGTTAGTGACGACGGCATCAATGGCGCCGCCCTCAGCGCCCGTCCGCTTCAACAGCGAAAGTCCGAAGTGCCCAGATGAGTCTGTAATCCGTCGCAGTTGGCCACTGGCATCGGTGACAATCGTCCCGGCGGCGGCCACAGGTTTATCCGGCCCGAAGAAGCTTGAATGTTTGACGTTGATCCCCAAAGGGTCGCCGCGCCCTTGATATCCAAACATCCGCCCATGCTCATCAACGACGAAGATGAATTCCTCTTTCGGCCCTAATTTGGTGACCACCGGTGAACCGTCTCGCGCCCAAGCGAGTTTGCCGTCTTTAACAATGATTTCAAAATGAGACAGGATGCCGCGCGCGGCAAAGTTGGCGGCTGGTTTCTTGAACTTGGGCACGGGTTTGCCATCGGCAATTGCTTTCGACACTATCTCGACAACTTCTGCCCGACTGTAGTATTCGAACCAACCAATAAGCCCAGGGGTACGATCCACTGGATAGTATTGATAATCTGAATAACCAAACACTTTGCCTCCCGGCCAACCATTAGGTCTTTCACCGAGACCACCTCCAAAACTGATCTTTCGTCCATAACCCATCGGCGCGTAATTCGGATCGCTCAGTTGTTCACTCTCGGAATACCTTAACAGGTTCTTGAACGGGGGCTCGCCCGGCGCTCCTCGGTTGGCACCTTCAATCGCCGCCGCGGCCTCAGGCTGGGCTGCCGCGGGTGAAGCAGCCGCTGCCTCCTCGGAAGCTGCTGCTGCGGGAGAGGCTTCTGGCAATCCCGGAGGCTCGTATTCTGGAATGGCCAGCGCATCCGCCTCAGCCACCATCCGCGCCCTCAGTTGAGCGGCCTCTTCCAGTCCGCCCTCGGCTTTGGCCACAATCGAAGCGGCGACTCCCTTGCCATTCCCGCTGGCTCGATCGACGATGGCCGCGGCCACGCCAAGGTCGTAGGATCGCATGACTTCCCAGATCTTAAGCGGACCAATGGTACCCGCTCCTTTCGCTGCTACTCGAAGGCCTTCCCCGAGATCCACGACCTTCTGCGCCACGCCGTAGGCCGACATCAAAGAATCGGTCGCCGCAGTCGCGGCATTTTCGAGCACACGGTCTATCATCGCCTCAGCCCCTCGGCCGACGAATCGGCCGACCCCAACTAACCCGCCACTCCCAAACACACCGCCGCCCACCTCAAGACCCGCCCGTAAGCCTTGAACTACCGCAGATTCGCCGACCAGCGTTCTGACGGCACCTACTCCACCAGTGCGAAATTCAGCTGCCGCGCGTGCCCCAAACCCAAGCGAACCCGTGACTTTTCCGATGGTCGCCTGGGGAGCGACGATCATGGCGATGTTGAAGAGGGCTTCTCCGAAAGCGATTGAATCTCCCGCGGCGGCGGCGTCCCACGCCTGGACGAAAGGCGCCACAAACATTCCGTATCCTAAGGTCGCGGCGGCTTTTTTAGTAAAGTCCCATCCGCCAGTGCTCTTGGCCGCAAGCTCTTGAGCCATCTTTCCAAAGCTGCTGATCGCCTTGTAGTCTCGCGGACCGAACCACATATTCAGTGCGTCCCAACTCCCCAGTGTCAAAATCTCGCCAATTCCCAGTAAGAACTTGCCAGCCCCGACCACCAGACCGGCTCCAATTCCGAGGGTTGAAATTGCCGCGTTGCCAGCCATCTTCAGGGCGCTTAAGCCCGCGCTTAAAGCGAAACTCCCTGCCGAGAGCAAAGTGTTCGCCGCCGTTCCCGCAAAACCCACCGTGCTTCGCAACGCTGGCATGATCAGGTTCTCCACCGTTGGACCGAGAGAGTATTGACCGCCAACAAATCCGCTCGCGTCTTGAGAGACGTCGTATTTCACAAAGCCCAACGACAAGAAGCTTGTCCAAAAGGCGGTATTACCTTCGGCCTGTGCATCCAAGAATCCAGGACCCTCGCTGCTCAGCCCGGTCGGGTCGGTCAAATTAGCGACGTTATTCCCAGCATAACGATAGGCGTTGTAGTCGCCGGAACTCATCCCGGCAGGATCGGCGCTAATGAACCTACCTAGGCGTGGGTCATAATAGCGGGCGCGGTTGTAATACAGACCCGTATCCGCGTCCAGCTCTCGCCCCGCGTAGAGGTATCGAGTGGGAAGCGTGTTCGCCAGGCGGCCCAATAGATTCCCGAACGAATCGATCAGGAAATGATCCAATCCTTTCCCGTCGTTCTTGGCCGTATCACGAATCGTGCCCTGCGCGTCCGCGAGCAGCCACAAAACCTGCCCATTGCCGTCGTCCTGGGCCAGCACTTCGTCCGTGCCGGGCCCGTGCAGATAGGCGCGTGCGGGAGCTGACGGCAACAGACCTTCGCTTCCATCGCCGTCGCGCATCTCCAGAGTGATGTTTTGCCCGTCGTAAACGTAATAGGTAATCGGCGCCCGTCCGGCTGACGTTCCGGTCTCAATCGTCGTGCTGGATACACGTCGATTCAGGCTGTCGTATTCATAACGGATGGTCCGTTGGATCTGACCCTGGTTATTTCGCACTCGCACCTCGGTAAGCCGATTGCGATAATCCCAATCAAACTCTTCCGAAACACCATCAATTCGGAAGGTCAATTTCGTCAAATTCCCTTCATTATCGTAATCATAATTCGCTAAGTCATCGCTGATCACTCGATTATCGTCTCCTCGGGTGACACTACCTTGGCGGGAGGAGACCAACGGATTGCCCGCCGCATCATACGTATAGGTCTCCGCGCCGAAAGCGGGGTTGCTGTAGCTGACCGAGACTAACTGCGAGCTCTTGTCGTATGAAAATGTCGCTGTCCCATCGATGTCCTGGCGCAGTTTGACGAATCCATTGCGATCGTAAGTAAAGGCGTAACTGTTGATGGCCGAAGTCTGCCCCGAACCGCTATGGGTCAGTGTGGCAATGTAGTTTGCCGCGTCATAGGTAATCTTGGTCGCAACCACGGCCGAACCCCCGGATGCGGAGTTAAACCGGCTAATATTGGAGAACTGGAACAAACCCGGCTCGTAACTAAACTCAACGCGCTTGGGTGTGACAAACGCTCCTGTTTGGGTGATAGCGGTCAGCCGGTGGTTGGCCGAATCCAAAGTGTACGTGTTGGTCACCGCCGGGGTCTGATTGTTAATGCTGAGCGTTGCACTCGTCACCACTCCCATTCCATCCAGACCCCACTTTACCTCAGTGCGTCCGTAGCCCGCCGGTCCAACAACCACTTCCGAAGTACGCAATCCACGCGCATCCTCCGTATAAGTCAAAGTGCTCGTCCACCGACCGTCACTTATCGAATAAAGCCGGCCGACACTATCATAAAGCGACGTAATCGCACCCGACCCGACCCAGGTCTCGCTAATCCGCTGATTCAAACCATTGTAACTATAGCGTATCTCACGGTTGTTCCGATCTACATAGCTGATCACATTTCCTGCGGCATCATAGCTGTAGCGGCGCGTGCCACTTTTGGTCTCCTCAGTCAGACGCCGATTCGCGAGGTCATAGGTATACCTCGTCACCGTGCCTTCTGGATCACGCACCCTCGTGATATTGCCGGACCCGTCATACTCCGTAAGGGTATGGCCGCCTCTTGGATCCAACACGTCTTGAACGCGGTTGAGACGATCGTAAGTATACTTCGTGGGATTTCCCTCCGCGTCGATCGTCTGGCTGATGTTGCCCACTTCGTCATAGTCTGTGTGAACGGGGTAGCCGAGCTCATTGAAATCGTCTGTTCGCCGATTCAGGGCATCATAGCCGTAGCGATGGTGAGTTCGACCGCTATCCATTGTCTTCAAGTTACTTGCCAGATCGTACGTATAATCTGTCGCCTCGGCCTCGCGCTTTTCTGTCCGCACCACCCGATTGGCTCCATCGTAAATCGTTTTATCCGCAACGCTTCCGAGTGCGTCCGTGTGGGTGACGATAAAAAGACCGTCTTTGTGTTCATAGGTCCAGGACGACTGCAACTGCCCTCCGTTGCCTGGCGATTCGATGATCTCAGAAGTCAGTCGGTTCGCCCCGTCGTACCCACGAATGGTGTGATGCTGGAGTGCGTTGAACATCTCAACGAGCCGCCCAGCATCGTCGTAAACCATACGCTCCGTAACCCGATGGGGTTCCGTCTGCGTTCCCACATTGTGAGTGACAGCGATGAGATTGTTTCTACGGTCGTAGGTGTAATCAACGGCAAACGCTTCCCCGCGCCCAGGAACCTCGTGCCGCAGATTACCCAGAACGTCATAACTGAAAGTTTCCACGATGGACGGCAAGCCTGCGCCGGTGGCAGTAGCGCGGCTAGTGGTATGCCCCAGGTTATCTCGGGTGTAAGTAATAGTCTGCGCCGAGCTGCTGAACCCGGTCTCTTGCTTAAGCCACCCCATGATGTCGTACGATTTCGTCGCAGTCACCGTTTCTGGAGTTCCTACTGCTAGCTTTTGCGTCAAGAGCAGATTACGCGCATCGTAGGTAAACTCGTTACGGGTCCCACGGCGATCGGTGACGGTTTTTCGATTTCCGACCGCGTCGTACTCATACAGATCGCTGTTGCCCCTCGCATCGGTCTGTTTCACCAACCGATTAAGCCCGTCCATGATTTGCGTCGTTGAGTTCTGAAGCGGATCGGTGACGATAATCACGTTTCGATGTCCAGGATAGCTCTGACTGATTACATTCTTCATCGGATCCATGGATGTCAGGAGCCGGTTCCGCTTGTCATAGGTGTAAGTGGTGACGCCGAACGGAGTCGTATGCGTTAGGGCGTTCCCAAACCGATCGTAGGTCCAACTCTCCGTCTCGCCAGCCGGGTCAGTGTGGGACTGTTTTCGATTTAGCTCGTCGTAAGTGAAGATCTCGGTGAAGCGTATGCCTCCTATACCCACATGCCTGAGCAGATTGCCCTCGGTGTCGTAATCGTAGCTTTCAGTCAGAGTCTTGGGTGAGGCGTCAGTGCCTCCCGGTGAAGCCATGCTCCGGATGCGGTTTAAGGCATCGACGACGTAGGTTGTCACGTAACCTGATCCACGAATGTCGGTGAAACGAATCCGATTCCCGGCCAAGTCGTAATCAGTAGTTTCTACAAGCTCGATCGGCGCTTCCGGAGTTCCCCCGACCGATCGCTTCTGCAGGACCAAACCTCGAGCGTCGTAGTCAAATCGGCTTGTAAAGGCGGCACCCCGCGCATCCTGATACTCGATTTGATGGCCTGCGGGATCGTAGACATATCGTTCCACCGCATCTGGCCCAGGCTGCTCTGCGGTGCCAGTTGGTGTCGTCACTTTCAGGAGCCGATTCTTGTAATCGTACTCATACTTCACGGTATAGAAATCCCCTCGCCCATCCGTTATCGAAGTCAGATTTCCAACTTCATCGTAGGTATGCTTGGTGATGTTCTTCTCCGCGTCCGTGATCGTCCGAAGCCGATTTCCTCCATCATAAACGAAAGTTGCCACGTATTTCTGCCCTGTCTCGTTCTCGAATGGTCCCGTTTGTTTGGTCAGATTTCCGACCGCATCATACTCAAAGCTCGTCACGTAGCCGGCAGCGTCGGTAGTCTCTTTCACGCGCCCGAGGCTGTCGAAGGCCATGGTCTCGACCCGTTCCGCACTTCCAGCAGAAGCTTCGTAGGTGATTCTTTCCAGATTACCCTCCGCATCGTACTGGAAGCTGGTGACATTTTTGAGTGGATCGACTTCCTTAGTACGGTGGTTCAGGGGATCGTATTCGTAAGTGGTGGTGCGGCTAAGCGAATTCGTCTTAGATATCAAGTTTCCGATCGCATCATAATCGTATTTGGTAATTGCGGGCGGACTGGAAATTTCGGGAGAACCTGTCGGTTGGGTTGTCATCTTCAACCGATTAAGGAAATCGTAAACGTGAACGGTCTTATAGTAATCTCCTCGAGGATCCACGGCGGTGAGGAGATTGCCCGCGGCATCGTAAGTCATCTTTGTGACCGCAGCAGAGCCTGGCTTAGTCGAGGAACCGGTGGGTTGACGCCGCTCGACGAGCCGATTGAATACGTCCCAAACCTGGATGACGTCATAAAAAGTCCCGCGCGGATCATGGATCGTGATCACATTGTCCGCCGCATCGTACTCGTAGCCGGTCACGATCGCTTTACCAGGGATGGATGGCGATCCTCCCGGCTCCGTCATCGTGCTTAACCGATTCAGGGCGTCGTACTCGTAGGAAACTGTATAATAGGAGCCGCGGCCATCTTGATAACTCTTGAGATTCCCGATCTGATCGTAGACGAAAATTTCCGTTGCGACTCCCCCGCCCCCCAAACCCAAGGTTCGCGTCTTGGAAGCAGCGCGGTTGAGTGCATCATAAGTAATGGTCGTGCGATAATTCCCTTCACCTTTGAAGGTCCGCGGATCGATGGCTTCCGTGAGCATGCCAACTTCATTATAATTATACTCCGTCCTGTTCTTCTCGGGATCCGTGACGATTCGCAGACGATTTAGCGCATCCCACTCTTGGACCGTCGTATAGCCGGCTCCAACCTTTCCCCCGGCGCGAGGAGTTGTGATTGTCTTAACGTTGCCCACCGGATCGTAACTCCACAGGGTAACGCCCTGAAGCGGATCCGTTTGACTGATGCGACGATTCAATCCGTCATACTCATAGCTCGTCAGAAACTCGGTATTGCCTTCGTCTCCACCACCTCGCGGGTCGATCGCACCGATCAAGTTACTAACTCCGTCGTATTTGAAGATCGTGACCCCTTTTTCAGCATCGGTGCGCCGGATGGTACGATTAAGCGCATCGAAATCGAAGATCGTCGTAACTGAGCTGTCACGCGGATCAGTGAGCGATATTAGATTGCCGGCCTTGTCATAGTTTGAAACGACATGGTAGATCGGACCGGGAGAGGACGGGGTCCCAGTGTTTCTGGAAACGCTTTTTAAGCGGTTGACTCTGTCGTAAGTCTTAGTTGTGTCGTAGAACGCACCCCGTGGGTCATGGATAAGTAGAACATTACCCACGAGGTCATTTTCATAAGTGGTTTTGCGTTCAACCGGTGTCCCCTTAGCCTCCACGACGCCGGCCAGAAAGTTAAGAGTGTCATACGCGTATTCTATTCGGTGCTTCAGGGGATCTACAGTCGCTGCGATTTTTCCGAGCGGAGTGTATTCGGTGATGTATGGCGCAGCTTTATTGGAACCGGCGGCGAGCGTAACGGTAGTTTGCCGGTTGAGCTGATCGTAGGTATAAGTGACGTCGTGCTCAGCGCTTTGTGGGCCGCTAACGCGAATCACATTGCCGACCTGGTCGTAGGAATAGCGGGTAATCTGCCCGAGAGCGTCCGTGGTCTTTTCGAGTCGGCCTGACTTATCGTACTCCATCTTGGTTTGATATCCCGCACCTCGGGAACCCTTCGCCCGCGGATCAATCACTAAGGTCAGCTTGTTCAACTCATCGTATTCGTAGATCGTGATACCACCTTCTGCATCGATCATTTGAGTTTTCCGTCGGGCGCCATCGTAGGAATAGGAGGTCCGGTATTTGGTGCTCCCGGGGTCACCCTTGGCTCGCGGGTCGATCACAAATTTGAGATTCCCCACTTTGTCATACCCCGAGACCGTGATCCCACCGACCGCGTCGGTCTTTTTGATCAGCCGGTTCGCGGCGTCGTACTCAAAGGTCGTCCGATATTTCGAATCATTGAAATTTCCACCGCCCCGAGGGTCTATTTCCGCGGTAAGGTTACCCTCCCCATCATAGATGCGAAGAGTGACTCCATCCTCGGCATCCTTAATGTAATTCAGACGGTCCATCCCATCGTAATGATACTCGGTGAGATGCTTCATCGGATCCAGCATGGTCTCGAGCTTCCCAGTCGGGGTATAGGTATAAACGGTTTTGGCCTTTTCCTGACTTTCTCGCTCAAAAAGGCGATTCCGTTTGTCATAGGTGAACTTGGTCACATATGGCGAATTCGAATCCGCAGCCTGGGTTGACTTCTTGAGATTACCAGCCGCATCATACTCGTTGCGGGTGGTAAGTTTTTCCGGGGCGTCCTCCTCTGCCACCTCGTCCAAAATATTGTAGATATACGTGGTGACGTGATCCCCTCCGATATTGTTCTTCACCGTCTTCTTCATCAGGCGGTTAACTTTATCGTATTCAAACTGAACCACCTCGACGGTCGGACCCTTCTGTTCTTTAATTCGACCGCGAGCGTCCAGCGTCAGGATGATCGAAGCCTTATTAGGCAACACGACTTCCCGCTTCCGATTAGCTTTGTCGTATCGAGTTTCAGTCACTCTTCCGATCTGGTCGATTTCGTAGCGGACTAGACCATCCTTGTTGGAGACCTGCGCCGTGATATAGCCCTCCGGATCCTTCGTGAAGAAGTAATAACCGTACAGTTCAGTAGGAACGTCATAGGACGGAGTGAATTGTCCAGGTTCGTAGGCGTATTGTGTCCTTAGGTCTAAAATCCCTTTCGCATCGATCCGTTCAATCACACGGTTTAACGCGTCATAGGCGAGTGTGGTGATATTCTGGTTCTTCTCCTTGCTATCGGTCTGTTGTATGAGATTACCTGCCGCGTCATATTTGTTAGTCCAGGTATAAGTCGTGGTGCCTGTGGGATCATTGGATATCACCCGGCGCACCGTGGGCCGATTGAGAGCGTCATAATCCAATTCCGTGCGGTGTTTAGACTCATCGGTCATTGCTCTGATATTGCCGGTGAGATCATCATTGTACTCCTGCGTTCGAGTGGAACTATCAGCGAAGGCAGTCTCGGTCAGGCGCCCGTATTTGTCGTAAGTGTATTTCGTCACGTTCCCGATCGGATCGGTGCTAGTTTTAAGCAGGCCATTTGAGTAATAGGTGTAAAGAGTGGCCGAGAGCCCGGGATTACCAGCGGGAGCTGGGCCCTGCACAGTCACGGAGAGGATGTCGCCGTTGTTTTTGTCGACCTCGTATTCGGTGGTCCGATTCTCGCCGTCGGTGTGCTTTTGGAGACGGTTAAAGCGCTCTGGCAAATAGACCCAGCTTTCCTCGCCAATCGCGTCTTTTCGGTAGATTAGATTGTTAAACGCATCATAGCGGTATTCGACCTCGTTTTGTTCCTGATCCTTTTCTTTGATGATCAGCCCATTCGCCTGCCGTTCCGAGGTCCGGACAGCGCCATTGGCATCTTTCGACGAAAGGAACTGACCAAAGGGCGAAAGTCCGTAGCGAATCGTCTCTCCGCGCACGTTCGTATATTGAGCGATCGCTTCGATCTTCTTTGGATCGGTGCTGGTCACCAACTGTTTCACTATTGGAGCGCTAGCGGGGCGCGCCGTGTTCTTTGGATCGAAAACAGCGAACATCTGTGCCGGCGTTACCTGATACGACTTTCCATCCAGCCGCTTCCCACTCTGCATTCGACCAAACAAATCGTCGTAAACGTAAGTCTCTCTGAATTTCTCGGACGGTAGCGGCTCCGGTTCCGGCCACGGATTGCCGCGTTTTTGCACCTCAGAGGTCATCAGACCTGGAAAGCGTGGATTTTGATAAAAGAATGTCCGCGCGCTGGTGTCCGGGTCTGTAATCTTGGAAAGGTTTTTTCCGTCGTAGTCAAACTTAGTGACCCGGCCGGCGGGGTCAGTAATGGTGGAGACATGATCCCCTGAGTAGATGAAGGTGCTGAACAAGTCGCCAGGAACGACAATCTTAGATAATTTGTCGCCTTCGTAAAGATACCGAGTTTCATTGCCATTCCGATCCCTCATGATAGCCAGCTTGCCCTTGTTGTTGAACTCGTAGATGGTTCCATCGAGCATTCGACGCTCAAAAGTACCGTCCTCGCGTTGGCGCAAGGTTGAGTAATCTGCCGAGGACAAAGCTGTAAACGGATCGCCTTTGCTGCGAGGGGCCAAGTAGATCTGCTCGTTGCCGTTTCCATCTACCAGCAGGACCCCGCCGTCTCCCGAGTAGATTTCGAAATAGTTTGCCAAACCCCATCCCGCCCCAAACATGCCGTCCTTGGAGTTCACAACCGCGACAGGTTGCGTTGCCGAGAGCATCCGTCCGACGTATCTCCCATCGCGCAGGGTAAGCAGACCGTATTCGAGCGTGAAAGTGTAAAGGCCAGTCTTGGCGTCCGTAAGATCGATCTGAATTCCTGCTCCGAAGGGCAATTCTGCACTTAAGGTCGCAGGCGGACTAAAGAAGTTCTCGCCACCAGCTAGACCAAGGGCCGAGGCCTCCTCAGCGCTGATGCCTTTGGCGTGATAGACCTTGTCACCTAACCGAGCCGTCAGACGAATTACAATCTTCGAGTCGCCGGACGGCTCTTTCACAGGATTCGCTGCGTCGCCGGACGCCGTACCGAACCCTGCCAGATTGAAGTAGAATATAGGTCGAGCCTCAGCCCGGGTCGAATCATAGTAAATGCTCAGCCCGCGATTTTGGCCCAGCGTGGTGAACCCAGCCAGTTCGTGGAGGTCGAGCAGTGCTCCGGTATGAAGCTCCACTGAGGAGTGGCTGCCGGCCTCTACGGTGAGCGGACCATTCGGGAAGCCTAAGAGCGTGGGTTGTTGATTATACGGATTGCTTACCAGCAGCAGTCCCGCGCCTTGAGGCGCAGGCAGCGAACTCAGATCACGCACCAGGCGTCCTCCGCTTAGGGGCGCGGGGCTGATCTCCAGGCCGGGGGTCGGCGGCGTCCCAAAAGTGTAGGCTCCTGAACTATCCTTGTACCAGCGGTAAAGCGACTTCACGTTGACCCCGGGCTCGTATACATCGATTGGGATCGTCGAGAGGGGGCCTTCCAACAAGCGGGAAAGGGAGCCGGGAACCGGCTCCCTCTGCAGTTGGCTAAAACCGGAGACGGGCTTTCCTTGAGCCTCGGTTTCGATCGTGGCAATCATGGCCGCCGCGTTATAGACAAAGACCTGATTCTTTGCCTGCATCGCGGCGGCCAACATGGTGTTCCCGAAGCTCAGCGCGATGCCTTCGGCAAAGCCGTTGATGATTGGCATGGTCGCCGCAACCAATCGAGGCCGAGTCAAGGGATTGGAGGGATCCGCAGGATCAATTTTGGGCATGCGGATAATGCCCACGTTGGAGCCGGCGGAAACTTCCACCCCAATGGTTGTGCCGAGGAGTTCACTAATGACCTTAGGTTCCAACCCCAGCGATCTCAACATCTCAAGGGTATACGTGTAGTTCGGATTGTAGGTTTGAATGGGTTGCCCGCCGTTGGTCACCGCGGGGTCATGCTTGGGATCCGTCTGCACGAACTTGTTGTATCCGGTGACAAACGCGAAAGCGGGATGCTCCGAGATCTTGCCCTTAGTCAGCTTTTTCAGGACCTCACTCAGTGAATTGGCCGGTAGATACACAATGCTCGAGGCATTGCTCACTCCGAAAGCCTGGGTCGGTCGGCCCTCTACAAGGCGCGGTATTTGACCATAGCCAGTCATATCGACTCGGCCGACCACGGTATGAATGGCTGGCAAATCGGCCCGCACAATCTTGCGCTGAATGATTCGGACTGCGAAGGCATCGTTCATCCGATCTACCAGCAGCATAATATTGGGGTCCTCGGTCGCAGTGATATCATACGGCTCGTCCCCTACAGGAATTACGCCGGTCGCAGTGTTGAAGCTGGGCAGTTCCCCTTTGGCGACGTTTGTGTCAACGACGAGAACCGCGCCTCGATCCGCTCCCAGCTGGCCCATCAGAGTTTTTCCGGGCGCTGTCACATAGACGCGTTCTCCGTCGGCACTGATGGCCAGGCCGCGCAATCCTAAAGGCGCCGGGGAAACCGACAAGGTTTTGACTACTTTGTTATAGGTGGGAGAGAACGGATCGATATCAATCACATAGACTGTGCCAGTCGCCGCGACCCGGTCCACCGGTGCCCGCGAGTCGGAAACAAACAGATAACGCCCTGACGCCTCAGCGGCCGCGTCAAATGGCCGCGCCCCGTTCGGCAGCTTGATCACTTGAATGCCAGCGGTGACAGGATCCGCATCAATCTGCTGGAAGACGACTGTATCAACGACGGCGATTCCGCCGCCATTCTCCAGCGGCACGTAAGCCCGTGTCCCGTCCTTGGTCAACGCCGCCTGGCGCGGGCCGCCGCCTGCGATGTCCTGCAATTGAATGCGGGCCACCTCCACTGGGTCGGGCGCCTGCGTCTCCTGTCCGTTGACATGGGTTGGTGAAAAGTTACCGAGATCAAACACCGAGAGACTGTTCGCACCACCATTGCTGCCGAAGACATAACGTGGTTGCGCGACGAGCTGCACCGGGTTGCTGGTAATCAGTTGCAGTTTGAACTTACCGTCCAGAGGCAAGTTCATCTTCCGTGTTACTGTGATGAAAGAACCTCCGACTTGCGCGCCTCCTGGAAGATCAACTTTAAGCGTGTTCGGATCGGCTAACGTCAATGCTGTTCCCTCGATGATCGTATCTGGTCCACCCACGTAATTGACGGTGCCATCGGGGTTGAAGCTGTCTCTGCCTCCGACTTCGATGGTCACAAACAGATCGGCAGCCTGGCTGCCGAGCGTGCCTCCGTCTCGCCACGGGTTACTAAGAGTGAAACTCTCTCCCGTCAAAACCAACTGCGGTTTTAGGCCATTCCCTTGGGCCACGAAGCTAAACGTGCCCTTCGATACCGATGGAGGAACGATATCCCTGACCGTAAATCGCGGTGGGAATGGAATGGCCACGCCTTGAATCTCACCTGGTAAGACTTGGACCGTCGACGTGCTGACTGGGCGCAAACCTTGAGGTTCTATCAAAGCCGCCACCATTTTGTAGCCCAGACTAGCCACTGCCGGGACCAAGACATCACCTATCGGACCTGTGATGGCATAGTACTTAGGTCCGCTTCCACCTCCGCCCAGCGCCGTTTGCATTGAGATTGTTTTCCCAAACGCCGCTTCGCGATCACTTACCCCACCAAACGCCTGCACTGCGCCAACAATGCTCGGCGCCATCGCAAAGGCCTGACCCACGGCCGCAGGGATAAAGAAGATGTTCGAACTTGCCCCGGAATGCGCCCCACCAACCCCAAGATTCGGACGCACCGGCGTCGGTCTGGTATTCCCAGTCAACGATGCTAACTGAACGCCGGCGCCTCCAAGGTCCTGCGGCGCCGTCCGCATGATGCCGTCCGGCCCAACCACCATTTTGTCCAAGACAAGCCAAGCGATCTCATCGGGTTGGCCAAATCCAACTTTCACAGTGACCGGTTGGAAAAGCCAAACTTCACGGCCCGGCGAATATCCCGCGGGAGCAGGCATCTCCACGCTAAGCGCGTGTTTGGTTGTGCGACCACCCCAGTCGATATTAAAGCCACCTGCAAAGTCAAACCCCTGGGGTGCGGCCAGCGGCATCGCATTCTGCCCCAGCGGTGTGATGGTAACTCCCGCGGTGTCCTCAAAAGTGCCCGCCGGAACTCCCACAGAATAATTACCGTTCGCGACGACAGCGCCGGCTGGCCCGACGGTCGATCCATTGGCTACGGACGTGGCGATAATGATATTCGCCACATGACTTTGCCCCCCATTAACGACGGTTACCGCCACCTCGCCGCCTCGCAGCGCTGTGAGCAGACCATTAATCGTAATCGTCGCCACCGATGGGTCGCTCACAAAATAGCGGGTGCCAGTTTGCTCTGTCGTTCGATACTCCGCATGATCTTCAAAGCCTTCCCGAACAATGAACTGAACCTTCTCGCCCGGACTGAGCGCGTAGGCGTCGGGGAAGAATTCAAGAAGTCGAGTATCG
Organism: Limisphaerales bacterium; assembly: GCA_044225505.1. Lineage (GTDB taxonomy): Bacteria > Verrucomicrobiota > Verrucomicrobiia > Limisphaerales > SIBE01 > JAXMHN01. The sequence continues at coordinate 93,845 of JBGAIN010000007.1, forward strand.
GGCAAGCCGACCGTTACAGCGGTTGCAGCGACGAAACCTTGCGCCGTCACGATGACGGTTGTAGATCCAAGTCCAGTTCCAAGAATCGTCCCAGAGGAAGAGACGGTTACAGTCGTGGGTTGCTCGCTGCGGAAGCTAAGCAAGTTCTTCGGAACGGCCTGCTCGGTCCCGTCGGAGTAACGAAAGACCGCGTGCAAGTCGAGCGTTTGGCCAATCGTAAGAACGGGGTCACGCGGAGAAAGGACTAATTCCACCGGCGATGTCGGAAGCACATTAATGCTGATCGACGTGGATACAGATACGGACGTGCCATCGTCGGCCGAGAGATCAAATGCTGCCGCGCCGCTAAAACCTTCTGAAGGAGTGAAGATCAGAGTGCGTCCGTCACCCGCGAGTTGGATATTTCCGTTCCGGACATTGCTCGTCCTAAACAGCAGTGAATCCCCCTCTGGATCAGACGCGAGCGCGCTCAAATCGATGGTCAGCGGGAATCCGCGACCGGTGGTGAAAGTCTGAGGCTTGGGGACAGGAGCTTGGTTCGCCACAAAACCGAAATTAGCGATTAGGTTCTGCTGGTCGACGAAGTCGACATTGCCGTCGCGATCGGTGTCAGCGCCCGCGTTGAAGATTGGATTCCCCAAAGAAGAACCAACGGCCTTTTCCATTGCTGCGCTATCGATTCCATCAACGCGCTGGTCGCTGTTGACGTCGCCGGCCAAGTAAACCTCGATCGTGTACGATCCCGACGTCTGACCGTTCGCGCCTTGGACCTCGATTACGTAAGGTCCGGGTTGATCGAGGGCATAAAGACTCCCACTTCGACCGCTCTCCACCTTGCTCGCGATGCTTGACTCGCCGAGAATTGTGGCCGAAGCCGGGTCAAGTCCCGTCGTGCCCCGAACCTCAATCCCGAGGATGACTTTGCCGTGGGCGGCCGTGTTGAGTTCGCGCTCGGTAAGGACGAAGGCGTAACGATCCGTTTCGCCAGCCTTCAAGCTTTCCGCAATTGGGAGGTCCAAAAACTGCCGAGTCGCGCCTAGCACAGACTGAACAGAATCGGTTCGAGCGACAGCCCCATTCGCATATGCAACCGAAAGACTCTCGCTCGCACCAGGTGCGACGATTGCGCTCAACTCGTGCCCCGAGCTCCCGGCATAGCCGTAAACGGTTCGCTCTCCCGTGCGAACGTTCGTAGTGGATTGTAGGTTGCCGCTACCGTCGTAGCGGTAAACGAGCTGGGTGCCGTCAGGCGCTAGCACCGCGGTAATTCGACCGGCAGCGTCGCGTTGGAAGCTAAGGCGCTCCCCGTTGCTCGCAGTTACGCCACTGTCGCTCCAAATCAGATGCTCACCATTTGCGCCCGAAAGCCCGCGCAGTTGACCGCGTCCGTTGTAGTCGTAACGTGTCCCATCCGTGGCGACCAAGGAGAACGCGGCCGACTGGTTCGCATCCGTGACGAACCCTTTCAGGTTATAGGGCAGCCCCGTTCCGACCATGTAAAATCCAGCACCGGCTTTCTCCAGCAGACCGCCCGTGGTCAGCAGCTGGTACGTGACTCCGGAATCGGCTGTCCAGCCTGGCCGGTAGAGAGTGGTGCCGCCAACGGAAACCGCCTGCGGCGTGAAGGAAAAACCCACGCGTTGGCCAGAAGGCAAGTTGATATACGCGCGCGTCCCGGTGGTATACGGCGACACGTCGCCCGCTCCGCCGTCAGGCGGCAACACAACGTTCGTAGCGAAATGGGGATCAACTCCCAGCATTGCCCATCCGAAACCGAAACTGCCGATGACACTCTGCTCAGCGCTTGAATAGCGTCGGGCCACGACAACACGAACTCCCCCAAGCGTAACCGTTAGATCGGTTGTGGATCTCTCAAATGCAGCTGATTTGGTTGCGGAGCTGATTTCAAGGACACGCGAAACGGCTGTGACCCGGCGGGCCATGTCCTGCGCCGTCAGACGCAGGACGTAAGCCCCATTGTTCAATCGAGCCGGATCAAGCTGGGCCAATTCCCCGTTGATCGCAGTTCGCCCCTGAACGAGCACCTGAAGGGAGTCACTTCCAAGGGGGCCGAATTCCAGGCGATAGAAATCAAGATTGGCGTCAAACACCGCGCCGTTGACGCTCACCGGGTTGCTGATGTTCGCGCCTTCTGCGGGCGAAGCAAGTTGAACGACTGGCGCTTGTTGATCCGCCAAATCGCGCACCCGCAGGTCGGCCGTGGCCGATCCGCTGAAGCCGTCAGCATCTCGCGCCGTGGCCGTGATGGTGTATTGCCCGGGCGCCGACGGTGTGAAGCGCACTCGTCCAAAGTCATCTGCAGATTGCACCTGACCGTTGATCGCGATTGTAATTCCGGTGATATCAGCCACGCTTGAAGCCCGCGTCTGAATCAGGACAGATTGTCCGCTCGGTACCGGGAAGCTGGGCGTGAACTCAATTGAGACGCTTGGAGGAACAGGCTCTCGCGATACGACCACGCGCAGGGCGCGACTTGCCTGTAGTTCGCCATCACGGACCGTAAATCGCAGATTTTGCTCGCCTGCTTGCGTCGGCAATGGCGTCCAAACGAGCTCTCCAGAGTCTTGGTTAAAAGTTGCCCCAGAAGGTAAGCCCGTCACCGCATATTCAAGCTTAGTGCCTTTGTCGGGATCCCGCGCCGGAACGATAAAACGAAATGGTGCGCCCACCAGGACGGTATGCGCGCCAAACGCATCGATGACGGGCGGCCGATTCAAGTTGAGCACCTGCAACGAAACGGTGCTTTCAACGGAAGCACCTTGCGGATCAGTAGCACGAAACCGGAGCGAGTACTGGCCGGCAGCGTCGTAGCTTGGAGTCCATTTAAATCCGGCCGTCGTCGAATCGAATTCAGCACCTGGCGGAAGCGTGCCAACATACTCGTAGCTAAGCGAATCGCCGTCGAGATCGCCGGCCACGACCGTAAATCCGAATTCGGCGCCTTCTTGTGCAATCAATCCTGGAGGTGTCGCGAAGCGTGGTACTGTGTTGGAATTGGTCACGGTAATTGTGAAAAGAATTTGCCCGCTGGCTGCTCCATCACTTGCGACCACTGTGATGGCGTATGTTCCCGCTTGCACGAAGTCAGGGGTCCAGAGCAAGCGGCCCGAATCGGGGGATAAAACGGCGCCGCGTGGGAGGCTCGCGCTTGACCAGGTCAGCTTATCACCATCGGGATCGCTGCCGGCGAAATCAATGGCGAGAGTCTGCTGTTCTGCAATCTGCCGATTTCCTGGGGACTGCAGCGTTGGAGGCGTGTTGGTGGCTCGAACCGTCAAGCTCACCGTTCGTTGGTCCCCCAAGGCGTTCGCCGTGACTCCATTGCCGGAATCTATCACACGGAAAGTGATCGGATAGCTTCCGGCGTTCTCAGCCGCTGGGGTCCAGCGGAATTCGCTGACGCCATAAACTTGGGTCGGCTTGAACGTTGCCCCAGGAGGCAACCCCGTAGCCGAGAACGTAAGTTGATCCTCATCCAGATCCCGGGCTCTGACTTGGAAAACGATTTCCTTTCCAATCAAAGCTACCTTGTCACCAAGGTAGTCGAGCTGCGGCATTGCGTTCGGAAGTTCAGCGGTTAGGACAAAGGTGTATTCGCCAAAAAGGGACTTTGAGGCATCGCCATTGCCATCGTCGGCAGCTCGAACAGTGATCGTGAAGTTGCCACGGTCCGTTAGGCCCGGATTCACCGTAATCTTCCCGTCACCATTGCCAACGCTCACGAAGTTTCCAAACTGCGGAAGGCCAGACACCGTCAAAATCGGAGCATTCCCATCGGGATCGACGGCGTGCACTGGTATCTCCAGAACCTGGCCAGCTTTGACGGTTTGATTTGTCACCGGGCTCACGACGGGGACGAGATTGGCGTCCGCGACTTCGATCTGGATCGTGATTGAATCGTTGAGGGGTTGACCTGTCTCGTCCCCATCATCGGTGGCGGTAAAAGTGATCGAGTACGTTCCCGCCTGATTCGACCCAGGTGTCCAGCCTACGATCTGAGTCTTATCGTCATAGGTCATTCCAGGAGGGAGAGTGGTGTGCGTATAAGCAACTGTGTTCGTCAATCCGCTCAGCTCCGTCTCCACATCCGGCCCTGCCAAAATCGAATTTCCCACCAAGTTCGGATGATCAGGATCATCGGCCGCGACGCGTATCAGCAGTTTCTGGCCTTCCAGCAAGACGAGCTTGTCGATCTGAGCAAACATGACGGGAGCATTGACGTTCAGCACCACCAGCTTCATCTCTTGGCTGGATCGCGCCTGACCATCCTCGGCATAGAATTGAAGCGTATACTCCCGGTGCTGGTCGTATCCTGGCGTCCAGGTGAACGCACCCGTGTCGGGATGCAGGAAGGCGCCCGGGGGCAAAAGCGGCGCTGAAAAAGTCACCGGATCGCCGTCGACATCCCGCGCGCTCAACGTGAAGCTGATAGTCTCGCCTTCCCGAATGGTTCGATCCACTACGGGTGCCAGTTCCGGAGCCTGATTCAAGTTCAAGACCAGAATTTCGAATCGCTCTGACACCACCTCGAAGCCGTCCGTGACAAACACTTCAATATCCGAGTAGCGACCGGCCGATTCCCCATCCGGACGCCATCGCAAGACTTGATCTATCGGATCGAATAACGCCCCGGGAGGAAGGCCATTGATCCCAAACGTCAGGCGATCTCCATCCGCATCGAAGGCGCTAGGCCGAACCTCGATTAGTTCGCCCTCCTTAACCGTTTTATTTCCAACCGGGAATAGCACGGGTGCGGTGTTGCCCCCCTCCACTTGCACCTGCCACGACTGAGCAGCATACCCGCCGCGGTCGTCGTAGGCACGCAATTCAAACCCGACTTCGTTTCCTTCCCCCGCAGCGGGTGTCCAGTTGAGCTGTCCCGTCTTAGGATCCATGGTCACACCGGCCGGAGCGTCCACTAACGCATATACGACGCCCGTTCCATCCGGATCAGACGCAGCGGCGGTATAGGCATAGGCTTGTCCCACTTTCGCAAGCTTGCCGGGGATTGAGGAGAATTGCGGACGTTGGTTGGTGGGCAAACCGGCGAGTACTCTCGGCTGCAAATCCAAACGCAGCATCCCAGGGTCGCTTACGGTCACGGTCTTGATAATGGTGTCGCCGGGATTCAACAAAAGATTCGGCGAATCGTTTAAGTCAAGATACGGATGACCGTCAGCGGTGTGGCCACCCAGGCCGAGGAGTTCCGCTCCTTCTGTAGCTAATCCGGCAAAGATCAAACGGATCGGCGCTGCCACTGCAAAGGAGAGTGCATTCTTTACCTCCACATCGAAGGAGACAGTCCCTTCGGCCCGATTTAGGCGCGTATCACTAAACTTGGGGATCAACTGGTCCGTTACCTCGGTTAGGACAAAAAACTCGGTCGTGAAGTCCTCTGGTAATGCTACCCCAAGCTCGCTTTGTACGCCTTTAGAAACACGCAGCTCATATTTGTCCGGTGTCAACG
>JBGAIN010000007.1:99341-124523 GCA_044225505.1 Limisphaerales bacterium
TCCGGCGAGTGGGGTCGTACTTTGCCAAACCCACCGTCACCGACTGTCCCGTGTTGAGATTGCGAAGTTCGTAATTCGTCGGATTCAGCACCGAGGCCGCATCTCTTACCGTGCCCGCGAGCATATCGACATTAAAGGTCAACGAAGCACGGTTCACGATAGGTGTGACGGCTGCGTCGGACAGAGGATTGCTCGCGATAATCTGCGGGGCAACCACTGGGAACAGCACCGTCACTTGGTCGCTCTGCGTGACAAAAACCCGGCCATCTTTGTCGACATGAATGAAGTCGCCGCGGCTTCCACCTGCGGCCAAGTCGGAGTGCCGCAGCGAGACAGTATCAACCACCGTCAGTATTCCACCTTCCGCATGCGTGACAAAAAGAAGGTTGGCCGTCGGCGTGCCAGGCGTTCCAAACGCGAGCCCTTCTGCTTCGTGCGCCAGTTCGAGGACGATCTCCGCCCGACCCCGCGAGTTGAATCGCACGATTTGTCCGCCTTTGGGCCACGTGGTTCCCCAAAGCGTCCCGTCGGGGGCAAGAGCAAGACCATCAACTCGTGTTTCCGAAAATGCACTGAACTGGGCCGTTTTCGGGTCGAACACCTCAACGCCGTTCCGAGTCGAAACGAAGAGTCGGTTCCGTGCAACGTCAACGGCAAGCCCAAGGTTAATTCCGTCGCCGTATTGTTGAAGAATGACGCCTGTCGCAGGATCAAGTTGAACGAGCGGCCCGCCTCCGGTGGTGGCCCACAACAAGCCGTTCCCGTCGAAACCCATGTCATAGATCGGCAGGTCCAGGGTCGCGAGTGGCTGTGAGGCGATTTCGCCCGCCAATGAAAACTTCCAAACCTGATTGCGACCAGGACCGCCGCTGATCAGCACGGATTGGCCGTCTGGAGAAAAGGCAATGCCCAAAGGTCCAATCCCGGCACCTGACTGCGGTATGTTTGTTGTAAAGGCCGACGCGGAAAAGGGTTCAAAGACAACGCCAAATGCGGATGGCCTAACGGTCGATTGCCGCCCAGGAGTCCGAAGCAAAACCTGAGTATAGAGCGGGTTTGTGGAAGGCCCATCCGGGGCCGGAACTCGAGTCAGTTCAGATGCGCTGGGAGCAGGCGCTTCAGGAAGCGTTCCTAAATTGACCGACGGGAACAACGGCGCGACCAACACCCCTTCTGGGCTCCGTTCAATGTTGCCCGCGTTGTCCTGTGCCCGAACGACGAACAAAGCCGGCAGGCTATCCGGGCTTTCAAACACTAGCGAAGTGTCCGTCGTCCTGCTCTGGAACACCACGAACGGTCCGCCGTCCAAGGAAACGTAAACCGTGTATTCTTTGACTCCCGATCCGAGCGCATTATCTGTGGCGCTCCAGTTCAGCGAGTAAGTGGCACCGGTCTGAGCCACCTGGAGATTGGTTTGAGGGGCGGCGGCATCGAGCACAGCGTCGTGGGTATTGGAATCCAAAGGCGCGTCGGCGTTGTAGATCACGCGGGCCGTGGCCGACAGGGTGGCCCCGCTCACCGCCGCGCCACTCGCCTCAATCGTATATCCCACAACCCCGGCAGCCCCTGGCAAGAGCAAGCCTTGCGGCTGGTTGGTTTGCGCGTTGCGCCCGCGCAACACGAGCCCCGTGTCAGGGTCGATCGCTCGAATGAGCCAGGTGGCCAGGCCGGATTCCACATCCACTCCCGCCGTGACTTGAATCACGTAACCGCGCGTGTCTGAAAAATCGAATTCACCCGTAAACGACGCGCGTTCGGGCAAGTCCAAAAGCAAATCCCCCAATTGCAGATCGCTCAGCCGGAACGTTCGCGGGTCCAGGTCAGCGTCCAATTGCTGCAGGATGCGGATTTCATTCACGGCTTCCTTCGCTTCCGATAGTTGTTCAAACCGGACGCTATACGGGAGTCCAAGTCCGGCCGGCACAAAGTTGGAATCACCAAAGCCCGTCGGACCGGTTAACCGGACTAACCGGCTGCGTGCGCCTGTCAGCCCAAAGAGGTCATTCAAGGGCGAGTCCTCAATCACGGGTGCTGTCTCCAGAGCTTCCACCAGGGCCTTGGCCGTCACCCGGATCACGAACGCTTCAACGCGCGTCGGTGTGCTCTGCCCCAGATCGAACCGGGACGCATCGGGAATATCCGATGAGCCGTAGGCATCGGGCTGATCTCCCGCCCAACGCCGCAGCAGTTTAAAAAACGACGCTAGATTACCCGCCGCCACTAGCGGCGCACCATTTTCCCCGCCCAAGAGTCCCGCGGCCATGACAGCGACCGCTCCTGTGAACTGCGGCGCCTCCCGAATCCCGGGCGGAAGGTCCTCCTGCCGAAGTTGGCCCGAATCGGCCAACGCGGCTAGATAGAGATTGGTGAAATTGGTCTTATCCGCTGCCACGGTGCGGAGGGCTTGCGGGGCTTGGTCATCCGCGAGAATCGCCTGGCGCAAGGAATCCGCCTTGGCGCTTTGGTAATCGACATACTCGCGGGCCGTCATGGGGGTGACCGTGGCGAAGATGTAAAACTTGAACTCCAAGTCCGACGCTTCAAAAGCCGCTAATGATTCCAGGAACTTCGGGTTCACCCGCAGGATTTCGTTCAGCTCCGGATACACTTCCACCAGGAACGAAACCGCTCCGAAACCCTGGTTATGCAAATCAAACACGAACCCTTCCGCCGTTAAAATGCCGTCTCGATTAATCACCGGGTCCAGTTCTGGCCAGGGCACCCCGGCCAGGGTCGGCGAGCCGGTGAAGTTGGTCGAGAAACGCAGCTTCTCGCCGGTCGACGTCAATCCGCCTCCTAACGGTTGCCCGGCCAGGAGCGGATTGTTCGGCAGCCGGGGAACACCAAAGGAGATATGGGCGTAGGGAACGTCCAGATTCGAGAGGTTGAGAGTTCCAGATTGATACAGCGCGGGCGAAGTTCCCGTCAGGGAGACAGGGATTTCACTCGGACCTCCGAGGCCCACGGTTGCGTCGATCGGCAACGCTCCTTCGATCAAGAAGCGGTAGGGCACAATCGCCGTCGCCCCGTTCGGGTTGGTCACCTGCACGTCATAAAGTCCGTGCGGCGCCCCGCGCAGATCGAATGTGGCGACGATCCGGGTCGCATCCATCACCTGGTAGCTAACCGGCGCGAACTCCGCAAATTGAGGACGAATCAATTTTAAGGTCGCTTGGGGATCAAATCTGGCGCCGGTCACAGTCACTGTGACATAACGCCCGTCCCCGCCCGTGTCTGGTGTGACATCCGAAATGCCGAACGGCACCAAGGTGGCCGTGAGGGTCATCGGAACGTCTTTGAACCGCGGGGGCGAGTTCAGGCCGAGGGACGGGTCCCGGAAGTTGCGCACTCGGATATAGTAAGTCCCACCTTCGGTCCGCCCGACGAGCGCCGTTTGGTCTCCTTGCAACCCACCTGAGAACGCCGCATCAAAGGCTCGAGAACTGGGCAGGCCTTCATGGAGGACATAGAGTTCATTGGCCAACCCATCGTTAGCGCTGTTTAAAGCGATGCGCAACGTCTCGCCCGCTGGCACCTCCACTCGGAAGAGCAGATCTTCGCCGTCGGAAAGCAAGTCGCTAAACGGCACGCCTATTTGGAGTGTGGGAATCGTGATCGCAATCGTCCCCGCGGAAGCACTGGCATTATTCCGATTGTTCTCTCCTTCGTAGATGTCATCGAAAATATCCGTGCGCACAATGATGCGGTAATCCGCGGGCAGTGCGACCGGCATTTGCACGGTGGCACTGAACGTGTAGCTGGCTCCTGGGGCCAGGGTTTGCGGCGCAAAATCCTGGTTGATGATCAGCCGGTCTCCCAAATCCCACGTTGTATCGCGGGAGAGAAAAGCCGCATCCGCCCAGCGACCGATGGCCGGTTCCACCCCTTTATTGGTCACCTTCCACGTGAAAGTTACTTGCTGGCCGGGCAAGGCTTGCGACGGCACGGAAATCAGATCGACTTGAAGATCGGACGGTGGCGGGATTTCGATCAACATCGGCACCGCCGTCGCCGCGCTGTTATTGAGCTCATTGCTCCCCTCGTATACCTGTCCCCGTGGCCGCAGGCCGTCCGGAACATCGGTCAGAACCATGACATAGTACGGCCCGATCAGCCCGCGCGGGACGTTCAAGGTCAAGGTGACGGTATAACTGCCATTGGCTGCGAGCGCTCCCTTGTGTTGCACCGCGCTGACGTAATGATCCCCCCGGGCATCCAGATACTGATCGCGCGAGAGGTAAACGTAATCCAGCCATTCGCTCTGCCGTTCCGGAACGAGCCCCGCACTCGCGTTCCGCACCGTGTAACTCACCTCAAACTGCCGGCCCGTAAACACTCGTTCCGGACTCGTGACACTCGTTACCCGCAGGTCTGGCGCAATCACGGGCGTCACCACAATCGATTGCACCGCGGTATTGTTAAACTCGTCCCGATACTCCAGCACCAGACCATCACCCCCACCCCCCAACCGCGCGGGGCCGCTTGTCTCCGGATACGGCAACGATACCGCTCCAGAGGCAGGCGGAGCGAACGGGGAATCGGCAAACGCAACCAAATTGAAGTTGCCTGAAAAATTATCCGGCAACTGCACCTCACCGGTCACCGTGTATTCCGCCCCGGGTTCGAGCACGCCCCGGTGGACGAAATCACCCACCAAGGCATCGTACAGGTCCAGCGATCCATCGATCGAAACGTAGACTCGATCCATCCAACGGTCCGTCCGCGTGGCGCGCGTGCCGGCGTTCTTGACCGTGAAGGAGACGTTCAAGAAGGAGCCCGATCCAGAGGTCGTCGGCACGACCGCGAAATGGGTGACCCGCAGATCCGCTTCCCGATACGTCACCGTTATCGGGCTGGATGTGCTCAAGTTGTTCCGCCGGTCGGGCTGCTCCCAGACTGTGCTACGGAAGTAATCCGGCCAATCCGGATAGGAACCTTTCCCTGGAGCCTCGAACGAAGGGCCAAAGCGGCCCACGGTCGTCGAGGTCACAACGTGCACATAATAACGTCCTTCCACCCCCGCTGGAACATTCACGCTCAGCTTGGCCGTGTAAGTAGCCCCCGGGGCCAACGGCTCCGCGGACACGTGCACCAAGGACCCGACGTACGCGGACCGTTCCCAGATGAAAGTCGGATCCGGCGAAATGAAAACGTGATCGGTCCAGCGTTGTGTCCCGCTGTAGACAGGGTTCGCGCCCTGGTTCTTCACGGTCCAGGTCACTTCGATCGCCTCGCCCGAGAACGAAGTGGCCGGCACGACGATCGACGTGACCACCAGATCCGCTGGGATATCGGTGATGTTACTCGCTGCCGCCCGCGTGTTATTGGCGGTCAGTCCACGTTCAAACACCAACTTCGGCCCGGCCTGCCCATCGCCCGTCAGAATCTTGAGAATGTCATTACGAGAAAACTTCTGCAGATCCACTCCGCGTGCTTCGGCCAACGGTTTTCCGATCGCTTGCTCCGCCCGCTGCACGATGCCGGCGATCTGGGCCAGGAACGAATCCTCCACGGTTAAAAGCCGGTCTGGATTCGCATTGGTTTGCACGATAAAGTGCGTTCCGTGCGCCGAGGGAGGCAAAACAAAAGTCGCCGTTTCCGTATACGACTGGCCCACTTCCAGTCCCCCAAAGTGAGGCAAGCCAAAAACCAGCGTGTCGTTACCGTCGAAAACGTCGTTATCCGACAGGTAAATTAACTCGGCCCAACGATCCACGTCCGTCCGCGCCGATCCTTTATTGGCGACGGTGTAAGTCAGCGTTACCGACTCCCCTCCTTTCCCGGCCGAGGGCGCTTGCACGTTGGTCACTTCCAGATCCGCCGGCGGCGTTGGAATGATCGTGATGGGGGTCGCCTTGAGATTGCTGCTCTCCAGATCATGGGGGATCGCTGGATTAAGGTTCTCGTCAAAGGCGAGTTCAAACACACTGTCGCCGCTATCGGCCCAGACCATCAGATAGTAAAGCCCGCCTTGATCCAGCAGCGGAATCTTGACCGTCGCCGACGCTTCGTAGAACTGTCCGGGATCCAGCGCTCCGTTATGTCCCACCGTTCCCAGATAAACATCACCGAACACCCCAGGCCGACGATTGGCCGCAGGGACTAGCCAGACGCTGTCACTCCAACCCGCTGGACGAGTCACACCGGCGCCCAAATTGGCCACCCGATAACGCACCGTGATGGTGCTCCCGTCAAACGAATCGAGCGGCGCGGCCACGCTTTGCACCACCAGGTCCGGGGGTGGGACCGGCGTCACGTCGACAAAAAGCGGCGCCGCTTTAGAGTTATCATTCTCGCCAATATCCTCTCCTTGCCCGTTGCGTCCCTGAAACTCGTCGACTTGCCGGAATGCGTCCGCAAGAACCACGATAAAATATTCGCCAGCCGCCTCCCGCTTGACGGTGAAGGTCGCCCGGGTGCTGTAAGCCTGTCCAGGTTCCAGGGCACTGCCGTTGGCTATTGCACCCAGTAGTAAGCCCCCTGGTTGATTGTTATTGGCCAGATATACGTAATCCGTCCAGCGCGATCCCCCGGTCGGTGTCGGGGCCGAACCGGTATTGGTCACCGTAAATTCCACATCTATCACCGCGCCGCTGGTCACCTGGACCGGTCCTGACACTTGCGTCACTTGCAGGTTTGGACGCGCCAGCAATCGAACGGTCGTGGGGGCACTGGCCAACGTGGTATTGTTCGTCTCAATATCCTCCGCCACCTCGGTGCTGGCATCTGTCCGCACCACCACTTGATAGATCCCTTGCATGTGCGCCGGGACCGTCACCAGTTCGGTGCGTGTATAAGAGCGGCCCGCTTCCAGGATCTGCGCTTGGCGGAACGATCCGATCACTATCCCTTGCGTCACGTCGCCATTAGGTGCCAGATAGATGGTGTCCACCCAACTGCCGCTCACCGGATCGCCTGACGGATCGGCATTGCGCACGGTCCAGCTCACTTCCATCGCCGCCCCATCCAGCACCTGGTCCGCTGCTTTGACCCCTTCCACCACCAGATCTCCCGTGGGCGGAGCCACGTAATTGACGCTGATAGCTTCCGAACGGGCTTGATTATTGTTCGTGTAAATGAACTCAAACGGCCCACGGGTTCCAACGTAGAGGTATTGCGCTCCGGCCGGCGTATCCATCGGCAAGCTCAGATCCACCGACGCCGTGTAGCTCTGTCGCAACCCGAGCGCCCCAAAATGGGTCAGAGAACCGATCGCTCTCAAGTTTCGGCCGTCCGGGCTCGCACTCAGGTAAATTTGATCCGACCAACTTGAATCATTGGTCGCTCCAATCCCGTTGGGCGAGACGTTGGAGACAATCCAACTGACCCGAATCGGGGCGCCGTTGCGGTATCCGGCCGTGGCGTCCAGCGCCTGCACCGTCACGGTCTCTACGGTTAGGTCCGCGTAAGGAATACGGACCACATCCACCGGGGCGCGCTGTCCAACGTTGCTCCGCGTGTTGGTATGCTCAAACACCACGTCGGTAGAGTCAGTCTGCACAAACAGCGTGAACCGGCCCTGCAAACCGGGCGGCAGCGCAATCACCTGCGAGACCGAATAGGATTCATTCACCGGCACGAGGCCGTTGTGCAAATACTCCCCTAACAGGCGGTCATCGCCGTTGCCCAACTTATCGTCCGTCGATAGCACCACCCGATCGATCCAAGAATCCACCGCGCCGATCCCCGTGCCGTGGTTGGCTACGGTCCAGGACACCGTCAAATCCACCGGGTCTCCCACGAGCAAGTCCTGCGCGCTGACCTGGGTGACTTCAAGATCCGCGTAGGGTTGCAATGCCACCGCCACCACCCCGGAAGCTCGAACATTGTTCCCTTCCCCAGCCGCCTCCACCACTCCCTCCGCCGCATCGGCCACCACCAGAATGCGGAAGTTCCCCTCGATCCCCTTGGGTAACCGAACCTGTGCGTTCCCCTGGTAGGTTTCGCCCGGTGCCAGCGTTCCGCCATGGGAAAGTTCGCCCAACCTCACATCCTCACTGGACAACCGATCATCCACGGAGAGATAAATTCGGTCCACCCACGCCCCTTGGACCGCTCCGGTTCCCGTGTTCTGCGCTGTCCAACTCACGTCCACGTCCGCGTCCGATTGGGACGCCGCGGGCGCGTTGACCCCCGTGACGACCAAGTCCCCGTGCGCAATGGCGAGGGCCTGCCCTGCCGCCCGGACGTTGTTCCCTTCCGCGTCCCGCTCGAAGACTTGCTCCGCCTGATCGGTGACCACAACCACGTAGTAGTCCCCGTCCGCCAGGTTGGGAACGGCCATGGTTTCTGTGCGCGTATACGTGGTTCCTGGGGCCAGGTCGGTTTGGCGGACGAACGATCCGATGGGTGTCGCTCCATTGATAGAGGCGGCGCTGCTCTTGGAGAGGTAAACACGGTCTAACCAACTGGCCCGAGCCGACCCTCCACCCTCGTTACGCACCGTCCACGTCACCGAAATCGGTTGAGCAACAACCCCCGTCGCCGAAGATTTAACCTCGAGCACCACCAGATCCGCCACCGTCGAAAGCGCCACTTGCAAGCTGGAAGCACTGCGCGCGGTGTTGTTCCCTTCGGCCCCTTCCTCCGTCAACTGATTGAGCGCGTCCGTTTGGACAAACACCCAGTAGACACCTGCGGTCAGGTTCTCGGGCAGCGCGACCGTTTCATTTCGCGTGTAGGACCCATCCACTCCCAGCGGCGCCGTATTGGCCACGGTCCCGAGGAGGACATCGTTGCCAAACTTATCGTCACTCGAAAGGTAAACTCGGTCGGACCAAGTCCCGGAGGTGGTGGCCGCGCTTCCTTGATTGGTAACTCGCCACGACACGGCAATCGGCGCACCACTGGCCCCCGTGCCCGGAACGCTCACCGAATCGACGATCAGATCGTTAGGCGACCGCGCCGCTCCGATGGTCAGATCCGCAACCGTTCGATTGTTCGTTTCGTCCGCCTCTAACACCGCCCCCCCGGCATCGAGGACAACAAAAAGCTTATACGCCCCTTGGATGCCGAAGGGCACCGTGGCCGTCACCGCTGCATCGTAGGAAGCTCCTGGAGCCAGATCAGTGGTGCGTTGGAACGTTCCCAGCACCACATCGTCCGCATTGCCGTAAACATCGTCTTGCGACAGAACGACCCGATCGGTCCAGGGTCCCTTGGCATTGTCGGTGCCGCCGTTGGCCGCGGTCCATCGGAGCGCCACGCTATCGCCGTTGCGTGCACTCGCTGGCAAGTTCGTCGATCCAATCGCTAAATCTGGCGAAATCACCGTCACGGAGAAGGCATAAACATCACCGCCAGCCTCCCCGTTCGTTCCGTTTTGGTTCTGATCCAGCTTGTTCCCCAGCAGATCCTGAATATCCGGCCCGACCCCAATCTCCAGTTTCCCAGCCTTCTGCTCGGTGAACCGGATCGTATAATGCGTTTTATCCACGCGCTGCACCCCACCAACCACAATCGCTCCCGCCGGTCCGTTCAACACCACGTCCGCTCCCGTAAACGTCTCCGGTTTGATCTCTTCGCTGAACTCCAGCGTTATGGAGCTAAGCGGGGCTGCCACCGTCCCAGTCGCTGAGCTTCCGATCACCCGCGGACCGGTCGCATCGACCGTGAACTTCCCACGATACTGATCCTCGGTCGCTTCCCCAGGGCGACCGTCCTGGTCTTGATCCATCCGGGTTCCCCCGGCATCGGCAATATTCGGTCCAACCACTAGAGTGTATTCGCCGCTGGTGACAATGGGTCCGAGCGTGACCCGGTAGGTCGAGTCCTTCACCAAACTTATCGCCGCCACGGGAACGATCCCTTGGGGGCCCGTCACCACGACGGTGTCCGGGGTCAACGTCGCCAGGCGCAAGGGCTCACTGAACACCAACTCGAACGCGTTGACCGGTCCAGCCACGATTCCTTTCAACGATTGATCCAGAACCAACGGCCCGACGTTATCCACTCGCAAATGGCCAAGGTATCGATCGTCAAACTCACCGGACGTGCCGTTCCCGTTCTGGTCGAGAAGATTCCCCGCCAGATCCGTTAAGTCCGGTCCCACTTGTAACTCGTAATCGCCTTCGGAAGTGATTTGGGTGAATTCGACTCGGATCTTTTCCGGAGCCAATTGCCGAATTTGGGTCGGCGTTACCAACCCATCCGGCCCACGCAAGCGGAAATCCTCCACCGACACACTCGACAAGGCCACCGCTGCCGAAAAAGTCACGTCAATGTGATCCAGAATGCCAAGGATGCGATCCTGCGGCTCTTGCCCAATCACACGCAGCGGCTGCCGGGCTATTTCGAAGGATCCAGCGTAAACGTCACTCTGTTCCCCCCGAACCCCATTGCCGTTTTGATCCAAGGGATTGCCCGAGGCGTCGTTGATCTCCGGCCCAACTTCAATCCGGTAACTACCGTTCGGCGCGATCACTCCGAAGCGAACCCGAAAATCGGTCGCCACCAGACCTTGGGTCGTTCCCTGCCCCGCATTCTGAGGCAACGCCTGGGAATGCACGGTCAGCCCGCCGTTACTGGTATCACCAACCAACCGGAACTCTGGAGTCCATTGGGTCAGTTCCCCAGGGGCGGCAAACAACTCCACCTCCGAACCGCCGCCCCTTTCGAAAAAGACTAGCTCCAGGTCATACTCACCCGCCGCCGCAAAGTCGACCGTCAGCAAGTCCGTGCTTGGAGCTCTGAGGCCCGTAAAGCTCTTCTCTTGACCGTTCACGCGCAAACGGAAGCCGTCGTCGCTATTGACGCCGAACGTCCATTTGCCTGCGCTAGGAATGACCACCTTGCCTGAGCTAACCGTGACAAAATCATCGACTATTCCCCCCGGGAAGAGGCGGTTCCCCACCGAATAGAGGCCTTCGTTGCCCGCCTCGATATAGTTAATCAAAGCGGAATTGTCATTGATCACCCTGGAATACCTTTGTGAGTCTCCGATGATCGCCAAGGCCGTGGCCAGGTCATTGACCGTTTCTTTGCTCTGATAAAGTCGCGTGGCAAACCCGTTCCCATCGAAGATCGTAAACGGCGCGTTCACTTGCGCCACGACCGGGTTGATCGCCTCCACAGCCAGGATCTGTGTCAGAGACGCTAACGGCGCTGACGCCGCCGTCACCGCGAGCCCCCCATTGGCCACGTCGCCCACCAAGCGAAACGTATTGTTGAAAGCCGTCTGGTTGCCCACAGCCGCCGACAACTCGACCGCTTCACCCCCGCCGTTGTCGAACTGGAGGAGTTCCAAATCGTATTCGCCTGCACTGGCAAAGTTCACCGTCAGCAAATCGGGCTCTCCCGCTCCGCGTAGCCCGGTAAAGGCCTTTTCCTGTCCGTTAACGCGCAATCGGAATCCGTCATCGCTGCTCACCGCAAAGGTCCATTCGCCGGCCGTCGGAATCGCGACCCGCGCCGTGGCCACGATCACGAAGTTATCCGCTGGAACCCCAGGGTAGGGCTTCGCATTCGGAAACTTCACGGCCGATCCGAACTGAACCGTTGGCGTATTGGTCAGGCTTAAATTGGTCCAGTTCCCCGCGAGCACACTCAAGGCCGCGTTGAGATCGCTCACGGCAAATCGGCTGGTATAACCCCGCACGAGAAACCCAGGCACCGTCCCGGGCAGGTTCAACGCGCTGGCCAAGAGCACCCGCACATCCGCCGGCGAGAACGTCCCCACGTTGATCGGTTCGTTAAAGTGAATCACGGCCTCATCCAGGACCGTGGTCACCGTCCCGGATGGGGTTTGCCCGGTCACGCGCGGTCCGCTCAGATCCAGGCGCACCGTTCCCGTGAACACATCGCCCGCCGCCTCCCCACCTTTCCCATCCCGGTTCTGGTCCAGGAGCGTGCCGGAAAGCCCGGCGATATTCGGGCCGATCTTGATCTGATACACGCCGTCAGCGCTCAGTGGCGTCTCCAGATTTAACCAGTAAGCGTTGCCACCGATGAGCGTGGTCGAAGCGACTCGCGGTGTTTGCGGTCCCGTGATCGAGATGTCCTCCGGACCAAACGTTAAGAGATCGATGGGCTCGGAGAACGTGACCCGCAATGCCGGGATCGGTTGCGGCGCACTCAAGGGCGTTAATCCAACGATAAATGGTCCGGGCAGTGGCACCGGCGGGGTCCCGACAAATCCAGTGTAATCGATAAAATCACTGACCGGCAGCCCAGCCGCATTGTCATTGGCCCGCCCATCTACCCCAGAAGCATCGTTCGGACCGCCTGCCGCTCCCCACCAGTTCCCCGTCGCCACCACTTTCGTAAACGTGTCGTCCTTCATCGAACTCACCACCCCACTGCTCATGTTGGCCAAGGAAGACCCGGTTACCTCCACCGTCGAACTCCCATCCACTCGCACTCCTGTCCCCACCGAATCGATCGCGATCGCCTCGATGTCCGCCGTCGAACTACGCACCCATAAGCCGTCGCTAGGACTTCCCGAAATCCTCCCGCCACTCCACTGCAATGTCGCCCCATCTAGAACCGCCACACCTCGGGTGTTGGACTGCAACACCGAGACATTCGCAAAGGTCGGCTTGGCAGAACCTCGGATATCAATCGCCCCTTCGTAGGCGCCACCTCCGTAGCGCACCTCCACGTTCTCCAACACCGTCCCTTCCGCCACATTCCACAGCAGCAACGATTGCCAGTTCCCTCGCCCCGGCTGGCTGCGCGTGCCATCTCCATTGGTATCTCCACCCGCACTATCATCGGCCGTTGAGGTAAAGATAATTGGCGCTTCCGGCGTCCCTTTGGCCTCCAGGATCCCTCGATTGATGTAAAAATAGCCTCCCGACGACTTGATGATCGTGCCCGGGGTTAAAGTCAGCTTGGCTCCGCCGTTAACGTCGATGTTGCCATAGTAAGCCATCGGCAACCCGCCGAAATCCCAGGTCCAGGTCGACTCCCCGCCCAGGCTGCCTCCCTCCAACAACACATATGCCCCACCCGGGGTGTTCCGCGCACTCAGATTCTTGTAAGTCGGCCGGGCGGCAAATCGCTGGAAGAAAGCCGCATCGTTCGCTCCGTCGACGGTAACGTTTGTCAATTGGGGTGTCCCGCTTTCGAGGTATACCCCTCGCCCACTCGACTCCTTCACCACCACGTTCGTCAGCGGCGTCTTGTTTTCCGCTCCCCGAATATCGATCGCCCCCTGGTACCCGGCACCGCCGTAGCGCACCTCCACGTTCTCCAGCACCGTTCCTTCGGCCACATTCCATAGCAACAACGATTGCCAGTTGCCCCGCGCGGGTTGAGTCGCCGCCCCGTCGCCATTCGTATCTCCACCCGCACTATCGTCCGCATTCGAGGTGAAAATAATGGGGGCTTCTTTCGTTCCTTTGGCCTCCAGAATCCCGCGATTGATGTAAAAATAGCCCCCCGAAGATTTGATAATCGTCCCGGGCAGCAAGGTCAGCTTGGCTCCGCCGTTGACTTCGATGTTGCCATAGTAGGCCACCGGTAAGCCGCCGAAATCCCACGTCCAGGTCGACTCCCCGCCCAGGGTGCCTCCCTCCAACAACACATACGCCCCACCCGCAGTGTTTCGCGCACTTAGATTCTTGTAAGTCGGCCGGGCGGCAAATCGCTGGAAGAATGGCGCTCCGTTAGCTCCATCCACAGTTACATCGGATAACAGAGGAGATCCGCCGTCGATGTAGACCCCTCGCCCACTCGACTCTTTGACCACCACATTACTTAATGTCGGCTGGTTCCCTCCACCTCGAGTGTCAATCGCCCCCTCATACCCACGGCCGGCGTAGCGCACCTCCACGTTCTCCAACACCGTCCCCTCCCCCACGTTCCACAGCAACAACGATTGCCAGTTGCCCCGCGCGGGTTGAGTCGCCGCCCCGTCGCCATTGGTGTCTCCCCCAATACTGTCATCCGCCGTGGAAGTAAAAACCACTGGCGCTTCCTTGGTCCCTTTGGCCTCCAGGATCCCTCGATTGATGTAAAAATACCCCCCCGACGATTTGATGATCGTGCCGGCGGGCAAGATCAACTTGGCTCCCCCGTTCACTTCGATGTTGTTATAATAGGCAACTGGCAAACCCCCAAAGTCCCACGTCCAAGTCGCCCCACCCCCAAGCGATCCCCCTTCCAACACCACATAAGCGCCTCCCGGCGTATTCCTCGCATTGAGGTTCTGGTAAACTGGCCGAGCGGCAAATCGCTGGAAGAAGGCGGCGTCGTTGGCCCCGTCGACCGTCACATTCGTCAACCGGGCCGTGCCATTGTCAATGTAGACTCCTCTCCCACCCGACTCTCGAACCACGACGTGGTCTAACGCTGTATTCGACGTGTCTCCCCGGATATCAATCGCCCCTTCGTAGTTACGACCGGCATACCGCACCTCCGCATTCTCCAGCACCGTCCCCTTCGCGGCATTCCAAAGCAACAACGCTTGCCAATTCCCTCGAACCGGCAACGTCTTGTCTCCATCCCCGTTCGTATCCCCACCCACACTGTCGTCGGCGTTCGACGTGAAAATAATGGGGGCTTCTTTGGTCCCCTTGGCCTCCAGGATGCCGTGGTTAATGTAGAAATATCCTCCGCCAGACTTGATGATCGTGCCCGGCGTCACCGTCAACTTGGCCCCGCCGTTCACCTCCATGTTGTTGAAATACGCCACCGGTAACCCACCAAAATCCCACGTCCAGGACGTATCCCCTGCCAACGCTCCCCCCTCCAACAACACATACGCTCCTCCCGGCGTGTTCCGCGCACTCAGGTTCTTATACACCGGCCGCGCCGCAAACCGCTGGTAAAACGCCGCATCCTTGCTCCCATCGACGCTGACATTCGTTAACTGCGGCGTGCCGTTATCAATGTAGACCCCCCTCCCGCCCGACTCTCGCACCGTCACCCCAGTCAGCGCCGCTTGCGTCCCAGGACCCCGTATATCAATCGCTCCCTCGAAGCCCCCACCCCCATACCGCACTTCCACGTTCTCCAGAATCGTTCCCGCCCCCGTGTTCCACAGCAACAACGCTTGCCAATCCCCTCGCCCTGGCTGGCTCTGCTCCCCGTCCCCATTCGTATCCCCACCCACACTGTCATCGGATGCCGAAGTAAATATAATCGGCGCCTCCGTCGTTCCCTTCGCCTCCAGGATGGCTCCGGAAATCTGCACATACCTGCCCGCAACCTTGATCACCGTCCCGGGATCAATCGTCAGTTTTACCCCGTTGACCACGGTCACGTTCTGCGTCACGAGAATCACCCCTGACCAACGGGTGTCCGCAGAAATCGCTCCTCCCACCGTCTGCACCGTCGGGGTGCCCAGCAATCCCACTCCTCGCTCCACTCGCCCACTCTCTCCGGGCGTATCCGCGCTCTGCAATCCTTCCCGCGTCATCGCCGCAGAATCCGGCTCCGCATTATCTTCCGTGATCCATGGAGAACTGGGAACATCTGCAAACAGGTCAGTGGAATGACTCGGAGAATACTCGAGCGTTGCGGTCGCCGTCGGAACCTCCCCGGACGCCAAGAAGGCAGCCTGCGGATCACTCGCCATCGCCGCAGAAGCAACACTTCCAGCCCCCCCTGGGTCTGCCGACAACAAGACTCTCGCTTCGAGCAATTCGAGCTCAAAGCGCTTCCGCGAACCCGAAAGCGTAGCTGGCGACCTCAAGGGACAAACGATCCAAATGCCTCAACGAGAACTGGGTACTATAAAACGCCAAAACGCCGCTGCTTGTAAACGGAAATATGCGCAAATACGTAATCCACCGTATCAGACATTCCAAGCACCGCCTTACCTCTGGCTATCCTTCCTGGGCTCCCGTCAGTGCTGTCCGGGAATCCGAGTCAGGCGGACGCAGAACAGAGGTAGTCGTGCCGTCGACCGAGCTCGTTCCGACCTCCGAGGCGGGTTCGCCCATCACGCTGCCTCAGAGGAAGAGAAATAGGAACCGGCGTGCGAGCGTTTGTGGAGTTACATTGAAGTGTGGCCAGGCCCGAACCGCAGGACTAAGTCAGCGCTTGCGGCTCGTTGCCGCGGAAAGTGCCGTCAACGCCACCAGCGTCCCGATGACCCGCAGCGCTGCTCGAATTCTCCAGAAGAGGGGCAACGTCGCGCAGCGCGTCCATGATTCTCTTACCTGAAAGCCGTACGCCAACGGTGTTGCGCATAAAGCCCCCCTTCCTGCGATACTCTGAGCGGTAAACATCGAGCTCCGACCGGAATTCCGCGGAACTGCGGGCATTGCCGAGGAATCGAAGAGTGCGCAGTTCCAGGTCAAAGTAAGAAGGTGACAGAAGGCGGACTGCCCAAACGAAAGGACGAGCACGCCGATGAAGTCCGGCCTGAAGCAGCCTGCGCTCGAAGACTTCACTCGGACATTGATGGCGGTTTGCGTAGGCTTCCCGGAAGCTTTGCGCCCATGTCGTTGTTAGCGGAATTGGTGCCAACAAAAAGATCGTATAGGAAACCGCGCCGACGAATCACGCAAATTCTGACCTCGGCGTCGGTCCCGGGCTCGCGACAGCCCAGACGACACCTGCGCCTTTCGCAAAAGGCGTTCAAAGACCCAGTGCGAGAGCCGGTTACACCCGCTGGGCGAAAAGGCGATAGCGGTCGGTTTCCGCCAAGACGTTGAGCCCGACGTCGAAAAGAGCTTGGACTGAGCGGACGGAGGCGTGCTTAGCGGAATCCCATTGAACGGCTGCCCCTGCCGTCGACTGTCGGTGCGCAGACGGGTTCGAACCGCTGCTGACCCACTGGTAACCCACTTGGAGTGGGTTACCAGTGGGTCACCTCCGAATGAAGACCGGGAGACGGTCGGACGGGGCTGAATCGAGAAAAACAGCGGCGCGCGCGAGACGGATCACTGAAGCGGAGGATGCGGCCAAAAGGAGAGAGGCACGCGGAGTAGTTGAAATAGCGATTTGAACTCGCGCCGCGCCACCGGGGCTCCGAAGGAGGGTAAATGTCTCACACTCCGAGAACAAATTGCGGACGTAGTGTGCAACATTTGGGAGTCAACGAGCGGGTCGCAGCTTAGCAACTTTCGATAGCGCAACGCATTACGCCAAAAACGCCCAACTTGCCTAGTCTCGCTGAGTGAGGCGCCTATTCCTCCAGCAGTCGCTCCAGGTTTGCCCATGACCACAGCGGCGACACCTTGGCGCCCCAGCTTTCCGACGTGACTTTGGGCCGGGGCAATCCCAGATTCGGGTGGATGAAAAAACGTTCTCCGGTCTCCCGCAGCGGTCGTTTTGCTGAGGGACCCAGTGCGGATGTCGCTGAGTTCACGCAGTCGGTTTCGTTTGATTGGCGGTTATGGCGGCACGACATTCTGGGATCCATGGCGCACGCTGCCATGCTTCGCCAGATCGGCTTAATCACAAGGGCCGAGGAACGGGCGATTGTGCAGAACCTGGATGCGATCGCGGAGGAAATCGCCGAGAAGAAGTTTCGATGGCAGCCCGAGCTCGAGGATGTGCACATGAACATCGAAGCGGAATTGACGCGCCGGACACCAGCGGGCGCCAAGCTGCATACGGGCCGGTCGCGGAACGACCAGGTAGCGTTGGATGTTCGGCTTTGGCTGCGCGACGAGATTGTCGAGATGGTGCAGGAAATCCGTGGGTTGCAATCGGCGCTGGTGACATTGGGGACCCGGAATGGGGATGTTGTGATTCCCGGATACACGCACTTACAGCGGGCCCAACCGGTTTATCTGTCCCATCACCTCCTCGCTTATGTGGAGATGCTCGAGCGGGACCACCAACGCCTCTCCGACTGTTTCGGGCGTGTCAACGTCTGTCCACTCGGCGCCGGTGCGCTCGCCGGCTCAACGCTTCCCTTGGACCGGGCGATGGTCGCGCAACTCCTCGGGTTCGTCGATGCGAAAGGCCGACCGCAATTGGCGCAAAACTCGATGGACGCCGTGAGTGATCGGGATTTTGTGATTGAGTTTTGCAGCGCCGCCGCGGTCATTTCGATGCACCTTTCCCGGCTGGCTGAGGACGTCATTCTCTGGGCCACGACGGAGTTTGGGTTTATCAAGCTGACCGACGCCTATACGACGGGATNACGCGCCCGAGAGCGCCAAAGAAGCAGAAGAAACATCACCCGGTCCGGTCGGATCCGCAGACAACAGAACTCTCGCCTCGAGCTGTTCAAGCTCGAAACGCCTCAGCGAATCGGAACGCGTAGCCGGTGATTTCAACGGACAAATCGGCAAAAGGCATCAACGAGAACCGCCCGGTATAGAACCCTACAAAGCTGCTGCTTGTAAACGGAAATATGCGCAAATACGTAATCTCCCGTAGCAGGCATTCCAAGCGCCGCCTTACCTCTGCGCATCTTTCGCGGGCGCCCTCCTCTTCGATCTCTCCGACCCACTGTGTCGCGCTCCGTTGGCGCGGAACGGCCGTGCCTTTCGCACGTGTGACGGTCGCCGTTTCCAAGCTTGTCGGGGAGGTGAGAATCAGCCATGATCTTTTAACTCAACGCGCCCGAACCATCTGCCCTCGAGGTATTACCTCGAACGACATTTCAGATTGAAGCAGCTATGAAAAGATTCGCATCTCAGACCCCCTCCGTTTCACGACGGCAGTTCCTTGCGGGCGCCAGCGTCGCTGCCACAGCGCTGACTATAGTGCCTCGTCACGTCCTGGGCGGCCCTGGCCAGATTGCGCCAAACGACAAGATCAACATCGCTTACATCGGCTGCGGGTCGCAGGGCTTGCGACAGCTCATGCCAGCGCTTGAAAAGCCTGAGCTGAACATTGTCGCCGTTTGCGATCCAAACACCAAGAGCGACGACTATCCAGAATGGGGCCCGCACGAGCTCAATGATAAAGTCAGAAAGTTCCTCGAGGATGATAGTTGGGCGAAAACCGCTCGCGGAGGCCTGTGCGGCCGCGAAGTCGGACAAGAACTGGTCCGCCGATCCTATGCGCGCCAGAAACGATCGGGATTAGCGGATGCCTGTCGCGGTTACGCAGATTTCCGAGACCTGCTCGCTTCCGAGAAGAATTTGGATGCGGTTTACATTATGACGCCAGAACATTTGCACGGCGTGATTGCCGTTCGAGCGATGCAAGCGGGCAAGCATGTTATCACGCATAAGCCGATATCCAACGTGCTCGAAGAGGTTCGAATCGCCCGGGACACAGCACGTTCCACTGGCCGGGTCGCGCAACTGTTCTGCGCTGCAAGCATGGCCTCAACGCCTACATTAATGGAGTGGCTCGGCAGCGGAGCCATCGGTCCAGTCCGGGAGGTCTATAACTGGTCGTCGCGACCGTTCTGGCCGCAAGGAATGACAGAATTGCCTGCGGAAAAGCCGCCCATCCCAGCGGGTTTCGAGTGGGATCTTTGGCTGGGACCGGCGGCATCGCGCCCTTACAATCCCGCCTACACTCATGCCGTCTTTCGCGGCTGGTATGACTTTGGCACAGGCGCTTTGGGAGACATGGGGCACTACAGCTTTCACCAGATATTTCGCATCCTGCAACTTGGCGCCCCGGCCTCTGTTCAAGCGAGTCACAGCGAGTTCTGGAAGATCAGCGAGTACGGCTGGCACAAACAGAACAACCGCCTGTCCTATCCTCAAGCCTCCACCGTGCACTGGGAGTTTCCCGCGCGGGGTGATGAGCCGCCTGTCACGCTTCACTGGTATGATGGCGGGCTGCGGCCGCCCTTACTCCCTGAACTCGAGCAAGACGGCGAGGAGATGCCCGACGAAGGACTCCTCCTGGTGGGCAGTGAGGGTAAGATCCTCGGCGACTTTAACGGCGGCAGCCCACGACTTTTGCCGAAGTCGCGAATGGCTGCATTCCAGCCGCCGCCGCAGACACTGCCTCGTCCGAAAGACGAACTGGACCAGTTTATCGCCGCCTGCCATGGAGGTCAGGAACCCGACGCCAGTTTTGAGCACGCTTATCCGTTTGCGGAAAGCATTCTGCTCGGCACCATCGCGTTACGGGTCAACAAGAAGCTCCGCTGGAACTCCGCCGCGTTCGAGTTTACGAATTCCGACGAAGCGAACGGCTTGCGGTCGCGGCGTAATCGCCCGGGCTGGGAATTGAAGCCTGCCTGAGCGAACCTCCACGTTCACCACCAGGAACGTCTGTGACGATCCTGGTGAGCGTCTCGCGGACCGCCATTGACCACACTTTTGGGCCTTGAGGAAAGACCAGGAGCGGGGTCGGCGGCGGTGTCCGCGATTCAGCGGAACCCTAGTCCAGAGGAGTGATTTGGATATTGTCGAGCCAGAGGTCCACATCCTGGCTGACTGAGGAGATATCGTTGAATGTGATCGTTGTCGACGGACCACTGGCCTCGAACACTGAGACCTGTGATAACCAACGCATCCCATTGGCTGGCGCCCAGACCGATCGTGTCTGCGAGAATGACTGGCTGCCATTCCAAAACACCACTTCCAATCGCTGCTCGTTATTGTTGACCTCGGAATAAGCTCCAATATCGAACCGGAGCATGTAGAGGTGCCCCGACTTCGTCGGGACTGTCTGCCAGATCGCACCATCCGGAGTGCTCTGACCAGCGTTGAACTGGATGGCAGAACTGCCGTCGGTACTGATGCCAGAAACGACTCGCTGGTTTCCCATGGCGCCCCAGCCCGCCAGGCCCGATTCAAAGCTGCCATTGATAATCTCGATTGGACGATCTGCCTCAGGCACCGCAAAAGTGATCACGTTCGAGGGTTCACTTTCCATCCCCCACAGGTCTACGGTGGTTGTGTAGAACTGGTAGGTCTTGCCGGAACCTAATTCGTTAACGTCGGCTTGAGTTGTGTTTCCGACATCAACACGATTCAGTTGATCAGCTCCTACCTCACCGAAATAGAGGGCATACGAGGCGGCGTGTAAGTCTGGACTTGGATCCCATGCAAGCGACAGCGCTGAGACTGCCAACACTTCAGGGGCGAGACCGGTAACCATGGCCATACTCGCGACCGTAGAGGCGAGCTGGCCAGAACAAAATTTACGGATCATGCGGCGCCCTAAGCATCTGCTGTGCCGAGATTCACTCGTTGCAGACGTGCGAAGCGGCCTTTCCTAGAGAATTCACAGATTTGTCGCTAAACTGTTGCCACAGGGCCGATTGAAGCCGCTTCACCAGCCCATGACACCGGCATTTGTTTGTCCCATTCTTGGCTCCTGCCCGCGAATCGTGTCTTGAGCCGAGACAACTCCACCTAAACCAACCGTCCGCTCGCATGTTTCCTCGGTTCCCAAAGCTTCGCAATGGCCACCGGTTTTCGATCTCAGGGTTTCCCTGACGAAATCGAGCCCGCGAGCAGCTGCCGCACCGGCAGTTTTTCTTCGACAGCAACCTTGGATTGGAGTCGTCTATCTCCATGCGTTGTTGTTTGTTGAAGCTCGTTGTAAAGCTGTGCGGAGCGTCGACTCAGCCCTGGCCTTCGAATCGTATCCACAGATTCTGGCGATGGTTTGTTTTCGTTGCATGGATGGCTGGAAGCATTCTTGAGCCACTGCGCGCGGCCGTGCCGACCGCTGATCCAGCCGTGGTCACACGTTGGCAAGCGCTCCGCTTCGGCCTCTTCATTCATTGGGGTCCCGTTTCCCTAAAGGGCACGGAGATCGGGTGGTCTCGCGGCAGTGAACGACGTGGCTACGGCTCCACCGGCACGGAAGTTCCCGCGGAAATCTACGACAATCTCTATCGCGAGTTTAATCCAACCAACTTTTACGCCTCCGATTGGGTGGCGTTAGCCCAAGACGCTGGGATGAAGTACTTGGTGTTCACCAGTCGGCATCACGATGGGTTCAGTATGTTCGACACGCAAGCGAGCGACTACAAGATCACCAACCCTCATTCTCCGTTCCGTCGGGATGTCGTGAAAGAGCTTGCAGACGCTTGCCATGCCGCCAACCTGCGATTCGGCCCCTACTATTCGCAGCCGGACTGGCATCATGCCGACGCCTTTACCAAAGACCGCCACGAGCGTTATCTCAATTACCTGAAAGCGCAAGTTACGGAACTCTGCTCTAATTACGGTCGCTTGGATGTCTTCTGGTTCGACGGCCTTGGCAAGTCCGCAGCCGAGTATGATGGCGAAGGCTTGGTTCGCATCATTCGCCGACTGCAACCCGAGATCATTATCAACGATCGGACAGGCTTGCCGCAAGACCACGACACTCCCGAACAGCGGATCGGAAAGTACCAGGATGATCGACCTTGGGAATCGTGCATCACGATCGGCCAGCAATGGGCCTGGAAGCCAAACGATACGATCAAATCCCTTCGGGAATGTTTAGAAACCCTGGTTACCTGTGCCGGTGGAGACGGGAACCTTCTTTTCAACGTCGGTCCGATGCCCGACGGCCGTATCGAACCAAGGCAAGCGGAGCGGCTGCGCGAAATGGGCCGCTGGCTCGCAGTCCATGGAGAGAGCATCTACGGTACTCGCGGTGGTCCCTGGAAACCGACCCAGACCATGGCGAGCACCCGGAAGGGACAAGTGGTGTACCTGCACCTGTTCCACGGCGCCGGAGCCCAGGTCGAACTGCCGGCACTGCCTAGGGAGATTCAATCGGCCACACGGCTGAACGGCGAAGCCGTTTCCGCACGCCAGGTCAACGGAAAACTCTTGGTAACCTTGGATGAAGGAGCGCGCGATCCGATCGACACGGTGATCCGGTTAAATCTAGACGGGCCGGCAACTGACATTCCGGCAATCTTCCGATAACCGGATGGCAAAATTTTTAGGTATTTTTGGGAGTTGAGATGGGCTGAAGATCGTCGCCGAGAGCGTTCTCTAGCCTCCGTCCTGCCTGCGACTCAGGCATTTGCTAAAACTGCGATTTTTTCTAAAAAAGTGCTTGCCGATTTAGGACGGAAATCTATGGTAGCGTTAATTCAGCAAGCACTATATGTTGTGCTATGAATCGGCGACTCACCAACTAATAGCGTAAAAGCGCAGTTCCATGAAAGTTCACTTTATAGCCTTTTTATCGAGATTCGTCGAGCGGCGCGCCGCCCTGTTGGTGTGAGATAGTTGCCAATTGGAGTTAATTTAACCGAGACACCTATGATTGATGCCCGTGACGCTGTTGTCGCCGCTCCTTCGACCCAGACCCCTCGCCGTTCCGGCGCCAAATCGGCCAGCCGATCCGCCCGCAACGCCAGTACTTCCCAAAACCTGGCGATGGAACGGGTTTTTAGCGATGCGAAGGTAAATCCGTTCGATGAAGTGCAATGGGAGCAGCGGACGGCGGAGATCACGGACGATGGTGGAAAAGTGATCTTTAAACAGGAAGCGGTTGAAGTTCCTAAAACCTGGTCGGTCCTGGCCACGAAGGTCGTGGTCTCAAAATACTTTTATGGAGAGCAGAACACTCCCGAACGCGAGACTTCCGTTCGCCAACTGATTCACCGCGTATCGCGCACAATAGCGGATTGGGGAATTCGGGATGGCTATTTCACGCCGGAGGACGGCGAGGTCTTTTACAACGAGTTGACCTGGCTATGCGTCAACCAGTATGGCGCGTTCAACTCGCCGGTTTGGTTTAACGTTGGTCTTTATCACCAGTACCATGTCGGAAAGGATTCCGGGCGCGGCAACTGGTTTTACAACCGCAAGAAAGGCGAAGCCGAACGGGCAGCCACCCAATATGAATACCCGCAAGGAAGTGCCTGCTTCATTCAGTCAGTCGACGACAATATGGAGAGCATCATGAATCTCGCCTATAGCGAGGCGATGCTTTTCAAGTACGGTTCTGGCACTGGCACGGATCTCTCCCCGATTCGGTCGAGCAAGGAAAAGCTCAGCGGTGGCGGTCGGCCGAGCGGTCCATTGTCCTTCCTTAAGGTTTATGATCAGGTGGCCAATGTCGTGAAGTCTGGGGGCAAGACCCGCCGTGCCGCCAAGATGAATACCCTGCGTGATTGGCACGGAGATATCGAAGAGTTTATCGATGCCAAACAACGCGAGGAGAAGAAAGCCTGGGCGCTAATCGAGCAAGGCTACAGCGGTTCTTACAACGGCGACGCCTATGGCAGCGTGATGTATCAAAATGAAAACCTTTCCGTCCGCATTAGCGATGCGTTCATGGAAGCTGCCTTGGCCGGACAAGAATGGTGGACTCGGACGGTCACCACAGGAAAACCTCTGGAGAAGAAGGATGCCCGCGGCTTGCTCAACAAGATCGCTGAAGGCACCTGGATTTGCGGCGACCCTGGCCTCCAGTACGATGGGCCCATTCAGAAATGGCACACGTGCAAAGGCACCGAACCGATTCATTCGACCAATCCCTGCTCCGAGTACGTGTTTCTCAATAACACGGCCTGCAACCTGGCTTCGTTGAACCTGATGAAGTTCAAGCGTGCGGACGGTGTATTTGATGTCGAACGGTTCAAAGCTGCCGTCCGCATTTTTATCACCGCCCAGGAAATCCTGGTCGACAACGCGAGCTACCCAACCAAGGAAATCGCCGAGAACTCGCACATTTATCGCACGCTCGGTTTGGGCTACGCTAATCTGGGGTCGTTGATCATGAGCTATGGCTTGCCGTACGACTCCGACGGGGCGCGGGCGTTGGCGGGAGCGATCACGGCGGTGCTGACGGGCCATTCCTATGAACAATCCGCGGAGATCGCACGCGTTACCGGGCCGTTCCAAGGGTATCGCGACGCGCGCTGCGCCCACGTTACCAAGCCGCTGCAAACGGATAACGTCAGTTCGATGCTCGGCGTGATGAAGCTTCACCGCGCTGCGGTCGAAAGCATTCAACCGGATCAAGAATTTGGATTCTTAAAAGAAGAAGCACGCCGTTGTTGGGATCGGGCCCTGGAGAGCGGGACCAAGCACGGTTACCGCAACGCGCAAGTCACGGTGCTCGCACCGACCGGCACGATCGCATTCCTCATGGACTGCGACACGACCGGTGTGGAGCCGGACATTGCGTTGGTCAAATACAAATTGCTGGCCGGCGGCGGCATGTTGAAGATTGTCAATCGCACGGTGCCGGAAGCGTTGCAGCGCCTCGGTTATAGCGCGGAAGAGATCCAAAAGATTGAAGCGCACGTGGAAAAGTTCGACACGATCGAAGATGTCGAAGAGGAAGGCAGTGCGGTTCGGTGCGGACTCAAGCCGGAACACCTGGCCGTGTTTGATTGCGCATTCAAAGCATATCGTGGCAAACGGAGCATTCATTACTTGGCGCACCTGCAAATGATGG
>JBGAIN010000198.1:0-13682 GCA_044225505.1 Limisphaerales bacterium
CTGCTTTATTACCGCACGCGACTCGAGTCAACGTCGAGGCTCTGGAACAACGCCAACCCGGATGCGAAACGTTGCAGCGCTACGCGCGGATTGGGCAAATTTTACGTGGCAGCGCTTCCGGAAATGCAGCGGACACGGTCGCGTGGATCGCTCAGTTGTGCTCGAGCCTTGCTGTCAGGTCACTCGGCAGCCTCGGCGTTCGCCGCGACGATTTCGGGGAACTTGTCGAGAAGGCAGGCAAAGCCAGCAGCATGAAAGCAAATCCCATCGCACTAACGCCAGCCGAGTTGCACCGCATTTTGGAGCTGGCTTTTTGAGTCTGCTCGAGCCGCGGTCGAACCATCGCCCAGTGGCGACGGGAACCGGCCGCTATCGCGAGGGAGACTCGGGCGAAGAGACCTCTAATTGACGGAGAGCTGCGGCTGCTTCTCGGTCGTCCGGGGTCAATTGCAGAGCGATACGGTACTGCTGTCGCGCTGGTTCGATCTGACGCTTCTTAAGATAAATGTTGCCGAGCCTGCGGTGAGCCCAGGAAAGCTTCGGCATGATATAGAAAGGCTGGCATTCCAGGTATTTCTTAAGGGCTGCCTCGCCCTTTTCCAGGTGGTGCCCAGAGAGATCCGCCGTCTTGCCAATCTGAAAAAGCGTGGGTTTATCCTCTGGCGCGATCGCCAGTAATTTCTCGAAACTGGCGAATGCGTCCTCGTAGCGAGCGGCGCGCTGATAGAGAATTCCCAATCGAAAATAGGCGTCTGTTTTGCCTGGAACGCGTTGTAGGGCGTCCTTGTAGAAACTCTCCGCTTGATCAAAACGCTTATCGTCCATGGCTTGGTCGCCCTTGACCAGAGCTCCCAAATAAGCGTCGCGCCGGGAAATCTCCTCCAATTGCGTGGTCGCTCCGCGTTTACTGCCACCTACGATCATCGGCGCTTGCCGATAGAAAGTTGCTAAATCCACCCGTGCATCCAAATTATTCGGATCCAATTGCACAGCTCGCTCCAACGATTTGCGGGTGCGCCGTGCGGGTCCGATCCCGCGGGGGGGGCCTAAATCGCGAGCTTGAATTCCGCAGGCTCGCCCCAGCCAGTGGGCCACGGCCGAGTTTGTCGGCGAGGCTATTTCCGCCTTCTCGAAATAACCGATGGCGTCACTTAAGCGGTTCTGCTCAAAGGCAATCCGTCCCAAGAAGACTAGGGCTTCCGCGTCGCCAGGGTTAGCGGTGAGTCGGGCTTGAAACCATTGGGTGGCGTCACTGAATCGGTGCAGTTCGAATAATCGCGGGCCTTCTAAAATATCCAGCCCCGAGGGTTCCGGCACCGCCGCCGTCACGTGTGCCAGGCAAACGAGCACCCAGGCCATGCGGACGAAAAGGCCGCTTGGAAAAACCGCGTGAGTCGGATCAACGCTCCATTCATTCTTCAATTGCATCCGCAACCTCCGCCACCGACCCCCCGACCGCCAGTCGCCGCTTCCCGGGAGAAGTAGATATGCTCGGCGAAGGCGTCGCCAACCGGGTTCCGGTCTGCGCGCATGACCGGGTCCGCTAACGTTCCGCGTTGCCAAGGCTTCACATTGGCGCAGCCAGAAACCAGAGTCACGAGGCCAACGGCGCTCACGACGAACATGAAACGGATGATGGGGAGATTCATGCAGATGGAAACTTGAATTTAGCGATTTGCCGCCACGAGGGCTTTCTCGATCTCGGCCAGGTACGCTTTTCGCGTCGATTCGCCTTCGAACCCGCGATGGACGGCGATTACCTTGCCATCCGCTCCCACGAGAAAAGATGTTGGCATCACTTCAACTCCGACTGTCTCCGCCAGTTTTCCTTTCGGATCGTGCACTGTCTGAAGGCCGAGCGGATTCTTTTTTAGGAACGCGTCCATCGCCGATTTCTTCTCGTCCAGCCCAACCGCCAGGATGACGAACCCGCGCTTTAGGAATTTCTGCTGAAGTTCCGCCATGACCGGGAAAGACTTTTTGCAAGGGGCGCACCAGGACGCCCAAAAGTCGACTAGCACCACCTTCTCTTTCAAGTCGGGCAAGGTGCCGTCCAGGCCGAACTCGGTGAGGTTTGGGAATT
This sequence comes from Limisphaerales bacterium, assembly GCA_044225505.1. Lineage (GTDB taxonomy): Bacteria > Verrucomicrobiota > Verrucomicrobiia > Limisphaerales > SIBE01 > JAXMHN01. The sequence continues at coordinate 2,084 of JBGAIN010000198.1, forward strand.
GATCACCGGGCCGCAGCGTCTTGCCAGCGGCATTTGCGTTGAGAGCCAGGAGCACCGCGGCGCACGCGCACAGACGAACGACAACCTTGATGGACTCGATTTGTTTAAGAAACGACATGTTCATAGAATCTACGACTCGTTACAGTTCCTTTATCCGTGATGATAGCCCCGGCAGAACCGAATTGCGCTTCGAGAAGCCGCATTCCCTGTTCTGGGCCGAGCACAAAGAGCGCAGTCGAAAGCATTCCCGCGATCGTGCAGCTCGGTGCTAAAACACTGACCGCGCGGCAACCGTTGTCCACGGGCCAGCCCGTGCGGACGTCCAGGATATGCCCGAAGCGTTTCCCGTTAGCATCAAAGCGGCGGACGTAATCCCCTGAGGTGGCGACGGCACCCTCTTTGAGACCCAATCCGCACCAGCATCGGCCTGGCTGGTTCGGATCATCGAGACCAATGTGCCAGCCAGGACGCCCGTCTCCAGGGAGGCCAACGACACGAACATCAGCGCCAAAATCTACCAAGGCGCCCGCCACCCCGGCACCGGCCAGCATCTGAGCCACCCGATCAACGGCGTATTCCTTGCCCATACCGCCCAGATCCAAGCCCATCCCTGTCCGCGGCAGAAAAATGCGTCCAGGCGTCCGCTGGACTTTTCGCCAACCGACCTGTTGCTTTGTGGCATCCACCGCTTCCTGTGTGGGAATAACGCCGGCCTTCCAATTCCACAACTGGATGAGAGGCAGGGCGGACGGGTCAAAGATGCCGGCGGTCATGAAGTGCATCTGATCGCACAGCGCAAAAAGCTGCTCCGTTTCCGGGTCGAGAGCAACGAACTCCCGCCCGGCGGCGGCGGTGATGGTTGAGATCAGCGAGGTGGGAAGGAATCGAGAGTATTTAGCTTCGAACTGGGCCACCCAATCAATGAGCGATGAGACCAGACTGACGATTTGCGAAGGTGGCGCCGCGATGCTGACCGAGCATTTCGTTCCCATGGCTTGGAAAACGACCTGGTGCATGTTTCCGCGGGACGTCTGCTGTAAGGAAGCGCGGATTCGTGCCAGAACCGCCGGCAGGCCCGTAGCCCATTCGCTTGGCTTGGCGGTTTGGGGCTCAATTTTATTGGATTCCTCGCGCATAGCTAGGGAGGCGGTGGGTCGAGGAAATGGCCTCAAAACCATATGCCGCAACCGACCGTGAAGACGTGCGCTGACGGATACGCGCTGTTGGGCGTTTTGTGATCCAGCCCGGACATCTCGTACCGTTTGTAACCTAGATCCAACGTGAAATGCTCCGCTATGCGAATCTGAGCGTCGATGCCGAACGTGAAAGCCTCGAACTCAGACAACCGGTAATCCGCCGAGTAGTTGGAGGGGCGCGCTGGGACATCGACGTACTGAACGCCTGGGGTTGACGGGTCGGGCAGCCCAGGGTCTCCAGCAAAGCCTACGAAGATGCCGTCCTGAAACGCGATCTGAGTTCCATTCGAGTAATCTGCAAATGAAACGCCACGGAAACCTGCGGAGTAGAAATCGGCCGCGCTCTGTCGGTAATAACGGAAACCGGGGGCCAGAGTGAGGTGTTTCCCAAGCTTTTGGAACCAGGTAAGACTGACCGTGTTGGCCCAGATTCCCCAATCGTCATGATAAAGCCGATACGTTGCCTCGACACTGGCGTTGAGCGGATTTACGTATTGCGTCAGCGAAACGAAGCCCGTCTGTTTGAATCGGTGCCTGGGGCGAGATTCAGGCACTGGATTGATCGCCGCCGGGTCGAGAAAGATTGGATCGGGCGAATCGGCCAAATAGAAAGTGGTCAACCGATAGGGATCATTTAAATACCCATCCGCATAACCGAAAGATAGATCGACCGATAGGACTGTGGTCGGTCCAAGCAATTGGTTGACTCCGACCAAAACGTCGGTCGATGTTTTATAACGGAAATCCTTCAGCACGCCGCCGCCGACCTCGTCGTAGTTTTGGGCGGCGCCCAAAACGAGGGTCGTGTTCTTCTGATTGAAGTCGATCGTGTGCGTCAGGGAAACGCCGCGGGATATATAATCCCGCTCTTCACTGTAGGTGAACTGAGGCGTCGTCGTATGGACACCGTAACTCAGGCCTAATCCGAATGTGCCAGCCCGGCGAATGTCTTCCACGTGAGCCAGCGGAACGCGCGAACTTCCCAAAGGCGGCAGTTCCCCGCTGGGGGTCGCGCCAGAGATGCCGTCATAAACCAAGAGTCCGTGCGCGGTGATTTTGGACGCCAAATCGACGTCAAATCCCACCGCGTGCGTCCGAACGTGCATCCGTTCCGCATCTTCCAAATACTCTTCATACCGATACTCTACGCGATTGTCCGCGGCCCCGACACGGGGTGGGTTGAGCAATCGCGTGGCGCAGACCACGAGCGAGAGCGAATTCAGGCGAAAGAGCCGGCAACTCTTCTTGAGGCGATTCAAAAAATGCATGTGCGCGAGACGCGAACTGGTTTTGATCTTGAAGACGACACCGAGTGGAAGCGACTGTCAAGCTCGCCACGCTCTGCTCAGCCGTGAAACCTTCAGGGAGCTTGAACCACAGAATATCGCCAAAACCGTGCTGATTCAGCGCTGTGAGTGTCCTTCATGGCCGTACGTTCACTCGTCGCCGTCGCGGTCTGGACGGTTTCCCAATGCCCAGAGGCCAGGTCTGTTGTTGTTTCCAGAGTGTATTCGCGGCCCGCAATTGTGGTTAGTACGACTTCGAACCCGGCTCCGCTCGCACGGGTCACTTGCATGGTCATCGGGACAACGGTGACGGTAATTCCATCGCTTGTGACGGTCCCGCCTGGCCCTGAGACCTTCACGAAATAAGTCCCGGCATCGCTTCCCGTGGCGGCGCTACGAGTCACGCTACTGCCGGTCGGATCCGGGATATCAGCACCATCGTGCTGCCACAGATAGGTTAATGGTTCAGTTCCGCCTGCGACCACATTCAGGTGAAGCGGTTCACCGGTATGCAAAGCCACGCTGGTTGGTGGCGTGATGATCGTGGGACCTGTAGCGGAGGAAGTGACCGTAAGGGTGACTTCCGTGCTGACGACGGTCCCGCCGTCATTGCTGACCAAAACTGTGTAAGTGCCTGCATCGGAAAGCTGCACGGGATTCAAGAGGAGGGTGGGCGACGTGGCATCAGGAATTGCTCCACCATTATGGCGCCATTGATAATGGAAAGGTTGAGTTCCGGTCGCCGTCACGCTGAAACTGAAAAGTCCGCCTTCGTCAATTGTGCCACCCTGGGGAGGGGCAGTAATCGTTGGGGCGATGACCGCGCCCCCCGCGATAGAAAAGTGCAGACTGAAATTCAGGCTTGCTCCGGTCAACCGAGGATGCTCCCAGGCCGTGATATCAATATCATATTCTCCTCCTTGGGTCGGGATGCCGCTGATAATCCCGGTACTCAAGCCCAGGGAGAGACCCGGAGGAAACCCTGCCGAGGCTGAGCCGGTGCGGGTGTAGGTTTGGCCATTGATTTCCCAAGATTCAGCGCTGCGGTTTTCGCCGTCATTGATCTTGATTTGGTAGCTCAAGCGGGTGCCAACCGTCCCTGAGATGCTGCTCGCACTAGCGAGAACGGCCGATCCCGCAGAAACGGCGTGGTAGGTGCCCGCCAGAGCCAGTGCGGAACTCACCCATTTCAGCACGAACGGAGCTGGGGATGAGGAAAGTGCAGGGCCCGATTGTAGAAGACGCGCGGCCAGGGGCGCAAAATTGAGAAAACCAGCCAAAAGATACGTTAACGATTTCACAACGACTTGGGTTTGATGATTATTCTACGAGAACGCCGAAGAAATTTAGCATGTCTAGTGCCAATCTCTTTCAGCCCATTGCGAACTAATGCGCAGATCAGCGCCGATCTACCCGAAGCCTTAGCATTAAGACCCCAGCCGCAAATAAAGACAGCGCCAGACATACATACGCGCTGTCCATCGAGTCGGTCAACTGTTTCACTAAACCGGTGAGATAAGGGCCGAGAAATCCACCCACGTTTCCACTGGAATTAATCAATCCAACGGCCCCGGCCGCGGCCGCGCCGGACAAGAAAGTGGTGGGGTAAGACCACCAAACGCCAAAAGCAGAGTACACGCCTATCGCCGCTAAGCAGACGCAAACCAGCCCTGGATAACCATTTCCGAGAAATGGACCCAGTCCCATTCCCAGACTGGCGAGAAACATCGGAACAGCCCCGTACCAACGTTTGTCAGCGCATTTTGCGGACGAGTATCCGACAAAAACCATGCCAGCCAGCGCCAGGCCCATCGGCAGCACGATGAACCACCCGACCTGTTGCGTTGACCAACCCGAAGCCTCCTGGAGAACCGTTGGCATCCAATAGTTGAACCCCCAAAAGCCCGTGATCCAGAGGAAATAGATCAAAGATAGCTTCAAGACCTCGGGATCGGCCAGGGCACGGCGGACGGTGTAGATCGTTGATTGCTCGGACGTTTCACGTCGGAACCGATCTTCCAGGTAAGTCCGTTCAGATTCCGTTAGCCAAGCGGCATCCTTTGGCCAGTCTTTTAGCCAAAACCAGAGGATAATCCCAAATACAACCGCTGGAATCGCTTCGATGATGAACAAGAGTTGCCAGCCTTTCAGGCCAAAAACCTGACGGCTCAGGACCCAGCCTGCCATGGGTGAGCCTACAATGGCCGACACTTGGAGCGAAGTGAGCATGATGGCTAAAGCGCGTGGACGTTCGGATCGACTAAACCAGCGCGGCACGACGCTCGCGTAGGCGACCGGGTAAAAGCTGGCTTCAGCCGCTCCCAAGAGAAAACGGAGGATGTAAAACTGTCCCTCTGTCTTGACGAAGGCCATCAAGCAAGAGACTAACCCCCAGGAAACCATGATTCGAGCGAGCCAAGCGCGGGGACTCCACCGCTCGGCGATCAGCGCGCCGGGGATTTCAAAAAAGACGTATCCGGCAAAGAAGATCCCTGCGCCCAGGCCAAAGACAGACGGCGAAAACCCCAGGTCCTTGTTCATCGTCAACCCGGCATAGGCCAGATTCACCCGATCCAGGTATGCGATCACCGATCCAATGAACAGAGGCAGGAGAATGTGGAGCAGTCGCTTACGGTCCAATGTGGCGGAGACCGTGGCGCCCTCCGCCGATTCCGGACGGCTACATCCTTCAATTTGACGCGACTCCCGCATTTGTCTCATGCTGTGGCCGTGGACAGAAGGCAAGCTGGACAGCGGCATTTTTCTGGCTCGCGCACACGGGACGTCCGGCGGCGGGCCCAACCTGGCGCGGACGGGCCCTGATTTCTGATGACTCAGGCGGTGATCTTAAACTCCCAACGAAGCCATGAATCCAACGGATAAAACAAAGTGCCCAACCTCCCCACGGTCTGCCACGCGACGCCATTTTCTGCAAGCACTGATAGCGGGTGGGGTCGTTCCCTGGGTCAATGGTGATTTCCCGACCGACGGAAACCTCCTTGCCGCACCTCAAAGCGAGGCAATCCCTACGGGCTCGCACGTCGGCTCTCTTTTCCCTTTCATTCAAAGCCAGGCCAAGACCGATTTCCCACTTTCGTTTCTCCAAGCGAAATTCCAGTCGGTCCAGGAGTGGAAATCTGCAGCGCGGGGGAAATTACTCGAACTGCTCCACTATCAACCTGCTCCGTGCGATTTTCGGGCTGAAACGATCGAGCGTGTCGAGGAGGACGGGTATATTCGGGAGAAGATCCATTTCAACACCACGCCAGATCTGCGGATCCCAGCTTACCTGTTGATCCCAAAGAACGTTCAATTTCCGGTGCCGGGCCTTGTCGCGCTCCATGACCACGGGGGCTACTATCTTTGGGGCAAAGAAAAGCTAGTTCACTTGCCGGATGAAAACCCCCACCTGACCCAGTTTAAAGCGGGCGCATACTCCGGGAAAAGCATTGCGTCAGAGTTAGCTCGTCAAGGTTACGTTGTGCTGGTGATTGACATGTTTTATTGGGGCGAGCGGCGGATGGTCCTCGACGACGATGCTCCGGACTGGAAGCGTCCTGGCCCAGGCATAACGCGGGAGCGGATCGAGGCTTTTAACCGCCGGGCTGGAGAGAACGAACCGCTCGTCGGACGCACGATCTATTCCGCCGGGTTTACGTGGTCCGGTGTGATGTTCTGGGATGACATTCGTTCGCTGGACTATCTGGTTTCACGTCCTGAGGTAGATAAGAACCGCGTTGGATGTGTCGGGCTCTCTGTTGGGGGCTTGCGTTCCTGCCACTTGGCGGCGTTGGACGACCGTATTAAAGCGGCCGTCGTCGTTGGATGGATGTGTTCTTTCCCACACCAGCTCAAAGCGCACGTCCGCCACACGATCGGGCACACCAAACTCGTTCCCGGGCTCTACCGATACTTGGACTATCCCGATGTGGCGACGTTGGCCATGCCAGCCTCTTTGCTTGTAATCAACGGGCGCAAAGACGGTCTCTTTCAACCGGACGGCGTGCGGCATGCCTTCGAGAAGCTAGCGGCCTGTTACCGGAAAGCGGGTATCGAAGATCGAATCGCAACCCGCCTTTACGACACCCCCCACGAATTTAACGCGGAGATGCAGCAGGAAGCTTGGGCTTGGCTGAAACGCTGGCTTTGATCCGCGTTGCGACCCGATGTGGCAGGCGCGCATTGGCATGGATAATCGATGGCAACCAGCCGGGCGTTTCTGGCCACGCTTCAAGGTGAGTTGACGATGAGGCAGGTCGCCCGGTAAACAAGACCATGATCTGGGCATTCTGGTCTCTGGTTGCTTTGACAGTCACGGTTTCGGCGAGCGGTGTTCCGATTTCGGAACAAGACCGTTCCGACGGCAGGACTTCCCGCGACGCCGCAGCCGCTGCCGCATCCCTATCGCCATCGGACGTTCGCATCTCCGATCGAGACTGGCCAGTCTACCTGGGCGATCGGTCCAGCTCCCATTTCTCCGACTTAACCCAGATCGGAAAGAGCAATGTTGGCCAGCTTAAGGTCGCTTGGAGTTACTTTTCCGGCGATGCCCGGAAAGATCATCGTTCGCAGATTCAGTGCAATCCTTTGATCATTGACGGGATTCTCTACGGTTCATCCGCGCAGCTGAAAGTCTTCGCCTTGGACGCGGCCTCCGGTCGCGAATTGTGGCAGTTCGACCCTTTCACAGGAGCGCGGGACAGCAGTTCGCTGGGAGTCAACCGGGGATTGGTTTATTGGACCGACGGCTCAGATCGGCGCATCCTCTTTACCGCCGGCGAATTTCTTTATGCCATCGATGCGCGATCCGGCACGCTCCTGCGCGGGTTTGGCGTGGAAGGTCGGGTCGATATTCGGGAAGGGTTGGGGCGCAATCCCAAGCGGTTGTTCGTGCTGGCCAACACGCCTGGCGTTGTCGTCCGCGACCGTTTGATTCTAGGCTCGCGCGTTTCCGAAGGTCCGGGCCCGTCGGCCCCCGGCGACATCCGCGCCTACGACGTTCGGACGGGCAAATTGCTCTGGAACTTCCATTCGATCCCACATCCTGGCGAACCAGGCTACGAGACATGGCCGCCCGACGCCTGGAAGTACATCGGCGGAGCCAACTGTTGGACTGGCATGGCCGCCGACGAAGCACGTGGCCTGGTGTTCTGTCCGACGGGATCAGCGGCTTTTGATTTCTGGGGTGGAAACCGCATCGGCCAGAACCTTTACGCGAATTGTCTTTTGGCTTTGGACGTCATGACCGGGCGGCGAGTTTGGCACTATCAATTTGTCCATCACGACCTATGGGATCGAGATCTGCCCGCGCCGCCCAATCTCCTCACCGTTCGTCGGGAAGGCCGCCAGATCGACGCGGTTGCGCAGGTCACCAAGTCGGGTCATGTGTTTCTTTTCAATCGTGAAACCGGGGAACCCCTGTTCCCGATCCAAGAGAAGCCCGTTCCGCCTTCCGATCTCCAGGGAGAATCCGCTTGGGCCACGCAGCCGCTGCCCGTCAAGCCAGCACCCTTTGCGCGCCAACTCTTCACCGCCGATCAGATTACCGATATTTCCATGGAATCTTATCAGAGCGTCCTGCCTCAGTTCGTCAAGACGCGACCCCATATCCCGTTTGGCCCACCCAGTCGCGAAGGGACAGTTATCTTCCCTGGCTTTGACGGCGGTGGGGAGTGGGGCGGAGCTGGGGTTGATCCGCGCCGGGGCGTTCTCTACGTGAACGGGAATGAGATGCCCTGGATCCTGACGATGGTTCAAACCCAAGTGCAGTCGAGTCAGCCGGTCTCGAATGGGCAACAGATTTATAGCCAGATTTGCGCGGCATGTCACGGCGTGACCCGGCAAGGGGATCCTTCCCGGGCCTACCCCACGCTGCTGAATATCGGAAAGAAGATGAAGAAGTCTGAGATTGTGGAACTTCTGGGCAACGGGCGCGGTAACATGCCTGGATTCACTTTCCTTTCGGAGAGCCAAAGGGAGACCGTCACCGACTTCATCCTGGGCGAAGAATCGGCGGGTGCCAGTGATGCGGCAGAGATCGGTGATGGCGCGGAGTCCCGCATGATGGAGCCCTACACGCATACTGGCTATAATCGTTGGTTGGATACCAATGGATATCCAGCGGTTAAACCCCCTTGGGGAACCCTGAATGCCATTGACCTGAACACTGGCGAGTTTCTCTGGCGAACTCCATTGGGCGAGCATCCGGAATTGACCGCGCGCGGCGTCCCGATCACTGGAACGGAGAACTACGGCGGACCCGTGGTCACGGCGAGCGGGTTGGTCTTCATTGCTGCTGCCAAGGACGAAATGTTCCGCGGTTTTGACGCGGATACCGGCAAATTACTATGGCAACAGAAATTGCCCGCCGGGGGCTATGCCACGCCCGCCACTTATAGTGTGCGCGGCCGTCAGTTCCTCGTAATCGCGTGCGGAGGCGGTAAAATGGGAACCAAGAGCGGCGACGGCTATATTGCGTTTGCGCTCCCTGAATAAGATCACGAACAGTGGGCCGGGATCCGTTGCTGCGGCTCCGTATCTGAATTTTGGAGCTGCTATCGATTAAGGCTTGGGGGGAGGTTGGTCGGAAACCTGCCAGGCTTTTACCTTTTCTACCGGGTGCACCAGCATGATGACGTTGAGGGTAAGATTATCGCGAATCCATAAAACGCAGCCGATTTCCATCGCCAATAGCAGGAGCAAACTGGTTCGCGGGCGCACCCACCAGGCAAACCAAAACCCCAACGCCATCATGAGCACGTCACCGCACGAGTTCAGAATGCTATCGCCATCATAACCCAGCGCCATTGTTGTCTGGCGGTAACGATTAATGATGATCGGCGAGTTCTCGAGGATTTCCCATCCCACCTCGAGCAGGAGCGCCAGGAGGAAGCGAGTTTGAAGCGGACGTCGCCGAAGCACCATCCAGAGCATGGCGTAGAAGAGCAGCCCGTGCCCGATATGGGAAAAAGAATACGGGTCTGCAACCCGTTGAGAACATTCACTCGTCCAAATGTTGCCCTCCCAAAAACCGAAGCGTCCGTCTGGGCCGAGCGCGGATCGGCCCATTTGCCACTCCACGACCCCTGTCATCAGGAGAGATCCGAGAAGCGCGATAGCGACCCAGCGCCAGTCTCTGGCCGCCGAACCGCGCGAGCGGGTTTGGGCTAGAGCAGGGGATTCCGCGGGGCCGGGCGGCGTCGAGGAGGCTCGGAGGTTGGTTTGTTTGCTCGAATCGACCGTTCGCGCGCCCGCATCGCGCCCCTCACTTTCGCCTTCGCCACGGAGAAACGTGTCAGACATGCGGGTTAGTCGCGCTCCAAAGTAAAGATCCGTTTCGGCGCGTCACGGCGGAGTTCGACGTGGGAATCGGCGAAGGCAGCGTTAGCGCGACGTTTCTTGCCTTTGGGCCCTTTGACGCCCCGGTCGGTCGAGGCGCTGCGCTCATTGCCGCCGCTATGCCGGTAGCAGACATTCGCAGTCGGTTCGTCATCTGGATAAAGGCAAGCGTCCCATCCGTCAGTGTCCGCGAACAACAGGGTCGACGCCGGTTCTAAGACATGGCGCGAACCGACGTCGCGTCGTCCCGCGTTAATATAACAATTCTGCGCATAGGCCAGGTAACCCCAGAATCCGCCTTCGCGGCTTGCGTTGCCGAGTTTTTCTTCCGCTTGCGCCCGCTGGATGCTGGAAGGGCAGATAAAAACTCCTTTGCCCGAGACGTTGGTCTTGCTGCCAAGATACGGCTGGAGCTGGCGATACCAGATCGGAAAATAGGTGCCTGTAAACCCGTCGGCGGGAGGCCAACCGATGGGATATACAGCGTTGTCGTCATCATACATAATGGACGCCAACGACAGCTGCCGAAGGTTGCTCTGGCACTTGGCCGATTTTCCTTTGTCCCGAGCGCGCGCCAAAACTGGGAGGAGTAGACTAGCCAGAATTGCGATAATGGCGATAACCACCAGCAGTTCAATCAGCGTAAACCCGCCCAGTTCCTTTCGTCTAATCCAGGTTGAATTTGCCGCTCTCATATCTAGCCATGGAGACGCCTAGCTCAAGTGCTTTCAGCGTAGCCAGTCGGGTTCTCTTTGCAATGGGTTTGTGCACTGCCGCCGGCGCGTTTCCGTCCTCGCAACAACTCACTTAGTTCCCACCGCCGCCACTCTTCCGGCGTTCGGTTCGCTCTTCATTCGCTACTGACCCACCGTGCGGGTGACCAGTGGGTTACCTCCGAATGATGGCGGCAGATATGCGATCCCTTTTTGGCGTGGCTGGAACTGGCCAGCCCGCTACCCTGAAATGCCAGTGCCTGCGCGGCAGCATTCTTAGCGTGCCCGAGATGTTGGCGTTTTGTCCCGAGAGCCGCTGCATGCCTCCCAACATGACTATCTTTCGATCGGTCGTGCCGGACTGCCGTCCGCAATTTGCGGACGGGACAGGTCCGTCGCCACGCCGGAGCGCCAAGGCGGAAATGTGGTCGCAAGGATGCAGCCGTCGTCGTTGACCCTGACGGCAGGATTTTTCGTCGCCAACGTCCTCGGTTTGGGAATTGTTCGTTCCCAAACCGTGCGTCCATTGCCCGACGGTTGCACACTCCGTCAACAAACTGTTGTCAGCTTGCAGGGGAGGCATAAACGGCGGTGGTAGGCCTGGAAACGGGCCGCATCGCCTTGCGCGCCGCCAAAATCTTTCGCCGCCGCACCTTTCACAATTTTAGAACAAGATAATCCTCGGTGCCAAGGTCTTGGAGTGCGGTGGCAGTCCTCAACAATGGACAACATATGGACTCTAAAAATTTGAGGACCTGGAAGTGCGGAAAACAGCTGGTTTTTCGATCGTCCCTTCGTGAATTAGCGGCACAACCTCCTGATCGGCAAAGAGGAGAGCCCGCCGCTGGCCCGGAGCCGCCACCGGACGAGCCTGGACGAAGAGAACGGGAGGGGGCACATCGGTCGATCAGCCATTGGTTGATTGGACTCCAACTCACTCTGATTCAGGTGCTCACATTGGTCCGTGGGAACCTTTTGCCACGGCGGGGCGTCCGCCGGCCTAGTGGAACAAACGAACGAGGTGGATCGACAGGGAGTTTGACCCTCTGCTACCGGGCCAAAGGCC
>JBGAIN010000199.1:0-13436 GCA_044225505.1 Limisphaerales bacterium
GGATCGCAAATCGCGGCTGGCATTTGAATGTCTCGGTTTATCGAGCGCGGACAATGGCTTGCGACCGGCGTCGAAACATGGGGATGTGCGCTGACGGATCACGAGGCCGAAGGCCTTGACCATTGTAGACGGGGGCAACGCCCGGTCGCCTTCGCCCGATAAGACTCTTGGCGCGCTGGAAGGGCAGACCAAGTGAGGATGATTCTCGTCGGACCAGAAGAAATGTCTGAACAGGACGAGAGGAGCTCGGGAAGGTGGGATATCTGGGATTGCACGCGGATCGATGGTCTTACCTTGAAAAACCTCGATCGTCGCTTGAAGTTGGGGGTATGAGATCACGAAATCTTTGGGTGCTGGGGAAAACGGTGGCGATGGCAGCTCTTGCACTCGCGACGTTGGCTGGTTGCTCCACGCCGCATCAGTCTGTTTCTGTTCCGTTGCCTAGATCGACGCCGTTCGATCAAGATCCCCTCGCCCGGATGACATATCTTAACGCTTTCCGCGACGGCTATCTCGCAGCGCGAGGCGCCGCGTCTGTGCCGTCTGTCGAGACTGTGAATCGTCCCGATCGCTTCCCGTACGAACAGGGATATCGTGCCGGCGCTTCCGCCGCGCGCGCGAGCCAGCCTTGACCATGGTAATTCGAGTGGCTCCTCGGGGTCAGCCTCTAAGTTAAAAGTTAACGAATAGGTCGAGCAATCAGTTTGACCTCCTGGCAAAAAAGGTGAACGGAAATCTCTGTGCGTTGATGGCCCGCGCGCTCACAAGAGACGCGGTCTATTACAACCGCCGGCACTGCGGCGCGTCGGGCATCTGACGCAAGGCCGCGACGCGGCTGGGTATGGGCACGGGTCGGCGGCCAGCCAGCAGTTAGCGACACGACGGCACCCGGTGCGGACCAATTCGCGCCGTCAGGCGATGGAACGAGAACGGGATCGGAACGTTTCGACGGCTAAGTTACAACTTAACGACCGACCGTGAGGCCTCCGTGCTTTCGAAGCGCCGCCTTTTGCTTTGCCGGGCGCTGGCGACAAAAATCTCGCACTTGCATGGGAAACGCAGCTTGGATATATTCATCCTTTCAGATGAATATAAACGCCCAACTCGACAATACCTTTAGCGCTCTCGCGCACCCTGTGCGCAGGCGAATCTTGGCATTGTTATCGCACGGTGACCGGCGGGTCACGGATGTGGCGTCCGATTTTGATTGCTCACTCAATGTCGTGTCGCAGCACATCAAAGTGATGGAAAATGCGGGTTTGGTTCATCGCGAACAACACGGTCGAGTCCATCAGATTCGTCTCGACACCAAACCCCTGCGTGCGGCCGCCGAATTCATCGAACGATACCATCAACAATGGGAGCGAAAACTCGACCAATTGACCTCGTATCTGGATCAAATGGCATCCAACGAAGGCAGTGCGACAGCTCCCAAAACCAAGAACAAGACAAAATAGGATGGAACCCGCACCCCGCTCTTTCGAAGCCAGCCTGGTCCGTCGGTATCCTCATCCCGTATCGAGAGTCTATCGCGCTTGGACGATGCCTGAACATCTCCAACAATGGCTGATACCATCCGATGGCATGACCCTGGAAGTGATAAAGTGCAATTTGCGGGAGGGCGGGGAGTTTTATTACCGCTTTTCTTCGCCTCAAGGCGACTGCCCGGTCAGTGGTAAGTTTCTCAGCATTCGACCGGAGCAAACTTTGATTTTCTCATGGTTGCCTCTGAACCCGCATCCCGATGCCGGCAAGGAGACCGTGGTCTCCGTCTTCTTCCGAATCATTGAACCCTCGCTCACCGAAGTCGAAGTGCGGCACACGCTGTTTCCGGACAAACCGATGTGTGAGTGCCACATCGAAGGGTGGAATGGCGCCTTCGACCGGCTTGCCATTTATTTAAAGGCAACGAACTGAACGGATAGCTGGCGCAGACATATGGCCTACAACCAAGCTCTCGCCGACCGCATCTGCGAGGCCTTTAAGGCGCGAGGTGTTGTCTTTGAAATCAAAATCATGATGGGCGGCCCCTGCTTCATGGTAGATGGCAAGATGTGCGTCGGCGTCGCGGATAAGCGGCTCATGGTGCGGCTTGACCCAGCGCTCGACGGCGCGGTGATGGAACGGCCTGGATGCAAGCAGATGGATTTCACGGGTCGCCCAATGAAAGGTTTCGTGTTCGTTGACCCCATTGGCACCGAGGCCAAGAGCGACCTGGACGAGTGGCTTCAGCTTGCACTCGAATTTAATCCACGCGCAAAAGCCTCCAAGAAGGCTTCTAACAATCGTCCTAAAAATGCCCCAAAAAAACAGAAATTATCGTGAAGAATCCTATGTTCAGAATCCTGCTTATCGCGATCCCCATCATCGTCGTCCTCTTTCTCATCATTGTTGCGATGCAACCGTCCAGCTATCGAGTGGCGCGTTCTCTTGCGATGAGCGCACCGCCGGAAGCCGTGTTTCCTCACATCAGTGATCTAAAGAAGTGGGAGAAATGGAATCCATGGGGCAAAGCCGACCCCAATATGAAGCTCACTTACGGCACTTCGACTTCTGGTGTCGGAGCGAACTACTCGTGGGCGGGTAATCGCGAGGTGGGTGAGGGCCGTCTGACCGTCGCCGAGAGCCGTCCGAACGAATTCATCAAATACAAGATGGACTTTTTCAAGCCCATGACGGGAACCGCTGAGGCGGACTTCACCTTAAAACCTCAAGGCAAGCAAACCGAGGTGACGTGGACGGTAACCGGCGAAAAGAATTTTATGTCCAAGGCGTTTTGTCTGTTTATGAGCATGGACAAAATGCTTGGCGCCAAGTTTGAGAGGGCATTGGCGGACTTGAAGGGGATTACTGAAGCCACCGCCAAGTAGAGCAGCCTCCGGCGATTTTCCGGTCGTGTTTTCCGCGGGGCATCAATCGATCGAAGCCATGTCGGTGGGAGAGAGGGCTTTCGTGGAGACGATAGAGGATCAAATGCGTTAGTGGCAGCGGATGAGCGTTGGCGAGGACGGGAGCCTAGGTCTAGTCGGAGGAGTATGGCGCATTTTCTGGCCTGGAAAAGTGAGACATGCACCCGTTAAGAGCCCCTCGAAGGCTCTTAATCTTCTGCTGCCGCACTTCTTGTCGTGGTCCGACGAGGAGGCACGACCGCACCCGTTGCCTGCAAGGAATGACTGGCGCAGAGCCGGGGTCTGGGTCGGGGTCGGTATCGGAATCGGGATCGAAGGATGGGTTTGGGATTTGGCTACAAGCGGTTGGAAGCCTACTGCAGGTCCATTGAATCAGAGGAGCAATGGGGTATTCAAGGAACGATGCCGATACCGATAGCGACCCCGACTCCGAGTGCAGCCGAAGATTGCAGCGGCGGAACGTCTGCGGCTGGTCTGACGACACACCCGCGGTCCTTGATCTCACCCAGTTTGGATTACACCCGACAGAGTGGCAGCGGCGTCTCGCCGCTGGCTGGGATGGGAATGCCGTGCTTCATCACCCATAGACAGCCGAATCAGAGCCGAGACGGCTCTGCCACTAGTTTATGGGCTGCACTCCTTTTAAGGCCGCACCGCCGAGAGGAGCCAGCCCCGCGGCGTCAAGGAATGGAGAGCAAAGCTCCGCCGGCCGGAGCATCTGATTCCTGCTCGGCCGCTGAATAATTTCGCACCAGGCGCTCAGGTAAGGCGCGGACACAGCTTCGCAAAACTGGTCACTTCAACGGACCAGAAACCGGGGTTGAGGCCCGCCATACCTGCTTTCACTACGCTCACCGCGCGATCTGCCGGAATCTCATCTTCCTTCGGGCTCTGCCGCACTGCCGTAAATGTCTTGCGATTCTCCGCGTTCTTACCCACAAATGCTGCTACAGAGCCCGTTTCCCATGTTGCCTTTCAACAATTCTGGAATAAAGGCATCTCCAGCTGCGCAATGGTTTGCGACCACGCACTGGAGTGTAGTCTTGGATGCAGCTCAGGAAGAGAAGCCCGGTGCAAAAGAAGCGTTGAATAAGATCTGCGCCAGTTATTGGGAACCCCTTTTCGCTTTTGTCCGCCGGCAAGGCTATGGAATCGAAGATTCCGAGGACTTGACCCAGCAGTTTCTGGCGCGGCTTTTGCAGAAGAATCGAATCTCCATGGCAGATCCGAAACGAGGTCGTTTCCGGACGTTCTTGTTGTCCTCGATGAAAAACTTCCTAGCGAATGAGTGGGCAAAGTCCAACCGGGAAAAGCGCGGCGGAGGATATAAGTTTTTCTCGTTGGAGCGGGAAGACACTGAGCTTCCTCGCTTTGAACCAAGTGACCAGCGGACTCCAGAGACGGTCTACGAAGAGCGTTGGGCCGCGACCATTATGAGCCGGACCATGGCAATGTTGCGGGACGAGCAGGCGGGCCGCACAGACTGGTTCGAGCTTCTCAAAGAGTTTATCTGGGGGAGCCAACAGGGATCGATTCAGGAACTGGCGAAGACACTAGGTTCTACTGAGGGCGCGGTCAGGGTCGCGGTGCACCGATTGCGAAGCCGTTATAAAGCGCTCTTGCGCAGCGAGATTTCCAAGACCGTGGCCCACCCCGAAGAGGTGAATGAAGAACTGCGTTACCTGATTGAAGTGGTTTCACGTTCTCCGCGGTAATACTTTCCTAATTTCGCTGTATACGACTTTGGATCGATCCATGGCAGTTACCAATCCAAACCGTTGCCAGCGTTGCGGGCGGCCCCGTAATGATCTCGGTCCCACGGGGCTCTGCTCTCATTGTCTCCTAACGACGGGCTTGGAGTCGATCACGGCGGGAGGCGATTTGCCCATGCGAGAGCCCAAGGCCGAAGCCTGCCGCACTTTTGGAGACTATGAGTTGCTGGAAGAGATTGCGCGCGGTGGGATGGGCATCGTGTATAAGGCCCGCCAGAAAAGTCTGGATCGCACCGTCGCGGTCAAGCTTCTTTTGTTCGGTCGCTACGCAAGTGACGAGTTCGTTCATCGCTTTCGCATTGAAGCTTCGTCGGTCGCCAGTTTGCAGCACCCGAATATTGTCGCGATCCATGAAGTTGGAGTGCACGAAGATCAGCACTACTTCGCGATGATTTCGTGAACGGCCCCAATCTGGCGCAATTTGTCCGCATTATGCCGACGCGTCTCTCCGCGCGGCCTGGCTACGCAAAAACAATTGCTGACGCGTATCGAATTTGCTCACCGCCGGCGAAGAACGACCGTGACCCGGAAACCCTCTGGCTGGCGTGGCGCTGCTGCCGCTGGCTGTTTCGTGAACGGCCCCAATCTGGCGCAATTTGTCCGTAACGAGCCGATTTGCCCCCTCCGCGCGGCCCGCTACGCAAAAACAATTGCCGACGCCATCGAATTTGCTCACCGCCGGCGAATAATCCACCGTGACCTGAAACCCTCGAATGTGCTGATCGACTCGAATGATCAGCTCCACGTGACAGATTTTGGGCTGGCCAGAAATCTTTCCGAAGATTCCGACCTAACCCTCACTGGACAGGTGTTGGGATCGCCCAATTACATGCCCCCGGAGCAAGCGTCCGGGCAACGCCACCAGACGGGTCCGACGGCTGACGTATATTCGATCGGAGCGATCGTCTATCACATGCTCACTGGTCGACCGCCATTCGAAGGAGATACCTTAAGCGAAACGATTCAGCGGGTCTTGCACCAAGATCCAATTTCGCCTCGACTGCTCAACTCGAAGGTGCCGGAGGATTTGGAGACTCTCTGCCTTAAATGCTTGGAAAAAGACCCGGCGCGGCGTTATCCGACGGCGCAAGCATTGGCAGACGAGCTCGACCGATTTATCCGCAACCAACCGATCCAGGCCCGGCCAGTCACTGCTTTGGAACGAGGCTGGCGTTGGTGTCGCCGCAACCCCGCCTTCGCCGCTTCGGTTGGCACGATCGTCGGGCTTTTGCTTGTGGTCGCAAGTGGAGCACCGCTGCTGCTTTGGCGAGTCAGCCAAGCGAGGCGTGTCGCGGAGGAAAATCTGTACATAAAAAGCATTTATCA
This sequence comes from Limisphaerales bacterium, assembly GCA_044225505.1. GTDB lineage: Bacteria > Verrucomicrobiota > Verrucomicrobiia > Limisphaerales > SIBE01 > JAXMHN01. The sequence goes on from JBGAIN010000199.1 coordinate 6,008, forward strand.
GGCAAGCGAAGCGTTAGACAGTGAGGATTTGCCGCAGGCCCAAGCCATCTTCCAAAAAATCAACGAGTCGGCCGTGCAACGCGAGCTCCGGGGTTGGGAGTGGAGATTTCTGAATCATCGGATGCGCAGCGTCCACACCGTCCTCCTGGGCAGTCATCCATCCTGGATCGCCGATCTCGCCGTCACCCCGGAGGGTGATTTGATTGCGACGATCAGCGAAGACGGTTTGGTCAAGTTATGGAGCTTGAGAACCCATCAGGAGCTAACGCAGTGGCAGGCCCACGGCTCGCTCTTGAGATCACAACCGGACATTTTTCACCATGCCGTTCGCTTCGCCGGACGAGGGAAGGTTCTCATTAGTGCAGGACACGACGGAAAGCTTTGTTTTTGGGATCTCAGTTGGCAACGAACGAACGCCGCCATCCAACCTCAGCCAGCGGTCGTTTTGCAGCTACCGGAACCGATTATCCGGCTGGCCGTTTCTCCGGACGAAAATTTACTTGCCGGATTGAGCTTTAGAGGCGAGCTGTCGCTTTGGAGTCTAGCGAATCCGAAGCCTCACTTGCTCGCCCGCCGCTCGGAGGATGAAACCGGATTGTTCGTCGGCTTCGGGTTGGCCTTCTCGTTCGACAGCAAAGAATTGCTCGCCGGAAGCGTAGACCAGCCAGTCCAACGATATGACGTTACGGACCGAGGCAGGCTCAAGCTTCTTGGGACCGTTCCAGGAAGCGCTCCACCTTTTGCCTTTTCGCCGGATGGGCACCGCTTGGTCTCAGCGAGCGCGTCTCGCCGCGTGGTGCGCCGTTGGAGCTGGCCGGAGTTGGTCCCTTCAGCTGATCTTCGGCTCCCGAGCGGCAATGTCGATTCTTTTGCTTTCTCGTCCGATAATCGATGGCTGGCGGCGGGTTCGAGTGGTGGTAAAATCAATATCTGGGACGAAAACGGCCGGTCGCTACGGGGGGTCAGAACCCTCTATGGCCACGAACAGCATACCAGTGCTCTCTACTTTCTGCGCGGAGGCGATAATGCGGAACTGGTTTCGATCAGCTCCGACAAAACAGCTCGACTCTGGAACGTTGGCGGAGAACAGCCAGCCGACATTCTGCTGGTCGGGGCTCCCGTTCTCGCGGCTGCCTTCTCCCCGGATAACCGCTACCTCGCGGCGGCAGTCAGCGCGGCTTATTTCTTAACGAATTCGACTCCGGCGGAGCCGTATGTCCTCCAACTCTGGGACCTAAAGAGCCGTTCTTTGATCAGATCAGTTTTCTTCGGATGGAAAGGCCGCGCGCCCAGCCTTCGCTTTTCGCCAGACGGCCGACACCTGGCGGCGAGCGACTATTCCAGGCTCCAGTTTCATGAAGTTCCATCTCTGAGGAGAGTCGCAACGGAAGGAGAGCGGGGGTTGGTCTTTTCGAAAAGCGGTGATTGGCACGCGTACGTTAATCACAATCAAATTTTCCGACGTTCGTCACTTGCCACCATGCCGTCGGTGCTCGCCGCACATCCTCTCGGGGACGAAATTGTCGGGACAGCTCTGGCAGACGATGATTCGGTGCTGGCTAGTTCGAGCCCGACCGGCGCAATCTATCTTTGGGATCCGCGGAATGGGCGCAGCTTAGGTATTTTTGAAGGACATCAGCTCCGAATCCCGTCGATGCTCTTCTCGGCAAATGGACGTAGACTAGTCAGCGCCTGCTGGGACAGCCGATTAGGCATCTGGGACCTCGAGAGCCGGCGTAATCTGGCGTTCCTGCGAGCACATCATGTTTTCAATGGAGCGGCCATCTCGCCGGACGGCCGAACGATCGCAACCTGTGGCGAGGATGATCACGTCCGGCTTTGGAATCTAGCATACTGCCAGGAACTCGCGATTCTGCGCGGCCACACCGGGACGGTGAATGGCGTGGCTTTTTCCAAGGATGGGCAATGGCTCGCGAGCTGTTCAGACGACGGGACGGTTCGGCTCTGGGCGGCGCCGTATAACTTCGGGTCGCCGAAGTAACCCTTATCCTATGGCGTGGAGATGTCTCTTGGGTCATCGATGGCAAGGCTGCCAGTGCACCCGTTGTGGGAAGCGCCAAAATCAGAATCACGCCTGGACGAATTGTCGGTGCAGTCAGTGTGGGATATTTCGCTACATGGAACATGACTGGCAGGACTGCGTTTGCCTGGTCTGCCGCAGAGAACGACACGTCTGGACTGACGGCATCTGTGTGACCTGTGGGGAACGGTGTCTTCACCCACCTCCTCTGTTTGGCGGATTGCCGTGGGATTCCGCATGGTCGGCACACGGCCAGGGCTTCCCGACCTGTCACCGTTGCGGATTGCCGTTGGATAGGTAGCTGCGCCTGGCATGTGGTCCTTTGATTCCCTGTAACAAACTGGCGATTGGGCTGTAGAAGTCGACGAGGATGCGAATGTTCTCGATTCTACCGATCCCTATGAAGATGCCTTGGGTGCTCGAATGTTTTGGTTCGCCGCATGGATATGCAAAGCTGCCAAGCAAGGCCCAGGGGCGTTGGACGCTGGTCGCCGGACTCTTATGCTGGGCAACTCCGACTTCCATCGGGGAGACAGGGAGTCTCGTCCAATTCTCACTTTCCAATTACGACGCTACGGAAGGATCGGCATTTCAGCTGAAAGTCGAGATTGTTCCACCCAGCACGAATTCCTCTCTGCAAGTCACCATCCGCCCGGCCATCGAAAAGGAGAATACGGCTTCCTGGGACGACGTAGACTCCCAGAGCCACGGAACTGTGCGGATGGAGGTTCCGATCGGAGCTCCTTCGTTCGTGCTATGGGGAGTTGCTTTGGACGATGGTCGACCTGAGGCGGACGAAACAATGGCTTTCAACATCGTTAGCGTCTCGGGCGGAGCCGTCCTTGGGGTCCGCACCAACGCGACCCTTACCATTCATAACCAGCCCGCAACTTTGTACGCTTCGGTGAGGGCGACCGAAGGCGAACCGTTGAACTTGTCCGCGGGGCGTCGTGGAGATACGAATATGGCTGTCACTGCCACCTACCTGATCACCAACGGGACTGCTCGTCCCTACATCGACTACGTTCCCACGAACGGGACAATCAGCATTAAAGCGGGAGAACGAACAGCTGCCTCCATCATGCTCACGAACCTCGTCCTCGACAACGGAACGGTGGATGGTGACAGAACATTGACGGTTGTCTTGTCCGGTGACGAGAGCATCCTCATGGCTCAGCCGAAAAGCGACTGGTTCATTCAAGACAACGAAATCGCTAACAGTCTAGACCGGAATTTCAAGGTTCCCAGCTGGCAATCGGTGCGACAAATTGGAATGGAACCCGACGGACGTTTACTGGTTGTCGAACGCCAATACGATGGCGCCGCTGCATTGCGCCGGTTATTGCCCAACGGCAGTTGGGATCCGACATTCAACGCTCCTTTCCAGGGGAAGGAGTTTCAGAGTTACTGGGCACAACGCGCCTCCCGGCAAAGCGATGGCGATTGGCTCGTCCTGTTGGATGACGAGCCCTTCGACGATGTGCCCGCACGCCTGGTGCGCTTGAAGCCCGACGGGTCGTTGGATAAATCATTTAATCCCGCAGTGGGAGGTGTGCATAGGAGCGAAATACGAAACAGCGCCGATCGCGGCTATATGCCTCCCAATGCTTTCTCATTTCTTGCCCAGCCAGATGGAGCCATTCTCGTAAACGTCTTGCAGACCAACCGTCCTAACAATCTAATCCTGCGCCTTGCTCCCGATGGTTCGATCGATGCGGCATTCCGGCCGATTTATTCAGAATCCCGCCTCTGGCTTCTGGCGGTGAGTCCAGAAGGTAAGTTTCTCGTCGATTTTGCCCAATCCAGCTCAGTCGCTGGTCGGCTTGGACTATTCTTTTCGAACGGGGCACCGGATAGTTCCTTTCGAGCCGACGCATTCGAAGATTGGCCAGAAAATGATAACCAGGTCCAGAGCAGGTTTCATCAGGCACTGATTCAGTCCAACCACAAAGTGATCCTGCTATCAAATACGTCTTCCGACTCCGGCGGTTGGTTGTCTAAACTGACGAGACTCCTTCCTAATGGAGCGATTGATCCTGCGTTTCAACCACCCGCCCGCCTTGGAAAGCTGCAACTCATCAGCTTGGGAACCAATGAAACTCTTCTTGCCGGGCACGAGGGATATTCCACTCCCTCCGTCGTGAGGTTTCAATCCAATGGATCCATTGCTGACACGTGGCCTCTACCCTTTTTCGTTAGCGACTTCGCGGTTCAGCCTGACGGAAAGCTAATTGCGGAGGTGTTGCTGGACCTATTCTCGTCCACATTGTTCCGGCTAGATCTGACTCGGACATTCCGACCGGGCGTTGCGATCGCAACGGATTCAGGCTGTCCTCTTTGCCCGTGGGATTCCATGCTCCGGTCCGGCTTGCTCGAATTAAACGAAGAGCAAGGTTCCCAACTGTTCATCGCCCGGCGACTTGGCGAGACCTCCCAGTCGCTTACCATAGAATTGGAGACCAAGGATCGCACCGCCCAGGTCGGCGAAGATTACACCAGTATTGACAAGATGTTGCACTTCGCTGCGTTCGAGGTCGAAAAGGAGGTGCGCCTTGCCATTTTGGACGACCACCAGGCAGAGAGGGACGAAGAATTTTCGTTGTCCTGGAGACCGCTCGAGCAAGGCCTGCCAGAGGTTCAAACGTTGACGGTCCGGATCCTCGATAATGAACCGAGCCGCATGTTTACGAGCTGGCCGTCGCTTGAACTGAATACAATCAGGCTAGATTTCAACGCACCTTCTGACGAGAAATGGCAAATTGAAGGATCGTCCGACCTTATGACTTGGTCATCTCGAGGAATATTGGGAAACCTTCAAGGCTCCACGCGACGATCTTGGTTTGATGACGAAGTTAGCTTTCGTACGCGGCGTTATTATCGCGCCGTCCGGATAAACTGAGCCAGTCAGTTTGGTTCCACTCCACCCGAGGGGCAGATACAGCCCACCCACGGGGTCTCCGTTGAGTTCTACCGTGTTCCTTTCGCAACCTTGTGTGACGCCCGCAGCCGGCATGCCCTAGAGAATCGTCCTCGGACCACAGCAAGTGTTTCACGAGTAGCCGATTAAGGTCGTTCGGAAGCCTGAGAACGCAGGCATGGCTCACTTCATCAACCGGGAACTGGAGCGGCAAACCAAATGGACCGAAGCCATATCGATGGGAGAGAGGGACTTTGTGGTGGCAATAGAAGTTCAGGTCTGGTGGCGGCAGCGGATGAGCGTTGTCGAGCAGGACGGAGGGCTGGGTCCTGTCGGAGGAGGATAGCGCATTTTCTGGCCTGGAAAAGTGAGACATGCACCCGTTAAGAGCCCCTCGAAGGCTCTTAATCTTCTGCTGCCGCACTTATTGTCGTGGTCCGACGAGGAGGCACGACCGCACCCGTTGCCTGCAAGGAATGACTGGCACAGAGCCGGGGTCTGGGTCGGGGTCGGTATCGGAATCGGGATCGAAGGATGGGTCTGGGATTTGGCTACAAGCGGTTGGAAGCCTACTGCAGGTCCATTGAATCAGAGGAGCAATGGGGTATTCAAGGAACGATGCCGATACCGATAGCGACCCCGACTCCGAGTGCAGCCGAAGATTGCAGCGGCGGAACGTCTGCGGCTGGTCTGACGACACAGCCGCGGTCCTCGATTTCACCCAGTTTGGATTACACCCGACAGAGTGGCAGCGACATCAAGGAATGGAGAGCAAAGCTCCGCCGGCCGGAGCGTCTGATTCCTGCTCGGCCGCTGAATAATTGCGCACCAGGCGCGCGAGCTCGCCTCCCTTGGCGATCAAGGCGGGGTAACTCCCCTGCTCCACCACGCGGCCTTGGGCGAACACGTAAATATAATCGAACATCGGCAGCAAATGGAGCTTGTGAATGGCGGCTACGACGCATCGATCCGCGAACTCGGCAAGCACGCTTTCGTAGATCATCCGCTCATTCGCCGAATCGACGCTGCTGGTCGATTCATCGAGCAGGATCAGGTCGCTCCCTTGGGCGAAAAACAAACCGCGCGCCAGGGCAAGCCGTTGCTTTTCCCCGCCGCTCAAGTTGATTCCCTTTTCCGCGATATTGGTCTGGAGCCCGCGCGGCAACCGTTCCAGGACCGAAGCGAAGCGCGATTGCCGGAGCAGCTCCATGACCTGGTCCTCGGACGCTTCGATCCCCATGGTGACGTTGAATCGAATGCTCTCCGCGAAGATCTCCGGGTCTTGCGGGATGAGGGTGGTGGTGTGGGCCACGTGCCATAACCCATGCGGCAACAGATCGCCATCGCACCGCACCTCGACTTCTTTCGGAATGCGCAAGAGCCGCAGCAAACTGAGCAGCGTCGATTTGCCGCTGCCGCTCTCCCCCACCAGCGCAATCGTTTTGCCCCGGTCCAAGTCCATGGATAAGTCGCGAAACTCCACCCCTTTGCGGTCATCGTCCTCGTGGGCGAAGCGCAACCGCCGGATTTCCAGCCGCTGCCAGTTCGCGGGCAACGTCGCATCGGCGCACGCGGAGACGATGCGATCGTAATCTTGCATGATTTGTTCGGCAGATTTCAGTTTCGACGACTGCGTGACGAGTTGGCCGTACTTCCAGGCGAACCCGAAAAAGCCGTCGCCGATGCGGCGTAAATATTCGAAAAGGCTGAAGAAGGTGCCGGCGTGAAAGGCCTCGCCCGTCCGCACGACGCGATACAAATAGAAGACGAGCGTGCCCGAGATGACCACGCTGACGAGCATGGAGGTGACGAACCATTTCCATTCGTTCAGCCGGATATTCGCGCGCAGGGTGGGCCAGGCCTGGCCAATCCGGCGCAGCACTTCTCCCGCGGCGCGTCCTTCCAACCGCAAGCTGATCACGGTGGTGATATTCGTCAGGTAATCATGCACCGCCGCCGCGGTCCGTTGGTAAAAGCGATTGAGCTCCTGGTCCTGCTTGAATAAGACTCGGTCAAAGAGAATGGTCACCCCGATCACCACGACGGTCATGCCCACCACGGCCGCGCCGGCCCACGGCAAAAAGAGGCAGAGAATCGCGACGGACCCCAGAAACCGGGTCAAAATGTGAATGACTTCAAAACTGCCATCGAGAAATTCGTTCAGGGAGTTGCACGCCCGATTCACCTTATCGATCACTTCGCCGGAATGGTTGTTCTTGTGCCAAGGCAAAGGCAACGCGGTCACCATCCGGAACAGACTCATCTGGTAGTTGGTCCGCACTCCGTAAGCCACTTCACGCTCGATGACTCGCGATGGGCCGTGCAGCAGCCAAAACATCAAGTGCAGCGACCCATAGAGGAGCACGAACCGGGTCGCCTCTCCGATCACACTGGGCAAGGAAGCGGCAGACTGCAGAAGATTCAGCAACTTCCCAATCACGATGGGCTCGGCGGAATAGACCCCCATGGCC
>JBGAIN010000200.1:0-13378 GCA_044225505.1 Limisphaerales bacterium
ACGACGAGGTGCCATGCCCAACAAGTCGAGGCAACGAATGAGCGGCGAGAACATCAACTTGGAATTTGAGCAGTGCGAAATGCCGCTCATCGTTGCTCTTCATCGTTAAACGATCGATGGCCGCACTCCACGAATCCTACGTCGCACTACGAATTCACGGGGACTCACTCGATCCTACTGAAATTAGTCGGATTATGGGCTGCTCTCCGACTAAGGCTTACGTCAAGGGCCAAGTTCAGTACAAAACGAAGCTCTATACGACCGGAGGTTGGCTACTGGACGCGACTGTCCGAGCACCAGGTGATTTCGACGCGCAGGTTTCGGAGCTTTTCAGCCGAGTGACGAAGGAATTGACCGTATGGTCCAATCTGTCCGGGAAATTCGTCATTGACCTCTTTTGCGGCTTCTTCATGAAGGAAACCAACGAAGGAATCGAGCTTTCAGCAGAGACGATGCGGATGCTTTCCGAGCGCGGGATCAAAGTGGGCATCTGCCTTTACGCGCCGACGGAGGACGTTCAGCCGACTGACTCTTGTCCCTGTAGGAGTGGGAGAGCTTATGCGGACTGTTGTGCTCCGAAACCAGAAGTTTAACCCACCGCCTGGACGCGAACTGCTGCTGCGTCAGCAGCATTGCGGCTTGCCGGAAATCCCCGAGAGGATACTGTGACGGCGTGAGCCTCGGTCCAGCGGCAGTCGGTCAGGCGGACCGTTACGCCAGAGAAACCTCAGCGCCTTCGAACACTCCTATGGAAGACTCACCGCAGCAGGCCTGTCGATCTTACCGAAGCGTTCTCGGCCTCAAGGTCGCCGTGATTGTCGCAATCGCTCTTTCGGCGTGCTCAAGTCCGGTTCAATCCGGCTTGGAGGGCAAATGGAAAGGCGACAACCGGACCGAAACGGTGGAATTTGGCAAGGATGGGGAAATCCAAGCCGTCGATGGAGCGGGCAACCGTCTGACTGGACATTTCGAGTTCGTAGACAACGACCACGTCCGGTTGCTCATGTCCAGTTCGTCCCTTGACAAGAAGACCGGAGTTCGTGCGGAGGGCACGATGATCGCCCTCTGCAAATTCGAGGTGCGTGGCGGCACGCTAACCATGACCGACGAAGATGGATCGACCCACCAGTATAGAAAGGCTCGGTGAGATTGCATGCTGCTACGGTAACGACCGAATGCATCGATCACCACGAGATGCTGCGACCCAGATGAACGATGACGCGGGGTGCGGTGTCGATGATCCGGATCGTCTACGCGTGAATAAATGCCTGTCCTCCGCTGTAAGAGTGTTTGGTTTGGGTCCACCGGAGACGAGCGGGCATTTTTTGAGTTTGCGAAGGGCATTCAGGCTGTTCGAAAAGTCTACGGGGAGGGCGAGGAGATTCTGCTGCGGGTCGTGTCGCGTCCATCGCAGGCATCACTCCGCGATCTGATCGCGTTGTTTTTACTAGTATTACATCGAGATGTCTCAGCTGCGACAGTTTTGTAGCCCGAGCAATCGGCAGTGGTTCCACGATCCTCAGAAGTTTTGGTTTGAGAAGATCTTCCGAAATGCTACGACATTGGCGTAACCACCGCATGCATTGAGCACCGCGAGGAAACCAAACCGGAGATCGGCCCGGCGGGTGCGGAGTCGATGATGCAGATCGTTGCTCGTCATGGACGCGTTTCTGACGAATGAATGCTTACTTCGACGAATATCAAGTCGGTATAAATCTGCTCTGAGTATGATTGCTGATCACGACGCCTATATTGCTGAAGCTCCTAAAGACCTCCGTCCTCTGCTCGTTCGACTGCGCGCTCAACTGGTGCACGCTCTGCCTGACGCCGAAGAAGTGATCGCCTACAAAATGCCAGGGTTCAAGATAGGAGAATCCATCATCGCCGGTTATGCAGCGTTCAGTAAGCAATGCGGCCTCTATCTGTCTCCTTCAGCTATCAAGTCGCACGCCGACGACATTGCCGCGGCCGGGCTCAAGTCTACCAAGACCGGCGTCACCTTTTCGCCTAGCCAACCCATCCCTGACGGGCTTTTTAAGAAACTCGCCCTAGCTTCTAGAAGGCATCATAAACTCTGAGAGTCCGTTTGAACGCCAATTGCGCGGTTCCCACGAATGACGCTCGACGAACCAGCGGCACCGATCTCGGCGAGAACTACCCGGTTCCAGATCGAATGCTACGGGTGCCGGGGCAGCGAGCGGCATTGTTCTCCAGACGCGCACGTTATCCAATGACAACCAGGACCTTTTGCATCGTTGCCGCCCTCTTCCTGTGGACCCCGCTGATCAACTCGCCAGCCGCGGCAGAGTCGTATGGCATTTTCAAGTCCGACGATGGCGGGCAGGTTTTTGCGTTGGCGGAGGTCGAAGGTGTGTTGTTTGCCGCTCTTTACAATCGAGGGCTTTATGCCTTGGGCGCGAAAGATCGCTCGTGGTCCAGGATTCGAGGCGTTCAGCCGCTTGTCCTGGCGAACGCTGGCGGCACACTGATTGTAGGACATAATCCCGGCGGCCTGTATTGGAGTAGGGATTTGGGTATCACTTGGTCGAAGGGAATCGCCACGGTCGATACGCCCAGCCTGCTTGGTGCAACACTTGCAGGGGATAGCGGCGAGCTTTCAGCCGAAGCCCCCGTTTGGGAAATTGGGTCCAACGGTAGCTTGGTATTTGCCGGTGCCTCGGCAGGGATCTATTACTCAGGCGACTCGGGGCGGCACTGGGCTCGCGCGCGTCAAGGGCTTCCAGAAGAAAGTCCAGGCATAGCATTTCTGGTAAAGCGGGAGTTTATTCTCGCAGCGACACCGATCAAGGCGAAGAACGGCGAACCAGCAGCTGGGCATTCCGGCCATGGCCAGGAGTAAAGAACCAGGCAAGGTGTCGGTGATGACGCTGCTGTTGGTGATGCTAAAGCCACTGTTGAGCGAATGTTGGATTGATGTTTGATGGCGCTGGAGTTCGTCACCGGTCGGGTTGCATGTTTTCCCGTTTCCGCATCTCTATCGGTCAACGAGAGCGAACCCTGCCAGACAATTCCGCTGTCCGTCTGATCCCACGCCGCCGTTGACTTGGGCTGATTTTTGTTCGAACGTCACCCATTCGAAATTGATGGTGGGTTGAAGTGAGTTCCCGAAATCCCTATGCGCTCCGTCAAAACCGCGTGCTCTATCACCCTTGCCTGGGTATTCCTAGGTTGTGTCGCTGCGTTTGCGAAAGATGCCCGGCCTGTGAGAGTTCTCGTCTGGGATGAACGTCAGCCAGCGCAAAAGCAGGCTTACTCTAACTACTTAGGGAACCAGATCGCCCAGGCATTAGCTCTGGCGCCTGATCTGCGTGTCCAGTCGGTCGGGTTGGATGACCCTGGCCAAGGTTTGACGACCCTTGACGAGTGCGACGTGTTGGTCTGGTGGGGACATGTCCGACAGCACGAAATCAGCCCTCAAACCGCGCGCGAGATCGTCTCGCGGATTCGTTCTGGCAAGCTCTCCCTCGTTGTCCTGCATTCTGCCCATTGGTCACAGCCTTTTGTCGAAGCCATGCGCGATCGGGCTCGCTCGGATGCCCTCGCTCAAGTTCATCCGGTAGAACGGGCTTCAGTCGTATGGGTGGAGACGAATCTGTTCCAAAATTTCCGGACGCCGCCCAAGTATGACACGATGCTCTCGCCGTCCGCGATCTATCGCAGGCCGATGGCCGGCCCAGTCACGATCCAGTTGACCTTGCCGAACTACTGTTTCCCAGCTTATCGCGGGGACGGGAAGCCGAGCCAGATTCGCGTGCTGAAACCGGAACATCCCATCGGCCGCGGCTTGCCCTCGGCGTTTACCATCGACCAAACGGAAATGTATGACGAACCGTTTCACGTCCCGCCACCCGACGAAGTGATTCTGGAAGAACGTTGGGCCACGGGCGAGTGGTTTCGCAGTGGCAGTGTTTGGCAACTCGAGAAGGGGCAGATTTTCTATTTCCGACCCGGGCACGAAACCTACCCTGTGTTTAAGAATCCCAACGTGCTAAAGGTGATCGAGAACGCGGTCCGCTGGCTGGGGCAAGGCGATGATTGAAGAACGGAATTCCAGTCGAAGGGAGCGAGGCAGTGCGGTCGGCCCGGAAGAGATTCCGATCTTCGCGCCGGCGGTACTCCAACTTCCGGGAGGACTATCGGGAACGTCAGTTCGAGGATGAGTCCGGCGGAGAGCAGAGCCCCGCAACCAAGGATGGGGCGAAGGGACCACGCACGACTCTGGGAGGGAAGCGGCGGGAATACCTGCGTGAATATCTGCGGTGGCTCTGGCCGTATCGTTTCCCGATCGGCGCGCTCTTCCTCTTGGCACTGTTCGTGGCTGGACTGGAGATGGTGGAGCCGCTTTTCATGCGCTACATCATTGATCAAGTGCTGCTGAATCCGCGATTGGATGCGGCGGCGCGGTTACCGAGACTACATTGGGCGGGGGGATTGTTCGTTGGGATTGTCATCCTTTCCAAGCTGATCGCGGTGCTCAAGGACTATCGCCAGCGATTGGTCAACGTGCGGGTCATGTTGTCGTTGCGTAGGTTTCTCTACGATCGACTGCTTCATCTGCCGTTGCCAAGGCTCTGGGACATGAAAACCGGTGGCATCCTCTCGCGTTTAACCGGGGACGTGGACACCACGACGGGACTGCTGCAAATGGCGCTCATCTCTCCGGCGGTCTCGGTGGTGCGGTTAATCATCGCCATCGGTGTGCTGCTTAGCCTGAACTGGCGGCTCGCGTTGACGGCGTTGGCCATCATTCCGGGCGTCATGCTCGCCAGTTTCGCGTTTGCCCGCCGCATCCGCCCGATCTATCGCTCCGTGCGCAAAGATGTGGAGCAGATCGATGGACGAGTGGGGGAGACCTTTTCCGGGATTCGGGTCGTGCGCGCTTTTGGCCGGGAAACTCGCGAGTCCTTCGAGTACATGCTCGGCCGGCACACGGTGTTGCGGAAAGAACTGTTTGCGCATCGCCGCGAGTTGGTGGTGTGGACATCGTGGGGGTTGCTGCTCGGTGCCGTCAATGTGGTGATCGTCTGGTATGGTGGCTACTTGAATATCATGGGGGGCGCATCGATTGGCGATATCATGGCCTTTCAATGGTACACCTTCCTGCTCCTGAATCCGGTCTGGCAGATCGTCAATTCCTTCTCCGAGCTGCAACGGTCTCTCGCGGCCATGGAACGCGTGTTCGAAGTGTTGGCTATGGACGCCGACAAGCCCGACCGCCCGGAGGCGCGCGAAGCCCCTGCGACCGTCGAAGAAATCCGCTTTGAGAAGGTTGAGTTCGAGTATCGCGAAGGGCAACCCGTGGTGAAGGACTTTTCGGTGGTGGTCCCGGGAGGGACGGTGGTCGCTTTGGTCGGACGCAGTGGCGCGGGCAAGACGACGGTGACGGATCTGGTAGCGCGTTTCCACGATCCAACGCGAGGCCAAATCCTCCTGAATGGGGTGGACATCCGCGACTTCCGCTTGAGCACCTACCGCGACCTGTTAGCACTTGTGCAGCAAGATGTCTTTCTCTTCGACGGGTCCGTTCGCGATAATATTGCTTACGGACGGCACACGGCTTCCGATGCCGAGATCGAAGATGCGGCCCGGCGGGCGAACGCCCACGAGTTCATCGCCAAGCTTCCGCAACAGTATGAGACGTTTATCGGGGAACGGGGGGTGAAGCTTTCCGGCGGTCAATGCCAGCGCCTGGCGATTGCGCGTGCGATCCTGGCTTCACCGCAGATCCTGATTCTGGACGAGGCAACGAGCAACCTGGACACGGAGAGCGAGCAACTGATCCAAGCGTCCATGGCCACGCTGCTGGCAGGGCGAACGACGTTTGTCATCGCCCATCGGCTTTCCACGATCCGTCGCGCCCATTTGATTCTCCTAATGGAGAATGGCCGAGTGACCGAACGCGGCACCCATGAGCAGTTGATGAATGCGCGAGGAACGTACTACGAAATGGTCCGGCGCCAGATGGCTTCTCACCATTCGCCCGAAGACGAACTTTGGCGATGACGTACGGTCGCGCCCGGGCTAGAGTGCGCCTGCCAGAAAACCCAATCGTAAACGACACGTGATGTTGAATCGTGGTATTCCATTGGGCCTCTTTTGCCGAGGTCGTATATTCGGGGCGTGGCGGTCTGCAAAAGGCCCGCGGCAGCGGCCGCTGCAAATCAACCCGTTACGCGTGTTTGAGGTCTTGGCTGGGTGTTTTGTCTCTAGGCCCGCTCCGGAAAATGCAGTTGGCAGACTGGCGCTCCGTGCCCCGTGGCATCGGGCCACGATCGCGGGGACGCGAATAGCGCTCGTGCTGGCTGCTCTCTTGGTGCGACGCCACGCCGCGGATCTGGCGGGTGAGTTCAGTCGCGAGATCCGCCCGCTCGTCCAAAACTACTGTTTGGGTTGCCACTCCACCGAAAAGCACAAGGGCGATCTCGACTTGGAGAGATTTGGCACCATGGCGGACGTGTTGAAAACACCCAAGCCCTGGCAGCAAGCAATCGAGCAACTGTCCTTGGGGGAAATGCCGCCTAAGGGAAAGCCGTCGCCCACGCCGGCTGAACGCGAACAACTATTTCGCTGGATCAATGAGTCGCTCGACCAGGCTGCCCTGGCGCGGGAGGGTGACCCCGGCCCAGTCCCGCTCCGCCGCTTAAACAACGCTGAGTATACCTATACCCTCCGCGATTTGACTGGGGTGGTTTCCCTGGATCCAGCCAAGGAGTTTCCTGCGGACAGCGCTGCTGGGGAAGGCTTCATGAATACTGGAGGGTCCCTGGTAATGTCTCCGGCATTGCTCTCCAAGTATCTGGATGCAGGCAAGGAAATCGCCAGCCACGCTGTTCTGGTGTCCGACGGGTTCCGCTTCTCGAGCAAGACGAGCCGCCGTGATTGGACCGAGGAGTTGGTGACCGAGATCCGCGAGTTTTACCGACGGTTTACGGACGCCCGCGGCGCTGAGAAGGTGAACTTGCAGGGCATTGTTTTTGATACGAATGCGGGTGGGCGGTTGCCTGTGGAAGCTTACTTACGTGCGACGTTGGAATGGCGCGCTTTGATCGAACAAGCCCAAAAGAGCTCGCGCCAGGGCGGGCCCGTAGGGGAAGAATCCACGGCGCGCGGGGCGGCCGTCGGGGCGTCGGTGGCCCGGGGATTGCACGCTTTCGCGGTGGAGCGCGGGCTGAGCGGCAAGTATCTTGAGTCCCTATGGGAGTTGCTGCATCGCGAGGATGGGTCCCTCGTCGTCGATGCGATTCGGGCGTCATGGCGGCAAGCGCAGCCAGAGGACGCCGCCGAGTTGGCAACCGCGGTGGGCCGATGGCAAAAGGCGCTTTGGAAGTTTTCGAGTGTGGGGCACATCGGCAAGCTCAACGGCCCCAAAGCTTGGATGGAGCCGGTCAGTCCTTTGGCGGAAACGCAAGAGTTTCGTCTGAAGTTGGTCGCGCCGACCAACGATCCGATCATCCGCGTGTTCCTTCAGGCCCGGGACGGAGGCGATGGCAACACCAACGACGTCGTCCTCTGGCAGCGGCCGCGGTTGGTGGTGCCAGGGCGACCGGACCTGCTGCTGCGCGATACGCGGAAGTTTATTGAGGAAGCTCTGGACCGGCGCGAACGTGTGTTTGCGGCGGTGGCCAGATGTTTAGAGATCGCCGCGAGCGCCGCAGCTTCGACGAATGAGATTGACCTGGTGAAACTGGCGGGACAGCACAACGCCGATGCCGACGCGTTAGCGGCTTGGTTCGGTTACTTGGGAATTGGGGGAGGCACCGCTGCACGATTGGATTATTTCACGAATCGAATTGCGAGTGCGTCTGGCTATACATTCATCCAAGGGTGGGGGAGCGCGGATACCCCGAGCATTATGGCCAACGCCTCGGACCAGGAGGTGCGTATTCCCGGGAAAATGAAACCGCACGCCGTCGCGGTCCATCCTTCCCCCAAACTGAATGTTGGAATTGGGTGGCGCAGTCCTGGGACGGCAGTGGTTCGCCTGGAAGGCGCTGTGACTCATGCGCATCCTGAGTGCGGGAACGGTGTGGAGTGGACCTTGGAACTGCGTCGTGGGCAGACCAGGCAAGTGTTAGCTAAAGGCGTCGCCCAGGGGGGACAACCCGTTCGATTCCGGGCCTCGAACGACGTCGGCGTGCAGAATGGCGATTTGATCTCCGTCTTGGTGGGGGCCCGCGATGGAAACCATTCGTGCGATCTGACGGATATCGAATGGACCATTCAAGAGGTCCGCGAGGGAGGCCAACGCTGGGCTTTGGCGGACGTAAGCCGCGACCTTCCTGCGGCCAATCCACATCCTGACAACGATGGTCGCGAAGGGATCTGGCACTTTTACACGGAAGCGGTCTCGGGAACCGGCGCGGGCGCAATTATTCCGGCTGGCTCGCTCCTGGCCCGTTGGCAGTGCGCAGCTAACCCACAAAGCAGGGGGGCGTTAGCCAGCGCGATTGGAGATCTGCTCAAAACGCCTCCGCCAGCGACCGAGCAAAGTGCAGACGCAGCGCTTTATCGGCAACTGGCGTCTTTGTCCGGGCCGCTCTTTGCCCATAGCGTTCGAGGAGATGTCAAATTATCGGAGGCTCGGAAACAGGCGCGAAACGCTGCCCGCTCGACGGACGATCAAGAAACAGCGTGGGGAATGGATCCAAGTGATTTTGGTAAAGATCCGGAAGGGAAGGCGAGCGTCGATGACGCCGACTTGTGCGTGCGTGCCCCGGCGGTGTCGGAGATCCGTTTGCCTGCTGACTTGGTCTCGGGGGCGGAATTGGTAGTGACGGGCTGCTTGCACCCGCAATCCGGAAGGGAGGGCAGTGTTCAGTTACAGGTCGCCCGGGTCAAACCAACCGAGAGCGCCGGACTTGTGGCCGGTGTCACCGAGGTGAACCGAATGGGAGGCATGTGGACTTCGGACGATCGCCGAATCTCGCACAGCTCCCCGATTCTCGTTAAGCCTGGAAGCTCGGCCCAGGCACGCTTGGAAGCGGGTTTCGACGTGTTTCGGCGTTGGTTTCCGGCTGCCCTATGCTACGAGAAGATCGTTCCGGTTGATGAAGTGATTACCCTCACACTTTTTCATCGAGAGGATGAACCGCTCTGCCGCTTGATGCTGGGAGATGCCGAAACCGCCCGATTGAACAAGCTTTGGGACGACTTACGATATATCAGCCGTGACGCCATCACGTTGGTCGACGCGTTTGAACAGCTTTGGCAGTACGCCACCCAGGACGCGGATCCGAAAGTGTTCGAACCATTGCGCCAGCCCATTCGAGATCGCGCGGCGGCCCTGCAGAAGCGGTTGGTGGACACGCAACCCGAGCATCTCCGAGCGCTCCTGGAATTCGCGGGGCAGGCCTACCGGCGCCCATTAACCGATCGGGAAACGAAAGAATTGCGAGATTTGTATCACAGGCTTCGCTCCGAGGAGATCCCGCACGACGAAGCGTTCCGCCTGACGCTGGCCCGAATTTTCGTCGCTCCCTCCTTTTTGTATCGGTTAGAAAGCGCCCCGCAGGGCAAAGAGGCCCGCCCGGTGTCGGATGCGGAATTGGCCACTCGGTTGAGTTACTTTCTCTGGTCCTCCATGCCTGACGCGGAGTTGCGGAATCTGGCAGAAGCCCGGCGTCTGCACGAGCCGGACGTGCTGGCGGCGCAAGCCAAGCGGATGATGAGCGATGGGAGAACCCGCCGATGGGCCGTCGAGTTTGGGAGTGCCTGGCTGCATTTGTACGACTTCAAAGATTTGAACGAGAAGAGCGAGCGGCATTTCCCAACGTTTGGGGAGATGCGAGATCCGATGTTCGAGGAGGTAATCCAGTATCTGACAGACTTCGCCCAACACGACGGGTCCATTCTCACACTGTTCGATTCCGACCACAGTTTTCTCAATGAATCGCTGGCAAAGTACTACGGCGTTCCAGACGTTTCGGGTGCGACCTGGCGACGAGTCGATGGGGTCAAAAAATTGGGGCGAGGCGGCGTTCTGGGGTTCGGCGCGACGCTAGCAAAACAATCCGGTGCGTCGCGGACGAGCCCAATTCTGCGAGGCAATTGGGTGGCCGAAGTTCTCCTGGGCGACAAGTTGCCCAGACCGCCGAAAGATGTGCCACGGTTGCCGGAAGATGAAGCGACCGAGACGCTGACCGTTCGACAGTTGGT
Source organism: Limisphaerales bacterium (assembly GCA_044225505.1). Lineage (GTDB taxonomy): Bacteria > Verrucomicrobiota > Verrucomicrobiia > Limisphaerales > SIBE01 > JAXMHN01. Next base: position 10,177 of record JBGAIN010000200.1, read on the forward strand.
GGAAAAACACAGTAGCGATCCCCGATGCGCTTCGTGCCATCAACGCATTGACGGGTTCGGGTTTGCCCTGGAAGGGTACGATGCGATCGGGCGGGTGCGGACCAAAGATTTGGCCGATCGGCCGATTGATGCTCGGTCGCAGGTCTTTGACGGAACGGCGGTCAATGGAGCCAGCGGCTTGCGCGAATACCTATTGACCAAGAAGCGCGATGTGGTGGTCCAACAGTTTTGCCGCAAGCTGCTCGGATACGCCTTGGGGCGGAGCGTGATTCTTTCCGATAAGCCTTTGCTTGCGGAAATGCAAAATGCGCTGCGAGCGAACGATTACCGGATCAGCGTCGCGGTCGATGCCATCGTGCGGAGCCGCCAATTTCGCGAGATCCGCGGTGCAGACCTGGCCGATGAAGGATAAACAGACCTATTGCCTATGAACAAACACTTGTTCTCTCGCCGTGCCTTTTTGCGCGGCATCGGTGTGACCATGGCTTTGCCTTGGATGGAATCGCTGCCCGTATGGGGCGATACACCAGCGCAAGCCTCGGGCGCGAGCGAAGCGCCGGTGCGGTTAGGCGTTCTCTTTTCCGGCAACGGATTTCACAGCAAGGAATGGTGGGCGAAAGGAGAGGGCGCTTCCATGGAATTGGGCAAAGTGCTGGCCCCTCTGGCGGACGCTCGGCGCAAGATGCTGTTCATTCGGGGCCTCTACAACGACGAAGCGCTCAAGGGCAATATCCACAGTTCGCAAACGGGTAATTTGCTTTCCGGCGCGCCGCTTGCCTCGGGCGGGGAAATTCGATCGGGCACGAGTATCGACCAACTTCTGGCGCAACGGTACGGGCGATCGACGAAGGTTTCGAGCTTGGTGTTGGGATGTGAACGATCCAATCCGTCGGTGCACAAGAATTACTCGATGCTCTACAGTTCTCATATCTCCTGGAGTTCGCCGACCACTCCCACGCCGCTTGAAGTGTATCCTGCCTTGGCGTTCGACCGATTGTTCAAAGACGAGGTGAGCCGCGGAGATCGAAGTGTGCTCGATGCGGTCATGGCGGACGCCAAAGATCTGCGGCCCCGAATCTGTGCTAACGACCAACGGAAGCTTGATGAATATCTGGACTCGGTTCGAGAGGTGGAGGTGCGCATCGAACGGGCGGGCCAAAAGGGCGAACTTCAAGGGTGGCGGCCGACGTTGACGACGCCGAATATGCCGCGTCCGGCGGATGGGATACCGCAGGATATCGCCGAACACATGCGGCTGATGTGCGACATTATGATTTTAGGGTTTCAAACCGACACGACCCGGATCGCGACGCTCAAGCTGAATAACGACCATAGCTCACTTCGTTTTCCCAATTTGGGGGTGGATTACATGATTCACCATCTGTTGTCGCATAGCGACAGCGCCGATTGGCTGAAGGTGAATCAGTTTTTTGTCGAGCAGGTGGCCTACATCGCGAGGCGCTTGGATGCCATTCAGGAAGGCGATCGAACACTTCTGGACAATTCCATGCTGCTGTTTTGTTCGAGCATGCTGAATGGCAATCACGACGCCACGCAGTTGCCGGTGATCGTGCTGGGGGGCGGTGGAGGCAAAATTCAGGGTGGGCGCGTTCTTGATTACAAAGAGAAGGCCGAACGCCAAATGTGCCGCTTGTACCTGTCTTTGATGGACAAAGTTGGCGTTCGGTTGCCGAAGTTCGGTGATGCTTCCGAGCCGCTCGCTGAGGTTTAGCGAGAAGGGAGCCGAAAGGTCCCGGGCGCTTCGCCCGGGACGGTTCGGGTTCAGTTTGGTTGCTGGGCCTTAGGCCAGCGCAAGCGTGACCGCTTTGACCTCCGTGTAGTTTTGCAGGGCGTACTCGCCACATTCGCGACCCACCCCTGACATCTTGAAACCGCCAAACGGCACGCCGATCTCAAAGACGTCATAGCAATTGACCCAAACGGTTCCCACGCGCAACTCGGCCGCGAGCCGGTGCGCTTTGATCACGTCCCGGGTCCAGACGCCAGCGGTTAGCCCGTAGGACGTGCGATTGCCGCGCTCAATCACTTCGTCGACGGTGTCGAACTTAAGAATCGACATAACCGGCCCAAAGATCTCTTCCTGCGCGATCTTCATGCGGTCGTTGACGTTTGAGAAAATCGTCGGCTCGATGAAGAATCCGCGATCGCCAAAACGCTTGCCGCCGGTCAACAGCTGAGCGCCGGAATTCTTGCCGGAATCGATGTAGTGCATGACGCGGTCGCATTGCACTTGGCTAATCTGTGGCCCTTGGTTGGTGGTGGGATCGAAAGGATCGCCCAAACGTTGTTGGTGCGTCCGTTGCACCATGCGCGCGACGACTTCGTCATAGATCGAGCTCTGGACGAACAACCGGGAGCCCGCGCAACAGACCTGCCCCGCCAGGAAAAAGACGGCGAAGAAACTCGTTTCTACTGCCCGATCCAGATCCGCATCGGCAAAGAGGATGTTCGGCGCCTTGCCGCCCAGTTCAAGACTGACGCGTTTGAGGTTGGTCCGTCCAGCGGCTTGGTGAATCAACTTGCCCACCTCGGTCGAACCCGTAAACGCGACTTTGTCGATGTCCATATGTTCCGCAATCGCGGCCCCGGCCGTCTCGCCAAAGCCCGTCACGATGTTGACCACCCCGTCTGGGATGCCAGCTTCCAGCGCGAGTTCTCCCACCCGCAGCGCGCTCAAGGGGGTTTGCTCCGCGGGTTTGAGCACACTGGTGCACCCGGTGGCGAGCGCCGGAGCCCACTTCCACGCTTGCATCAGCAAGGGAGCGTTCCATGGGATGATCTGTCCCACCACTCCGACCGGTTCATGGCGAGTGTAGCTAAAATAAGCGCCCGAGGTCGGAATGGTCTTCCCGTGATTCTTGTCCGCCCAGCCGGCGTAGTAGCGGTAACAGTCCAGCACGAGCGGAAGCATGATATTGCGGCTGTCAGAGATCGGTTTACCATTGTTGAGCGTCTCCAACGCGGCGAGTTCGTCGCGGTGCTTCTCGATCAGGTCGGCAAGTCGATAGAGGCACGCCGCCCGTTCGCGGCCACTCATGCGAGGCCAAGGGCCTTTCTCGAAAGCCTTCCTGGCCGCCTGCACGGCGGCATCCACGTCCTGGCGGTCACCTTCCGCGACACGCGCGATGGCTTGGCCGGTGGCCGGGTTAAACGTCTCGAATGTCTTTTGGCTTGCCGCGGC
>JBGAIN010000201.1:0-13356 GCA_044225505.1 Limisphaerales bacterium
CTCGATCCGACCCAGAGTGGAGTTCTCGTCGGTCATCACGAACGTTAATTGGGCTGTCGTTCCAATAAACCCATCCAGCTCAATTCTTCCAAAGGCTGACGGCAAAATCTGTAGGCTGGAACGCGCGGCCGCAACGTAGTTGGGGCTATTGATCGTCGCAACCACGACGTATTCGCCTGCATCGACCGGTGTGCCTCCACTGAGGCCGTAATCGACCGTCCAAGGAAGGCCGGGAGGTTCCGTGACGGCCGAAACCGCTTTAGGAGTGCCATCATAGACCTGCGTCAAGTCCATCAGCGCAACCGCAGCCAGAGCCGGACTCACATGGATTACCAGCGGGGTTTCGTTCGAGCCGGCGCAGTAGTTGGCATCCCCACTGTATTGCGCTGCAATCGTGTGGGCGCCCGCATTGAGGTTCGCGATGGACCCAGTGCTGGCCCGGCCATCTGTCGTAAGCTCGATGGGCGGACCAAAATCAACCCCATCAATGCGAAACTGAACCCAGCCAGTCGGCATCAATACCGAATTCGACGGGGAGACCTCTGCCGTCAAAGCGACAGGGCCGCCATAGACAGTTGGCTCAGGTGACGAATGCACCGTCACCGATGGACTGGGTCCGGAAGCGACCTGGAACATACCCGTCCCGGTAAAATGTGCATCCGCATGCGCTGCTCCAGAGCTACTACTGCCCCAACTACCTGCAGCTTTCGGAACTTCAGCAATCATCAGGGAATGCACCGGAAAGATTCCCTGAAAACTCAATTCTGCCACTACGGTCCCGGATACCTGGATTTCACCGGAGACCGCAATCGGACCCGCAAGTATCCTCTTGGTCCCGGTGCCGCTCAGATGGAGATTTCCATAGCTTATCGCCGAAACGGTTTGATTGGCACCGGCGTAATCGACGGTGCTGTCCGGATCAAGTGCGTAGCCACTGGTGTTTGAGCACTGAACCATAGCGGACGTGCCCGAGAGTTTCAGCGCTGCCCCTTCCGCGAGTGTGAACTTCCGGTTGGGAGCTAGAGTGATGCTGTATCCACCATTGTTAAGAGTTCCACTCGCGACGCGCAGATCTCCAGCGAGTCGTTCGGGAGTCACTGCAGCGCTCAGCGTCGCTCCCGACGCACTCGAGTTGTAAATCGTCACGTGGTTGTAAGTGACGGCGCTGACTCCTAGAGGGATCAATCGAGACGCCGAGCTGGAGAATTGAAACACGCTCAAGGACCCCGGCAGCAGACTACCCACACTGTTGTTAATGTTGAACCCCCCGGCAAGGTTCACCGTCGCGGCACCGCCACTCAGGTCCAGGACATCAACTCCCGCGGAGGAATCGGTCGATACAGACTCGAAGATGAGACTGCCGTTGATATTCAATACACCACTGGTCAGGACGACCTTTGCGACCCGGCTGCCTTGCGGGCTGTTCGGTGAAGCGCCCAAGACAAGATTCCCACCCACCGTGGCAACTCCTCCGTTAATCTTCCAACTGGCCGTAATTGAATTGGCGTTGGGCTGATTCAGCATGACGTCGTGAGTCACGATCAATTGGGTCGCATCACCCTGAGTTAAGGAATTGGATCTGTCGCTCGTCGTCCAAGTCAGAGAATTTACCGTTACAGCCGGTTGATCCAGCGTAAGGGTAACGGCGTTCCCCGCGCTGATCCCGATCTGGACATCATCGTCGACATCGGGAACGTGCTCGCGCCCGAAGGCTCCCCCGCTGGACGTCGCCGCATTGCTCTGTAAGGTTAAATGACTATCGTCTTCGATCGACGCCACGACGCCTACGACGGTGCCCGAGTTCAGAACCAACACATCCCCGGCTTCGATTTGATTCCGAAAGCTGGTCCCGGACCCCGTGATCATGCGACTCTTGGTGTTGGGGGCAACGGTTCCAGTACGGCCTTGGATCCACACCGCCGGGTTGCTCCAGGCCACGCTGCCGGCAAGGCGCGTCCGGGTAACTGCGGCGTGTGTGGCGTTTGGCCAGGCCGCCAGAGCTATTCCCACGGCGAGCAGCAGTGCACCAGGTTCTCCCCAAGCCCCCGCGATGAGTCCAGAACGGGCACGTCCAGCATCTTTGCGGTTGTGCCTGAAACAGGCGTTAATGGCAGGGATGAATGACACGCAGACAAGTGGTTTTTCTTTTAACATATCTCCTCCTTATGTCCCTCCTTTTAGGAACAATCGCAGCTTATCCAGAATCCCGAACTCGCCGTCTACTCAGCTTCCGGACATCTATATTCACAATTCGGACATAGTCCGCTCTCACTCTGCTGCACCCACGCTGAGGACATTGCCAGCGGCTGTGTCCCAAGCTCACTCCGCCATTCTCAATCCAGGCTATCCATGTCCCAATCATGCATAAAGATGTCCGAATTCTCCATAGCGCCCAAGAGTTCGAACTGAGAAAAGACCTGGCAAGGAGGATGGGTGCTAGCAGTGCTGCTCGTGTTGAGCAGTTTGGCGCGGACGACAGCTCGCCTGCGAATTACAGCCGAAATTCCCCCGGATCCCGCCGACCAAAGCGACTTTGAGACGCGGCGTCATGGGGCCGAACCGCCTGTTAGGGATGGAGTCGAGTGCCACGCTCTAGCGACGCCTCTGAATTAGTAAAACTAAGGAGATGTATGGTTAAATTACTCATCGTATCAACCTGCTTGTTTACTCAGTTCGCGACCACCGCATTGGGTAGTCTGGAGTGGAACTTCGCCAACGGCCCGGCGGACCTTGTCCCTTCCGGGATCATCAATGGTGTCGCTGCCTCGGCCGTCGTCACTCCGGGAGCACTGAGCAGCGGTTGGCAGAATACTTGGGATCTGGGCTCGGATGGTTATTGGGATCTCGGCCAAGGAGGTCACCTCGTGCTCAACATCTCATCCCTTCCGGCGTCGTCAAGTTTGACCACGTTGACCATTCGGCAGTGGGTCGACTCGCCGTCTTTGATGAGTGGAGAGCTGACCGTGACCGGCGCCGGACGCATCTTCCCAGAACAGATTCGATACCCGGATCCGTTGTCAAACCCGACAAGTGCCTTCGGAGAATGGCAGAACTTCGTCTGGCAGCTGGCACCTCAAAGGGGCCCAAGCGAAATCGTTATTACGGCTCCGGACTCGGGGGCTTTGATCGACCGAATCAGTGCTGGAATCAATGTTGCGGTCGTTCCTGAATCATCCACATTTCTGGCTGGCGCGTTATTGCTGCTGCCTCTGGGCCTGAACACGATTCGATTGGTGTTCAGGAAGTTCGTCGGCTGATTCTTAAGCGTACGCTTCGTTCAAGACGAAGTCTCTTGTTTGCCTTCAGATCCGCATTCTGGGGGTGCCGGTCGTCGGTGCGGGCTGGCCGTCCCACCCGCACTGGCTTCGGTGGCCAACTGTCAATCCGCGGGTCATCTACATGCTGGACTCACTGGAGCGTCTGCTCGTGACGATCCATCGGATAGTGGCGTCGCGTCTGTTCGACTATTGAAGGTGCCCGCCGCCCGAATTGCTCCAGGCACGCCAACGATTCAAATGTCCTTAGATACCCAGGCGGAAGCGACAGTGAAAGCGAACGCCACTGAATAGCCGTCGTGATCTCGGCCAACGATTGGCCGGTGCCTCGTTACCCTTTTGACTAAGACGTCCGACCAGCTTTCAGCATCCAAGAGCCCGTTTGGCCAACCACGCCACCTCCAAGCAAGCTTCATCCTTGACCGTTGGCGTGTGGTAAATTCAGCTGGTCATTAGATTGAGTATCTGTCGGCAGCGACCTCCTCCAGTAAACTCACCGGCCGCTGTGCGAGCGGGAACGGCACACCTCGAGACCCTGGCTCAGTAACTCTCTTCCGCCCGGACAGGATCGTGCCGAACGGGGACAGTACATCCAGAAGTATCCGTGCGACCGCCAAACCACCAACCACAAGCGCCAAAATTCTTTGCATCAATTAAAACTCTGATTCCCAACGATATAACCAGGAATTGGCGTTGCCCATACACCAATTCGGCAGGGAGGCCCCAAAGTTGCTATCGTCCGTTGAGTCGAGTTGGGATCGCAGCTTGGGACATTGGTTCGGATGATGCAAAGAATTGTGCACAAGGTCCTTTGGGCGAAGAATCTGATGCGACCCGGGCCTTCTTAATGGCATTCCGCAGCCTTGCCATAGAGGGCATCGCAAACTTACCAAGTGCACCGGAAGCGGCTGTGGTACCGCCAGTTGCGAACGAGGGTTCACCGGTGGCCATTAGTGTCTTGAACCGCTGCCATGACAAGCGGCAGGATGACTGGCCTATCGTGGCCGGTTCAGAAGCATCCATTCCGGACCGAGGCTCGAGTAATAGCCTAAGAAAGATGATTGAGTGTTGACGTTGTAAATGAAAAAGTTAACCCGTTGCCTTTGGCTTCTCAGCTGTCTATGCATCGTGGGCGGCTCTCAGGCCTACCAAGTCACCTTTTTACCTGCGTCGACGGTTTATTCGTTTAACCCGGCAACGTTGGATGCGAATCTAGGGTTTCCCGCACGCAATCTGGTGGTTGAGGTGTTCGAAGATCAGGCTCTCATTCCGCAGATCAAAGCGAATATCACCGGCCATGTGGCGAGCGATGCGGATTCCGGGGCGAGCGCTTGGGATGGTGAGTGGCCGAGTGCACCGAGTGACGGAGAAACGACATTCTCGATCCAGATCCAGGGCGTGAGAGGATTTGGGATCGGGTGGAGTAATCTGCAGAGCGATCTGGTGCCTGAGATCTCCATTAATTCGCGGCCCGCGATAAAGGTCAAAGAGCTCGGCGTTGTCGGAGCCAATCCGGATGGCAGGTCAGTCTACATGAAGATCGAAGCAGAACCGGGCGAGGCGGATATCCGCAATGTTCGATTATCGAATATTAGCAGGGTTCGATTTGATCATTTGGTCTTGCAACAGTCAGACGAAAAACCCGTCCGACGCGTCACAGCGCCGCTGTCAATCTCAGATTCCATCACCCCAACAGTCACGCCGGCGGTTGCATCAACAGGGAATCCTGCGGAGACCGTGTCAGAGAAGGCATTGCCTGTTCCATTGGGACAAAGAATCACCGCGGAAGTTACTGCGGAAACGTTGGTCAGACCGGCGCGTGTCGAACTTACGGAATCTTCGCCCACGCCCGCACGACCTGCGGAATCGGTGCCGAAAGCCTCGGAGCAGATCCAACCCGTGTCAGTGAGAAAATCGGCAGAACTCCCGAGCGCCGAACAGTGGAAAAACGGGGTTTCACTTTTGTCCAAGTCCGGACGCAAACACGTTGGAGACCAGATCCAGTTCTTTTTCGTGGATCCCGAGGGAGCCATTGCGGCCACCAAAGTTCAATGGCTAAACCTTTACCTCACCGAGGGAAAGCCGTTTCGGCTGCATGGCCACGTCTGGTTTAGCGGCCTGCTCGACGCAGCAACGGTCCCTCCGGATCTCCAAGACGGTTTTGCCGTTCTAGTTCGTGCCTGGGATAGCTCCCAACGCTACTCATTTACTCCCAGTGGCATCCAGATCAAAGGCCGGCAACATCAGTCCCTGGTGGATCTCAACCCGCCCAAAGCGGTCCCCGTGGGAATGTGGATTCCCTTTTATCTCGATGTGAATTGGGATCGGATCATCTACACCTTCGGCGATCAATTCGGGATTGTGAAAGGTCCGCTGGACATGGACGGAGACAACAAAATCGTCCTGGCGCCCGGCACAAAATTGAAGAACATCCGATTGGAAGTGTTTCTGGGCCTGGATTCCGACGAGTGATCTGCGCCAAAGATTTTGCCGACCGAGCTCAAAGCAAACGTTTGGATCGGGTATCCTGGATGAGCTAGTCGATTCGCTCGCTTGCCACGTAAATGGCGGACAGAGTGCGTCGATCCAAATCGCCGGTGGATGGGAAAAGCGACAATCGCCAGGCTTGAGCGACATGTCTGGCATGCTGCCTCAGGCTCCGTGCGCTAACATCGTCGAACTGACCCTCGGGTGAACGCGCGCGACCTTCGGGCTATCAGGGGCCCACTCCCGAACGCGAGTCTGTTGGAGAACCCGACCCGATCGTCACACCCATCCGAATCGTGTCCAGCTGATTTGTCTGGAACCGGGTAAAGGCTTCAAATTGCCGCGGACTAAGGAATCGCTGCGCACGACTATAAATGTGCTGATTTACTCCGTCCTGCCGCTGCCAAATTCCTTCTCCTTGACGATTGTTGACAGTTCCAGTCAGGGCCGGTTCCGTCCCTGGCGGCGCGTAAGCAGTCACACCAAGGTTCTGGCGCGCCTCCTTGATTACCTCCAGCAACTGTTCCAACTGTTCGTCGGAGATGGTTTGGTCCGTCGAGTTCAGCTGTTGCCTGAAAAGATTTAGCCGCATGCGATCTGGCACACTGGTCTGAAACGATCGATACTGCGCATACCGCTTTTCACCCACCAACTCCTTGATTTGCTGCTCAATACTCTGTTCGTCCGATGCCACGACGACCGCTCCGTTCTCCTTGTTCACGACGGCGTTCGTCAGGCTCATCCGGGGATCGCTCCCCTCGGACACTCCTACCACCTTATCCGTCAGGAGCTCCTTGAATTTCGCTGCTTCCGCAGGATTCATTTGCAGACTCTTGATGAGCGGCTCGTAGATCTGCCCCACCGTCGCCTCCTCCTTGTCCCGAATATATCGCCTCGTCTCGGGGTCATCCATCATTTTGGCGAAAAAGCTGCCGAACTTGGTTTTGCCTTCGGAAGTCGAAGTCGAATTGGCCATTGGCGCGTTGCCCGGCCCAGGTGCCGTCGGAATCGCCGGCGACCCATTGGACGTCCCGTAGTTTTGCTCGGCAAGGTCGGATCCTCGCTTCGGGGCTTGTCCCCGGTCGACGCCTTGGCTCTCCGGCAAACTGACGGCACCGGTCCGCCTGGATCCATTCCATTGCCAAATCCCAAACGCCAGCAGCGCGCCCCCGCAAACAAGAACAATGATCACGAGCTTCGTTTTCATAGGCGACAACCTTGGTCTCTGAGTTGAGTGTGAGTCACCGTTTTGCGAGGGTCAACGCGTTTAAAGTGGTTCACGAGGACCGGCAAGTCCGCAAGAACGGTAAAGTTTTCCACAAGAACCGGGTAGTCCGTGCTTCGACTCTGCGATATACGAACACCAAGCATGCCGAGGCTGATGGAACGCCCCGGAAAAGGAAGAGCAAGAACGCCCTAGATGATTCCGAAGTATCGGAAACCCCAACACGCATGAACTCGTTACTCGGGACGGATCAGAAACCGTCGACCCCGGCTGCAGAGACCGCCATTCCGGTTCCCACACCCGAAAGTTCCTCCATCGCGCCAGCGTGCAGTTCTGTTCTAGGCACCGTCGACACGCTTTCCCCAACCGAGAAAGTGCGCCTGCAAGCGTGCGAGTTAACAATTCAGGCCGGTTGGAAGACGTTCGTCGAGGTCGGGCAAGCTCTCGCCAGGATCCGCGATGAAGAACTCTATCGCGCTGAATTCAATGATTTCAAGAGCTATTATCAAACCAAATGGGAGTTTCAACACAGCAAGGTCTACTCGCTGATCAAGGCGGCCCAGGTGTATACTTCCATCTCAACACTCACAGACGTCCCGATGCCCGATTGCGAATCTCAGTTGCGCCCGCTGTTTGAATTGACTCCGCCTCAAGTCCAGCTTGCGTGGCAGTGCGCCGTGGGCAAAAGCGGTCCTCGGAAGGTCACCGGACGCTGTGTGAAAAGCGCGGTCAAAGAGCTGCAATTCTTGAACAAACCACCCACCGAACGCCAACCGGTGAAAAAATCCGAACAACGGCGCCAAGTCAGCTCGACGGTCGAAGAGCTCTTGATTCTCGTTGCACGGCAAGCGGCTTTTGATCTGCTAACGGAAAAGGTTGAAACGCTTCACAGGCAAATTCAGACACTTTTTGCTCCAGCCGTCCGACGTTCAAAAAAGAACTAGGAGTCTGTTGAAGAATCAGCCTGGGCCCTGCGGGGAGGGATTCTGGCTGCCGCCAAGGCGGCGAGGCCCGAGCATCTCCGCAGCGGGCTGTGAGGGCCGAGATTCGTGCGGTAGCTGTGGACCTGACGCCATGTCCCAAAACCGAATCAACATGTCCCACCAGAGGAAAGACAACGGCGAGACTATCTGGCAACAATAGGACTTAGATGTAATCGGTGAGATGTGCCAAGTCGGGGAGGAATGGCCAGGAATGCTGGCGATTAAGACCCGGAGAACTAATAAAATCAGAATTAATCGACAGCCATGAACAGACTACACGCACTCTTCTTGACAGCGGTAGCTTCCGCGACCATCGCGGTCCCAGCAAACGCGAGCCTGCTCTTCAACGGGGATTTTGAGACCCCGGATCAAGCACCCAACACTCTTTTACCGTTTGGAACTCACATCGATGGCTGGACGGTTTTGGGTAGCGGCGTCAGTGTGAACATTCATCAAGTCCATCAGGCTTCCACGATTTGGCCTGGCAAGGCTCTTGACGATCAATTTGCGGATTTGTCAGGAAATCAAGGTGGCGGCAGCCTCATGAGCGATTCGTTCACCACAGTGCCAGGCCAGCTGTATAAGATTTCGTTTCAGGCCTACAACGGCTCGCTGGTTTACAACCAAGGGCAGACTGGCGTCCCCTACACGGGCGATATTGTTTCAGTCTTCGCTGGCAATGGACCGGCCAAAGTCTTCACCAGCACAGATTTGCCTGCCGGGTCCGAAGCCATTCTAAACTATTTCTTCACGGCTCCGAGCACCAGCACACACCTGTTTCTGCAGGACTTGACCGGGGCCGATAGCAATGCCAACTGGATTGACAACGTCAGCCTGACGGCCGTGCCGGAAGCGTCGACCGTTCTCGCTGGTGCTCTCCTTTTGTTGCCGCTTGCCATGAGCGCACTCCGGATCGTGCGCAAGCAAAGCCTGGTTTGAGACTGACACAGCTTTCTAAAACAAAAAGGCCGGCTTTTTCAGCCGGCCTTTTTGTTTTCCAAGGTGCTGCTTTAAGATGATGTAGAGTGCAGCCTCGAGGGATTCTGAGAACGGTCAAAGCGCCAAGCCCCGTGCATCCTCAAAGCGAGATGTGTATCGGTCCAGTAAGTATGCCACAACATTCGTCGCGTTCGCAGTCGTTAGACCAACGACTCTTCCTCCGGCCGACTCAACGACTGCCACTGCACGTCTTTAGATCGAAAGCAGCCGATCGCTAACACCCTGCCCTTACCCGTCGGACGCTTCATCCTGGGTCCCAAAAGCGATATAAGTTGTCCCACCAGAGGAAAGACAGGCACACCCACTCTACGGTAGATTAGCGACTGCGGTGGTCGGTTTATTGAATTAGCATACGCAAACAACCAACAAAAGGAGCAACTTGAGAAAGTTATCAATATTGGGGATGGTGGCGGGGCTTTTAGCCGCCTCCTTTGCAGCGAAGGCCGATTTGGTCTTCAACGGCAGTTTCGAGGATCTGAGTAGCACGTTCGTTCCCGGAGTAGATGCGGGCACGATGAGTCTGCCAAACGGTTCGACAGCGATTCCAGGGTGGCAAGTGCTGAACGTATTCGGCGGCGACATTGCTTGGCAGAAGTCTTCCGACGTCGCTGGCGGCAACCCTTGGGGGCTCAAAGCTTCTCAAGGAAATATGTTCATCGACCTAACTGGGTATTCCAACGACAGTGGCAGCCCATTCAAGGGTGGTATTCAACTCGCCACAACCATCCCTACGACGATCGGACAAACCTATCGTTTGACCTTCGACTTAGGGAGCTCGCTCGCGTATGACCCCGGAGTAAATCCGGTCGTCCTGGTATCCGTGACCGGCAATCCAGCCGTGCAAGGCTTCACAGGCAACGGCAGCCTGCCCGATGCTGGAGGGTTTGCCAATCACTGGGAAAATAAGACATACCTGTTCACCGCGGTCGGCACCTCCACCACCCTGTCGTTCACAGGTGCGACCCCAGGGACCGAGCATGTCCTTCTGCTCGACAACGTCAGCCTGACAGCGGTTCCTGAGGCTTCTACAGTCCTCGCCGGTGTCCTGCTGCTCCTGCCGCTGGCCGTCAGCGCAGTTCGTATTGTCCGGAAGAATACGCTCGACTAAGGATTCGTCCTTCCTTTCAAACGCAAAAGCCGGCTTCCTGGCCGGCTTTTTTCTTTCTCTCACCCGAGCACCGCGTCCGTATTCGACATTTCCGACCCGACAACAAATCCTGACGCGGACCCTCCTGGCAAACTGATCAATCCTTCAGGCCAATGCCACCGCGGAAATGCATGACCCGCTAACGGAAACAAGGCAACGCTTGCACTCCACGGTTACTCGTTTGTCGTCGTGCGCTCTCCCCAGTGCGACAGGTAAGTCTCTACACCTCAATATTTTGTCCACAATTGAGCGGCGTGTAGAACGATCGATCCAACGCAATCAAAGAGGCCACAGCACCGTCAAACCAGTCTTTGAGCGCAGGCGACATTTCTACGCTGTCGCGCGTATTGGGAAATCTCAGTTCGACGTAAAACTGCCTCACTCCCGTCTCAGAACCCTGCCACCCCCAATTCGCCCGAGTCCCAGCGTCACGAATGCAACTGCGAACCTGTTGATCGAGCACTTCGGGTTTGCAACTCCAAAGTGATTCAACGGCGGCCAGGAACTCGTTGCGTAAACGCAGTTCAATGAATGGGGTCGCGTCGTGCCCCGCGAGAGAGCCCTCCGGTCCAAAATGACCCTCACAAATGCCAGCGAGTTCGAAGCAGCTTAGTCTGTTGAGGCAGAGCATCCAAGCTTCATCCAGGTTCCTGTCAAAACCAGCTCTCAAATGCTTTCCCGAACTCATTCCTTCGTCCCTTTTTTAGAGGCTTGGCTATAGCAAATCGACGCCATTGAAACAAGGTTAATTGGCGTGGATGGCCAGATCATGTACTAGGATGGCCCACCAGCCGATAGCAGTACCGAACGCGTTATGTAAGTATTGCTACGTATTCACGTGATACGCGTTATCACGTATCGCGCCTTGAACCTTAATCCTTTATGCGAAACGATTCTCTCGTTCCAACCAGACTGACGTTGGCCGCCTTGACCGCCATCGGATCGATCGGTGCTCACGCAGCCTACGTGCCCTACGGCGTGCAACAAAATGTGTCTGTCGCGACTGTGACCGGGGCATGGGGCTGGCAAATAGCCTTCTCCAACGATTATTCGACAGGCGACACCCCGATCTCCACCGTTTTTGCCAATGTCCCGGCCGGGAGTTACGTGATGTACGCAGCTCGACCCGTTGGCGCCGAGAACTACACCTTGCTGGCCGCCGCGCCACTGGCCGCCGCGCAGACTTACACCTCTTTGGACACCACAACGACGGCTAACGGTGCGCAATGGTATTACAATGGGTATTCGATGGGGTTTGCCGGTTTGGGCGATACCATCTTCCAGGACTCGGCCGACCTCACGGACTCTTCGCTCGACAACCACCAGGGCTTGAACGGAAACCTTCGCCTGAGCTGGCACACCTCAGCCTATCCAGGGTTTGACTATGATCAGGATGATACGCTCCTTCCGGTTGAGTTGGAGCAAGGTTGGCGAGCTGGCTATGCCGATTTCTTAAATGACAACCCGAATTGGGAGCGCGTGGTTCTATACGCCCCCGTGCCCGAGACTCCCACATACCTGAGCGGGCTCGTATTGACTATCCCCTTTGGCATCTACGGGCTTCGCCAACTGCGAAGACGCCCAATAGTCTCAGCGTAATTGATCATCTTGTGCGCGGTGGCCAGGTTAACGCGCCCCTCGCAGAAGCGAAGATTTAGCGTCGGCGAAGCGACGTCTTCAACAGAGTCCGAGGATTCCAAGGCCGAAGTGCGTTATCGAATTCCAAGATTGCGCCCCTTCGATTGCCTTGACGATCGCTCTTAAAACAGCTGAGCCGGTGAACTTCACCTTCTCAGATGACGCTCACCGGCTCGAAAGTTAAATCGCCTGGACTGAATGCCTAAAGTCCGAACGGACTTCTCAGTTTCGGCTGCGGAACGCTCGCAAACCCTGCAAACCGAACGGGAGCAGCAATAGGAGTCCGGCCAAGACAGTAGTTGGCTCAGGCACGGGAGTGACGCTCGCAGCGAATGAATAAAGGCGGTTTTGGGGGTAAATCGGAAAATCGCCTGATCCGAGGGTAATCGTGCTTGCCAACGTCGGCGCTGGACCTGTTGGGTAGCTCAAGATATCCGTTCCGAGTGCCGTGATATCTACTGGCACTCCTTGTCCAGCAAAGCCGATTCGATCGCCGGCCTGGACCGCGAACGGTGCGACGGGAAACGTCTCGATACCGCTTGCAGCGACGGCAGGAACGATTAGTGGGGCGCTGCTAAAGACGACGGTGAACTCGTTGGGGTTGCCAGTCGGACGCAGAACGTAAGCCGTAAACGTATTCCCCGCCGATGCAAAGGGACTTCCGCCTGGTTCCAGTTGATTGAACGTCTTAAAACTCTCGAGAGTGCCGTTTGGAAGAACCGCGTCCGGCATTACGAGGATGGGTGCTGTCCCACCTAGTCCGACCGGGTAATCGGAGGCATACGTGCGTCCGATCAAATCGTTACCAAAATCGAGCGAGGCATGCGCGCTTGACGCGAAGCTTGCGACCACCAACCCAAGGATCAAAGCAGTTCTGTTCATACTAAATCTAGTTAGACCGTTCGGCGTTCTCAACGGAATGTGTCGATAAATCTAGCAGCAGAATCGACGTAAGCTCTTCCGCGCATGGACCCCGAAAACTATCAGCACGAAAAGACCAGCGGCATAAGTCGAAGGTTCAGGAACGGTCGAGAACGTCCCGGCAGCAAACGTGGGAAGCGGATACGACCCGTGATTCAATCCGGTCAATGTTGCTCCCAAAGATCCAGGAGAATTGTTCCAGATGGCTTCGTTTTCCAAGGTCAACGCTCCGCCCAGCGTATTAAAACCGATCGTCGTGGGACTGACATTGTTGTTTCCGTCCTGGTCCACAATGGCGACGATGGCATAATGCCCAAGGCCCAGGGTGACGTTACTCGGAAGCTGCACCCATTTTGCCCCTCCGATGGTAGCCCCTGAGCTAGGCACGCTTTGCAGTGTTCCACTGACGAGTTGCCATGTTCCACCGGGACCGCCGGACGTGTTTTCGTAAATGCCGACGGGCAACGAAGTGCTGCTCGAATAGGCGCCGGCGAAAACACCCACTGCGTCAACAGTGATTGGCGAGTTGACCTGAAAATCGTTTCCCAAAATCCAAGGGCCGGACTGGTTCACCGTCGTGGCCGAGTAGTCAAAGACAATGTCGGCCTTAGCCGAAAAGGAGAGCGAGGCTAAAGCGACAGCGATAGCAAACGATAACTTCACTGACCGGCTGAGTGATTT
>JBGAIN010000202.1:0-13197 GCA_044225505.1 Limisphaerales bacterium
CAGCTTTGCGTGCGACGGGATGGTGGGAGTTTAGAGTGTTTCCTTACTGAAGGCCGCGCCGGGACCCTTATGCGTGAGAGCGTTGTCCAAAAAGCGCCGCTCTTTGTCGCGGCGAGTATTCGCGAGGTGGAAGGGCGTGCCACCTCGAAGCTGACGTTGCTCGGCTTGGCGACGGCGGTCCAGCGGAGTTGGGTGGAAGAAACGTTTCCGGAGCACCTTTCTTCGGTAGTGGAGCACGTCTATGATCGAACCCATAAACGAGTAGCTGCGATCCGTATTGTTCGATTTCTCGATTTGGTTCTGCATCAGGAACACCAGCGTGAGACGGACCCGCACGCGTCCGGGCGGAGTTTGGCCGAGGCTTACTTCGAGGGTCACTTTGAATTGCCGCTCTTTCATCACGAACTTAAGCAATTTGTGGCACGCGCCAACCTCATTGCGTTCGCCCGGCCGGAACTGGACTTTCCCAGCTACACCCGCGAAGCGACACTCCTGTGTCTAGCCAATGCATTCAAGGGACTTACCTTGGTGAAAGAAGCGCAAGCCGCGGACTTACGTGTTCCCTTTCGTCAGCACTTGCAGAAGGAACAACTGGAATGGTTGGACGAGCTCGCTCCGCTCACGGTGGAATGGCCAGATGGGCGCAAACTCAAGCTGCTTTATCTCGAGCAACCTGGATCTGGTCCTGGCCAAATTCAGGCTCCGGAATTACAGGTGAAACTGCACGAGTGCTTCGCTCTCCTCGCGCACCCACGAATTTGTGAAAGTCGGATTTCGGTTAAGCTATGGCTGGGTGGTCCGGATGGCAAGCGCTTGGCATTTACCAACGATTGGCCCGAGTTCAAGGCGCGGGAGTATCCCAAACTCAAGGCTACTCTCCAAAAGCGATACCCGGGAGTGGCGTGGCTTTAAATAGTGGTCGGGCCGTCTTTTGGCGCCAGGGCGCTAAGGTCGTGTTTTCCGGGAAGCAAGCTTTGCGAATGGAGTTGAATCGTCTCACCCCAACTGCTTGAGCTCGGTCATCGCGAGATTCCCGGCGCGCCCAGGCGAAATTAGGCGGAGGTCACGTAGTGCTTCACAAACTGACGGAACCGGTCGGTATTGGCCGGAGTAAACGTCCGCTGCACCATCCCATTTCGGCCTAGGATGCTCACTTTGACCGATTCGGCGGTGGCAATCGTTCTTAGTTGCTGACCGTTAACCACGTAGATCGCTCTTTCACTAACTTGATCGGACTGGGTTCGGCGGGAATTCAGGCTACCTGAGCCAATGAACTTAAGTTCCTGACCGTCCGCAATGATGACCAACGTTTCACCGGGAGGAATCTCCAGGAAACCGGTTTCGGCCCGAGCCATATAGTCGACTTCCAAGTAGTACTGGTAGTCCTTCGCGTTCTTGAACATCCGCGAGGCGTTCAACCAGACGATTTCCCGGATCGGCTCCGGCGATTCCAGCATGTTCTCCGCCATTAGGTCCGTCCGCGCACGCGTTACCGGATCAACATACGTGGCTACCGGACGAGGATTGCTCGCACATCCGGCTAAGGCTAACAAACCTGCCGCGAGCAGGAAACAACTCAGCTTTTTCACAAGGTGCCTTTCTCAAGACAAGCGCTCCGGCTTGGAGCGCTGTGGGTTGCCCAGACTTTCGCTTGGAGCGCGCCGAAGGTTACCATGAAGCCATGCTGCAGGTAAATATGATTGCATCAATCGTCGATGGACTGGAAAACCAATTGACGAAACAGGTCGCCCGTTCGGTCGTTGGACGAGCCTTGAGTTTGCTTCATGAGCACACCAACGATCTGCTCTTTCGGATCGGCAAAGTATTGGGTGTTGAAATACCCACCCCATTCCAACGTTCCCGAAGTGCCTTTGCCTCCTTTGTCCTGTCCAGAAGGTGTCAGCACACCGAAAACCAATCCATAAACGAGATC
The DNA here is from genome assembly GCA_044225505.1 of Limisphaerales bacterium. Lineage (GTDB taxonomy): Bacteria > Verrucomicrobiota > Verrucomicrobiia > Limisphaerales > SIBE01 > JAXMHN01. The sequence continues at coordinate 1,934 of JBGAIN010000202.1, forward strand.
GCCCTTTTTCCCGCCGGACATGAGATCGCCCGTCTGGTTGGCGACGATGGTTTGGACCGTGGTTCGACTCAGCAGCCTCGAGCCGTTCAGTTCGCCACCGTTTAAGTACATTTGCAGAAACGTCGCATAGTCGCGCGCGGTGCTGCATAACCCAGCCCCGCCCGAGAAGAACGCCTTAGCACCTTTGATAGGGTATTCTGGATCGTAGAGTGTCACAGGATAAGCCTGCCAGGCGCCGTCTTTAAGCTCCTGAACTCTTACCAGTCGCTCGGCTTTTTGTTCCGGTAGGTAAAATCCCGTGTCTGACATTCCCAACGGGGTGAAGACATGGCGGCGAAGGTACTGGTCGAAAGGCATTCCGGAGACGATTTCAATGAAATAGCCAAGAACATCCAAGCCTTCGCTATAGGTAAACTGTTCGCCAGGGTGATGATGTAACGGGAGCTTCGCTAGCTTGCGGACGCTCTCGCCGATCAGCACTCGTTCCGTGGTAAACAGGTCGGTAACGCCGGCCTTCGCGTAGATGGCCTTAAACCGTTCATCCCCGTCGATGACCCCATAGCCAATGCCAGAAGTATGCGTCAGTAAATGCCGAATCGTGATTTCGGATTTGGCAGGTTCGGTGGTAAGACTGCCGTCGGACGAGTTGTAGCCCTTTAGCACCTGTGGATTCTTGAACTCCGGGATAAACTTCGAAATCGGATCATCTAATTGAAACAAGCCTCGCTCCCACAGCATCATAACGGCCGTTGCAGTCACCGCTTTGCTTTGGGAGGCGATCCGGAAGATGTCATCCTTGCGAACGGCACGATTCGACGCGTTGTCCGCCGAACCGAACGCCCGATGGTAAACTATTTTGCCGTGACGAGCCACGAGCGCCACCACTCCAGGGATATTCTTGTCTTCAATCGCTTTTCGGCAAAGGTCGTCAATTCGTGCCAGGCGCGCAGCAGACAGACCGACGCTCTCGGGCGGCGCTTCGGTTAAAGCCGGAGATTTTTGATTGGACGGAGTTTGCGCGAGGGCGCTTAGAGTTGCCGCGCAGCAGATCCACCAGGCCCATAGGTGCGAAAAGACAAAGCTTGTCCGCCGTGAAGTGTGCATAGGTGCGAGCGTGAATTCCCATCGCGACGTGCACAAGGATAAAACGTCAGCGACGTTGCGACTCTGTCAACCGGTGCCCCCGGGGACAATTTCAGGCGCTTTCGCGTCGCTCTTGAGGCGTAATCCCTGGTATTGCAATGCGAGCGCCGCAGCTATGTTTAATCCATTACCCAGATCGTTCTACGAACCCTCCGCGCAAGCCGTCGCACCTTCGCTGCTTGGACATTGGCTGATACGCCGAACGGCAAACGGGGATTGCGGCGGACCCATCGTGGAGACGGAGGCTTACCTGGTCGGGGATCCGGCATGCCACGCGTTTGTCGGTCGCACAAACCGCAATCGGGTAATGTGGGGGATCCCAGGTATGGCCTATGTCTATTTGATCTACGGCTTTCATTACTGCGTGAATGCCGTGTGTCAGCCGGAAGGTGTGGCCGAGGCCGTTCTAATTCGCGCGATCGAACCTTCCTTTGGGATCGAAGCAATGCGGCAGCAGCGTCCGGCCGGGAACCCCATCGACTTGACCAATGGCCCGGGAAAGTTGTGCGCCGCGCTGGGCATCACTCGCGAATTGGACGGCGCGGACTTGTGTCAGCGCCGGTCGCAACTACTTATCGGAGAAAATCCAGATCGCGTGGCTTTCTTGCAGGCTAATGGTCCAGTCGTCACCACCACTCGGGTGGGAATTACAAAAGCGGCCGAGCTCCCACTTCGGTTCTATTTGAAAGCCAGTCCATTTTATTCAAACAAAAGGCGTCGAGCGGCTGCTTCCTGAGCGAGTGGGCCGACGGATGAACGTTCGTCTCGTGGCCTGCGTCACTTACTGGCGCGGACTTGGAGGGTCGAGATGGCCTCGCGCACTCCTTCCGTTTCTAAAGCCAGTTTCATGGCGGCACTGACTTCTTCGGCCGAAGCAACGCTCCCGGACAGCGTGACAACGCCGTCGGTCGTGTTGACCGAGATTCGCAAGGCAGAGAGAGCTGGATCTTTGACCAGCTTTGCCTTAATGGCCGCTGTCACTCGGGCGTCCAGAGCTGCGTCCGCAATGGCCCCGCCAACTTCGCCAGCTTTCTTGCGCACAACCTTGCCCGTCCGTTCGATCTCTTGTTTGATATCGGGAGCACTCAACGAGAGATCTTTTAGCTTCTCTTTCACGGATTCGGTGAGTTGCGCAGCGCCACGGCGCGCCTGGTCTTCCGCTTGGCGCACGTCCGATTTATGTTGGTCGTCCTTCAGATACCAATACGCCCCCCCTGCGATCGCAACCACCAGGACCAATCCAAGCAATAGTCTCATCATACGCTAATGTAGCAGCGGCGTGGTTCCGAGCAACCTACCGAACGAGCAGGGCAATCGACTCGTAAGCTTCGTGAATCACTTCGATCCCATACTTTTTCTCCAGCCGCTTCACAATAAAGTGACCGCGTGCCATGTTCTGAAAGTGGTCCATAAACAGAACGTTGACCAGCGAGCCTCCTGCGGCTCCAACAATCGGGACTGCTTTGGCCGCAACCTGTTCCGAAACCACGACTCCAAAACGCGAGGCGATGGCCGAAATCAGTCGTGCAACCGCAGGTGCACTCTTTTCGAGAAAGCCCTTTTCGGCAAAATAAGATGCGGCTTCTGCCACGGCTCGACTCAACGCCGCCCGGACCGCCCAATAGGAGCTTTCAGTGCTATCATCCGACTGGACCGTTCCTCCCAAGGCAAACACTTCCAGGCAATTCAGCTTGGTTTGGATATTGTCAAGGTCGTGGCCTTCCGTGCGGGCTATGTCCGCAATGGAGCGCAACATGATGGTCGTCGAGATCGGCAACTCCAGGACGAGGGCAGGCAATCCAAAGGCACCGCCAACTCCACCCGAAGCGCCGACCATCACCTTGTGGAAGAACTCAGAGGCGTGCGGCTTGCGTCGTGGACGCAGCGTCGTCACGGCCAATTCCAACCCTCGAAATAGCGCTGACCGAACCGCCTTATGCACGGTGGACGCCCAACCTTCCGGCAACATAGCAAACCCTTTTTCGATGGGCATTCCAATCACGTTCGCCAGGCGCGCGGTAAGTCCCGGATTTTCGAGTAATCGCTTGGCGTGCGTCAGGTCATCCAAATCCCGCTCGGATAGGATCACTGGCGGTCGCATTGTGCTCATAGGCCTATTCTAGCTCACATCCGACGTTAGCGCAGGCTCATCCTCAGGAAAGAACCTGGTGCCAGCGGAGCCACCTGCTAATCCGCCCAGTTTTTCGCTCGTCCGAGAGCTTTCACCCATTCCGCGCACAGCTTTTTTCGCACTGCCCCTCTCATGACAGGACGGAAGGTGCGGTCCGCGGACCACAATCGCGAGATTTCTGTTTGATCTTTCCAGAAACCGACCGCTAAACCCGCCAGGAAAGCTGCACCGCGTGCCGTTGTTTCCGTGATTTGGGGACGCACGACGGGCACGTTGAGTATATCGGATTGAAACTGCATCAGGAGATCGTTGGCGCAAGCGCCGCCATCGACCCGTAACTCTTTCAGGCGAATTCCGGCATCCGCCTCCATGGCCTTTAGAACGTCCATCACTTGGTAACTAATTCCTTCCAAGGCGGCCCGTGCGAGATGGGCAGCCTTCGTCCCCCGGGTCAATCCGGTAATGACTCCCCGCGCGTACGGATCCCAATGTGGCGCGCCCAACCCAGCAAACGCCGGGACCAGGTAAACCCCTCCGTTGTCGGGCGCCTGGCGTGCTAATGCTTCCACGTCACTGGAACTGCGAATGATGCCGAGTCCGTCGCGCAGCCACTGCACGACAGCTCCAGCGATGAAAATGCTTCCTTCCAGGGCATACTCGGTGCGCTTGCCGATTTTCCAGGCAACGGTCGTCAGCAATTGATGGCGGGACTTAATCAACCTCGAACCGGTATGCATGAGCATAAAACAACCGGTCCCATAGGTGTTTTTGACCAGACCTGGCCGGTGGCAAGCTTGCCCAAAGAGGGCGGCTTGTTGGTCTCCAGCGAGACCCGCGATCGGAATCGGATCGGAGAAGAGGTTTGCCGTGCCGTAGACTTCACTGGAACTCCGCACCTCGGGTAGAAGAGATCGGGGAACGCCAAATAGCTCGAGCAACTCGTCATCCCATTGTCCGGTTTGTATATTGAACAGCATCGTGCGTGATGCATTGCTGACATCGGTCACGTGCACTTTTCCCCCTGTTAAATTCCAGACCAGCCAGGAATCTACTGTGCCAAAGGCGAGTTGGCCTGCTCTCGCCTTGCTCTTCGCTCCTGGGACATGGCGCAAAATCCATTGCAGCTTCGTGGCGGAGAAGTAAGCGTCGATGACCAAGCCGGTTTTCTGGCGCACTTTCTTTTCGATGCCATTCGCTTTGAGTCGATCACACGCGGAGGCCGTTCGCCGATCTTGCCAAACGATGGCATTGCAAATGGGCTTCCCTGTCTGTCTGTCCCAGACCAACGTTGTCTCCCGCTGATTGGTGATGCCAATGGCGGCGACGTCACGCGCGGTCACTCCCGCATTCGCCAAGGCCTCCGTAGCGACACCGGCTTGGCTGGACCAAATGTCATGGGGATTATGTTCCACCCAGCCTGGTCTGGGAAAGAGTTGTGGAAACTCCTTCTGCGCCTGGGCGACGACGTTCCCTTTGGCGTCAAAGAGGATGGCCCTTGAACTGGTAGTCCCTTGATCGAGAGCGAGGATGTATTTCATGTGTCAACTGTGCCAAAGCGCGCGATAAGCGAGGGCCCCCAGCCATCCGCCCAGAAGCGGCCCAATCACTGGCACCCAAGCGTAGGACCATCCCGACGCACCTTTGCCAGGAATTGGCAAAATGAAATGCGCCAGGCGCGGTCCCAGATCGCGGGCGGGATTGATCGCGTAACCGGTGGGGCCGCCCAGTGATAGGCCAATTGAGAAAACCAGCAACCCGACCAGACCGGGACCCATGCCGCTGGGGAAACCGGTGTCCGGATTCAGGTTTTTTGGAGACAGAATCGCCAAAACACCAAACACGAGGATGAAGGTTCCAATCAATTCCGTGAGCAAATTCGCGCCGGGTCGATGGATAGCCGGTATTGTGCAGAACACGCCGAGCTTTGATCCCGGATCGTCAGTCGCTTTCCAATGCGGCAAGTAAGCCAGCCAGACCAAGATTCCACCGGTGAAAGCGCCCAGCATTTGCGCTAACAGGTAAACAGGGACTTCCTGCCAGGAGAATTTACCAATGCCAGCCATCGCGAGAGTTACGGCCGGATTGAAGTGGCCTCCGCTGACCCAACCGACAGCGTAGACTGCCATGGCCACTGCAAGACCCCAGCCCGCAGTGATCACAATCCATCCTGAGTTCTGACCTTTGGTTTGGCCAAGGACGACATTGGCCACCACACCGTCGCCTAACAGGATTAACAGAGCTGTCCCGACAAACTCCGCGGTAAACGGTGACATAATTGTTCGAGCGTCTTGGACTTGCCACAGGCAGGTTCAACCCAAATCCATCACGGTCGATCCATCGCTGCCGATGAAAAAGAGATGACGGCTTCTCTTGATTGAACGTTGCTGTGTCAGAGCTTTAATCACATCCGCTTGCTGGAGGCAAGCTTTTGAGGCGGAGCCGAGCTGTCATGGAGCCTCTCGACGAATTGCGGCGCTTGATTCAGCCGTGCTTTGGGATATCCTGATTCGAGCTCAAGATGTTCTTCCTGAATTTCCTTCTTAGTCGCTCATTGAGCGAGTCTACCTTCCATCGATGTCCGGGGCGCGGTCGCCGTCGATGGCGGATCGCGTGTGGTTGTCTCGCAGTTTGGCTCTGGAGGTTGCCAGACGTGGCTGCGGCGGTCGTCATCAACGAGATTCACTATGCGCCAGACGTTAAGACCGAGACCGTGGAGTTTGTGGAACTGCACAACCCCGGGACGGAGAGTGTGAGCTTGGCAGGCTGGACTTTAAGCGGCGGCATTCAGTATGCCTTTGGAGCGAATACGCAGATAGGGCCAGGTGGGTACACCGTCGTCGCGCAAAACCCGGAAGCAATCCGTCAGAAATTTGGAGTCACCGACGCGCTCGGGCCTTGGACGGGCAGACTTTCGAATCAAGCAGACTCGCTGCAGCTCAGGAATGGGAGCGGGGAATCGATCGACACAGTGGACTACCAACTCGGGTTCCCATGGCCAACCGTGGGAGACTCGCCGGGTTATTCCATCGAACTCATTCACCCGAACCTGGACAACTCGCTGGGCGGGAGTTGGAGACCTTCAGTGCACGGCAACGCCGCAACGCAGAGCCGGTCACTTCTGCCGGCCGGCAGTCAATGGCGGTTTTTCAAGGGAATTGCTGAGCCCTCCTCACCAGTGACTGCTTGGCGCACCCCTAATTTCGACGACTCGAGCTGGACTCAAGCGACCACACCAATTGGTTACGGCGAGAACTTTGTGACCACTGTCTTGAACGACATGCGGAACGGTTACGCTTCCGTCTTTTTGCGAAAGGACTTTGCTATCGAAGATCCGACGCAAATCTCAACTTTGCTGCTGGAAGCACAATATGACGATGGCATTAAGATTTGGATCAACGGCGTCCACCTGGTGAACGCCAACATTGCGTCCGAAGAGGTTCCGTTTGACGGCACCGCCAGCAGCGCCATTGAAAATGCCGAGTTCGTTCCTTTCCCGGTGACGGGCGCTTCAGCCTTCCTTCGTCAGGGCCGAAATGTCATCGCAGTCCAAGCGCATAATTCAAGTCTTGGCAGCAGCAGCGATTTCTTCTTCGATCTCAGGGTCTCGGTTGAGACTGGTTCTGCCTCGCGTGGGCCGACGCCAGGTCGGCGCAATTCGGTCTATGCCGAGGATGCACCCCCTCAGATTCGGCAATGCGCTGCCGAGCCAGAACAGCCAGCCACTCACCAACCTGTCAAAGTCTCCGCTAAAGTGACTGATCCCGACGGCGTGAAACGGGTTCAATTGGAGTACCAAATCGTGGAACCCGGGACTTACGTAGAGCTGTCCGACGCTGCCTACCAGACGAACTGGATCGCCTTGCCGATGCAGGACCTGGGAATCAAGCCGGACAACATCCCAGGGGATGCGACTTACTCGGTTGAAATCCCAGGCACGGTGCAGGAGAATCGACGCCTCATCCGGTATCGAATCACGGCCGAAGATCGGAAAGGGCAGCAGATTACCGTGCCGTTCGCGGATGACCCGTCACCCAACTTCGCCTATTTTGTCTACGACGGAGTTCCCGCGTGGCGTGGCGCTATTCAACCCAACAGCGCGGATGCGCAGCGCCGGTCGCCGCAGCTTTTTGAAACGAATGTCATGCGGCGCCTGCCGGTTTACCACCTGATCTCGAAGCAATCCTCGGTTGAGCATAGCACTTGGCTGGATCGCTACGGCGGTGATCTTTACAAATGGAAAGGCACTTTGGTTTACGACGGCCGTGTCTATGATCATATTGGCTTTCGGGCTCGAGGAGGCGTTTGGCGCTACGCCATGGGGAAGAACATGTGGAAGTTCGATTTTAACCGCGGTCATGACTTTGAGCCGCGCGATAATTACGGTCGAAAGTATCCGGTGCCCTGGACGAAACTCAACTTAGGCGCCTGCATTCAGCAGGGCGATTTTCAACACCGTGGCGAACAGGGCATGTTTGAATCCGTCGGATTGCGTCTGTTTGCGCTGGCTGGGATTGAGGCGCCCGAAACTCATTTCGTGCAGTTTCGGGTCGTTGACGCGGTGACTGAGAGCGATCCCAACAATCAGTATGAGGGAGATTTCTGGGGGCTCTATCTGGCCATTGAGCAGGAGGACGGGCGGTTTCTCGATACTCACCAATTACCGGACGGCAATTTCTACAAGATGGAATCCGGAACTGGCGAATTAAATAATCTGGGAGCCGCCGGTCCGCGTGACAAATCCGACCTCAATAACTTTCTCTCCGGGTATCGCCAGGGCGACGCGACGGATGTTTGGTGGCGGACTCATTTCGACCTCGGTCGCTACTATAGTTACCAAGCGATCGTCCAAGGCATTCATCACTACGATATCTGTTACGGGAAAAACTATTTTTATTTCCTCAATCCTGAAACCGGGCTTTGGTCCGTTCATCCGTGGGACTTGGATTTGACTTGGGCGGACAACATGTTCGACGCGGGGTGCGGCGGGACCGACGAGTTCAAAGACCGCGTGCTGACCCGGCCGGCCTTCACGATCGAGTTTCAGAATCGGGTGCGAGAGATCCGGGACCTTCTGTTCAATACAGATCAGGCTTGGCAACTGATCGACGAATACGCCGCGATGATCGATGACCCGCACGGAGGGCCGTCCATGGTCGATGCTGATCGTGCCCAATGGGATTACAATCCCGTGATGGCGAATAGCGCGATCGTGAATAGTTCCAAGGCAGGACAAGGCCGCTTCTACCAGGTGGTTCCGTCCAAAGACTTCCCTGGGATGGTGGCGAAGATGAAGAGCTACGTTGTCACGCGCGGAACATTTCTGGACAACCTGGCGAATGACCCGGCCATTCCGCAACAACCGTCTTTAACCTCTGCGAGTCCGGCGAGCTTCCCGGCGAACCGGCTTCTTTTTCGAGTGTCGGCCTATGCTGGCGCCGCGTCGTTTGCAGCGATGGAATGGCGTCTTGGAGAGGTGACGCCGGCGAATGCACCGGCGTTGGACCCGAACCAGCCGCGTCATTACGAGATCGAGACGGTCTGGCAGAGCGCCCCCACAGCGACCGCTCTCAGGGAACTCGCGGTTCCTGCAGGGGTGGCCAAGGTTGGCCATACCTACCGGGCCCGAGCGCGCATGCAAGACAGTGCTGGTCGTTGGAGTCACTGGTCTGCGCCGCTGGAGTTCGTCGCGGGTGCGCCGGAGAATGCCGCTGCGCTCGTGGCCAATCTGCAGGTCACGGAGGTGATGTTTGATCCGGTCGGCGGCAACGACGCAGAGTTTATTGAAGTGTTCAATGCGAGCCCGGAGGTGACCTTGGATCTGGCCGGTGCAAAATTCACTCAAGGCATTGATTACACCTTTCCCGCGGGAACGACCCTTCCGCCAGGTGAGTTTCTGCTCGTCGTGCGTTCATCGAGTGCCAACGATTTTGCATCGTTCCGAACTCGTTATGGACTCAACTCAACGGTGCGAGTGGTGGGGCCTTACACCGGCGCGCTGAACAACGAAGGAGAACAGATTATTCTCAAAACGGCTGGAGGCGGTTCTACGATTTTGGAACTCACCGTTGGCCATGGGGCGGGATGGCCTTTGGCCGCCGAAGGGGCAGGGCACTCTCTGGTGCCAGTGGAAGGAGCCGCGAGTCATCCGAATGACGGCAGCTTGAATTACCCAGGGAACTGGCGAGCTAGCGCTTTGATCAACGGTTCACCCGGCCGACCTGACCCGGTCTTGCCGGCAGGAATCGTCCTTAATGAGATCGTCGCTCACACCGATTTTACTGGGGAATTCGACTCCAACGATTGGATCGAACTCTATAATCCAGCGTCCACATCCTTCGACTTCGGAGCCGGTTGGTTTCTGAGCGATGATCCTTTGAATCTCAGGAAGTGGCCGATCCCAAGTCAAACCACCGTGACGGGACATGGCTGGATTGTTTTCGATGAAGTGAACGGGTTTCACACAACGCCAGCTGGGTTCGGACTTAGCAAGGATGGCGAGCAGGTCTTGCTTTCGCATTTGCCTGGCAGCAGCGCCGATCGCGTGGTCGACGCGATTCGCTTCAAAGCCCAGGAGAATGATTGGTCGTTGGGCCGGTTCCCTGACGGAGTTGGGTATTGGGCGGCGTTAACTCCGAGAACGCCTTTGAAAGCAAACGCGCCGCCTCAAGGGCACGTCGTGATCGATGAAGTGATGTTCCATCCGAAAGACATCGGCACCAACGCCGTCGACAACACTCAAGATGAATTCATTGAACTGTGGAATGCAACGGCTGTGCCCGTGAATTTGTTCAACACCAATGGCACCTGGAGGCTAAACGGCGGGGTCAGCTTTCTGATTCCAGGCGGGACGGTCTTACCTCCGGGAGAGGCGTTGCTCGTCGTGAACTTTAGCCCAACCAATACTGCCGCCGCCGCGGCATTTCGGACGGTTTACTCGGTTTCACCGAGTGTTCTCCTATTTGGCCCGTACCAGGGCAAGCTGAACAACAGCAGCGATTACATCGCGCTCGAAAAGCCGCAAGCCACGGACGCTACCAACTCCGGCCCGGCCTGGGTCGTCGTCGACGACGTGCTCTACTCGGACCGGTCTCCTTGGCCAGCCACGACCGACGGGACGGGCATGGCGATGCAACGTCTCGGGTTGTCCGCATCCGGCAATGATCCGGCCAATTGGGGCGCGGCACCGCCCAGCCCTGGACAAGCTCCGATCGTCGCTGGAGACAGCGATCACGATGGCTTGCCCGACGACTGGGAGCGCACGTATAACCTAAACCCAAACTCAGCCGCGGACGCGGAGTTGGACGCCGACAGCGACGGACTATCCAATCTCCAGGAATATCGCGCGGGAACGAATCCGCGCGACGCCAGCAGCACTTTGTCCTTGAATGCAAGTTTGAGCGGAGGAACAGCTGTCATTCGCTTTATCGCGATGCCTGGCCGCAGCTACGGCGTCTATTATAGGGACGCGCTGACACAAGGGAGTTGGCAATTGCTCAAGGATGTGACGGCCACTGGCGGTTCAGACTATCGTGAGGCGATCGATACTATTTCCCCGACGATCGGGCAGCGATACTATCGCGTGCAATTGCGTGAATAGCCGACAAGAACATTATGTTGATTGTCCAAGTGAATGTGCGAGTGAAGCCCGAATGCGTCGACGCATTTCGTGTGGCGACGACGGAGAACGCGCGGCAAAGCATTCAAGAATCTGGAATTGCCCGCTTTGATTTTTACCAGCAGCTCGAAGACCCAACTCGATTCTCACTAATCGAAGTTTACCGAGATGCGGACGCGCCCGCTCGGCACAAAGAGACCCGCCATTACCAAACATGGCGTGATACCGTTGCGCCGATGATGGCAGAGCCGCGCCTCAGCGTGCGGTTTGGGCCGGTTTTCCCACCACCATCGGAATGGCCGGCCAAGAGCTAAAGGATGCCCGCTTATGGAATTCGAGTTTGCAACAGCTAACAGGATTCTCTTCGGACCGGGC
>JBGAIN010000203.1:0-13278 GCA_044225505.1 Limisphaerales bacterium
ACAGATCGGAATTTCCTACACGCATTAGAATAAATTCCGCGAGCCGATTTGGGAACGCGGACTTTAGTCCGCTGGAGTGCGCGAGATTGTCAGAGTCAGAGATGAAGATCGAAGTATTTTTGGTGGGAAAGGGGTCGACCATGGGGAAAGTGCGAGTGGAGTCCAGAGCAGCCATTTTCTCTGTGGTGAATCGAGTAAAAGCTACGGATGGAAACTGTCCGTGCCATGGTCAGGCCACCGGGTCTGGAATAGTCAAAAGTGGTTTATCCCTGGATGATCCGTGGTTTTTGGAAAGCGGTGGCAAGGAACAAGCAGCAGCCGCTTCGCCGAGCTGTTCTTATCGGCGGCGCGTGCCTTCGGTGGAGTAAGGCATCACTCGCGGTTTGCGTGTCAATTCCCGAACCATTTGCTCTGTGTTGTTGTAGGGACTAAAGGTCGAAGGGAGCAAGAAGCGCGTGGGATCCAAGCGATCGGGATTGATATCGAAAAGTTCGAGAGTCGCTTTGGGGGAATCGGCCACAATCTTGGTGGCAATGCCCGTTTCATCCCGCCAGACCTTGAACTCTGCGAAGCCCGAAGGCAGGGTCGCGACGCCCACTATTTCACCGGCACTGCCTGTTGCCGCACTCACCGGCGCAAGGTTCGAACCTTGATTCGGGCGAAGTTGGTGACGACTAGTGCCAACAATCTTGGTATAACCTCGCAACGCCTCGCTGATGACGTATCCAGTATTGGATTCGACGTTCCAGAGGTAGCGGAAACTGATCGACAGCGGCGATGCGACGCCCCGCGTCGGGACAAAGATCAACCAGCCTTCCTGCTGAAACAGACTTCCCGTGGCGGGTCCGCGGTCATCGGTGATGACCAGCCGTGCCGAGTAGTCCGTGGTGTTGGTAAGCAAAACACTGACCGGGCCAATCAGGAAGAAGGGCAGGGCGGGTGGAGAGGCCGGCGCCGATTCAACCTGGGGATCCGCAGCCTGGTGAGCGTGACGCGGCTCATGCGCGCAACCCGCGCTGAGAACAGCAATGGCCGCGCTCAAGCTCAGTGCGACGACCCATCCGAATCCTTGAATATGGCGAGTTCCAGTTTTCACAGTGATGCACGCGATGATAGCAGCGCCAGGATCATTTCAAAGGGCCATGTCTTTTGTCAGGAGAATTCGCCGAACGCATCCCGGAACTTGCCGGCGCTTGACGCGGTCTTTCCGGGCGGGAACCATGCCGTCATGTTTCGCCTCCGCTGGGTCGCCTGGATCTGGGCCGCTTTATTTTCAGCGGTCGCCCCTCTCAACGTCGGCGCGGCTGGTTATCCGACGTATGACGAGTTGAGCGCCGGGGCGGTCAAGGTTCGATTGCTGCCAGGCCACCGCGAATTTGCGTTCTCACTCTATGGCATTCCAGGGGATCGCAACCAGGTGACGCAGTTGGTTCAAGTCTTGACGGACCGGCACTTGGGCAATGCGTTTGATCCCGGGCCCGCCGCTCGGCCCGGGGCGAAGCCGATTTTTGACTATCTCGCGACGGTAGGCTGGCCTTTGGTCGCTTATCCAGGGTGCGCGGATATGCAGATTAAAGGAGGACGCTGCGTGCTGGGAGACGAGGATCGAGCGGCACTTGCGGCGTTGGAGCGAGCCGGAGTCTTCCACGGCATTCAATTGGGAGAGTGGGGTTATTACTTTCACAATCTATCGTGCACTGAGCGATGGTGGCGGGATGTTTACGGCGCGGAGTTTGAGAGCATGAAGCACCTGATGAAGCCGCCTGGCCTGGCCGGATATGACCGACGGCCCTCGACTCGGCGGGAGTGTTACGAAACGCTCAAAGATTATTTTGTCAGCCGCAGTCACGATCTGCTCGACCGCGTGGTGAGCGTCACTGGGCATTCCCATTATGAAGCGTATGCCGCGGAATGGGGAGCGCGATGCGTGGGGCTCGAACTCGGCGAGAATATTGCGTTTACCCAGTCGAAGTTGGCTTTTGCCCGCGGCGCTTCCCGGCAGTGGAACGCGCCGTGGTCGGTCCAGGTCAGTCCGTGGTTTCACGGTGCATGCACCACAAGCGGGCCGCTGCGTCGTGAAGGGCGAGACGCCAGAGGTTTGGACGCCGGACATTCCTTGAGCTTCTACGAACGGATGTGGCTGCACGCCTGGTTCGCCGGCGCCGCCATGGTTACGCCGGAGAACAGCTTGGCCATCTTTTTCGAAACACCTGTTGCGCCCTGGACATTGACGTCGCACGGCGAAAAGGCGGCGGAAGTCTTTGCCTTCATGCGAACCCACGCTCGCGGGATTCCCTGGATGCCCGTCGCCGTTCTGCTGGATCATTACGCTGGATACAATGGATACATGGACAAACCTTGGGGCATTCTGGAACCGACCCCAGGCGATCGTGAACTGCGCGACTTGTTTGACGACCAGTTGTTTCCCGGCAGCGATCACATTCATCATCGACGCAACGCCGACAATCCTGAGAGCAGTTATCTTCGTCCCACGCCTTACGGCGAGATCTTCGACGTCCTGCTGACGAGCGTCGGGCCGGGGGTTCTACCCAGTTATCCGGCCATCTTGCTGGCGGGCGATATTGAATTTACGGAAGCGCTCGTCGAGCGGTTGACCGAGGCGTTGCGTCGCGGCAGCACCGTAATGTTAAACCCACGTCACCAACAAGCGCTGGGCGACCGCTACGAAGCTTTCGCTCAACTCGGACACGTCGAAGTCCTTGAGCCTGCCACGGACCCCACGACGCAACGGGGGGTGGCAATTTCCAACCAACGCCTGAAAAAGCTCGTCCGCGATCTTGTTCCCATAGAAGTGACAGGCGATCCGATCCAGTATCAGATCAATCGCTTGCCCAACGGCTGGGCGATTGAACTCGTCAACAATGACGGAGTGGCGAAAAAGCCGAGTGAGCCAGCGGTCGTCGACGCGCGGGGTGCCAAGCACATTTTCCTCGCCCCGCGAGTGGCTTGGGACCACGCCTGGGAATGGCACTCGGGCCGTATGCACCGGAATCCAGTGAAGATCGACCTGGTCATTCCTCCGGGCCAGACCCGCTTTGTGCAGTTCGAAGAACCGTGAGGCAGTTGCTCTCGAATGAATGAAGAATTAAACTCTGCCGCGACCCACGCGAGACCCATTTCTAAGAGGAATTGGCAGCTCTGGAAACTAGACCGACGCGGCGCCCTTTGGAGTCTGCTGAGCGCCGCCGCGGCGATGCTCGGCTGTCGCGGGCCTCACGAGCGCAGGAGGGGTGCAAATCGCCGGCAAGAACCATATGGTCCGGCCGACAGCAGCACCGATGCCGTTGACAAACTTCTGGATCGAGACCTCAAGGCATTGACGGGGCGCCCCTATTCCGAAGAGGGCATTCCAGTGTTCTTGGTGTGCGAAGACCTCACTCCGGGCGGGCGCTCGAGCCGCGTGCTCCCGGGCCCGGCGCAGGACGATCGTTTGCGTTTACAATTCCGGACGAATGCTGCGGCCTGGCCGAGGATTCGACCGGAAGCCACGGCTGACGACCTCGGCAAACTCATCGAGATCGTCGCCGAGCGTGATTTCGGGAACATGCAACGAAGAAACAAGCGATGACCGGTTCGCTCGATTTTCAAAAAGCGGCCAGTGCGTTTGATCAGCGGATGAGCCGAAGCCCGTTGATCCGGGCTGTCAATTTCCATAACACGTCCCGCGCCCGACGCAGGGAGTATCGCGATCAGCTTCAAGAGCTGAGTCGCGCTTTTTCTCCGGTCTCCGAACAAGACTTGGACTGGTATTTGGCAACCGGTGAATGGCGTAAATCGAAGCCCGGAGTCATTATCGCGGTGTATGAAGGCTATCGTAATGGATATGACGTCCTCCGACCGTTGCTGGAGGAATTCGGGTTGATCGGCTGGTTTTTTATTATTACCGGCTTTGTGACCAGCCCGGTGTTGGATCAGCTCGCCTATGCCAACTCCCACGAGATCGATATGCTCACTCAGGAATACCCAGACGGGCGCTATGCGCTGTCCTGGTCGGAAATCCGAGAACTCGATCAGCGCCATGTGGTGGCCTGTCATGCTCACAGTCACGTCCTGCTCTCATCATTGACTCCAGCCGCCCGCGAACTCGAAGTGATCGGGTCTCAGAACGAGTTCGAAAAGCAATTGGGCCATCCGGTGCGGTCTTTCGTCTCGTATGGCGGGCCTCCGTATGGCGAAGACGCGATGACCGACGGGCTGATCGATCGCGCTGGATACCGCTTTGTTTTTTCCAACTATCGAATCCAGCGAATTCGGTAGAAAGATCGTAGGATCCGGGCGGACGCGGTTTCCGAACGGGCCTCTCGGATCGCTGCGAACTCCCACTCGACGGACCGCACCGATCCCTCGGAACGTGCCTCACCGGTTCAACGCAACTTCATTCGGAGACTTTGCCACTTTTCCAAGTGATCTGGAACTCCGGCCGCCGCGAGGTAGGCTCGATCAAATCCGAGGCTCGGGTTCGCGGACTCGGGCTTTTCGTGGATGAGCAGATTAGCGGCGTGGACCGCGAGGAGCGGACTCATCGCGGGAGTGCCGGACTGCATGGGCGCGTGATGAAACGCGACCGCTTCGACAATCGGTGCGGGAAGTCCCCAGAGGCCCAGCAGATAAGCGCCGATGCCCGTGTGACTTGCTCCGAAGATCTCCATTTCAACGTCGACCGATGGCCGGCTGCCTTCGGCGCAAGCGGCCAAAACGCGCTGCCAGTCCTGAGGGAACGATTGAGCCAGAATTAGCTTCCCGATGTCGTGCAGCAAGCCGGCGGTATACCCTGCTTCCGCCATCTCGGATTCGGCTCCTTCGGCGTCGAGGATGAGGCGGGCGAGGGAAGCGGTTTGAAAGGCATGGTCCCACAATGCCTGGATGGAACTTCCCTTGACGGTGGCTTGGTCGAACGACGAGAAGATATGCGTCGAGAGGACCAGGGAATTGACGCGGGCAACTCCCAAGAACTGGATCGCTTCGAGCGGGCTGGAGATGCGCCGCGCCTGGCCGAACGCGGCGGAATTGACGATCTGGAGCAGCTTTGCGGTCATGCTGGGGTCTTTGGCGACAATCGCAGCGAGGGCTTCGAGAGAGGAGTCCTCACGATTGATCTCGGTCATCATTTCCAGGTAGAGCGACGGGACGCTCGGCAGGCTCTTGACCTGCGCGACGATGGCCTGCAATCGAGGGTCTTCCAGGAAAACGCCGAGCTGGCAAACCCGTGCTAGGGTCGCTCTAAAGCTTTTTAGGTTAAACGGCTTGGGCAGGAACTGATGAGTGAGTCCGAGGCAACGCGCTACTTCCTGCTGATCTTGCATGCCGGACACCATCATCCGCGCGACGGCGGGGTGGCGTTCGCTGACTTCGCGCATAAGTTGGATTCCATCCATTGCTGGCATGCGGAAATCGGAGACCAACACGTCAAAAGTTTTTGAAGCGAGCAGGCCGAGGACTTTTCTGGGGTCGTCGATGGTATGGGTTTCCCAAGCCTCTTTTTCACGCTCCATGATTGCGCAGTAGAACTGCAACAACATCGGGTCGTCATCGACAAACAATATTCGCCGCTTTGCTGACCGCTCTGCCATGCGCGCTATCGTGTCGTGGTCAGTGGACGGACGCCAGCAGAATTCAGCCGCCGTTCGTGCCCGGAGGCCACCGAGAATTCGTGGTCGTGCTTGCATCCGCGTGACAGAGTTGAACGAATAAATCCCCAGCGCGGTGACGATGATCCAACGGCCGTCCATTCTCTGCCGTATTCGGAACCTTCGGTTGCGACGTGCTCGGCGGAAGGATGCATGGGCCTGCTTTTCCTCGGTAGTTGATTTAGGACAACTACGCCTCAAAATGTGCCAATTTCAGGCGGCAGCTTTGAAGCTAGAAACGCCGCTTGGGGCTTGTGGATCGCGGCAGACTCTATCGAGTCCAGTAGGTTGCGTTTATGGCCGACCTCATCGCAGCCACGAGTTTGGAATAGGCAAGTCGAACCGTCGGGGGAGGGAAGAGTGAGGGCGGGGGATGGGCGACGACGGCGCGTCGAGCGGCCTTGGCCCGACATTTGCTCCCGCCACTTGCTGGGAATCGGCGACGACGCCGGTCGGCCTTTCGGATCCGGTGAAAGCCTGGAATTACCCCGACGGCGGGCAGTGCAGGATATAAAGCACTGCGCATGTCGCCCGCAACGGGTTGAGAGCGTTTTCGAATTAAACGTGCAGCTTTGAACGACAATGGCATACGCGAGAAACAGAACGGAAAGGATGCCTTTTAGGAAACTGGTAAATCACCGGCTGACGCTCTGCCATTGCGGTTAGAAACTTCTTTCCTGTGAATCGAACCAACCTCCATCGACGCGACTTGCCAAGAACCCGACGAGGAGGATTTTGCCGGGCCGAATCTGCCTGGCGACTTTGCGCAGGATTAACAACCCAGCGATATCCGATCGGTTCCAGCTTCGTGGAAGGCGCGGCTGAGCCGTGGCGGTAATGCTCTTCAAATGACGATGACAACCACGACCCCCCACATTATCGAAGACGTAAGCGATTTGCTGAACCGCGGTGTCAGTCACGTCTTCAGCACGATGGTTTCGTTAGAAGTCGAACCGACGCCATCCCACCGCTTGGAATCGCCAAACGAAACGATCGTGGCGGGCTCTGTTGGGTTTATTGGCGACGTCAACGGTATCGTTTATCTCCGAGTGACCACTGGATTTGCCCAGACGTTAGCGAAAAGGATGTTGGGCTTCGGCGACGATGAGCTGGTCGCCGATGAGATGGTGAATGATGTCATCGGGGAGCTAAACAATATGATTGTCGGTTTTGTCAAATCGCGCCTTTGCGACTCGGGATCGTCGTGTGTGCTGACGATTCCATCGATCGTGCGCGGGCAAAACTTTAGCGTTGAGCCGGTCAGTTCTTCCGAGCGCCGCGTGCTCGGGTTCCACAGCGGAGCGAATTATATCTTGATCGAACTGCTAATCAAAAACCATCGCTAACCGTGTGATTCGAGTGACATCGCTTCGTGGACCGCTTTTTGAGAACGCATTATGAGTATTAAGATCCTTACCATCGATGATAGTAAAACCATTCGGCTCATCGTCACCAAGGCGTTGAGATCATTCGATTGCACGGTTTTGGAGGGGTCCAACGGTGTCGAGGGTTTGGCGGTCGCCACCCGAGAGAAACCGGACTTGATCCTGCTTGATTACACCATGCCAGTCATGGACGGTCTTGAAGTCCTGGCGCGCTTACGGTCGGACCCCGATCTCAAGACCACACCCGTCATCATGCTCACGGCGGAAGCCGGGCGAGAGACGGTGGTCAAGATTGCGAAGCTTGGCGTTCGTGACTACATCATAAAGCCATTTAAGGAAGAACTTCTGACCGAACGAGTCGGTCGAGTGGTTACTCTCAAAGCCCGCACGGCCGAAGTTCAGAAAGCGCGGCGGTTTGACGATCCGATCAGCGTTTTGGTCGTGGATGACAAACCGACCATCGTCGAACAGATTCGAGCTGGTCTCAGCGATACGCCTTGGGTCATCAGCAGTGCGGACCAGTCCGGCCAAGCGACCGATATTTGCATGAAGAAACCGGTCGACGTCGTTTTGGCCAGCTTGTCCCTGCCCAAAGATGGCGCTTACTTGCTCCTCCAGAACCTTCGGGCCTACGCAAATACGGCGTCGGTCCCGGTCTTTGCGCTCTGCGTCAAGACGGAAACTTCCGAACAGTCGCGCGCCCAGCACGCTGGATTCGCTTCCATTGTCACCAAACCGATCGATTGCGATGATTTGAAGTCCAAGATCAGCCGAGCACTTCGGCTCGAAACTTCCTACAAGTACTTTCAGTTGCGAGATCGTGCTTTGGTCCTGACTGTCCCCAACGCCCTGGGAAAAGGAGTGATTCACGAAATTTCCACGCGGCTTAAAGATCAGCTCATCGCCACGGTCGATGCAGGCGCTGGTAAACTCGTGGTCGATATCAGCCAACTGGACAAATCTGACCTTATTGTGATCGAGTTGATCATGTCCACGATTCAGGCGAGCGCGGAACTTTCGCTTAAGCACGTCATCGTTGCGTCCGATAAGTTTAAGAAAGATTGCGCTACCTACGAGGAAACACAGAGTTGGGCCTTCGTTTCGAATATGGAGATGGCGATGGCTCAATGACGGGTCGGAGTCAGCGGCTTGTGAGTCGGCTGAAGACGGCCGATCGGGTTTGTTTCGGTCTCGCCGTCGTGCTGGAACGCAATTCTGATATATGAGTGCTACGGCAGCCCCAACATCGGAAGCTTCGGCAGCAACCGCCTCTCTCACGAAGGTCCAAAAACTCGCGGCTCTCTTGCTCATCCTTAGCCCCGACAGCGCCGCCCAGGTCCTCAAGAACCTCGATGAAGAGGAATTGATGGCGGTCTCGACCGCGATGGCCGAGATGAAGCTGATCGACGCCGAATCGCAACGAGCGTTGATCGAAGAATTTGGCAATGTTGCGGCCGGGCGGCCGCAGCGGCCATCGAAGGTGGGTGGATCGCACCCAAGCGTTGCTGGAAAAAGGGATCGGCCTCTTAAAGGCGGCCGAAGTTATAGGACGAATTTCGCCAGCTCCACCGCCCGTTGCCGCGATGAAGCAACTGGCGGATATGGAACCGCGGCATCTTTTTAACCTTTTGCGCCGCGAGCAGCCGCAGACCATTGCCATGGTCGCTTGCTATCTCACTCCCGAGAAAATGTCGCAGGTCCTCCTCTTGATGCGGCCTGACCTTCTGGAAGATGTGGTCGCCCGGCTCGGAGCGATCTCCCCAACCTCGGTTGAGGCGGTCGAAGCGGTGGTGGAGGTTCTGCAGCCAAAATTGAGAAATCTGCAGCACCGGCCTTACAATCAGACTGAAGGTTCCAAAATGGCTGCCCAAGTGCTCAACGCCATGGACAAAACGGTCAGCAAATCGATCCTGATGTCGATCGAGGAGCGCAACCCGGAACTCGCCCGGGCGATTGGCCGAAAAATGTTCACCTTCGAAGATGTCTGCCGGCTCGATGCCTCTGTCCGTCAGAAGATTCTCCAGGAAGTCAGCAAGAAAGATCTCGCGGTGGCGCTGAAGCCCGCGGGCGAGAAAACGCAAAACTCATTGCTATCCGCCATCTCGAAACGCGCGGCCGAAGCGATCCGCGAGGAAATGAGTTTCATGGGAACGGTCAGTTTGAAAGACGTCGAAGCGGCTCAAAACGCAATCATCGAAGTTGCGAAGCGGCTCGAATCCGATGGCGAAGTCGATCTCGGATCTGGTCCGAAGTCACCGACACCGTGAGCTGACCTGAACCCAAGATCGATCGCCAAGCACATTTATGGAAACAATGAATGCCCCCTCGTCGAGTGGGCAACTCATGTCCCAATCCGACGTCGAGGCCCTTCTCGCGCAACTTGGGAATTCCGAGCCCGCAGCAGCCGAGCCAGCAGCCGCAGAGGAGAAAGTGTCGGCCCCTCGGACGCAGGCGGCGCATGGATACGATTTCAGCCAAGGGTCGTTCTTGGCCCCAATCGAGGTGCGGCACTTGCGCTTGGTGCATGACGACTTCATCGCGGCGTTGGAGGCTCGCTTCGCCACCTACCTCCGGACGGAAATCCGCATCCAGATGTCCAAGCTCGAAACCGTCTCTTTCAAGGAGCTCACGGAAGAGCTGGCTAACCCGAGCCAAATCACATTGTTCCATTTGGATCCGCTCGAAGGCGTCGGTTTGCTTGAGATTTCATCCGCGTTGGCGCTATCCATCGTTGATCGCCGCACTGGCGGGCCGGGCACGTGTTCCGACGCTGCTCGTGACATGAGTGCCATCGAGATGGCACTGCTCAAGCAGCCGATCGACTTGATTCTCACGGAATGGTGCAATGTTTGGGAAGGCATGGCGGACCTCCGTCCGAGTATTTGCGGACACGAAACCAACTCGCAGTTTCTCCGTTGCAGTCGGAGCGATGCGATGATGCTGTTGGTGGCGATGGAACTGCAGATGAACGAAAAGAGCGAGCGACTCCAGCTCGGATTACCGCTCAGTACGCTTGAACCGCTCGTTGAGAAGCTTAATGCCCGGTCTGTCACCGACAAACCTAGAACCGCTGGTCCTCCGCGGCTCTCACCCGAGCGGATCCGCTCGTTGAGCGACGTAAAAATTAACGTCTGCGCGCAGTGGTCCTCCGTTGGTATCACCGCCCGACAACTGGCGGAGTTGAAGGTTGGAGATGTTATCCCTCTCCATGACGGCATCGCCAGTGAAGTCAACGTCTTGTTCGAGAAGCGGCTCAAATACACCGCGGAACTCGGGACGACCGACAATTGCTGGGCCATCCGACTTTTAGGCAACCCGTCCTAGTGTGGTGACCGCTAAGTCCTTCTACTTTCGTTGCGTTAAAAATGGGACCTGGCGAGGCGCGACGACGGAGGATAGCCGCCGCGCTCTCTGACCGAGGAGCAACGAAGCCAGGACCCATTATCAGCGCAACCCTTTGGGCGGCGGTTCTTTCGCGCGCCCGCCGCGTTCCTCGCTCGATATCCCGACCTGTCGGAACGGGTCTGCGCCTCGCTCGCGCCTTACGGGCGCGCAAAAACCCTCGCCGCGAAAGTGCAAGAATTTAGCGGTCACCACACTACGCCACATCGCTCTCTGATTTCTCAGCTTGGCCAAAAGGGTGGCTGGGCACCGCAGTTCAGCGGCTTCTTCATCGTCGACGGTCACGATCACCATCCACTCGCACCAGACCGTCCATTTTCTCTCCGGCCTATCGATGTTGCAATGGCCAAGCCCGGCGGCTGACATGCCGATCTCATCCTTAAGGAATCGGTTCAAAGCGCGCCGTCCGGGTATGAAATCGAGTTTACCTTGTGGGAAGTGTTGTGCTACTGTGCCGCAGAACTTTAGGCTTGGAAACCATCTTACACCCAGAGCGACCTGTAAAGTCGGCGCGTGTGCGTCGGGGACGATTCCCGATGATGGTGCTGCTTTGGTTCGTCTTCATCGGACGGGTTGGGGCGGGCGAAAGCGCGTTATCGGGGGTTGATTACTTTGAAACGCATGTCCGACCCACGCTGGTTGATCATTGCTATACGTGCCATAGCGCCGGAGCGACTAAAGTGAAGGGGGGGCTGCTGCTGGATAGTCGCCCGAGCTTGCTTAAAGGGGGCGATTCCGGCCCGGCTTTGGTCCCGGGTGATCCCGAAAAAAGTTTGCTGATTAAGGCAGTGCGGTATGCGGATGAAAATCTCCAGATGCCGCCGAAGAAGCGTTTGTCCCAGGCTCAAATTTCGGCGCTCGAGGATTGGGTGCGGATGGGGGCGCCAGACCCGCGCGAAACAGGTGCCCCAACGGCCGCGCCTGATCTGGCAGAGAATCACTGGGCGTTCCGTGCCGTTCATGAGCCGCCGCTGCCCAAGGTTCACCAACAACAATGGGTGCGAGAACCCGTGGACGCATTCGTTCTCAGTCGATTGGAGCGTGAGGGACTTGGGCCCTCACCACGCGCCGACAAAAGAACACTCTTGCGCAGGGTCTCCTTCGATTTGACCGGGTTGCCGCCGAGCGTGGACGAAGTCAGACGGTTCGTGGAGGACGATTCGGCGGACGCCTTTGAGGCGGTCGTGGAACGTTTGTTGGCGTCGCCGCGATACGGAGAACGCTGGGGCCGCTACTGGCTGGACGTGGCGCGCTACGCTGATACGAAGGGGTATGTTTTCGAAGAAGAGCGCCGCTATCCTTATGCCTATACTTACCGCGATTACGTCATTCGGGCGTTGAATGAGGATTTGCCGTACAATCGCTTCCTGATTGAACAGATCGCCGCCGATCAGTTGCCGCTGGGTGACGATAAGCGACCGCTCGCCGCGCTGGGCTATTTGACGCTGGGACGACGCTTTCTCAACAACACCCATGATATCATCGACGATCGGATCGACGTGGTCACTCGCGGGATGATGGGATTGACGGTGGGCTGCGCCCGATGCCACGACCATAAGTTCGATCCAATTACCACGCGGGATTATTACTCCCTTTACGGCGTCTTTCTTAATACCGTCGAGCCTGAAGATCGGCCGCTGCTCGGGCCGAACGACCGGCCCGACTTGTATCGCGAGTATCTGGCCGATCACGAGCGACGTCTGGCGGAATTGGACGGCTTTCGGAATGCCAAGATCGCCGAGGTGCGAGGCGAGCTTAGGCAGCGCGTGGCCGAATACATGGTCGCCGCCCATGATTTTCGTGGCTTTCCTGCGGACGCGGCGGAAGCCCTCGCGCGCGAGAGGAAACTCGATCCCGAGACGGTGCAACGTTGGATCCGACGGTTGGGGGAGTGGTCTCAGGCACCGCATCATCCCATCTTCGGTCCCTGGTTTGCCTTGGATGATTGTTCCGAGGAAGAGCCAGCCCGGCGCGACACGGCGTTGCAGGCAGCGATCGCGTCGGAGGGGCTGAATCCACAGGTGGAGTTCGCGTTTCGCGGGCCTCCGCCCGGATCGTTGCGAGAGGCTGCGGAACGCTACGCGGCGTTGTTCGCGGAAGCGACGGCCCTTCGCGCTGGCCTTGCGGACTCCAGCAGCACGCCGCTTCTAAAACAGGCAGATCCCGCGTGGGAAGCGCTCGAAGAGGTTTTGCATGGTCCGGAGTCTCCAGCGGCGGTGCCGGTATCCGAGATTACCCGGCTGTTTGACGTTCCTTCGATACAAAAGCTCCGGGCCCTAAAGCGAAAGGTCGAAGAGTTGGACGCCACTCATCCAGGCGCTCCGCCACGCGCGATGGCCATGCAAGACGTGGACTCTATGCGAGCCGCGCACGTGCTGCTCCGTGGAAATCCCGCGCGGCTTGGACCGGAGGTGCCGCGCCAATTTGTGGCGGTCCTTTGCGGAGGAAAACCGCAGCCATTTCGGAAGGGGAGTGGGCGCCTGGAGTTGGCGGAGGCGATTGCTGATCCAAATAACCCCCTGACCGCGCGAGTGCTGGTGAACCGAGTGTGGCAGCATTACTTCGGCGTCGGGTTGGTCAGGACCCCGAGCGATTTCGGTCTGCGCAGCGATCCGCCAAGCCATCCAGAACTACTGGATCATCTCGCCGCACGGTTCGTGCGAGAAGGTTGGTCGCTGAAACGGCTGCATCGCTGGATTCTTCTTTCCAACACTTATCAGCAAGCCTCGGACGATCGGGCGGAGGGACTTCGCCTTGACCCGGGCAACCAATGGCTTTGGAAGATGAATCGTCGTCGGCTCGATTTTGAAGCGACTCGCGATACGCTGCTGGCGGCGGGGGGC
>JBGAIN010000204.1:0-13132 GCA_044225505.1 Limisphaerales bacterium
ACGCCGGGGACCGGAAGGCAAGTTTGCCATCATTGACATTGATCTATCCAAGTATTACCGGCTGGCCGCCCGCATTGGCAAGGAACAGAAGGAGGCGCGCTCGTATCTCAAGTACGGCATCGCCACGCGCTATAGGCAGTTCAACCGACTGATCGAACAAATCGAGCACGTCGCGATTCACGCGAAGGAGCCGATGCTGCTGACCGGGCCAACCGGGGCCGGGAAATCGCAACTGGCTCGCCGCATCTACGAACTCAAGAAGTCCCGGCACCAAATAACCGGCGCCTTCGTGGAAGTGAATTGCGCCACCTTGCGGGGTGACGCCGCGATGTCAGCGTTGTTTGGTCACGTGAGGGGTGCGTTCACCGGGGCGCTGAAGGATCGTCCCGGTCTCCTGCGAACAGCGGACAATGGCCTGCTGTTCCTCGACGAGATTGGGGAACTTGGATTGGATGAACAGGCGATGCTGCTCCGAGCTTTGGAAGATAAACGATTTTTGCCATTTGGCGGCGACCGGGAGGTCAGCAGCAGCTTCCAGTTGATTGCCGGAACTAATCGCGAGCTTCCAATTGCTGTCCGTGAAGGCCGTTTCCGTGAAGACCTCCTGGCCCGGACGAATCTTTGGACATTTCATCTCCCTGGCTTGCGCGAGCGCCCCGAGGACATCGAACCCAACCTTGATTACGAGTTGGATCAATATGCCCGCAAGAGCAGCTTGCGCGTCACGATGAGCACGGAAGTTCGCGAGGATTTCCTGAAATTTGCCCAATCGCCAGCGGCCAAATGGTCCGCCAACTTTCGTGACTTGAATGCCTGCATCACGCGCATGGCCACGTTGTCACCTGGCGGGCGCATCACCGCGGATGTCCTGGCTGAGGAAATTGAACGTTTGAAGGCTGGCTGGTCACCCCCGACATCCGACGGTGACCATGAGGCGGTGTTGGCGGGCGTGTTAAGCGAAAAAGCGAGAGAAGCGCTGGATCTGTTTGATCAGGCGCAGCTGGCATTTGTAATCCAGGTTTGCCGGGAATCCGCCACGCTGTCGGACGCGGGCCGCAAACTGTTCGCCGCTACGCGAGAGAACCGAAAAACCGCGAACGACGCGGACCGGTTGCGCAAGTATCTCGCCAGGTTCGACCTCGACTGGCAAAACTTGAAATAGCAATCCCTGCGGCCGTGATTCGCAAATCCTTCCGAGCGGGAGAGGTCGGATGCCACAAGCCAGGCTATCCGATGAGGATGGCAGCGCCAGTGCCTGTGCTGACCGTGGTTGAGTTTTTAATAAGTCATCCTGGCCATTGGGACAAAGTGCGCTTCATCCTTTACACTCATGAGAACGAAGCGGCCTACGGGATCTTTTTCTGGAGGGCTGGAGGAGATAATCAATCCCACCTGAGGCGATGCTCTTGGTCGGCAGTCATCCACGCCTCGTCCCGGCGGGTTGCTGCTCGTTCGCATGCCTTTGATGTTTAACTTCGATTCAGATTGCGCAGTTCAGGATTTTGAGCCACTTGCCAGAGCGTCGCGAATCGATTGCAGGGGCAGGAATAGCAGCAGCCTGCCCAAACCCTGTCGCGGTCGGGTTTTCGCAACAGCCAGGCGCCCCAACTTCACGCCCGCGACTTCTCGGGGCAACCAGCGCCCGACTTCGGCCGACAGTTGCTCCGCTCGAAGTCGGCAGATGTTCGAGGTGAAACCCGTGGTCAGGCCACCGTCTCCAGCGCTTTGCGTTCGGACGACTTGGGTTCCGTGAGCGCAGCGATACGTTGATCCAGCGTGGCCAGCATGCCGCCGCAACGGATCGCCAAGCCGAGCAGGTAGGCGTCGGTCACCTGCTGGTGCCCCAGCAACCTCACGCCAGCGAAGGCAACGGCCTTGGCGACCGGAAGTTCATCCGGCCAGAAGGCGTGGTCGTTGGCGGCGGTGTTGGCAGAGAGCACCGCAATGGCCTCGCGCGGTTGGACGGCATCGCGGGAGAACGCGGGATTCGAGACGATGCGGACGAAACCGGCCTGGGTGATAGGGCAGGTCGCCCAGCCCTTAGCGCGATGACGGGTGAACCATTTCACCGCGACGTCATGCCGCTCGTGGCTGGGCCAGAGCAAAGCGATGAGCAGATTGGTATCGAGCAGGTAGCCCTTCATACGCCTTCGGCTTCGATGCGGCGCACGTCGTCCGTGGTCACTCTCGGCGAGTCCGCCGGCAGGTGGAATACCACGAGGCCGTCCTTGGCCTGGGCGGGAGTGGAAGCGTTCAGTCCCTTGCGCAGCAGGTCCGAGACAGTCTTGCTGAGCGAAACGCCGCGCAGCTTCGCCTGGTGGGTGGCTAGCGCGAAGATGTCATCATCCAACGTCAGCGTCGTTCTCATGGCGAAACGATGCCTTGGATCCTGTTTGATGTCAACGGATGCAATCTGCATCACGCCCACTTTGCGGTGCCATTCTAACTCATTCCATGACTCCCTCCAACGAAGAAGCCTTGTTCGCTGTCGCCCTCGCCGTGGCTCGACGTCGTGTGCGGCGATGACAACGCCTTGCCTGCCCGCCTCGGATCCCTATACGCCGCGCATGACTAGTCAGACAACCCTCTGCCTACACAAGCCGAAGCCGTCCGTCACACTTTGTTTGGAACACCAAGGTCACATGCTTACTCATCGAGGACGGCCAGGTCCAGGGCGTGCGCGACGTCGGCCTGCGCAACGGGATGATGAATAGCCTTCGCTCGCCATTGGTCGTCCTTGCCACTGGCGGTGTCGAAAGCACTCT
Source organism: Limisphaerales bacterium (assembly GCA_044225505.1). Taxonomy (GTDB): domain Bacteria; phylum Verrucomicrobiota; class Verrucomicrobiia; order Limisphaerales; family SIBE01; genus JAXMHN01. Next base: position 2,766 of record JBGAIN010000204.1, read on the forward strand.
CAAGCCGGTGCGTCAGCATTGGCCGACAGTGCTTCCGCGTTTGGCTGGCCGGGGCGAAAGTGCTCTGGCTTAGAGATCATCTCGCTCGGCAGTGGTCTCGAGGTAGCAACCGGCTTGTTCTGCGCACCCGAAACAACATTGACTCGCCTCCCGTATGATTTTGATGGAAGAGTGTGTCCGTGAACCGTAGAGCCTCAAGAAGTAATATTCTGCCAATATCCATAGCGCTGGCATCGATTATTTGCCAGGCGGTGCTTGGCGGAAGCACTGACTACTGGAACACCCAGCGAAAGGGCGCCAATTTCTTCCCGAACGATCCCCGGCCGGAGCGCTTCAAGGACGCCGTTGATGCGGGGATTCTGTTGGGAAGGCTGGCCTGCAATAAGTGGCTCAACGGGCGGCCGGAAGCTCAACTTGGGGATTTTCTGCTTGGGCCGAAGGAGACCTACGCCGGGATCGTGGAGGACGACGTGAAGTACCTCCGTCATGTCCTCGATGACGCCGATAAGGCCGGAATGAAGATCGTGCTTACGATGCTCAGCCTGCCCGGCTCCCGCTGGCTTCAGCACAACCGGGTTAACGGCAAGTGCGTTCAGCAATACGACCTCTGGCGAGACTTTAAATACCACCAGCAGGCCGCAAGCTTCTGGCGCGACCTGGCCAAAGCTCTGAGAAACCATCCTGCCATCGTGGGATACAACCTTATCAATGAACCATGTCCAGAGAGGGCCAACCAGCGCCCTTTCCGTGATTGGTACACCATGGACTATCGTAAGTGGTACAGGACCGTTCAAGGCACGCCGGCGGACCTCAACTTGTTTTACAAAACTGTCATCGAGGCCATTCGCGAAGTGGACCCGGAAACCCCAATCGTGCTTGATTCAGGATTCTACGCCAATCCCTATGCCTTTCAAATCCTGGACCCGCGGTATCTTGGCGACGGAAACATCGTCTATTCCTTCCATCAATACGAGCCGTCCAGCTTTCTCAGCGGCAGGCAGAAGGAAAAGTACAAATACCCTGGCTCTGTTCCTACGGGGGAACTGGATGCTGCCGGCGATGAGGATGCACAGCCGCCTTATGCCCCAATCGAGTATTGGGATCGAAAGAAACTCAGCTCCTACTTTCGGGTCATCACCGATTGGATGACTCAATACCGAGTTCCGCACAACCGCATTTACGCGGGTGAGTTCGGCGGAGATAGACAGGCCGAAGGTGTGGAGGATTACTTTCGGGATTTAATCTCTTTCTTCAATGCAAACGGCTGGCATTGGTCTTTCTATGCGTATCGGGAAGACGATGGCTTCCCGAAAATGGACTATGAACTTGGAACCGGCGAGCTACCGAAGACCTACTGGAAATGCTCGCAGAACTACACCTGTAAAGCAGCCGGAATATACCAACCCAACCCCCTCTGGGCCGTTATCCAAAATGGCCTGAAATAATCCGTGGACTTCAATTCTGACCACGATCCACTTGGGCCGAGACTTGAGCTGCTCGTAGATAAGAGCATCGTCTAAACGCTCGTTTCGGTACGGTCGAACATCGAGGCGTGCACCTTTTGGAGCTGCCCGCATCGAAATCATCCACCTTGTGCTCAGCCATTTCCTCGGGTCCGGACCAGAATAGCGAACAATCCTGGTCCAGGTAGAAAATGGCGGAGGGCGTCGGTCCGAAGCGGTGGAGCGAGGTGGAGTCCAGTGACGCGGCCTTCGAGTGTGTGGCTAGCAAACGTGTCGCAGCGACTGAAAATGAGAATCTGCTCATGGGGGGTCGAAACGCAGGTCCTGTTCACGGTCCGATCACCGCACGGTAGAAGCGCGTCGGGAAGATGGTGGCGTCGAAGTCGGTGAAGATGGCAGGCAACTGGCCGCGGGTGAGAGGGGACCATGTTTCCAGATCGGTGGAGACGTCGATGCGGTAGGGAATCGGCGGCGGTCCGTTGATTTCAAACTGGACGGCGCCGTTCGGAAGACGCGTTGGGTTCAGCAAGGTCTGGCCCTGACCCGCAGCAACGGTGAAGGCGATGGTCTGAGTCACCTGGCCATCGACCGTGATGGCGAACGAGTATTCTCCCGGCGCGAGCGTACCCAGCACCAGGGTGCCGGCGCGGGTGGTTTCCGCTGCAGTGCAGCCGGCTTGAACGAGGCGCGTCCCTTGGAAGCCTTGGTGGAACGTGTTGTTCGTGCGCACCAGCGCGCCGTCGAGTTCGATGGCGTGGCAGGTGTTGCTGGTGGAGATTGTGTAGGTCGCGTAGTTGATGCCGCCGCCGTTGGTGATCGTGACTTCGACCCGGCCCGGCAGCGAGGTGTCGTAAACGCCGTCGTTGCGTGCCGTCATGCTCAAGGTGGAACCGCTAGGCGCGACGTCGAATTGAAAACCGGGCGCAAGATTTTGCATACCCACCTTGGCGAAAGCCCCGTGGCGCGTCCCGCCGACGCTTAGGAATTTGAATTGTTCGCCGGCCTTGGGTGCGAAGCCGTTGATGAACTTGAACGTGACCTGCCCATCGAGCGTGGCTTCGTTGGTCACGACCAGTTGATCGTAAGCGGCGGAGTTCGTGCCGCCGATTTCGATGAGCAAGCGGCCTTCCGATCCCTGTCCGTAGCTGCCTTCGATGGTCAGCACGCCGGGCGACAGGCCGGGCGAGATGAAGCCGCCGTTGTTGTTGACGCGTGCATCCGACGCGACTGCCAAAGTACCAACGCCCTGGATCACCGTGTTGCTGTCGGTCAACCAGAGACTCCGCGCCTTGACGAATCCGTTTGTGATCGTGACCACGGCCCGGCCGGCATGCCCACTGCCCACCAGATAAAGGTCGCCATCAATGAGGAGCTGAGTGCCGCCCCGCACCTCGATCTCGGTATCCGCACCGCTCACGGGTGGCGCGCCGATGAAGCAATCGCCCGATACCTCGACGCTGCCTCCGTCATCAATGACCAGCAGGCCGATGCCTTCTCCGCCAAGATTCAAACTGTCCGAGAGTCCGGACGACCCTACTTGCAACATTGACCGTTCTCCACTGGCGGCATGAACGCCACTGACAAGAATTCTCCCATACGACCCCAGGCTCCGCCCGACATGGGCCTCCTGATCCGCCTCCACCCAACCTCCGTCCAGCACGTCCAAATACCCGGGGGCGCTCTCGCCAACATCCAGCGTTGTGGCGAGCAGGTAGGATGACGAGCCGCTCGAGCCGACTCCTTGGACGATTGTGGCGGCCCCTACGCCGGCTTCGGTCGCTATTTGAAAGCTGACCGCGCTGACCTCGGCGCCGTCGAGAATCGTCAGATTCCCGCCGCTCTTGGCGCCGACTTTGGTCACGAGAGTATTCCAGGTCGCTGAACCGTTCGGGGTGGAGCCTTCGATGGCGACAAAACTGTCCGGCCCCGGCTCCTGACCGATCACCGCCAGTTCGCTGGTCACCTGGCCGTTGCCGGTGACCGTCAGTTCACCGGCCCCGCCCATGCCGATGGCGAGATTGCCGGTCGTCCAGGTCGCGTCATTGCCGACAGTGGCCTTGCCTCCGCCGGCCCCAGTTCCGATGCGCGACTCGGCGCTCACAACGTTTCCTCCGGGATTCACGTTGAGGATTCCCTCGCCCACGCCGCCCACCCGCAACGAACCGAGCGTGACCCAGTCGCCGCCGAATCCGACATCCACTTGCGAATCGGCCGAGGGGCCGATCCATGCATGATTGTTGGTGAGGGCGAAGGCCGTCAACAGGCTGAGGCGGGCGGCGTCGATCAACGCGGACGGCTCGTCGAACGACACCGCGTCCACTTTGTAAGCGCCGTCCGTCAGGATCAGTTCGCCGTGACGCAGGATAAAGCGGTGGTTGTGGCGACTGGCGCCCACCGTGACGGTGTATTGCCCCGATTGGTCGAACAAGGCCGTGTCCGCGTGGTTCGTCGTGGTTTCCGGCACGCGCGGCGGATCGGGAATGGGCGGCTGCGGGCTGACGCGCTCCCAGCTTTGGACAATGCCGTAATCGCCCGGGCTGGTAACCGTAGCGACATAGCGGAAAACGGCGGACTCCGGTTCCGGCGGTGGCAGACCAGGCCCCCTCGGCACATCACTTACCACCCAAAGGTCATTTCCGCCCCCGACCACAATCTGCCCGTTGTCGTTGAACCAACGACCGGCAGTCGGACCTTCGTTGCTAATAAGACCCGGCAGCTTCGCCGGAATCGGCACACCATCCAGGAGATCCCCTGCCGCCACGATCCTGTGCAGGAGCGGGTTGGGCCCGCGGAAGACTCCGCTCGTTTTGAGGGTTCGCGAACTCGCCGTGAAGGCGACTTCGCCGCGGTTGTTGATCGCAAAACCTTGGAATGTGTGAAACTCAAACTGCGAGTCGCCCGACCGGCTCTCGGCCACGGTGGTGATCGCCCCACCTGTCGACTTGTAAATCCCCACCGTGCCGTCGGGTTTTGCATCGTAGAAGGCGACCTCCCCGTTCTCGTTCATCGTCGCCGGGCGTGGCCGCGCGAGCGTGACGATCACATTCGTCCGCACCGGCGCCCACCTCTTGCTCTCTGGAAAACGCGGGTCCGGCACGATCAAGCCCAGATCAATCCGCGCGAACCGATACATGCCTCCCACCGGGAAGTACGTGAGCATCTGATTCCGGTTGTTCAGTTCGATCCCGGAGCAGTTGTCGCAACTGCGAGCCTGTTGCTCTTGCGCCTCCCCTCCGAAGACGAACCGGCCCCAGAGAATCAACTTGCGGTCGTTGTAATCAAAGCCGAAGGGGGACGCGGCCAGACTGTTCGCTCCGGAGAACCAATTGATGCTTCCGCTGCCCACCCCGAGCCGACTGAAGCTGGTTCCCAACACCCCACCGTAGGCCAGCACTTCATTCGCGGCATTGATCGCGACGCCCAACGGGACAATCACCTCCTCACCCGGCGGCGCTTCAAAAGACATCACTTCGTGCAGGGTCGCGAAGCCTCCAGACCCACCCTTGTAAATCCCGCTGAGTTCCCCCGGAAAAGCGCCCTTTTTTCCGACAAACACCACCGCGCCGGAGTTGTTCAGCTCAACGCTGGCTATGCTGGCAAATCCATCCGCTGGCCGCACGACTTGATAGCCGGCAGCGGCGGCAGACCCACAGGACACGAGAACGGCGGCCAGCCCGTAGGCGGCAGTTTTGGTGAAGGCCGAGAATTGGTAAAGCATAGGTTCGCACTCCATTCTCACGGAACGGCGGGAGGAAGTTTCAGGAAATCTGTTTTGAAGTTATGGATCGCTGGAGAGGACGAGAGCGTGTGTTACTCACCAAGACGAGCACCGAGCATCGCCCGGCTTTGGGAAGAAGCACCCGCTTGTGCCGGGCAATTCTCGGCGCTCCGGCTTTTTTCGTTCAACCTCTACCAATCCAATCCCAGCTTCGCTAGCTCCCGGTGCAGTTCCGCCAAATCCCATTCCAATGGCGGGCCAGACTGCGGGATTGCGAAGACTTGTTGGGCATCCGGGCTGAAGATCCAACCAACGACCTGTGCGCGGGTGGCAGCAGGCAGCGTAAGCAATTCCCCGCCGTCGGGCAGATGCCGGAAGCGTAGCCGTCCATCGGTCGTCGAGACTGCCACCACCGGGGCGCCCGGCATCGGCGTGAAGTCGGACTGCGCTTCCTCCGGCGGCGTGGGCCACCGGTTCACAAGTCGGCACGAGATGGCTTCCCACACGCCATATTCGGAACGTGTGCGCGTGAGCAACCATCGCCCATCAGGCGTGGACCTGGAAACCGCGCATTGGCCGAGCCCGAGCGTTCGCACTTTCTCGCCGGTCGCGACATTCCAGATCGTCACATCCGGTGCGACCAAGTCCGTGGTCACCAGCCATGGCGTGCCGGGAATGAGCGCCGCGCCGTTCACCGGATGATCTTCAACCAGCTTTCGGGCGCGGGTCGGATCGCCATCGGGCCAGAGCCAGACCGAGGGCGGCAGATGGTCATTGGTGGCCTGCCTTCTGAAATCGAGCAGCAACAACCCTCGCCCATCGGGAGCCAGACCCGTAATGAGATGTTCTTCGGGCGGTCCGATTGAACGACCGAGTTCAATCGAGACACTTCCCCCTGACGCCGCCCGCAACCCGGCGAGATCAAAACGTCGCACACCTGTCGGAGTGGATGAGTAATACAGAATGGAATCGTGCTCCGCAAAGGCGGTCGTCGTCCAGCCCTCGCGGGCAGCTTGCGGCAGGAAGCAAAGTTGGCGGCGCTTGGTGACGTCCCACAGAGCCAGGCCATTCGCTCCCGACACCGCCAGCCAACGACCGTCCGCACTCAGCGCGGATGATTGCCGCGAGCGTTCGGCAGTGGCGGGATTCGACCAGGCGCGGTGAAGGGAAGGAAGCGCAAGTACTGACACGCCAAGTTCGTCGGCGGTCGGGGAAAAGGCGAGCCGCTTGCCGTCGGTAGAAAAATTAAGCGCGCGTTGTGAACCCTCCATTCGCAGGCGGAATCCGTCCGGTTGCACCGAACCCCAGACCAGTCCGGCGTGCCAGGTCGCGACCGCCAACGAATCGCCATCGGGATGAAAGGCCACACGCCGTGCGTTCGACGGCAGTTCGGCGAAGGTGGATTCCAGCCGGCCCGTTTCCGCGTCGAAGATGAGAATCGGGAACGAGTTCAGGCCATCATTCTCCTGGCCGCGCCGCGTCGTCAGGGCCGCCGCGAGACGCCGACCATCCGGCGACCACGCTATCGCGCACGCGGGTGCGGGAAGCTGCGCCGACCAAACTTCGTTCGCGTCACTCACCCGATGGACGGAAAGCCTATCCGACGCAAAGGCCACGCGCGTGGCCCGGGCGTCGCAGGCCAGTAGGTCGTGATCTGGTGCCGGTAACTCGGCCTCCACCGAACCTGTGCCTATCGCAACAACCGTGGCCTTGCGTCCGCCTCGGCCTTTTCGCTCGGTCACCACCATGGTTTCTCCATCCAGCGGGAAAACCACCGTCGCTCCGGGATCATGACTGGACCAGACCGGGTTCGTATTGGAAACCGACAGTGAATGTACTGCGGTCAGCTTGTCTTGATATCGGACCGCCAGAAAATCGCCGCGGGGACTGAGTCGCAATCGGACGGCCGGATTATTCGTCTGCGCAGGGAGCGTCCATATTTTGCGACGATCTGCCGTCGAGAAAACCGTGCAACCGCCATCGGCGGTCGCGGCCGCGAAGCGCGACAGGTCGGACGAGAAATCGAACTCATTTTCGAATTGAGCGACCGGCACGCTCCAACGGTCCACCATTTGCGCATCCGGCAATGCCAGCGCGGCGGCCACCTCCGTCCGCAGTTGCGTCCGGAGCGATTCGGTTCTGGCCGCGCCGATCTCGGTCGCCTGTCGCACGAGCTCGAGTGTGTCGAAGCGCTGGCCGGGTCGTCCGGTTCCCCGCTGTAAGCGTGCTTGAGCCACCAGTGATTCGCCGAGGGCGCGGTGCGTTCGGCGGTTGGCCCGCACTTCCAGCGCGATCGCGCTCACCACCACGACCAGGAGCAACGCGCTCACCGCCGCCCGGGCGGGATTGCGCCGGGCCCACGATTGCACGCGCTCCAGCGGCGTCGCGGGTCGTGCGAGGATGGGCCTGCCCGCGAGCCAGCGGCGAAGGTCTTCGGCCAGTTCGCGTGCCGTTGCATAACGCCGCGCCGGGTCCTTGGCCAGACACTTGAGGCAGATGACGGAGAGATCGCGCGGCAATTTCGTAGCAGCCGACGTGACGAGGCTTTGATCAATTTTAGACTGGGAAGTTAGAGCCTCCTCCCGTCGGCTGCTACGAGCCTTGGAAGGCGGTATCACCTCGTCTTCCGCTATCTTTTTCAACAACGCCGGCACGCCCTCGGCCTCGAAAGGCGGACGGCTGGCCAGCAGTTCGTAGAGGATCGCGCCGAGCGAATAGACATCGCTCGCGGTAGTGGCGTTGCGGGCGGAGGCAGAGGTGACTTCTGGCGCGGCGTAATGCGGCGTGCCAAGAAAATCCGCTGAGCGCGTCAAATCGCTGTCCGCCCCGATGACCTTGGCCAGCCCGAAATCACTCACATACGGCCGCCCGCCTTCGTCGAACAGCACGTTGCCGGGTTTTAGGTCTCGATGGAGTACGCCGCGTTCATGCGCAAACTGAACCGCGTCCGCCAAGGTGGCAAGGAGTTCGGCAATGTGTTTCCATCTCCCGGTGAATTGGCCACGCCGTGCCGCCAGCGAGCCGCCGCCAGCCAACTTCATCGAGAACCACGGCAATCCGTCCTGCTCGCCCACTTGAAACACCGGGAGGATCGCCGGATGGTCGAGACCGCTCGCTGCTTGAATCTCCAGCCTGAACCGCTCGCGCATCGGTTCGGAGGCAATCTGATGAGGCAACAGCATCTTGAGCGCTACGTACCGCGGCGGATCGAACTGCCGCGCGCGGTACACGATGCCCATCCCGCCGCGCGCGAGTTCCTCCAGCACCTCATGGCCAGGGATGGGAATCCATCCGCCGGCGGCAGGCGGCACGGCGGCCCTCGCTTCACCAGGGGCCTCATCGAAAGGTTCGGCGAATACATCCGTCCACAGACATGCTGGGCACAGGCCATCCAGGTGTGCCTCGACCAGCGGATTGCCGCATCGCGAACAGCGGGCGCTAGGTTGGCTCGGAGACGAATCCATCTGCCGTATTCTCAAGCAGCACAGACCAATAGTTTCAGGTTCCGCCCAGATTCTGCCCGCGATCCATCAACACGGATTGCAAATGGGCCAGTTCCTCCTCGATCTCGTGCGGAGCGGAAACAGTGGCCGCCACCTCTTCGCGGATGAGCACGCGGAAGCGCAACCGGAGTCGATGCACCTCAGACTTCAGCGCCGGGATGCTCGATCCGATGCGCTGCGCGGCGTCCTCGTAGCTCGGCGGCGCGCTCACGCCTGGCAAGAAAGTCTGGAGGGCGGCGAACACTTTGCTACGGCCGGCCTCGGAGAACTCCGCGCGCACCCGTTCCAGCGCATTAGCCAAAATCGTTGTCGCCCATTCCCGATCGAAACCGGTGGTCGCTTCCGGCGGGGCCGATGGCGTGCTGGTAGCTTCGATGTCGTCGAGCCGCAGGTCAGTCGCGCCGCCACCGCGTTTCTGCGCGTTGGCGCGATCCGCTTCATTGGCGAGGAACTTCACGAGCGCCCCCAGCAGGAATGTACGAAACCGTCCTCGCATTCGGTCGGCGCGAGAGAACGTGGAGTGCCGGCAGACATGGAGAAAGAAGTCCTGCGTGAGATCCTCGGCTCCCGCGCCTCGATGTCCACGGAACTGAATGAACTGATTCACCGGCGACCAGTAACGCCGGCACAATTCCTCCAGCGCTGGTCGGGCTTCCGCCTCGCCGTTGAGCGAAGCCCGCGCGAGCAAACTCCAATGCGTGGTCGGAAAATGCATCGTGGATCGGTTCAGTCGTCACAGCACTCTCGAATGTGCCCGCGACGATAGCAAAGAACCCTTACCACTTCAAACCCCTAGTCCTTATTTAGCGTCTCGAGAAGGATCGACAACGTCGCTAGACACCGCCAACACCTTTTTGGGGATTGATCCTTCGTCCGCGGGGAGGAAGACCTGTCGGCCACCGGCCCGAACTTTTGCGCCAGGTGGGAGAAGGCAAGGAATGCGGTCAATTCCGTTTCATGCGTTCCCAATGGGCCTATCCGAGGAGTGATTACGAGGAGGCGCTGCGCTTACTCCATGACTCTCTCTGACGAATGAATCTTGTCCGTTGTCGCCCTCGGTCACCCACCGCCATGCGTTGAGTTCACGTGGCCTGGTACTTGAGCTGGCTGTTGATGAGAGCCTCGGCTAAACACTCGTTGCGTGGCGCCCGAAAGTCGAGCCATGTAACCTTTTGAGCTCCCCTCATCGCACTAATTCTCCTCCCGTTCGGTCCCTTCCACTGGTCCGAGGAGATAATTGAGAATCACGGATCAATTCGAATGAGGCGAGCTACATGAGCATATGCTAATTGCCGTCGGTGGCGAATCGACTGGTGAAGTGCAGTGCCAGCTGGGATGCAGGAACCGGCTTGAGCGCCGGTGAGCCAATCGAGATAATCTCCTGCATGAACTTGCCCTTTGCGAAGAGCCGTTTGAGAAAGGCCATTGAACGCGGGTTGGATAATGGCAAGCTGCGCGAGGAATTGCGCGAACTAGGGGAAATGACGGTCAAATCCCAAGGTGATGCGGAGGACATATGTTGGGGACTTCAGCGTCTGAACCGGGCTTCGAAGGATCTTAATGAACACACCGAGGCGCTCTCGGGTCTTTTCCAAGAGGTGGATGGCGGGGAGTGTGCCGCATTTGAGATCCTGCAGGAGCGTGGAATTCCGGAATTGATGCGACTTTTCGATGAGATCAGCA
>JBGAIN010000008.1:0-118813 GCA_044225505.1 Limisphaerales bacterium
CGAACAACCAAGCATCTCTCCCTCAACCGTTTGCTCAAATCCGACCCCGATCGGTCTTAACGTCCTTGGCGCCAGGATTAATGAAGTTGGTGCCAAAACGTCAAAATGTCACCACGCGAGGTCGCGATACTGCAGATAAGCCGTTCGAGATCGGACGCCGTAGAAGGTGTCCAATGCCCACGCTCCAAAAGGCTGGAGCACTGCAAGACGCTGCCGCGCAGAGACTCAGCTGCGGCACTCCGACAGGTTTTGGAGTGCGGCGGCCGTCCGCCGCTGTTCTGGAAAGCGCAACCAATACGTCGCCCAGGCGGAGGAGTAAGACCAAGAGCACGATCAGCAGCAAGATCCAGAACGCCACCCATGCGCCCGTTCCGTGGTATGGAGGCCTGTGTCGCCACGGCAAGTGGTTGTGGCAAAGCAAGAGGCCAATTTGGTAACGTTACAGAAAGCTTTTAGAGAGGATTTCCGGTCCCCATATTTGCCGCGACCAACGGTCGTCAGCTCCGCGAGGTGATTCCTGGATTCGACCCACCAACGAATTGGGAACGGACCGTTCCCAAACTATGCTTTGAAGGGGAGGAATTGCCGCACATCCTGTCCTCAATCCGCGCGTAAGCGGTAGTACCGTTGGGCCGTCGTGAGTGGTTCCGAATCCGTGAATTCAAAGGTGTGCTCTGACGCCGTCGCGCGCAGAATAACGTCCCACGTTTCAAGATTCATCGACCGCTCCAGCGTGTAGGGTTGTCCTGTCGGCGCGCGCACACGCAGACGCACCACGCCCGTTCCTTTGTCAGCGACGTCCAAGTCATCGATCCGAAGTATATCCCAACGCGCGCCTGTCTCGTCGACTTCCACTAACCCGGACGCGGGCAAGCCATCATAGAATCCAAAGTCGCCCGCGATTAGAATGCGGCCGTCCTTTTTCATGACGAGAGCGGTGATCTCCACAGGATTCAGGGCCGAATACCGCATCAAGCCGTTACTCGTCGGCAGACTGTCGTAAAGAACTCGGCGCTGTCCGAGCGTCGCGCTTAACGCGGTCACCTTCTCGCGATTGTAGGAGCCGTCTGCTTCGATGGCAACAAGGCGTTCTTTCGCGCCGAGCCAAACACGTCCATCCCGAGTTTCAAGGACTGCATTGCCGCCGGTTGGTAGAAACGGATCCCTCCATTCCCACGGATTATTGCCAACCGGGCCTATGTTTGCGGCGAACGTCGGATCTGGGCTACCGTCGGCATTCAGGAGGACCAGGGGTGGATCATAGGAGGCTCCATCCGGTGCGGAAAGGACGAGGATTTGTCCGTTTCGCTTCACGCACAAGGACTGCACAGGAAACGGGATGTATCCGCCCCAGACCCAATTGCGGGCGAGGTTGCTCTTGAACTCCCGATCGAGTCCGCCGTCCGGTTCCAATCGCACCACGGTGCTCTGATAGACATTGCGAAACGTCGTCGCCCGGCCGCCCATTAAGATATTGCCGTCGGGGAGTAACGCGAGGGCGGTAGCGTAAGCCGTTGCCACGGCTGGTTCGTTTAGAAATGTGCCGTGACCGAAAGAGCGATCTACACTGCCATCTGGGTTCAAACGCGCGATCCCAACTCGGACCAAGCCGTTCACACTGGTGAAGTGGCCACCGACCAAGATCCGGCCGTCGGGCAGCGGAAGAAGCGACTGCACGGGAGGGATTGACCATCCGGAACTTGGGTAAGATGGGTAGTCCCGGGCAACGAACGCTGGGCTAATAAAGGTTGGATCGAATTGTCCGTCCGCATTTAACCGCAGGAGGCCCGGGAGAGAAACGCCTTGGAGATTGGTGAATACGCCGGTGACCAGCACTTTCCCGTCCGCCTGGACTGCGACGCGTTCGACGGATGTTCCAGACTGGAACGGCGCGGTAAAGGTCGTATCAAGCTGCAGATCGGACATTAAACGGGCGACCGAAGTCCGTGGCTGACCATTGACTCTCGTAAATTGGCCGGCCAACAGAATGCGACCGTTATCCTCGACAGCCAGGCTTTTGATGATCCCATCGACGCCCACGCCCGGTCGCTGAGACGTGTCGTTGTCGGTAATGGTTACGGTGGCGACCGTGGTTCGGTCCAAAACGGCACCACGCGTAGGATTTGACAGAACGACCTCAAAATTTCGGTCGCCATTGGCGACGCCGTCATCCAGAAGGCGAATGAAAATTGGGACTGGAGATGACCCCCAGTAAGTGAAGTCAGCCCTGCCGGCGAAGGAAACATAGTGTTCTCCTCCCTTGGCGGTCACGTCGCGTGTCGTGTAATCGACAGTTACCGGTGTCGCTTTCGTGCCGGTGAGCCGCACGTATAAGACCGCGACCCCTTCCGCTTCGCTAAATCGATAGGTGGATGATTCAAATTCAATTCCGTTCTCATCGTTGACGATCGTTCCCTCGATGTCGGCCTCGCCGGAGAGCGTCGCCCCTTGGGGCTCTGAAAGAATCAAGTCGAAGACTTCGTCCGGCTCGACTGTGGCGTCGTCGACGAGAGGAACATGGATTTGCTTCTGCCGCTCGCCGGGCAGAAACCGCAATTCTCCCGTTTGGGAAAGATAATCATCGGGCGATTTGGCGGTTCGAGGAGCTGTCCGATACTGAATCGATGCTGGGTCCGTCGCCGCACCGGTGCGATAAACATCAAAGACAATTTCACCGCCGGCCTCAGAAACCGGATTCGGGGCAATCGCGGGCAATTGAATGGTGGAAGGTTCGTTCGAAGGCTCGAGTTGAATTTCCTCCAATCGCCAGAATTGGAACCGGTCCGTGACTTCCAGAGCGTCGTAGCCGAAGTTAATCCAGAGAGAGTTCGCGTCGACTTTAACAAACTGCCGTACGGTCCGCCGATAGGGGATTTCATTCTCCACTAGGGTTGGTAAGTCTACTGTGAATCCGACATCTAAGTTGCCGTTCGGAAGCAAACGAACAAGCGACGGACGCCGGAGCCCACCCACAAATCCGAACTGGCCTCCGACCAGCACGGAGCCGTCCGGGAGAGGGACGACATCAGTTAGCCAAACTCCTGAAGACCAACCGTTGGTCAATGGTTCAGGCCGGATTTCCGGGACGACGAAGCTCGGATCGCGGGTACCATCAGGATTGAGTCGAACCAGGGCCGGATTCTCTGGCGTCGATTTTCCATCGACGCTCCGAATGGCCAGAATCTTGCCATCGGGCAACAGGCGGATGGGCCGGGCATAGAAAAGGGCGGCGGCGTTGAATTGGAAGGTGGGATCCCGCGACCCATCGGGAAACACGCGATAAAAGTCGTACCGATAGGTCCCGCCTTCCAGCGTGCTCACGGAAGCGAGGATTCTACCGTCCGGGTAAATCAAATGAATTTCGACTGATTGCGTCGACTCAAGCCCTACTTCCAAAGCAAACGACGATTCGACTTTGCCGTCGACTCCAAGCACGACGGCGTTCCTGTAGATTTGATCGGCGGCTTCGACGACAAAGCGTCCCGAAACGATTACACGGTTTCCAGGTAGCAGCTGGATGCTCGACAACCCAGCCACAGAGTTTGTATCTCGCCGTTGAAAAATCGGACGATGAAAGGTCAGATCGACGGTGCCATCGAGGTTCAAACGGTCCAACAAGATCGCATAGCTCCCGTCGGAGCTGCTGTATCCATCCCAAACGAAGATACGTCCATCCTCCATAAACCCGCCAATGAAAATGCACCGATCAGACCGAGGGGCCATGTTGAACGAGGGATCAATTGTGAAATCTGGGTTCAGCCGTTGGATAGTGGCGGTGTAGGTTCGTGGAGGTTCCCAAAGGCACCGCGTCTGATACCAGCGACCGTCCGGCGCCAGAGTCAGGCCGGTCGAGTAATCATCAGGAATATTCGGTTTGAACGCGGGGTTTTGGACGGCGAGAGTTTCCACGCCTGCGCTAGCCTGGATTCGAATCTGCATGACGTTCGGCTCGACCAGCGGCTCGCCGCCCGTGGCATCCCGCAGCATGGCCTCCAGAACGCGTTCACCCTCGTTCGAAGTGCGGGAGGTAAAAACCAGAGGCACGGCGACGGTCTGCGTCAACTCGCCGGGCTTAAAGACGACTCGAGTCGAGACTGGCTGGTAATCAATTCCAGCCTGAGCGGTCCCCTCCCGTGTCTCGAACCCAATGGAAGCTTCGGCGTTCCCGCTGCCCGTCCTTATGACGGTTACTTGAGCAATCCCTGCATCCTGTCGCACAGAAACAGCGCGGGCAGCAAATGCCACCGTCCCGGGGAGACAACTTTCTTCCAATATCAATAGAGCAATCCCAGCCCGTGCCAATCCATTGACGGTTGTAAAGTTTCCAACAAGCAAGACCTTCGTCTGCGTTTCATTGAGTTGCAGGTCATAGACTGTTGTTGGTTCCTGAGATAAGCGCCCGGTAATCTGCAAATCCACCGGATAGCACACGTCCAGGTCGCGGTTCGCCAGCAACCGCGCGATGTGCGACCGGTCTTTTCCAAGCAGCTCGGTAAAGCCGCCACCGAGCATCCAGCGTCCGTCCGGCAATGACTGGACGGCGCCAATGGAGGATTCTGTTCCTAGAGCTAGGGAAGCCACGCGAGTTCCGTCAGACCTCAACTCATCAAGGAAAGAGCGCTCGGGTGCGTAGTCCTGGATATTGGCATCGTAGAGTGCCGTCACTAACACGTTTCCGTTGGAATTGAGCTTGCCGACAGTGTAGGTCCGACCCACGGGCAGCCGTTGTTCGAATTCTTTGTCCCGTTGCCCTGTCGGACTGAGTTTGCGCAGGGCACTATAGGGCAACAATTCATAAGGCTCCGGGAACGAAAAGTTGCCAAACGTTCCTCCCACAACATAGTGACCTGTTGGCAAAGGGAGGATCCATTCGACCGTATCATCGTAGCCCATCTGGCCGCGCGTATCGAAAGATTCGTCCAACGAGCTGTCTGTGTTCAAACGAGCGAACCGGAAGCCGGTCACTCCATTGACCTTGCCGAAGCGGCCCCCCACCAGGATTTTGCCGTCTGACTGCAGGGAGAGAGCGTGGACCGTCTCCGGGGATCCTTCGTATTCGGGTTCGACGCTGGCGACGAACTCGGTATCGACACTGCCGTCACTGTTTAACCGCGCCAAGTGGCGACAAGGCACGCCGTCGAAACTGGTGAAATCGCCCCCGATCACGATCTTGCCATCGCTTTGGAGAACGACTGCGCGAACAGTCGGAGTTAAGGCCCACCATACCGTAGGCCCGTCGGAACCGGTGCCTGGATCGAACGAGGGGTCGATAGCGCCGTTCTCCTGCAAGCGCGCAATCCCTCGACGGGATATTCCATTAAAATTGGTGAAAGCTCCCACTACGATCAGTTTGCCATCCGGCTGAAATACCGCCTTGAATACGGGCCCATCGGCGCCCGTTCCAGGATCGAAGGAGAGATCAAGTGAACCGTTCGTTTCGCCCCGCCCCCTGAATAGCCAACATGCCAAAACGACAAGGCGGATGGATCTCCAAACGACAGCGTGGGATTTCACGCCTGAAGCAATAGCAGAGTCGGTGCCAACTGTCTTTGTCGTCCGCCTGCCTTCCTGGATGGGATCGGATGTCGGTGAGGTCGACCGACCCACCTGCCGCGGAGCGCGGCTATAGCGAGTCCGACGAGTCTAGCCGCCCGAACCAAGGGCGGTAAATTGGTTTCGGGCCCAGCTGGAACCCCGGCTATTCATCACGGCTTGCCTGTCTCTTTGCCACCTTGCTTCAAAATGCTCTCCATCTCGTCGTCGTCGTCCATGGGAATCGACGGAAGCATCCTGGCTTTGCCATAGTCCGGGTCTTTGGGGTCCTTGGCTTTCTCCGGGTCAAACAGGCGCGGGTCGATCGGGCGGGCGGTGAACGGGGTAAAGTCCGGAGTCGTTGTAAAACAGTCCGAGAAATCGTTGGCGAGCGCGTCGAACAGGTTCAGGCTGGGTAAGCCGAAGATCTGGTAGAAAGTTCGGTGCACGCTGACGATGGTGGTGTGGCGATGCGAAACGTAACCGCGTTTTACCCAAGGACCGATGGCCAGGAGCACGCTTCGTTGGGCATCGACATGATCGGGCTCTCCGCCAGAGTCGTCCTCCGTCACGAAAATGGCCATGTTCTTCCAGTAAGGCGTGTGCGAGAGGAACTCCACAATGCGGCCGAGCGCGAGGTCATTGTCGGCCATCCAGGAAGCCACGTACGGATAACCGCGTTCTGGCTTAGGCCCGGTGCCGTGGTCGTTGCAGATCGCGATATTGATAAACGCCGGGAACGGTTGCTTTCCTTTGATGAACTTCTCCTCCACATCTTTCATGAACCAATGAGCGCGGTATTGGTCGGGGATATTCATGTTGAAAATGGGGAATTCAAAGCAGGTGTTGTCGTAAAGCGCCTTTGGCATCGGAACATTGACCACCTCGCGGGCGCCCGTGGGAGCTTCGTCCTTCTCTTCCAGGACACCTGGAAACTCGAAACCCTCGCCGTAATTTCGGAAGGAAATGCCAAAGCGGGCCAGGTGTTCCCACATCGAACCGGCTTCGGGATAATCTTCGGGAATGAGCGAACCGTTGGAGCCCATGGAGTAGCGGCGGCCTGGGGCGGTGCTGTTCAGTTTAAAGGACCAACCGACACTATAGGTCAGTTGCATGAGATTATTCGGTTGCACCCCGACCAACCAACGATGGCCTACGCCCGATGCCTCCGGTTCGACGTAGAAGTTGTCGCTGACCGTCCACTGCCTGGCGAGGGCATTGTGATTCACCATCACACCGACGTCTTCCAAGGTGGGCTGTCCTTCCTGCTGCAAGCGCTGGTGCAATCCCCAGCGCAAGAGGGACGGGTCGTGCTTGGCTCCGGGGATACGGTCGAAGATCGTGTCATAGGTATGGTTTTCTTTGGTAATGAAAACCACATTCTTAATCTGCTTTGAAACTTCGCCGGGCACGGTCGGGATCACGGGCGAGGCCATGGCTGCGCGGTCTTCCGAGCGATCTTCAATGCCATTATCGTGCAAGACCCGGTCCGTGAGCTTGGACAACGTTTCGCCCGACGGCACATCCAAAATCGACAGCGAACCCCGCATTCCCAAGAACGGACTCTTCGGAATATCCTTGCCGGCATTCGGACCATTGCCGAAACCGCGCAGGCAAATGCAGGCGAGCTTCCGGCCATCTTTGGAAACGGCTACACGATAGGGATACCAGGCGGTTGGGATATGGCCGAGGATCTCGAGCGAATCGGCATCGAGAACCCCGATCGCGTTGATGCCAAGTTCCGCGACGTAAAGACGGTCGCTATCGGGCGAGAGCGCCATGCCTGACGGGCTGACTCCGCGCAAGGCTCCCACCAACGGCGAGGGGGTAAGGCGCTGCCATTCAGCGATATTGCCGCTGCCGAGGTCGATCCTCTCGACAAGGTCATTGTTGCCATTCGAGACAAAGAGGCTCTCGCCCGACGCGGTAAGAAAGTTGGGGGCGCTTCCGCCCACCGTTTTGCCATTGTCGCTCGGGGCGCCGACGAGCAACCCGGTCTTCAAACGGCTCCGCACCCGAGGCTGAAGTGGGTCGCTCACGTCGACGGTCCATACGGAGAAGGATTCCGGAACGTTTGGTTCCCCAAGGCCTGGGATTCGCCGGCCCTCAAACTCCACGCCATCCCGCGCTTCGTTGGAGGGATAGCCAAAGGGCGGGCGAGTGAGACCTCGTTTGTCAAAATCGCCCTTGGGCGGCGGTACGGGTTGATATTCGAACAAGCCTATATTGGCGACATGCACGCGCTGCCCCGTGACACAGAGGCCATACGGATAACGTCCGACCGGGACACTGCCGATGACCTTGCGTTCGACGACGTCGATGATCGCGAGGCGAAAGTTCGTAACGTCCGCGCAGTAGAGATACCGACCGTCATCGCTGATCTGAAGGTCATTGATGTAGCTGTCCTCGAACTTTCTCCCGCTGATCTCCGTGTTGAGTGAGATCTGGGTCTCCACTTTAACGGCTGAGATGGAAATGACCCGAACTTCGCCCGATTCACCGGCGCTCCAGTAAAGAGTCTGCCCATCCGGAGAGAACGCGGCGGCGGCTGTCGTGGAGCGTTGCTTGCCAGTTTCGAACCCAAGCTTCAACTCTTCCACGGTCGGGTTCGGGCCGGTCCAATCCTTCACGATCTGGCCAACGCGATCACTCGCGATAAAAAGCGTTTTCCCGTCGCGTGATTGAATGAGGCCGTACGGCCAGCGAGCGAGCGGCCAGTGGCGCCCTTCGGGTTGAAGATAGCGGCCGTTGGAAAGAATGGTCCGGCCGGCAGGGTCGTGCCGAGCGTAAGTATCGACCGAGGGAGCATGCAGGTAGGGGGCAGCAGCGATAGCCGGAATCCAAGCGAGAGCGGCCCAACTGCTCAACCGGAGGAGGAGATACGTCATGAACTTCATAAGACCTGGACGGAGTTAACACTATTCTCGGCCATCATGCACGTTACGTCTTCGTGGCTCGGCTGGAGTCGCAGATATTAAGGCATACGGCACTCTTGACCGCTGCCCGCACTTACCTGCGGAATAATGACCTTCGAATCGTTATTCGGCTCAAGGAACGCGGACTTCCAGTCCGCCGGAGCCACGAAGGCTGGAAGGTGTTTCGAAAAACCGATGCTTGCTCGCCACCCGACCGTTCCGGCAGCTTCAGCCGCGCCGTCGTTCTAGAAACACTCCAAACGCCGGAGGTCAGCATTGTCTGTCCGTCAGGTAAACGCCATATTCCAAAGATGCGAAACGCGGATGTGGCGGTCATCGGTGCGGGAATTGTGGGACTGGCTTTCGCCTATGCTTACGCCAAGCGCGGGAAAAGAGTGGTCCTGCTGGAACGGAGCGATATGGCGGTGGGTGCCTCGGTCCGTAACTTCGGACTCGTTTGGCCGATCGGCCAAAAGGCTGGCCCAGTTGCGGAACGCGCGATGCGTTCCGCGGCCTTGTGGCAAGAAGTGATTGACCGGGCACGCTTGTGGCATTCTCCCACGGGATCCTTGCACCTCGCCTATGCGGATGACGAGTTCGCTGTCCTGAACGAGTATCTCGATTCGCAGACTGAGAAATACGGGCGGCAGCTCCTTACCCCGGAACAGGTCCGGGCGCGCAGTTCCTACGCGTCCATCAAAGGCCTGGTGGGCGGGCTCTGGAGTCCCACCGAGAGAATGGTCGATTCGCGCCAGGCGATTCGTGCGATTCCCGGAATGCTGCGCGAACAATTCCAGGTCGAGCTTTGCTTTGGGGCCACCGTGCTGGAGATCGATTTGCCCCAGATCCGCACCACGGACGGAACGGTGTGGCGCGTCGCGGAAGCGGTCGTGTGTTCTGGGACCGATTTCGAAACGCTCTATCCAGGATGGTTTCGGGCAAGCGGTCTTGCCCGTTGCAAGCTGCAGATGATGCGAACGACTCCGGTCGCCGGAAAGATTCTGCTAGAACCGGCGCTTTGCAGTGGATTAACGCTGCAGCATTACGATTGCTTCGCCGAATGCCCTTCCCTTCCTGCGTTGCGTCGCCGGCTGCAAGTCGAGTTGCCGTTTCATTGCGAGCACGGGATTCACGTCTTGATCTCGCAGACACCGCGCGGGGAATTCACGGTTGGCGATTCCCACACCTACGGGCCGACGCCGGAGCCGTTTGACCGCGAGGATATCTATGTGGCCATCTTGGAGTATCTGCAGCGGTTCACGAACTTGCCCCCGTCGTCGATCGCGGAACGATGGCATGGCGTTTACGCCAAGCGCCCGGGTGGCACGGAATGGATGGTGCAACCGGCCGAAGGCGTTCGCGTGGTGACGGGACTGGGAGGATCTGGCATGACACTCGCCTTCGGGCTGGCGGAAGAAGTGGTCAGCGGCACGTATTCGGAGCGTTGAACCGGCGGGGCGCGGGTAGGAATCTGGATCGAACTCAGGCTTACTGCCGCGGCGCTGAGCGACTGTTTGAACAGCGACGGCTCAGGGATGAACTGGCGGGTCCCCGGCCGGTGCGGGAGGGGACAGTGCAGGGATTGGATAACGGTCCAGGAAAGCCTCAAAACCTGCCCGTTGCTCTGGAGTGAGCACGGCGGAGATTTCCTGTCGAGCGCGATTGATAATCGCCTGGGCACGCGGTTGGGAATCCCGTCGCAAATCCATAAGTTCCGTCCGAGTTCGGATCAAGACGCGACGTAATTCTGCCTGCTGGTGGGGGTCTAACCGGAGAGAGCGGGTCAGACGTCGTTCGATCTGAGGTTGGAGCCGTTCGGGGTGGGTGAGGACGGTTCGCACGATCTGGCGTGTGATCACACGCGTGACAAAAGCGCCGCTAGCAAAGCCGGCGATGAACACGAGAGCAATGGCGAGGCAGGCCTTCCACGATTTCATACTAGAGGTTAATTTCGGAAGGGAACCATTGATTCGAGATTTGGAGTACCCCCGCGCTGATTTCGGGCCCGTGCAGGTTCGTCAGCATCAGGTCGCCGGCAAAACAAAGGACGACGATGAACCCTGTGCCCCATGCGACTTTGGGGAAGAACTGATTCAATTGCTCGAAGAGTCCAGGCAGCTCCGTGCGAGATTCACGCTGCAGTTGCTGAAGGATTTTCTGCTCCAAATTCCCGGAGACCGCGGCTGGCGGCTGGGCGCGCGCGGCCGCGAAGAGTTTATTAAGTTTCTGATCGTCCATGGGTTTGCTGTTCCAAGGCAAGAAGCGCCTTTTTGAGTTTACTCCGAGCGCGCATGGCCCGGACGCGGACGGCGACGCTCGAAGATCCGGTTAGTGCACAAATCTCCTTGATGCTGCGGCCCTCCAGTTCCTGAAGCGTGATCACGAGACGTTCTTGTGGAGACAACCGACCCAGGGCGTAGTCCAGCAACTCGCGCGCGCCGCTCGCGGCGAGCTCAGATCCAGAACCGTCCGGGCGCAGCCAGTCGAGCGCGTCCTCGCCCAATTCTGGGAACCCGACTTCGTGACGCTGCCGCTTGGCGCGGCGCAAGTGGTCCAAGGCGACATGAACGGCGATGCGGCTGATCCAATGTTGCAGGGGCGCCCGGCCGTCAAAGCGATCGAGCGCCCGCCAGACTTTGACGAACGTTTCCTGAGCAAGGTCTTCGAGGCGGTGCGCGTCTTTCTCATACCGGGAGAGCAAAGCGACGACAAACGATTGGTGCTGCCGGACGATTTCAGCGAACTCGTCCGGCGCACCGTTTCGAATACGTTCCACCAATTCGGCATCACTGCCTTTCATTCGGTGCTGGCCCGTGGATCATTTCAGCGTTTGGCGCGGGCACTTGCGCGGAGGCGCGGCCCACTCTAGCGCGTGTTAGTCAGCCGGCCAATCGCCAATTTGGCGGATTACATGGTCGATCCAGTCATCCAGGCATTGCAGAAGGCGCTGCACTTCTTCGCGTTGGTCAGGCGTCAGGATCGGGCTGATCTTTTGATAGAGATGCCATCGTTCCACGGCAATGTCCGCTTCCGCCGCGGCGACCTCCGCAGACGCTGCGCGGACCGAGGTTTCTGTTGCTTCGGGACTTTGGATCGTTTCCCGAAGATCGATTCGAGTGTCGTGTAATCGGTCGAGCAGTTTGATCAAGATCTCTTTGTCGGCGGTGATTACAGCCTTGATCCCGTTGATCTGCGAGGGCGTGAGCCCCAGATGTTCTTTGGCACGTTGCACGAGAAAGCCACGGAGAGGGCGTTTGCCAGGGTCTGCAGCCTGAACGTGAACGGTGAATGCGGCTCCCACAGTTAGCGCGAAAGCAAGCATGTAACTGACAGATTTTAGTTTCTTCATAGCACCTTCTCATACGAAAGGAGCCGCAAGGATGTTACAACGGTCTGAAGCGAGGTGCTGGCAGGAATCAAAAACGTAGTCAACGGCAGTCCAGGACCTCGCTACGCAGTTGCGTCCTACTGGGGGATCAGCGTATTCTTTGCGGACCGAGTATTCGGATTCCGTTGGCATGAGGTATTCTATGAAGAGGATTGTTCTTGCGGTCGTTGCGGCGCTGCTCTGCCTCCAAGTTTGCTTTGCGGCCAGTGCATTCACGGGGACTTTCAAGAGCAAGGAGGGAACTATCGTCTTAAATGAGGTTGCCCCTGGCAAATTCACCGGCCAGTTCGTCGCGAACGGCCAGACCCTGGCGTTTACGGCCCAGGAAAAAGGAGGGGCGTTGAGCGGTGCCTTGAACTTGGCGGACGAAAATCTTGACTTCCGTATGACTTTGAAGGGGCGCCAGTTGACTCTGGTCTTGGAAGATGAATCGAGTGTGTTCACAAAGGACGAGAGCCCGTCGAGCTCTGCCTCCACCGCGCCCGAGGCTCGCAGCAGCGATGTCAAAGCGACTTCGACATCACGCGCCGAGAAGGCGCACACCCTTCGCGTCAACGGCGTCGACATTGACGATAAGACCGTGCGGAAGTTCGAGCGTGAGAATCGGGTCAAGTTGCCTCAAGGCGACTTTTGGTATGACAAGGGCTCGGGCGCATGGGGCGTGAGTGGCGGCCCCACGATAGGTTTCACTGCCCCAGGGATAGTGTTGGGAGGACCTCTGGCGGCGGACGCTTCTCGCGGAGATACCGGAGTCTTTATAAACAATCGCGAGTTGCCTCAGCAAGATGTTGCGGGTCTGCAACAACTGGGCGTGCCCGTCCAACGAGGCCGCTGGTGGGTTGATAATCGCGGGAATTTCGGAGTTGAGGGCAACCCCGCCACCGTTGGTAATCTGTTCCAGTTCAGCCAGAGCAAAGGGGGTGCCTACCAACGGGCGACCGCGGGTGGTTATATCGGCGGCGACGGCCGCACGAGTTATTTCTTCGATCCCAAGTCCGGTAGCAGCGTGATGGTGGGGAACTGAGCGGGCGATCCTGTCCGGTTTGTTCGGCCGATCCGCCATTGGGGGGAAGTTCCTGGTGGCTCTTCATGACGGCTTAATGGGGGGCGTGCGAAGGTGGCGTCGGTCAAACGACCATGACGCATGAACCTTTACAGACGATTGCTTAACTTGGGTGCCGTTTGCTTACCGATAGCGATCCAGTGCTTGGGCGCAGACGCCGAAATTCGAGTGGCTAACTCTGGATCGAGCCCATCGATCCTCGTTCAGGGTGCCGAAGATGACGAATGGAGATTTCAGGTTTCGGACGATCTGATCCTTTGGACCAACGCCCCGGCCTACGGAACGGTGTTTTCGTCCAAGACCCCGACTCAATCATTGAGCTTTTCAACCGAGGCGAAGCCATTCCAGTTCCTGCGCGCCGTCAAAGCGAAAGGATTGTTCGACGTCAATTTGCTCCGGACAGTCAGCCTTACCTTTTCCAACGCAAATTGGGCCACCCTTTTGGCAAATGGTCGCACGACTGGCTCCAATGTCCCGGCGGTGCTTCAGCTGGACAATGGGGTGTCAGTGACCAATGTCGGGGCGCGATATAAAGGGAATACTTCTTACACTCAAGGCGGAGCGAAGAAGTCGGTCAACCTGGACATTAACTGGACCGATCCCGATGCGCGGGTGTTAGGGTATCGTGCGGTCAATCTCAACAATGCGGCGGGTGACGAGACGATCATGAGAGAGCCGCTGTATTTCGAGGTGATGCGCGAATACGCGCCCTCCCCGCACGGATCGTTAGCCCGGTTGATGATCAACGGCGAGTATTGGGGCGTTTACTCAATGGTCGACCAGATCAACAACGACCTGGTCGATCAATGGTTTCCCAGTCATGAGGGTGACCGATGGCGCGCGCCCAACACCGGTGGGGGAACGGCAGGCGGCACTGCGACTGGGACGGGCGGGCCAGGTAGAGGGATTCCAGGGGGAGGTGGTGGTGTTCCGGGCGGCGGCGGTGGCTTTGCCAGCGCGGCTTCGGCATTCAGTTACTTGGGAGCGTCGGTGGCGAGTTACACGAATAACTACGAACTGAAGTCGGATAACTCCACAAATGCGTGGGAACACTTGGTGCATGCAATTGACGTTCTGAATAACACCGCGACCACGGAGCTCAGGGATAAAGTCGAGGACGTATTCGCGGTGGATCGTTGGCTGTGGTTCCTCGCCGTTGAGAACGTATTTGTCGATGACGACAGTTATTGGAACAAAGGGGCGGACTACGCTTTCTACTACGAACCGGAAACGGGCCGCATTCACCCGGTTGAGCACGATGGGAACGAGTCATTCACCGCCGCCGCGGGCGAGAACTACAGCCTGTCACCGGTCGAAGGGGCCACCGGCACGAATCGGCCGTTGCTCTACAAGTTCTTGCCGATCACCGAACTCCGGCAGCGTTATCTCGCTCATATGCGGACCGTTCTCGAAGAAAAGTTTCAACCCGCCCAGCTGACGCCGATCATCGACGGTTTCCATCATTTATCGGTGGCGGCGATTGTAGCGGACCCAAAGAAAAGCTACACGATGGCGAGCTATACGAACGACCTTGTGGCTCTGAAAACTTATGTGACGAACCGTTACAACTTTCTCATCAGCCACGCTGAACTGACCCCCAAACCGCCAACAATCACCGCTGTGCATGGGCCGGCAACGAATCCTGCTCCCTCCGACGTTCCAACAATTACCGCTGAGGTGAAGGCGAATGACGGCGCTGGCTTGGACTCGGTTTGGCTATACTGGCGCGAAAAGAACTACGGCCGGTTTGATCGGGCGCAGATGTGGGACGATGGCGCTCACGGCGACGGCCTGGCCAATGATGGGATTTACGGAGGAACCACAGCCGCGTTCCCGGGCGGACACAAGGTGCACTATTACGTGGAAGCGCGCGCCGCCAACGCGGCCAAGGCAGCTGCCTTCTCGCCAGCGCGGGCCGAGGAGGAGACGTTCAGCTATGAAGTCAGCCTGGCTTACGCCAGCAGTTCGCCCGTGGTGATCAACGAAATCTTGGCACAAAATGGTAAGACGCTGGCCGATTCTCAGGGAGAGTTTGATGACTGGATTGAGCTGCGGAACCTCACCGCCGCGGACATCGACTTGACGGGCTACTACCTGTCGGATGACCCAGACAAACCGCGAAAGTGGCAGTTCCCAGAGGGGACTCGAATTTCAGCCAATAGTTACCTGCTCGTTTGGGCTGACGAAGACGTAGCGGATACCCCTGGGCTGCACGCTAACTTCAAGTTGTCGGCTGATGGAGAGCAAGTTCTGTTGGTCAGTCCCGATAGCACAGCCAACATCGTTCTGGACTCCGTGACGTTTGGCGTGCAAACAACGGATCGGTCGTACGGCCGGCTGCCTTCGGACACGAGCCGCTTCGGGACCATGTTGCCGACGCCACGGACCGCCAACGTCGAGCCTTAGCGATTCGATTGGTAAGGCCGGAACGGTCCGGCAAAAACGGGTGGTATCGCGGTGTCGTCTGAGAGCCCACCTATCTGAGCTCGGAAGTGGCGCTAGGGCAACCGAGTTTTCCTTATCTTGCCACCCAGCGGAATTTCTGGCACAACGGTCGAGTGAGTTGTCAGCGTCAGCGTCACCTGGTCTCGTCGTCCTTGGCCTTTGGGCACCGTGCTTGCACCTTGGCATGCGTCATTGCCGCTTTGGTTGCCTGGGCGCGTCTCGCGTCCGGGGCTGTCGGGCAAACCACGGATGTCTTTGACGAAGAACTGAGTGGGTATCACCGCACGACTGCCACCGGGGCTGTCGCTGCGCTGGAAAAGCGACTGGATGCGGGCACCGCTTCTCTGGAGACCGATGCGACGCACGGTTACCTCATGGCTCTACTCCGCGAGCTGAACATCTCGCCATCGTCGCAACTGCTCGTGGCATCAAAAACGTCGCCGAACCGGCATCTGATCTCGCCTAAGAATCCCCGCGCGCTCTATTTCAGCGATCAGGCGGCGGTGGCTTACGTGCCGGGCGCTCCGTTGCTGGAAGTTGCTGCCACCGACGCTAAGTTGGGAGTTGTCTTTTACACGCTCGACCAGAAAGCCGTTCCGCGACCTCGTCCAGTGCGAGACGATCGGTGTCTCGAATGCCATGCTTCGGCCAAGACCTTGGATATCCCCGGTTTCCTGGTGCGCTCGTTTCGAACGGACGATGATGGCGAAGTGGATCTCTTAAGTGGGCGCATGATTAACCACCGCACGCCCATCGCGCTGCGTTGGGGCGGATACTACGTGACGGGAACCCATGGAACCCAGGTGCATTTGGGGAATCTTTTTGGGGCGGAGGCGCGGACGCGCCACGATCTGAACCCCGGCGTGAATGGCAATGTGACGAACCTGACCTCGTTCCTTGATGTCAGCAAGTTTCCGGAGCCTGGAAGTGACATTGTGGCGCTCCTCGTTCTCGATCACCAGGTCCATATGCTGAACCTGTTGACGCGCCTAAGTTACGAGACGGTGGCGGCCACGCGCCGTGGGGATGATCTAAAACCGATTTACCCAGCGACGGAAGCGGTGCTCAAATACATGCTATTTACGGATGAAGTCCCACTGGGGTCGCCAGTGCGGGGCACTTCTCGTTTCGCACAGTGGTTTGAAAGTGCCGGTCTGAAAGATAAGCAAGGTCGATCTCTGCGTCAGTTCGATCTGCAAACGCGGCTCTTTAAGTATCCGTGCAGCTACATCCTTCAAAGTCCCGGATTTGAAAGCCTGCCGGCCGCGGCCAAGAAACATCTTTGGCGTCGTCTTTGGCAGATTCTCACGAACGAAGATTTAACTCCGGAATACCAACGTCTTCCTCTCGAGATGAAACGGGCCATCCAGGAAATTCTGATTGCGACACAGCCAGACCTTCCTGCGTATTGGCGACTTTGAAGGATCGTAGTTGTAACAGAGCCGTAGTCATGGGCGTATGCGTGAAATCCTCTGTAGCCGCGCTTTGCGGCTAACCTCCGTTTGGCGGATTCTTGGGATACTGATGTTTGCGCCCATCTGGGCGGCGGCGGCAGTCTCCGGCACGGGGGCGGTCCCAGCCAATGACCAAATATTCCACTGGTACCCGTTCCTCGCTCCGTTCCATGCGGTTGTGTTACACCTGCCGATCGGGTTCTTAACCATCGCCTTCATCCTCGAGATTTACCGGATGATACGACCGAGCGAAGAGTTGAACCGAGTGGTTCGGTTGGTGATCTGGGTCAGTTTGTTGAGCGGCATCGTGACGGCAAGTCTCGGTATCCTACGGGCTCAGGGAGGTGGCTACGAAGCGCATGCGGTCGAGTGGCATCGCTGGAGCGGCATCGCGGTCCCGGCATGCACGTTGCTGACCTTGGTCGTGCAGGGACGCGCTTATCGCGGTCGCAGCGGTCTGACGACTTTTGCCTATCGCCTATCGCTTCTGGGAACGCTCTTTCTCCTCGTTGTGGCAGGGCATTTGGGAGGTAATCTAACCCATGGCGCAGGATATCTGGTGGAAAATGCACCTGCGTTCCTTCGCGACTTGCTCGAACGGACCCGCCCGGCTGTCCCGGTGCAAGCGGCAGCCCCCCAGCCTCAGGGCGGGGTCTATGCGGAAAAGGTCGCTCCGGTATTAAAAGCCAAGTGCTACCAGTGCCACGGTCCGGAAAAGCAAAAGGGAGGTTACCGCCTGGACCAGCCGGAACTCGCCATGAAAGGCGGTGAGAGCGGAAAACCCGGCATCGTTCCTGGGGATGTGTTAGGCAGCAACCTGGCCCGAATGATCCTTTTACCCCCTGACCACGACGACGTCATGCCCCCCAGCGGCAAGGAATCACTCAAGTCTGAAGAGCTGATAAGTGTCATTGAGTGGATACGCGGAGGTGCGGTGTTTGGTCCCGAACCCAAGCCATCACCTCGGTAGGTTCCGAAGAGTAATCCGCTCGGTCGGAGTTTCTCCCAGAAGTGAGCTAATCACCAAGGGTTCCCCCTAGTCGGAAATCCGAAAGCACCTCAATTGCGGCATCAGAGGCAGCGGGTATTCTGTCGCAACCTGTTGACCGGGGCTCTTGGGAGGGCTTAGTCCGCTCGAGGTTGGCTCAATAGGTGGTCCGCCGCGAAAAACCCTATGACAACACAGACCATTGAATTGCCGACGTCGTCCACCACTTATCAGGCCGGATCGCCTGTGCCTCAAGGCGCGACATGGGACGGCACTGGGACGAACTTTGCCTTGTTCGCTGAAGCAGCCGAGGGCGTAGAGATTTGTTTGTTCGAGAATCCCGCGGAGAAAGCCGAGGCACAACGGATCCGGGTTCGCGAGCGGACCAATGGGGTCTGGCATATTCATCTGCCGGACGTTCATCCAGGTCAGCTCTATGGCTACCGCGTTTACGGCGCGTATCAGCCAGAGAAAGGGTTGCGCTTCAATCCGAATAAGCTCCTGCTGGATCCGTACACACGCGCTGTGGGACGAGAGTTGAAATGGGATGATGCTCTGTTTGGTTATAGTATTGGCCACGAAGCGGGCGATCTTTCGTTCGACGAGCGCGATAGCGCCGCCTTTGCGCCGCTGGGGATCGTTACGAATCCGGAATTCGACTGGGAAAACGACAAACCACCGGGGATTCCCTGGCACGATACCGTAATCTACGAAGCCCATGTGAAAGGCTTAACCGCGAAGCATCCGAAGATTCCGGAAGATCTTCGCGGCACATATGCAGGCGTGGGGACCGAACCGATCATCCAGCACTTGAAACAACTGGGCATTACCGCGATCGAACTGATGCCGATCCATTATTTCTTGGATGACCGCCACCTGGTGGAGAAGGGCCTTCGTAATTATTGGGGATACAACACCCTCGGTTTCTTTGCGCCACATCATCGTTACGCCGCGAGCCGGGCTCATCCCGCCGACGTCGTGCGTGAGTTTAAACAGATGGTCAAAGCGCTTCATCAAGCGGGCATCGAAGTGATCCTCGACGTTGTTTACAATCATACCGCCGAGGGCAATGAACGAGGGCCTACGCTGTCATTCCGCGGGATCGATAACCAGGCTTACTACCGCTTGGTCGGAGATCAAGCCCGTTACTACATGGACTACACCGGGTGTGGCAACACCCTCAATCTGGTTCATCCCCAATCGTTGAAAATCCTGATGGATAGTCTCCGTTACTGGGTGACAGAAATGCACGTCGACGGGTTCCGTTTCGACCTCGCGGCCGCTTTAGCCCGTGAGCTTCATGAAGTGGATCAACTCGGCGCCTTCTTCGACACAATCTACCAGGATCCCACACTGGCCACGGTTAAGCTGATCGCCGAACCGTGGGATTTGGGAAGCGGCGGGTATCAGGTCGGCAATTTCCCCATCAACTGGACCGAATGGAACGGCAAGTATCGGGACAATGTCCGGAAGTTCTGGAAAGGAGACATGGGCTTGCATTCGGAGATCGCGACCCGTCTCAGCGGTAGTGCAGATCTTTACGAACGCAGCCGGCGCGCACCGTCGGCCAGTATCAATTTCATCACAGCGCACGATGGGTTCACTCTGCACGATCTAGTCAGCTACAACGAGAAACACAACGAGGCTAACCAGGACGAGAACAAGGACGGTGCGAACGATAACGATTCCTGGAACTGCGGCGCGGAAGGCGAAACCGAGGATGGGGGAATCCGCGAATTGCGTGAACGGCAGAAGCGGAATTTCCTGGTCACGCTGATGCTTTCGCAAGGCGTCCCGATGATCTGCGGCGGCGACGAGATTGGGCGCACGCAGAAAGGCAACAACAATAGTTACTGCCAGGATACGGAGCTTTCGTGGCACGACTGGAATCTGAACGACGCCCGGAGATCGTTGCTGGACTTTACTTCGCGAGTTGTTCATTACCGCAGACAACATCCGAACTTCCATCGACGTAGCTTTTACGAGCAAGACCCCAGCGTTGCTGCTGAGCCTGCGCATGTCGGGTGGTTCCGCGCCGACGGGCAAGCAATGAAGGACGAAGATTGGAACGAAGGCGGTTGGATGCGCACGATTGGCATGTTCCTGGCCGGCAACGCCCCTGAGATTCGTAATCGCGAAGGGCAGCAGGTGACCGACGATGACTTTCTTCTTCTGCTTAACTCCCACCACGAGAGTGTTGCCTTCCGTATGCCAGAGTCGCTTAATCCCTCAGAGTGGTCGGTGGAATTTCCAACGGGCAAACCTGACCTTTAGGACGTTCTAGAACGTCCCGGTCCGGACGGCAAGGTCGATCTGCCCGGGCGAACTATGCTTCTCCTGCACCGCAAACGTGAGCCGGGCGCCCCGACCTGATCGGAGCATTACGAATTCGGGTAAGGTCGGGGCGATTCTGGCGCTGTGCCTGGTGGATGTCTAAGCCTCAGGTGGAGCTTCTCTCCGAGTTAACCAAGTTTCAAACTCCAAGATTTGCCGGGGAGTGCCTAGAACGAGCAGTTCGTCCTGAGCTTGGATCGTGTCTCGGCCATTGGGCGTAAGGATTCGGTCAGCGCCTCGTTGGATGCCGGCGATTTGCACCGCTAGCTTACGGAATAGATCGAGTTCAACCAGGGATTTGCCAGCGGCCGGGCTTTGCTCCGGGACGTTTAGGGTCTCGAGACTTAAGTCCTCCAATTCAGCGGGTGCGGACTGATCTTTTGGCGCGCCTAGATCAGCGATTGCGTCGTCGATTTGCGCGGCGCTGCCGAGGAGTAGCAGCTTGTCGTGCGGATAAAGAACGACGTCCGCCGACGGGGTTACGATCATAATTCCGTGCCGGTCAATGCTGGCAATGGAACAGCCCAGGCGCTGGCGCAGGGCGATTTCACGGATTGGCCGGCCAGCGCGGGCTGAGAAATCCGGCAGGATGTATTCTTCGGCTTGCAGCTGCCAGCTATCCTTCTTCTCTTCTAAGAGCTGCTTCAAGTCATGCGACCCCTTATCGCCCATGGCGCTCTGTAATTGGTCTCGCAACTCGATCTCCAACTTGCTTTGCCAAAAGACGAGGCGCCGCCAAAGAAGTGTGGCCATCAGAATCATAACGCCAAGAACCACCACGAAAGCCGATAAAACCGATCGTCCGAACGGCATCAAAGCTAAGAGCCATAGCACCAGCAGCACGGCGGACGCGCCGCGGAGTGCCCGTTCGATCAACGGCTGCAGCGCGGCGCGGCGGCGAGACTCTTTCGTGACCCACTCGGAAATGATTAGGCTCACGGTCTCGATGTTACGCCAGATCGCGACGAGCGGCGCCAGGACCAAAACGCCGAACACGGCCCAAAAGAGGATCGATGTGCCATTCGGAAAGATCCAATCGTCTCCGAGTTGTGCTTGAATTCGGGTGTAGGCCGGGCGCACAAAGAGGATCAAGGCGGAGATCAGGAACATACCGGCGGAGATTTGCACCAGCCGGCGGGCGGAGAGTCGCCAGATCAAGCTGCGCTGTTGGCGGCTGATCATTTGTTCGAGCCATCTTTGGTAAAAAGCGATCCATTCTCGCAGCATCAGCGGGAGGTGGTTGTCGACCCAGGCGCTGATGGGGTCTGAGCGGCGCATGAGAAAGGGCGATGCCAAGGTCGTGAGCAAAGAAGCGCCGACTGCCATCGGGAAGAATGCCGGCGGGATGACAGTCGCGGCCACGCCCATCTGGGCGGCGATGAATGAAAATTCGCCCAACGGTGTCAGAGCCAGGCCGGCGCGGATGGACTCCCGGATTTCATTGCCGCCGACAACCAGACCAATCGTGGTCGCGACGGTCCGGAGGACGAGGGCGAAGGCAGCGACGGCCAGCACGAGTGGCCAAGCCGAGACGAGCAAGCGAAAGTCGACTAACATCCCCATGGCTACGAAAAAGACCGCGCCGAACATGTCACGCAGGCCTTCAAAGCCGCGTTCAATCTCCACCTTTTGCGGTGTGCTAGCCACCACGACGCCGAGTAGAAAAGCGCCCAGCGCCATCGAATAACCGGCCTTTTGCGCCAACCACGCGAGCGACAAGAGAAGCCCAAGGACGAGAATCATGCGAACCTCCGCACGGCCTGTCTGTGACAGACGAAGCAGCAAGCGCGGAACGAAGAACAGGGCACTCAACACAAGAAAGACGATGAACGCCGTGAGGCTACCGACAATCTGCGGCAGAGAGGGACTTTGCTGGCCGCCCAGTTGCACGAGCGTAGAAAGGACCGTGAGCATGACGACCGCGACCGTGTCCTCCATGACGGTGATACCGAGAGCCAACTGTCCGTCCCGGCGATGGGCAGCGTTCAATTCTTGGAGCACTTTACTGATGATCGCGGAACTGGAAACCATCAGCATGCCAGCTAGAAACAAGCTTTGGGTATGAGTCCAACCTGCCATGGCGCCGAACAGCCGGCAGCCATTGAAGACAATCACCGCCCCTACGACCGTAGCAAAAATCACAGAGAAGCCCATTCGTCGCAACCGTGCGAAGCTCAAATCCAAGCCGATTGAGAAGATGAGGAATACCAATCCGACCTGGGCTAGGACTTGGACTCGGTCCAAATCCGTGACGAACTGAAACGGAGGAGTAAACGGACCAATAATCGCTCCGGCGGCAAGATATCCGACAACGAGGGAAAGTCCGATTCGCTGGCAGAGCCAGCCCACCACCCCGGCGACGCCAAGGACCACCGCCAAGTCTCTAATGAAATCAATTCCCGTCATACCATCAAGGCTCGTGGACGCGCAAAAATTATTTTGCCAGGGAACCTTCTGGCGCCTACGTTTCGTTTGAGTAGCGCCAGCGCATACTACTTCACCTTTGGGAACTTGCCATGATCGTTGTTTGCATTTTGCGGTTTGCCGGGCGTCGCCTCTTCGTGCGCGCCTCTCGACCGCTCGCTAGATCTGCGGAGGACGCGTTATGACCCGGCTCTGCGCCTGGTGTGGTCGCCGAATTCGTGGCCGGGGACGGGAAGTTAGCCATAGTATCTGCGATCGCTGCTATGCGGCTGCTTTCCAATGTCAGTTTGCCTTTTTAGAGGAAGTCGCTGCGGCGCCGGCCCCCACGCGACTTCAGCCAGCGGAGGTGCGCGCAGGTCATTCTGCCGGTAAATCTCGATCTCAGACCGATTTCACATTCGCGTTAGCCGAAGTCTCGAGTTGATAGAAACGGGTTCGGCGGCTATGATAGCGTCTGTGCGACTCGGCAAGACAGGGTTGATCTGGTTTCTAGTGCTCGTTTGGGCACCTCTGGTCGCGCATTGCCAATTTGAGGCCATCTCCGGCGCGGCTCTGTTTCAGTGTGTGCCGTCCAGTTCGGAATCGGCTCCACACGGCACCCATTGCGACGTCTCGGATTGCTGTTCCCTCGAGGCTGGGCACTACCAATTGCCTTCCAGTCAGGTGCTGCTTGTCCTGGAGAGCCAGTCGTATGATGCACCCGCAGTTTCGATACTGCTGGTCGAGCGCTCCTCGGACCTTGGCGAGGTCCATTCTGCCTGTTTTGCGCCGCCTGAATTGCCGCAATCCTGGCAATTTGCTTTACGGACAGCGCTTCCTATCCGCGCGCCTTCGCACGCTTCGTAGCTTCTCTTGAGTCGGACAAGTGACCGCCCCAAGCGGCCTTGTGGATATTCCCAAATCTTGGTCTGCCCTTTTTTCTGGGCAGCATTTCCGTGTGCTATGAAGCGACGTAAGTATTTACGGTTCAGAATCAGGCTATTCTGGTGGGGGGCGATTACCAGCGTTGTTGTCGGTCCGCTCGCGAGCGAGCTTGTCGTTAGTCCAAAACCCGAAGCGCGATCGGCCGTGGGGAGCGAGGCGCTTACGCTGAGTCGAGCCGTCCAGATCGCGCTCGAAAACAACCCGGATGCGCTCGCCGCCAGGGCCAGCGTGGAGGCAGCTTCTGGCCGAGCGCGCCAGTCCCGGGCATGGCCAAACCCGTCTTTGGAACTCGCTACCGAAGACGGCCCCACGCGTGACCGCCGGGTTCTATCGGGCGCCAAACAGACGGTGGGCGTGTCCCAGACCATTCCGTTTCCAGGGAAAAAGAAGCTGGATCGCGCGATTGGGGTCCGGGAAGTCAGCGCGAGCCAGGCGTTGCGCCGTTGGAACCAGCATTCCCTCGCTCGGGAGGTGAAAGTTGCTTTTTTCCAAGTGCTTGCCGCGGAGCGATCCGTCAGCGTCGGTCGCGAATTGGCGGTTGTGGCGGAAAGGTTCGCGTTAACCGCCCGGCGGCGAATGGAAGCAGGGGCTGCTGGTGATCCTGAACCTTTACGAGCGGAGCTCCAGTTAGAGCAGGCGAAAGCCGAACTCGCCGAGCTCAAGCTTGGTGCAACCGCGGCGCGCGAAACGCTGCTGGCCTTCTTGGGACAAGAAAAATGGCGCTGGGCGACTCTCTCGGGCGAACTTGCCGAAACCATCGATTTGGCCCAGGTCGATCGGACCTCGAGCGAGTGGCTCACGCATCATCCCCAAGTTCAGGCGGCGACAGCTCATCGCGACCAACTGCAGTTCCAATGGCGGCGGGCTAAGCTGGAACCATATCCGGATTTTAATGTGGGAGTGGCGGGTGGGCGTGACGGAGGGCCCGATCGTGAATCCATTGTCGAGTTCCGGGTTTCCGTGCCCGTGCCAATCTTCGACCGTGCGCGAGGCAAGGAAGAAGAAGCTCGCGCTGAGTTAGCTGGTGCGGAGGCGCAACGGGCAGCGGTCCAACAGCGGTTGGAGCGCGATTGGGCGCTCGTCCGCCATCGCTTGCACGTCGTTGTGGAGCAAGTCGCATCGTATCGGGACCGCATTTTACCGAAATCGCAACGGGCTTTGGAGTTGGTCCAAACGGGGTTTGATGAAGGTAAATTTGGTTTTATCGATCTGCTAGACATTCAGCGAACCTCTGCCGAAGCGCGGTTGGCTTACCTCCGCAAGTTATTAGAATTGAATATTACTCTGGCCGAACGCGACGCGTTGGTCGGGCCCTTTCCCGAATAATGGTCTTATGCAAAACGCTTTGAATTTTCTGATCGCGCTGTCCCTTGGGTTGGCGGGTTGTTCCAAGGCAAATCTCCCGCACTCACACTCGGGCGAGGATGGCCATCAGCATGGGCCAACCTCTGCCAAGTCAATCGCCGCGTCGGGGCAAGCCGGACGCAAAGCTGAGGACCGTTCCGTGCCTCAGGAATCGCTCTGCGCGGCCCATCGTGTTTCCAAGGCGCTCTGTTTTATTTGCGATGCAGTTCTGCGCGATCGGAATCGTCTCTGGTGCAACGAACACGCCCGATATGAAGACCGCTGTTGGAAGTGCCATCCCGACTCGCGTGACAAAGCGCGACTTTACTGCGAGGAACACGGTCTGTACGAAGACGAGTGTTTCCTCTGTCACCCGGAACTGAACCCGGCCGCGGCGCGAGGCGCCGCCTCCATTGGCGCTCCGGGATTGAAGTGCCAGGAACACGGCGTCCCAGAGGCTGAATGCGGAATCTGCCATCCGGAGCTGATGAAAAACCTCAAGGCGGGGAGTGGCGTCAAGGTCCGACTCCCGTCCGGGCAATCCGCCCGCCGGGCCGGGGTCGAGATGGGCCAGCCTTCCGTCGGAGCGATCGCTGACGTGGTGGAATGTTACGCGGAGATTGCCTTCAATCAGAACAAGCTGGCGCAGATTGTCGCTCCGGTCGGAGGGATCTTGCAGGAGGTAGCGGTGGATCTTGGCGATATCGTCGAGGAGAAACAAAGCGTGGCGCGACTTTGGTCCGCGAGTATCGCCGAGGCCGTCGCAAAGGCGGTGTTGACTCACCAAACTCTCGATCGTGAGAAGCGCTTGCGCGCCCAGCGGGTGACCTCGGAGCAAGCCCTCCAGGAAGCAGAAGCGGCGCATCGCGCAGCTTGCCAGCAATTGCGGACGCAGGGATTCACCGAAGAGCAGATCGAGACGCTCGGGACTCAACCTCAGGATCAGGTGCTCTTGGAAATGCGCGCGCCGTTTGCCGGTGAGATCGTCGAGCGCAACGCCGTGCGCGGAGCCCTGGTCGAATTGGGCAAGCCCCTGTTTACGCTCTCGGACCGATCTGTGATGTGGGGGATGCTCAATCTCCCCGAGTCAGCACTCGACCGTATTCGAACGGACCTGGAGGTGGAATTGACGCTGGATGCGATTCCCAATCGAACCTTTGTCGGGAAGCTCACCTGGATCAGTTCCCAAGTCGATGGACGAACTCGAATGACCCATGCCCGTGCGGAAATCCCTAATCCGAACGGATTGTTGAAGGCTGGCATGTTCGCCCGTGCCAAGGTTCTGCTGCGCGGTCGGGAGGGGGCCTTTCTCTTGCCGAGTTCGGCGATTCAATATGTGGATGGCACCCCGATGGTATTCGTGCAGCTTGCGGACGATCTTTTTGAGGCTCGAGTCGTGCAAGTCGGTGCTTCCTCTGGAGATCGACGCGAGATCGTTGCCGGCCTGACTGGACAGGAGGCGGTCGCGATGGCGCATGCATTTCCTCTCAAATCCCAGTTGCTCGTCTCGCGTTTAGGAGCGGGTTGCGCTCACGAAAAATAGCGTTTGCGCTGAAAGGGCTCCTTTATGCTTCGCTGGTTGATTACCTTTTCGCTGCAGAATCGTGTTTTAGTTTGTCTATTCGCCGTTGCGTTAAGTTTCCTGGGGGGAAGATCCCTTCTCAACCTGCCGGTGGACGCATTTCCTGACACCACACCAGTCCAGGTGCAAATCAACGTGGCTGTGCCGTCGCTCATTCCGGAAGAAGCGGAACAGCAAGTGACCGCTCCGATTGAACTAGCCATCGGCGGGTTGCCCGGACTGGATAACGTCCGCTCCGTGTCGAAGTTTGGGCTTTCCCAGGTCGTGGCGACTTTTAACGATCGCACGGGCGTGTATCTTGCCCGGCAGCTCGTGATGGAGCGCCTGCAAAGCGTTGAACTGCCCGAGGGCGTAGCGCGGCCCGAGCTCGGTCCGATTTCCACCGGGCTGGGAGAGGTGTTCCACTATATGGTCCGAGCGACCAATGGCCAATACAGTCTCACAGATCTTCGTGAGCTTCACGATTGGGTGATCAAACCCCAACTGCGCCAGGTTCGAGGCGTTGCTGAAGTGAACTCTTGGGGTGGTTTTGAGAAACAGTACCAGGTCGTGGCGCTGCCGCCGCAGTTGGTGAAGTATGGCGTAACGCTGGAACGGCTGATCGAGGCGCTCCAAGAGAACAATCAAAATGTCGGGGGCGGGCAAATTACCCGGAGCGGTGAATCGTTGCTGGTCCATGGCACGGGATTGACCACTGACCTGGAGCAGATTGGCGACATTGTGATCACCGTTCACGACGGCGTGCCCGTGCGTGTGCGCGATGTCGCCCGAGTGCAATTGGGACATGAGACACGCCACGGAGCCGTCACGGCCGAGGGACAAGGCGAGGCGGTGCTGGGCCTTGGATTCATGCTCATGGGCGAGAACAGCGCGGTGGTAGCGCGCGCGCTCCAGGAGAAGCTCAATCAAGTCCGCCAAAGCCTCCCTGCCGGCGTGCACGTCGAGGTCCTTTATGATCGCACCGAACTGGTCGATCAAGTGATCCGAACGGTCCGCAATAATCTCCTCATCGGCGCGCTTTTGGTGGTGGCGGTCCTCTTCGCTTTCCTGGGGAACGTCCGCGCCGGGCTGATCGTGGCGGCGGCCATTCCCCTGTCGATGCTCATTGCGGGGGAACTTATGCTGCAAGCGGGCGTGACTGCGAGCCTGCTCAGCTTGGGGGCAATTGACTTCGGGATCATCGTCGATGGGTCTGTCGTAATGGTGGAAAACACGTTGCGCCGTTTGGCGGCCCGCCAGCGCGAACTGGGACGGCGCCTGACCGAGGCTGAACGCCAAGAGATCCTGATTGCGGCGCCGGTGGAAATGGCCCGCCCGGTGGCGTTTGGTGTTGGAATCATTCTGATCGTATTTCTGCCCATCCTCTCGTTGGAAGGCATCGAGGGAAAGCTGTTCAAGCCGATGGCGCTGACGATGATCTTTGCGTTGTTAGGCTCGCTTTTGCTGGCGCTCACGCTTATTCCCGTCCTCTCCACGCTGCTCTTGCCGAAAGATCTCAAGTCCCATGAGCCACGGCTCATGCAAGGGCTTCGCGCTGCCTACGCGCCGCTGCTCGATCGGGCGTTGCGTTGGCGTTGGGCCACACTCCTGGGAGCCTTGACGCTGGGCGCTGTCACCTTCCTGCTGGCGACTCGGATGGGGGGGGAGTTCCTGCCGAAGTTGGGTGAACAAGCTCTGGCCGTCAGCGTGGTGCGCCTAGCCGGGATTTCCGTGGACGAAGCCGTGGCTTGGAATACCCGCATCGAGAGAGAGCTACAGGAGAAGTTTCCTGACGAGATTGCCCATGTCTGGACGCGCTTGGGCGCTCCGGAAGTAGCGACCGATCCCATGGGAATCGAACTCTCCGACTTCTTCATTACTTTGAAACCTCGGCGTGAATGGACCAAAGCGAGCACTCAGCCGGAGCTCGTTGAGGCCATGCGACCGATATTTGCGGATCAACCCGGGATGAGCGCCGCCTTTAGCCAACCTATAGAAATGCGGATGAACGAGCTCGTCGCGGGCGCTCGGGGCGATCTCGCGATCAAAATCTTTGGTGACGATTTGTCAACATTGCTCCGCCTTTCCGATGCCGTGCAAGGTGTGCTGACCAAGATCCGGGGCGCCACCGAAATCAGCGGCGAACAACTCACGGGACAGCCTTTGCTCGAGGTGCAAATTGATCCGCAAGCTATCTCCCGCTACGGCGTGCCACGGCGCCACGTGCTCAATGTGGTCGAAGCGGTCGGCAACAAGCGCGTTGGGGAAATCCGAGAGGGTCAGCGGCGTTTTCCACTCGTTGTCCGATTGCCCGACGAGCAGCGCACCGATCCCAAAGCGCTCGCCGCTACGTTGGTTCCAACTATTGCCGGTTCGGTGCTGCCGTTGGATCGTGTCGCTCATATCCGAGAGACGGAAGGCCCAGCCACAATCAACCGCGAATGGGGTCAGCGCCGCGTCACGGTCCAAGCGAACGTTCGCGGGCGCGACATCGCCAGTTTCGTCGCCGAAGCCAAGGGTAAGATCGCCGCGGGTGTGCCTTTGCCCGCCGGGTATGTCATCAGTTGGGGCGGCCAGTTTGAAAATATGGAGCGTGCCAACCGGAAGTTATGGTTCCTGGTTCCCGTGGCGCTCGGATCCGTATTAGCGCTGCTCTATCTTGGCTTGAAAAACCTTCGGGACACCGTGGTTGTCGCGTCGGGCATCCCTTTGGGAGCGGTGGGCGGCGTCTTGGCGCTGTGGCTTCGCCAGATGCCGTTTACTGTCAGCTCTGGCATCGGATTTGTGGCTCTGAGCGGCGTGGCGATCCTCAACGGGCTCGTGTTGGTGACCTTTATCCGACCACGACTGCGTGAAGGTGTGCCTGTGGAAGCCGCTGTGCGCGAAGGATGCCTGGTGCGCTTACGGCCCGTGCTCATGACCGCGTTGGTGGCGGCGATTGGATTCGTCCCGATGGCTTTGAATTCGGGTGTCGGCGGGGAAGTGCAGCGTCCGCTCGCGACCGTGGTCATCGGAGGCATTCTGACCAACACATTCCTCACTTTGTTTGTGCTTCCGGCGCTTTATGCGACCTCTCGATCCCGTGCGCGTTTAAAGCACGCAGGAGTATAAGGATTAGTCCGGTGTTAGGGCATGCAATGGACCCGAATGTTCGTCCGCAGCGGCGCCTGGCTCGGCGGCGACCGCGTCCTTGGGAGCGCACAGCCTGATTCCAAATGCTCGCACCTTTCCCTCGAAAGATATCGCGCTCCGGCTTAGGATTGCCTCAAGACCATGAGGATCTTTTGCTGCCAACTCGACATCGTCTGGGAAGATAAACAGGCAAACTTTCGCAAAGTCCGGCGGTTACTCGAAGAAACGGTCCCGCCCAAACGAAGCCTGGTCGTGCTCCCCGAGATGTTTGCCACCGGATTCACCATGAATCCGGAGGCGAACTGCGATCTGCCTGGAGGAGAGACCGATCGGTTCCTGCAGGGACTCGCTCGCCAACACGAGATCACCGTAATCGCGGGCCAAGCCGTCCGCGACGCGGACGGGCGGGCTCGCAACCAAGCGGTGGTTGTCTCGCCCGCGGGGGTCCTGGTGGGACGGTATAACAAAGTGCACCCGTTTTCGTTGGGTGGTGAAGCGGAACACTACGCGGCGGGGCATGAAGTGGTTATTTTCCAGTGGGAAGGTTGCACAGTCGCGCCGCTCATTT
Source organism: Limisphaerales bacterium (assembly GCA_044225505.1). GTDB lineage: Bacteria > Verrucomicrobiota > Verrucomicrobiia > Limisphaerales > SIBE01 > JAXMHN01. The sequence continues at coordinate 30,073 of JBGAIN010000008.1, forward strand.
GTTACGACTTACGGTTTCCAGAGCTCTTCCGGACCGCGGTGCGGCGAGGAACGCAGGTGTTTACGGTGATCGCCAATTGGCCCGTCAAGCGGGAGATGCATTGGGTGACTCTGCTCCAGGCCCGGGCCATTGAAAACCAAGCCTATGTCGTGGGCGTGAACCGTTCCGGGACGGACCCGAAGTATACGTATTCGGGAAGAAGTATGATCGTTGACCCGCATGGGACGATTCTCTGTGAGATTGGTAACGAAGAGGGAATCATCTCCGCGGCCGCGGATCTGGCAGGGCTTGAAACCTGGCGGAAAGACTTCCCCGCATTGCAAGACATGCACTGGAACGGGTGAAGCCGAGGTTTGGCAGGGGCGTGGGAGACGGGATTGGCTTCTTAGCACTGGTTGAAGGGAGCCAGGGCTCGACACTTCTGGTTTGAGACAACCCCCGGCAAAGCCACCGTCCGTGTGGCCGCGCCATTCCCGGACGGTCCGATGATCCTCTAGTGATCCTCCAGTGATCCTCCAGTGATCCTCCAGTGGCCGAGGGGTGCACCGACCGGCATGCAACGACTCACTCCCGACCCTCGCCGAACCGTGCACCTGGGTTCTGGCAATGCAACGCGGCGCCGCGCAGGCATTCAGGCATCTTGTTCCGCCTGGTTTTGGAGTGTTGTTGCCCTCGCTCAACCTTACCGGCATCTTGCTGCGCTGAGTATCCGTCCAATGCCAAAGATCCACGGGGCTGGGATACTGCAAGATGCTGCCGCGCAAATACTAAGCTACTATGCTTCGCCAGATCTTGGAGGGTGGCGGCCCCCCGCTGCTGTGCCGGCGAGCGCCCACCGAGACGGGAGCAAACGGAGGAGCACGAGCACACTAGTGTGATGACCGCTAAGTCCTTATACTTTCGTTGCGCTCAAAATGGGTCCTGGCGAGGCGCGACGACGGAGGATAGCCGCCGCGCTCTCTGACCGAGGAGCAACGAAGCCAGGACCCATTTTCAGCGCAACCCTTTGGGCGGCGGTTCTTTCGCGCGCCCGCCGCGTTCCTCGCTCGTTGCAGACCGCTACGGGTCTGCGCCTCGCTCGCGCCTTGCGGGCGCGCAAAAACCCTCGCCGCGAAAGTGCAAGGACTTAGCGGTCACCACACTAGGTCTGGTGACATTTTGTCACCGACCATCGAACGTTTGGGGCCGGACCGTTCCCAAAAAGGCGCCCATGCCGCGATTTGTCGCCCATGCGGTTCACAATTTGCGGACGGACGCTGCGATTTCCTAGGGCTGATGGCTTTTCGCTCGTTTAGGGGCGCAAGGTGACTACGGGGGACAGATTGGTTAGCCGTCGGAAGAACCGTTTAAACCGCCGGCGACCGGTAAGGTTGCCGATCTGGCGTTTCTACCCCCAGCATTTGCATTGACCGGGCCGGTCGCAGTGCCAACATGGTTGCGAGAAGTTGAATCGTCGCTAGACTCCCGGCCACTGTCGGTCGGGAGGCGTGGCGAGAGGCAAGATGGTAAACCATTATCCGCAAGGCGTATGGAACACTCACCAGGTTTCTTAAAAATCGTCAACGAAACGAAGCCACGCGTCAAAGAGATCACCGTGCAACAGGCACGGGAGCGGTTGGCGCAGAACCCCAAAGCCATCCTCGCGGATGTCCGGGAAGACATGGAATGGCAGAACGGCCATGCCGAGGAGGCGATTCATCTGGGCAAAGGCATCCTGGAGCGAGACATCGAGAAGGCGGTGCCAGATCCGACAGCCGAGTTGATCTTGTATTGCGGAGGTGGGTATCGATCGATTTTGGCGGCCGAAGTGGCGCATCGAATGGGCTACAAGAATGTCTATTCGCTCGCCGGTGGTTATAAAGGGATGGTCGCAGCGCAATGGCCAATGCGCCGGGGTTGATTAAAGGTGGGTCAAGCTCACGGACGGTGGATGCCGCCGCCCTTCGATACGCCAGACCGGCGCCTGCTGTCGCCGCGACAAAGACGCCGGCCGGCTGACTCTCCAATCCAGTCCTGGGCGTCTGGGGCAATTATCCGTTAATAACTTCTCCGCCGTTGGGATGCAGCACTTGACCGGACATATACGAGGAGTCCGCTGAGGCCAAAAAAAGATACGACGGCGCGACTTCTGCGGGCTCTCCCGCACGTTTCATGGGAACGTCCGAGCCAAACTTCGCAACTTTCTCTGCTGGGAACGTGGAGGGGATTAGGGGGGTCCAGATGGGACCAGGCGCAACTGCATTGACACGGATTCCGCGATCAGCCAGGGCCTGGGACAACGATCTCGTGAAGGTGACAATTGCGCCTTTGGTAGCCGAGTAATCCAGAAGGTGGGGGCTGCCGCGGTAGGCGGTGACTGAGGTGGTATTGATGATGGAAGCGCCACTTTTAAGATGTTTGAGGGCTGCTTTGACCACAAAAAAGTAGGAAAAGATATTGGTTCGGAACGTGCGTTCGAGTTGTTCCGAATTGATCTTCTCGATCGCACCTTGCGGATGCTGTTCGGCGGCATTATTCACCACAATATCGAGCCTTCCGAACCGATCGATCGTCTGTTGGATGAGGCGCTCACACGACCGCTCATACCCAATGTCGCCTGGGAGCAGTAAACACTCGCGCCCTTCTGCTTCGACCTGGTGCTTGGTTTCCTGGGCATCCTGATGTTCGAGCAGATACGAGATCGCCACGTGCGCCCCTTCTTTCGCAAACAGAATGGCCACGGCTCGACCGATGCCGGAATCGCCGCCCGTGATAAAGGCGACTTGGTCAGCCAATTTACCTGTTCCCTTGTGTTCCGGGCGCTCGGCCTGGGGGCGAGGCTTCATCATGGATTCTCGCCCGGGTTGTTCGACCTGGTGTTGTGGTGGACGAATGCTTTTCGATGGTTGAGTCTTTTTTGCCATGGGCGATCTTCTCCCTGTTTGGTCACTGAAGTCCTGCCAGCAAAGCGGCTCAGCCTCGTGAACCTTTTTAAATTTCCATAGTGAAACAAGCTCGCAAGCCTGGTTCTACGGGCGGAGAACCTCTGAAACCCCTTGCCGCGGTTGCCGCTCTCCTGACAAATTGAGGGCATGTCTTGTTTGGGTTTGTTGAAGCGACGAGAAGTCTGGGTCCCCACCTTGCGAGGATGGGTCCTGCTGGGCGTTCTCGCGATCGCACTCGTGACAGGTTTCGTGGTGGCGATCGTTCCATTTCTGGCGCCCGAGCAGCCCGAGCATCAGGGCATTCTGGTTGTGGAGGGGTGGGTGCCCGATTACACGTTTGAACAGGCCAAGCGGCTCTTCGAGAGCCATCCCTATCGGCTGATTGTCGTGACGGGGAGCGTGGTCGAGGAAGGCTTACACGTGAGCAAGTACACCAACTATGCTCAACTCGGCACGGAAACGTTGCGGGCGTTGGGGGTAAAGGATCAATCGGTGGTGGCGGTAGCCAATCCTGAGCGTCCGAGGAATCGGACATTTGCCACCGCGCAACGAGTGCGTGCTTGGTTGGACGCCCGGCAGGATACGGACCGACTCGACGTTCTGACCTTGGGCGTGCACGCCCGCAGGACGTGGTTGCTTTATCGGTTGGCGCTTGGGACCAAGTATCGTGTGGGGATTATTGCTGGAGACGACCGACGCTTTGACCCGGCAAAATGGTGGTCGACCAGCAGCGGGTTTCGCGCGGTGACGAGCGAAATGCTGGCGCTCATTTACGCCAAATTACTCTTTTATCCGCAACTTGCGGACGGGGCCGAGACCGCCTCGCAGTAGGAGTCCGTAGCTCTAGGTCCACTGACTTCTTAGCGCACCTGAGGCAGGACACTCTGCCACATAAACGCATTGAGCGGATTGCGACACCAGAAGGCCTCGCCCAACTCAATGGACGGTTCGCTCGGGGTCCACGTTCCGCCATCGCGCGTATAAGCGGTATACTTGCCGTCGCGCATCGTGAAGACCTGGCCGCCGTCGCCAAACGGGACGCAATCCAACACCTTGGAAAGAAGCCCGGAACGTGGAATAGACGAACTACGGATGGAGAGTTGCGTGGGAACCCGGTTAAAGAGTGCGTTGTTGACTTCGCCGACAAAGCGCAACTCGAAGGGCTCTGGGGTCGGATTGCGCAGGAAAGCCCCTTCGCCAGGGTGGAGTGTCATGGCGGGGTCTTCCCATTCTCCAAAGGAGAAGATGTTGACCGTCCACCGCTGCAATCCTTCCCCCCATTTGTAGAGTTCGGTTCCTTCGGGCATCTCCGGGAAAAGCGCAGCCAGGGTGTTGTCGGAGCCCTCCAGAGGATTGGCAACGAGCGAGAAGCCAGGCGGAATGGCGCGTTTGACGTAGCCCAAAACCGCGGGACCTGAAGCCCGCCCGGAACGAATCCGGTAAAAGCGATGAGCGTCGACGAGATTCGAATCGGTGATCCAAACGTTTTCCGCTGGCAGATACTCCTTTTGGAGGGTGGTCCAGGTCTCGTGGTCTGTCGTGTATTCCACGGTGTAGATCCCGGCCTCGGTGTTCGCGACTCGGAAGCTGAACTGCAGAGCAGTTCCGTCGAGCGACGGCGAGTCGAGCACAGTGACTCGTGGATATCGATTGTATGCGGCTGTGGGAATCGTGCGATTGAGCACGGAAACGTTGTCGGCGGAGTCGGGATTGCCGTTCGAGTCCCGGTGACCTTCCGGGATGCCGGTGGGAGCGCCGAGAAAGTATTTTAGCGGATTGGAGAACTGCTGAATTTGACTGCCGACGTAGGACATGATGTCTCCGTACGCGTCGCTTTTGTTGGGAGGTAAAAAACTATAGCCGAAATTGCATGCGTCCAATTGGTAACTTGGCGACGCGTTCGCTCGGTCATGGTTGCAGCCAAGATTATGTCCACACTCGTGCGTGAAAACGAAAGGGTTTCCATTGTAAATGGAATAAACTCCTGGGAGATAAGCCAAACCGCCGGTGGGCAAACCATCGCGGACAAGGAGGCTCACCAGGTCGGCACCGACCGCGTCGCGCAGTTCGGCGACTTTGGTGTCAGAGGATAACCAGTAGAGCTCATCTTTGGCCTTCGGTGTCTCCTGGTGCCAGGTGGTTTCAGCTTGATGAATCAGGCGAAAGCGAGCATGGACGCCACTTCGGTTGCACGCTTCGTTCATGTAAGCGATAGAAAGGGCGATTCTCCGATCGATGTCCGCTTGCCCATAGGCAGCTTTCGCCTTTCCCGTGAAGAGGATCATGACATCAATCTGGGCGCGAACTTTAGACGGTCCGCTTGGGTCCGGCTGGGACAGTGGATCAAGCGTGGAGGTTTGCCAGGGGGGGGATTCGGGTCCTGGTCGGACGCAGTCGTTGTCGGAAAAGAGATCGACAACGGCTTCAGCGTGGGCTGATTTGTTGTTCGGACTGTAGGCACCAACCAGGCAGCTCAGCGCTACCCACCCTAGTAATGTTCTGACCAACTGCACCTTCCTGCCGAGCGGTCTGCGGAAAAGCATCTGCTGCGCACGTTCCTGGGTGAGTCCGTGGCTACCGACGCTGCAACACGCAAACGCTCGACTCCAGCTTTCAACGACTCACGCGATGAGCTGCTGTAAACCTAAACAAACTAATGCAGAAGAGATGCCAGAACAGTGAGGGTTATGAAAACACGACGGAGAGTATCGAGTTTTCCCGACAAAGACCTTTCTGGTTCTTAATGATCCCTCGCGCTTAGGAGGGCCTGAGGGCAGCAGCACTCCTCCACCTCGTGGAGGCCAAGTTGGAAACGGAGCGGTTGTGAGCGTTACGCTGTCGCAGATGCGTGAAAAAGGCGCAGAATTCTCCTCCCTAGGAGATCAGAAGGGATCAGGATGTACGGAGACAGAGACTTTAATCGCTTGGATGCTTTACAGGGGGTAAGGCCCTGACTAGAGTGCCGTTATGGCGTCGCAGTTTGACGAGTCAGATTTCATTGACCGTGATTATCAGAGCACCAACTACTCTGCGGCGACCAGCAACGGAGGAGGGGGAACTCCCCGTCCACCGACTCGAGCCGAACTGGATTCGAGAGTAGGGGCTGCTCAACTAAAGCTTGCTGAACTGCGACGAGCGCAGGAAGCGCTTGAGCGCGAACGTTCGGCGCTCGAAGAATCGCGCCGCAGGCGGGTCGAATTCCAGAGTGGCCGGGAGGAGATGCTCCAAAGCCTCACTCGCGGGGTGTCTTTAATGGAGCAGGCGGAGTTTGCCGCCCGGCGTGATGCCGAGCAAATGGGTAAAACCTTGACTGGTTTGCGGGAGGCTCTGGCTGCGGTGGAGGGCATCCATGAAGAAACGTGGACAGAGGAAAACTGGAACGTGGAGTTGACGCGGGCGTTGGCGAGTATTGAGAATGCGCGCCTGGAGTGGAACAAAGCCCGCCTCGGTTGGAGTCTGCTTAACGGAACGCCCGAAGAAAGGGCAAAGACCGAAACGGGCCCGGGTTTAGCGGCGACTGAAGGGCGACCCTTTCTGGAGCTTTGCCGTTTGGGCTTGGCGCTGACTTGGCCAGTGGCAGTGGTATGCCTCATTGGGTTTGTTCTGCTGCTGGTGTTTCGCCTGCGGTAATGCCGCGTCGTCGTTATGGGGTTTTTCAAGAAAAAAGCTGATCCCATATCGAGTCGTAGCCGAGCTCTGAATGCTCAAATCGCCTCTTTGGAGGCGGAAATCAAGAAGTTGGACGCGAAACTGCAGCAGGGGACGGAGCCGGAGCGCCCACCGCCTGCCATGCCATCGGTCCGCTCGACGGCCGTTCCAGCGCGATCAACGGCCGCCGCGGTACGCGAGCCGGTATTTGAACCGGTCGATCATCGGCGACTGGCGACCGCGAGTGAACCTGAGGACACAGCGGCGCACTACAACGATCTGGGGGTCCGAAAGTACGATTTGGCGGCGGCTTGGCAACGGTTTCGCAACCAGTTCCGTGGCCCGCCCGCGAGCAATCCAAAGCTCGTGACCTATCTGGCAGCGGGGAGTATTCGGGGACTCCGCCCGTTACGTTACGAGAAGCGGGTGGCGAGGAACCGGTTTATCGCTTTGTTTATCATTCTGGTGTGCCTTTTGTGGGGGATAATTTCAGTATTCATTCGATCTCGTTAGTTGTCTCCTTCGCATCGCCTAAATCAGGGGCCTGGTGAATCCAAATTCGGAAGACTTTCTATGCAGCGCGCTTCGATTGAAACTTTGGACGGTCTATTCCGAGTGTCTTTCTCGGACACAGGATTGGCTCGACTTGATTTCCCGAGCAACTCATCCAAGCCGCTGTCAGAGCCGGAAGACGGACCGTGGCGTGCTTGGCTCGACTTGACACGCCGCGCATTGCAGGCTGCATTGTCTGGAATGCGCGTTCCCGAATTGCCGCCGCTGGACTTAAGCGTCGGTAGCGGTTTCCAAAGAGAAGTCTGGGGGATCCTCGGTCGCATTAAACCTGGTTGCACCATGACTTACCAGCAGGTCGCGATGGCATTGCATAAACCGGGCGCGGCCCGAGCGGTGGGAAGCGCGTGCGGTGCGAATCCTGTCCCAGTGCTCATCCCGTGCCATCGAGTGATCGCTACAGGGGGTGGCTTGGGAGGCTTCTCGGGCGGTCTCGACTGGAAACGGAAGTTGCTCGACCGGGAACGAAAACCGACCGGCTGGTTTTGAGCTGGTGGCAAGTGCAGGCGCTTTGTATGGCTACTCAACCCTTTGATCAATTTGCCCTGAGGCTGCGTCAGGATGACGACGTGGCTGTTCTCAAGAAAACTGTAAAAGCGGGGACGGACCTCCTGGATCGGAGCGGGTTGATCACTACCACCGAGACCATTGCGGCGGGTCACAAGCTCGCCTTGCGGCCTTTATCCGTAGGCGAACCGGTCCGAAAGTACGGTCAGGTCATCGGATTCGCATCGCAGCTGATCGTTCCTGGCAACCATGTGCATACCCATAATCTCGTGATGCGCGACTTTGAGCGTCGCTACGAGATTGGCGCCGAGACGCCTTCCATTCAGTACCATCCAACGGAACAAATGCGGTATTTTCAGGGATTTGCTCGTTCGGCCGGACGGGTCGGGACACGGAATTATGTGGCGGTGATTTCGAGTGTGAATTGCTCGGCCTCAGTTTCGCAGTATGTGGCCGATCATTTCCGGAGCGCGGAGTTTCAGCGCGAGTTTCCGAATGTCGATGGGGTGGCGGCGTTCACCCACAAGAGCGGTTGCGCTCTTCAACCTGGTGAACCCCATGCCTTGCTGCAGCGAGTACTGGCAGGACTCGCGCGGCATCCGAACATTGCCGCTTACGTGCTGATTGGTCTGGGCTGCGAAGTGGCGCAGGTTCATCTTTTGGTCGAAAAGTTCCGGCTGAACGAGGTCAAGGAAGGAGAGATTGCGCCTACCTTTATGACGATTCAAACCACGGGAGGTGTGCGCAAGAGCGTGGATGCGGGGATCAAGGCGGTGGTGGAACTCTTGCCGGCAGTGAACGCGCAGAAGCGCTCCCGCCAACCTCTCCGCAAGTTGATCTTAGCGGAAAACTGCGGAGGGTCCGACGGGAATAGCGGCATTACAGCGAACCCGGCGCTGGGCGTGGCCTCGGACGAATTAGTGCGTTATGGCGGAACGTCGGTCCTGGCCGAGACACCGGAGATCTACGGTGCCGAGCATTTGTTAGTCAGGCGAGCGGTGAACCAGGAAGTCGGCGAAAAGTTGCTTTCGTTGATTCGGTGGTGGGAAGACCACGCGCGACAACACGGTGCGACCATCGACAACAATCCTTCGTTCGGCAATCGCGAAGGCGGCTTGACCACGATTTACGAGAAGAGCTTGGGCGCGGTAGCAAAAGGGGGTCAGTCTCCCCTCGCTGCAGTCTACAACTATGCAGAGCCTATTACAGCGCCCGGTCTTTGTTTCATGGATACTCCCGGATTCGATCCCGTCAGCATGACCGGTCTGGTTTGTGGCGGGTGCAATATCGGCGTCTTTACCACTGGCCGTGGCAGTGTCTATGGATGCAAACCGGCACCTTGTCTCAAGGTGGCGACCAACACCGCGCTCTATAATTGGATGATCGATGATATGGATCTAAACGCCGGAACCATTCTCGACGGCACCGAGACCGTTGAGGGGGTCGGGGCGAGAATCTTCGAAAAGATGATCTCGGTAGCGAGTGGAGAAAAGACGAAGAGCGAGCTCGCTGGGATTGGGGACGAAGAATTTGCCCCATGGATTCTGGGGCCGACATTCTGACAGCGAGACTTGTGGATTAGTCTGGGCTGTGTTCAATAGGAGGATGCGTGCTGTTCAACTTATTGCCCATGGAACCCCTGGCCAGTTTCGCGTAAGCGAATTACCAGACCCTCAGCCTGGACCCGACGAAGTGGTCGTGCGGGTGAGAGCGTGCGGTCTGAACCGGCTCGACCTTTGGCTTGAAGAAGGAACCTTGCCGATTCCACTGGAGCTGCCACGGGTTCCCGGTGGCGAAGTTTCCGGAGAAATCGAACAACTCGGGGCTGAAGTCGACCGCGGAACGTGGAAAGAAGGCGACCGCGTGGCGGTGCAGTCGAATTTGTTTTGCGGACGTTGCGAGTTCTGCCTGGCGGGTGACGAATCCCTTTGTTTACAGGGAAAGCTTTTGGGCGTGCAACGAGATGGAGGGTTCGCCGAAAAACTCAAGGTGCCTGCCCGTGCGCTCGTGCGCTTGCCGGACGGCGCACCCTTTGAGGCGTCCGCGGCGCTAACCTTGGCCGGAAGCACAGCGATGCATATGCTGACCAATCGCGCCCAAGTGCAAACGGGTGATTGGGTGTTGGTGATCGCGGGTGCGAGCGGGGTCGGATCGGCTGCCATTCAGATTGCCCAACAACTGGGAGGGTATGTCATCGCGACAGGTTCCAGCGCGGCTAAACGGGACTTGGCCTTGTCGCTCGGCGCAAAAGCGGTGGTGGACTCAACGCTGGATGATTGGCCCGCGGAGGTGCGTCGCTTGACGGACAAACGCGGTGTGGACCTCGTCGTCGAACATGTCGGTGGCCTTGTCTTGGAACAATCGTTTCACTGTTTGGCTCGAGGCGGAACGATCGTGACCTGCGGCGCGACCGCAGGGCGGCAAGTCCAGATGAATTTATGGCCTTTCTTCGTCAAACAACAACGCCTGGTTGGCAGTTATGGTCGAACGCGCGCCGACATGCTCACCACGCTCGATTGGGTGGCGCATGGCAAGTTGCGACCCGTAATCCACGAAGTCTATTCGTTGGCCCGGACCGCGGAGGCATTTGCGGCTTTGCGGCGACGGTCGGTTCTGGGCAAGGCGCTCGTCCGGCCAACCGACTCGTGATTCAGCACGAAGCTTGCGTGCCCTTTAGCGACGCGTGACGAGCGGCCCGACTCTGTCCAGTTCCACTTTGAGCAGACTGTAAACGAGGCAATGGCGCGTCGCTTGAGGTGAGATCCAGGGTGGAGCCTTTTCTCGTTTAGAGATTCACTTTCAACGCCTTGGAGGAGCTTTCCTCGTTTGGCACGGTTCAGGCTCAGAGGTCGTTGGATCGGACCGCCAGGATCTTCCTGGAGATGGCTTGGACCGATCCAACATTCATGGGCACGCGAGAGAATTGCTTTAATCTGCTCCAGCGGTGCTTTTCCAGAGAAGAATGGAATTGGCTGACGCAAGAAGCCGAGTTCCAAAACGCTCTCGAGAATGTGCGCGGACTGGATCAGACCGAAGACCTCATCAAACTTGGCCTCCGTCTGATTTACCTCGCGCGGAAAGGTGCGCTTCCCAGCGGCCGATCTGCGCCGGCATTACTTCGGAGTTGGCGTTAAGTCGGTTGCCTTAGAACCTGCGACGCGATACCGTGCGTCGCATATGGCTTCTAACGGAAAAGATTCGTCCACGTCGAGCACAGGTGGGGCTTCCCCAGAAACGCGCGTCGTTCAGCTCAAATTGGAATTGCCTCCAGCGCCGAAAGCGATGGGCGTCTATAAACCCGTCGTGGTTGCGGGCAATATGGCCTATGTCTCTGGCCACGGCCCCTTGAACTCCGATGGTTCGCTGATCACCGGTCGGGTCGGGGCGAATTTGGATTTGGCCGCGGGCAAGGCGGCCGCCCGACAGACAGGCCTGGCGATATTAGCGACGCTTCGTCAAGGGCTCGGCAGTCTGGACCGCGTGCAACGAGTAATCAAAGTCCTCGGAATGGTAAACTCCTCCGCCGACTTCGCAGATCATCCAAAAGTGATCAATGGCTGCAGTGAGCTGTTCGCGGAAGTCTTCGGGCCAGATAACGGAGTTGGAGCCCGCAGCGCCGTCGGAATGGGGTCTTTGCCGGGCAACATTGCCGTTGAGATTGAAGCCATTTTTGAGCTGCGCTAGCCGCGCGGTCGAGATTGTTCAACACACCGTCTGGGCCGACCGGCCTCGCGCTGGAGTGGCGGCCTGCATTAACTTGCGAATTTCGCATGAGTGAAGTCCTACCGCTTTGGTATCGAGTAGCCAATGTGCCCGAAGTGCCATCGCCCGCCCTTTTGATCTACCCGGACCGGGTCGAAGAGAACGTGCGTCGGATGATCCAGCTGGCCGGTGGAGCAGGCAAACTACGTCCTCATCTCAAGACCCATAAACTTGCGGAGGTGGTGCGCCTGCAAATGGCCGAGGGTATTTCCAAGTTCAAAACAGCCACCATCGCGGAAACTGAAATGGCGGCGGAATGCGGCGCGACGGACCTGCTGCTGGCTTATCAGCCGGTAGGACCGAACGTGGGTCGATTGGTTGAGTTAACGAAGCGTTATCCGAAAGTCCGGATTGGGGCAATCGTCGACGACGAAGGTGCAGCCAAGGCGTTGTCCAAAGCGTTTTCGCACGCCAAGCTGACGCTTGAGGTTTGGCTCGATTTGGATTGCGGCATGCATCGCACGGGCATCCCGCCCAATGATGCGGCGGTGACGCTTTATCAGACATTCAGCCGAATGCCAGGCTTGCAGATGGCCGGACTGCACGCTTACGACGGCCATCTCCATGACAAAGATCCGGACTTGCGGCGCCGACGATGCGACGAGGCATTTGCCGCGGTGGCGCAGCTTCAGCAACGCGTGCTAAGCGCCGGTTGCAACGTGCCCAGAATCGTGGCGGGAGGAACTCCCACCTTTCCCTTTCACGCTCAGCGGCCTGGGGTCGAATGCAGTCCCGGAACTTGCCTGCTTTGGGACGCAGGATATTCGAGCAAAATGCCAGATCTGGATTTTCTCGTCGCTGCGGTGGTGTTGACTCGAGTGGTGAGCCGGCCCGCGGCGAATCGCCTTTGCCTGGATCTTGGGCACAAAGCGATCGCTTCGGAAAACCCGCCTCCCCGGGTCGAACTATTGGGCATACCCGATGTCCAGGCCGTCATGCATAGTGAGGAGCATCTCGTGGTGGAATTCCCCGGAGCCCATCGTTTCTCCGTCGGAGATTGTCTCTACGGCGTTCCGTGGCACATTTGTCCGACCGTGGCGTTGCATGCCGAAGCGACGGTCATTCGCCAGGGTCGAGCGGAAGGCCGCTGGCTTGTGCGAGCACGCCAGCGTATTTTGAGCGTGTAAAGGGGCCGGGAAGTCGGAGTTGTGGTCTCCTGAATCGGATCCATGGCAAAGGCGTCTAAGGCTCGGATTGCGAACCTCTACTATGAAAACGTTGACCTATACTTGCTTGCTGGTGGCTGCGTCGTGCCTTTGGGTAACTCCCTGCCGCGCGGCGGGAATAGCAGATTGGCCACAATGGCGAGGAGTGAATCGCGATGGCGTTTGCGCGGAAACCGGGTTGCTCCAGACTTGGCCAGCGGAGGGCCCCGCCTTAGCTTGGAAAACAAAGGGTCTAGGCGCTGGCTACTCCGGCGTTTCCGTGGTGGGCAGCACTCTTTTCACCATGGGTGACGGTGCGGACGCGAGCTTCATCTACGCTCTTCGCGAGAGCGATGGCCAACAACTATGGGCAGCCAAGGTTGGCAAAACGGGCGGTGGTGACGGGTATCCCGGACCGCGCTGCACTCCGACCGTCGATGGAGATCTGGTTTTTGCAATCGGGCAGTTTGGAGACCTCGTCTGCGTCGAGACTGCGACTGGGAAAGAGCGGTGGCGAAAGAACCTCGTTAAAGACTTTGCGGGTGCCATGCCAAATTGGGGATACGCGGAGTCTCCTTTAGTCGATGGCGGCAAAGTGATCTGCACTCCAGGTGGGCCTCAGGGAACGGTCGTGGCGCTCGATAGATCGAGCGGGAAAGAGCTTTGGCGCACGAGCCAAGTCAAAGATGCTTCGGCCTATAGCTCCGCAATCGTGGCGGAAATCGGGGGTAAACGACAGTTTGTGGTTTTGACGGACGCCAGCGTTTTGGGGATTGGCGCAGAGGATGGCCAGGTTCTCTGGCGAGCGCCTCGCAAGGGCCAAGTGGCCGTAATTCCAACACCCGTTTTCTACAATGACTCTGTGTTTGTTTCCTCGGGCTATGGGGTCGGTTGCAACCTCTTCAAGATCTCCCTTGCCAATGATCAATTCAAACCCGAGCAAGTCTACGCGAATAAAGTCATGGTCAATCACCATGGCGGAGTAATTCGAATCGGCGAGCATCTTTACGGCTATTCCGACGGCAAAGGCTGGGTCTGCCAGAACTTCAAGACAGGAAAGATGGTCTGGGAAGAGAAAGGCAAGCTGGGCAAAGGCGCGATCACCTATGCGGACGGACGATTTTACCTGCGCGGCGAGAGTAAAGGGACCATGGTCCTGATTGAGGCGACACCCGACGGATACAAAGAGACAGGACGATTCGAGCAACCCGATCGAAGCAACAAAATGAGCTGGCCCCATCCTGTCGTGGCTCATGGTAAGCTGTACCTGCGCGACCAAGACGTCTTGCTCTGCTACACCATCACAAAGTAGTGGAGCCACTGGTCCCGGGACGCAAAGCGAAGCTCAATTCCTATATGTGGACTGCAGCAGTTGACAGAGAATTGAATCTCCTTGAGATCCGGTTTTCCGACAAGGTCACCGTGACAGAAGCAGAAGCCTGCGCGTTGCGAATCCGAGCGTTACTGCCGGATCTCAGGCCAGACTTTACCCTTTTGACGGATCTGAGCCAGCTGGGAGAAATGGACTTAAGCTGCGAGCGATATATCGACGAGATGATGGATCAGTTTAACCGGGCGAGCGTCAGGAAGGTGGTCCGGGTCGTGCCAGATCCACGAAAGGACATCGGTCTCGGCATAATGTCTGCGTTTCACTACAGCCGTGACGTGCGTGTCGTGACGTGCGAAGCTTTGACCGAGGCACAGGAACATCTCCCACAAGCGATTCCGAGAGATTCTACCGGTTAATCAATTCAGGGCTGCGCAGCCGGGACCACAAACTCATCCGCGTGATAGGAACTGCGGACCATTGGGCCGCTCGCAACATGCACAAATCCCATGGATCTTGCGACTTCCCCGTAGGCCTCAAACTTCGCCGGCGACACAAATTCCGACACCGGCAAATGTTCTTTCGTGGGCTGGAGATATTGTCCCATGGTCACGATGTCGCAACCGACGCTCCTCAAATCCCGCAGCGCGGCAAGTAATTCGTCCTCCGTTTCGCCGAGTCCCAGCATCAGGCCAGACTTGGTATAGAGGGATTGGCCCTGCCACGCTTTCACTTTTCGGAGCACGGAGAGGGATCGGTCATAGGTGGCGCGCGATCGGACGTGCGGAGTTAATCGCCGCACCGTTTCCAGGTTATGGTTAAAAATGTGAGGCTTGGCTGCCAACACTGTTTGGATCGATAGATCCCGGTCATTGAAGTCGGGCACGAGGATCTCGATGACAATGCCAGGATTGCTGGCCCGCACAGCTTCGACCGTTTTGCGAAAGTGTTCGGCACCTCCATCGCCAAGGTCATCGCGAGCGACGGCGGTGACCACCACATGCTTGAGTCGCATTCGCCGAGAAGCTTCCGCAACGCGCGCGGGCTCATCTTCCTCCAGCGGCAATGGCTTCGCGGTGTTCACCGCGCAAAAGCCGCAGGCGCGCGTGCAGCGGTCACCCGCAATCATAAAAGTAGCCGTCCCTTGGCTCCAACATTCCCAATGATTTGGGCATTTCGCGCTCTCACACACCGTGTGCAGTCGCAGGTCCTGGAGCAGATGCCGGGTTGCAGCGAACTTATCTGTGGTCGGAAGGCGAATGCGAAGCCACTCCGGCAGGCGGGGCCGTGGCGAAACAAGGCTAAACGACGTGCTCATGTACAGGGCAAGACTTTGCCTCAACCAGGAGTTTGTTCCAACTTTTTCCAGAATACCGCTAATTGGTCGGTGTCAAAGTCAGCCAGGACCTCACCGTCCACGTCGATCACTGGAGCAAGGGTTTGACCGGACAGATGCACCATTTCCCGGCGTGCGGTGGCGTCAGAAATGACATCGAGTGTCTCAAACGGAATACCCCGTTCTTCCAGCCACTCCTGGGCTTCATGGCACCAACCACAATAGGGTTTAATGAACAGGCGAACGTGTCGCGACTTCATAAACGAATGTAAGGCCAAGCTGAGAACTTTCAAACTTCGGTGATAAATGTGTCCGCGTGTTCGTAAGCCGGCGCGCAACAGCACAGGAGCGTGAGCACTTCTGCCCCGGTATTCCAGAGCTTGTGTTTCTGGCCTGGTGGAATTGCAATAGCGTCTCCCGCGGTGATGTCGCGCGTCTCTTGCTCGATCCGAATCCGGCCTGTTCCCGAGGTGATGTAATAAATCTCTTCTGTTACCGCGTGATAATGCTCTTGAGTGCTGGCGCCCACCGGCAGGCGGGCTTCCGCCAGGCTCTGCTGTCGAATCCTCGAATTTCGATAGGCCAGGAGTTCTCGAATCTCCGAGCCGTCTTTGGTGATGAATGCCGGCACTTGACCGAGCTGTCGAACCTCCATATTTACGAGAGCTGGAATTGGGGGATCTTGAGCAATTCGCCGTCTTTTTGAGCCGATTGATGCGCGACGATTCCTGCCACCGTCATGTTCAGAGCCCAAGAAATGTCGACGAGGGGGTTTCGGTCTTGAAGGACGGCGGTGACAAACTCATTCATCAGGTGTCCGTGGGACCCGCCATGCCCGCCGGCGTCCACGCCCGGTGGAAGGGGTGGGCGCTTGAGGCTTTCGCTGACGCGGTTCAAACCCTCGAACTTGCCGTAGTAGGTTCCTTTTTGTCCGCGCACACGGCCCATTTCGCCGGAATACCCCGGGGTGTCCCAGCTGACGGCCATTCGGGCACTCCCGCCCTCGCTCGTTCGGAATAAGGCAATTTCAGTCCCAAACGCGTTTTTGTAGATGTTACTGCTGGGTTGCAGGTGAGGAATGACGCTGGGCATCCCCATGCAGGACACCGCCGTAAAGGCTTTTCCGGTAACTCCAACGTAATAGGCATTGGAATGGGTTGGATACCATTGTGGAGGCAGGCCCACCCGCCAATCGCGGTAAGAGGCGATGGGTTCACTCATGTAGTGATAGTACTCTCCTTCTGCGTAAACCATCGCGCCGAACCCACCGGCCCGATAGATCTGTCGCATGGCAAAAAGATCTTCGTGAAAGCAAGACGTCTCGAACATCATGTAGCGACGTCCGCTCTTCTTCACTGCCTCGAACAGGTCAGCAGCATCCTCGAGAGACCCAAACACGGCGGGCACAGCGCAGGCCACGTGCTTGCCGTGCCGGAGAACCTCTCGACAATGCCGCGCATGACTGGGAGCGTCCGTAGCGACAAAAACCGCTTCAATTCGATCGTCTTGGACAAGTTCTTCGAGGGACGGATAGGTGCGGGCGCATCGACACGCTTTGGCAAGCCCTTGGCAGCGCTCGGGAATTAAGTCACTCACTGCGACGACCTCGACGTTTGGATGGTCCTGAAACCCAAACTGCGCGCCAAATTGACAAACCCCATAACCAACAATTCCCACTCGGAGCTTGCGATCGGACACAGGTTGCCAACCTTTGGCCGCGGCAGGATCGGTCGGAGCTTTCTCGAAGCCTTGGATCGGCACGGTTTGCGCCGATCCGTTACGCGCCAGCGTTGCCCCTGCCAGAACCAAACCGGTGGACCGAAGGAAAGACCGGCGGGTCGTTCCAGATCGAGCGAGTTTTTCGATGGGTTTCATCAATTCTTTAGGGTTGGCAAGTTGAGCACCTGCCCAGCCTTGAGCTTCCGTGAGTCCACACTGGGATTGATATTCTGCAAGGTGCTCAGCTTGATGTTGTACTTCTTGGAGATGGTGGCCAAGGTTTCGCCTTGTTTGACTACATGGAGCCGCGGCGTCGGGGTTGCCGTCGCCGCCGGACGTGAAGGCGTTGCCCGTGCGGTTGGCGGCGGTGACGACCGTTCGACGGTGGGGGTGCGGCGTTCCGAATCGTGGAAAGAGGCTTGCGTTGACGGAACTGGGGCGGGGGCCGCGGCTTGGACGGCTAAAGCGAGCTTATTGCTGTAAAAGGTCGCTTGTTCTACCAGTTGTGTTTTCAAGAGAGCGACCTGCTCGTAAAGCGCGGCGTTCGTCACGGAAAGGCGGCGAATTTCGTCTTGGACCTGGCGGCTTACCAAAGCAAACGAGACCGTCTTGGCCAATTCAAGTTTGCAGGTGTAAATCCGCTGCTTCACTGTTTCCGCCATATTGGAATCCGGCTTCAAAGAGAGATGGCGTTCGAAATGGTAAATCGCTGCCGCATAGTCGGATCTTTTCTCTTCGTAAAGCAGGCCCAGTTCAAGGTGCGCCGCGGCCGACTTTGGGTTGGCCATGAGGGCGTCTTCGAAGGCTCCAATCGCGCCGTCGTAATCCATGCCGTTCAAGTGATTCTTTCCAGCCAGATAGTGCGGGTCCTTTTCCTCCTCGACAGGAGTATCTCCCATCGGGAAACAGCCGCTCAGCGGGAGAGCAAGGAGCGCGCAGAATATCAGTCGCGTCAAGACGCTGAACAGAGTCATTGCGCGAAACTAAACGAACTGTTAGCGCGGCGCAATGTCCGGTTGTTCTCATTTCTACCGTGAGCCCAAGCCCGCCGCTCGCCCGTGGAAAGAAGTTGACGGAGCGGCACGCAGCACCGACTTTCAGGACGTTGGGTGTGACCCCGTATTCCCATGGATCAGGCTGAACATTTGGATGAATTACTCGTCTGTCGACTCGATGAAAGGCGGCGGACTCTCCAACCAGGAACCATTGTCATCTTTGGCGCCAGTGGCGATTTGACAGCGCGGAAGCTGATTCCGGCTCTCTATCATCTGTATGCTGAAAAACAACTGCCGCAGCCCTTTCGAATCATTGGAGTCGCGCGGCGTCCCAAGACGTCGGAATCCTGGCGGCAGGAGCTTTTGGAAGCGCTGCAACGTTTTTCCCGCACCCAACCAGTGGACGTGGGGATTTGGGAGGCTTTTGCCAAAAACGTTGTTTATTGCGAGGGTGACATTAGCCAATCCGCGACCTATGTAACGCTGCGCGGGCAGTTGGAGAGTTTTGGCGATGAAGCGCTGCGCAACAATCTGCTTTTCTATTTGGCGATTCAGCCCAGCCAGTTTGCCGAGGTGGGAGAATTTCTTCACCAAGCTGGCTTGTTGAATCGAGAAGGTCGCGGCGGATTCGTTCATCGAATCGTGGTCGAGAAACCGTTTGGCCACGACCTGCTCTCGGCCCAGAAGCTCAACGCGGAACTCACCCGCTTTGCCCAGGAAAAGCAGATCTTTCGTATCGATCACTACCTGGGGAAGGAAACAGTTCAGAACATCTTGATGTTTCGGTTTTCCAACGCGATTTTTGAACAGCTCTGGGCTCGGCAATCAATTGATCACGTCCAGATTACAGTCAGTGAAAAGCTCGGAGTCGGCTCGCGTGGTGGCTATTACGAAGAAGCGGGGGCCTTGCGCGACATGGTCCAGAATCACTTGCTTCAGGTCTTGGCTCTGGTTGCCATGGAGCCTCCGGTTTCGTTGGAATCGGAATCGATCCGTGACGAAAAGGTGAAGCTGCTCCGATCCATCCGCCTGCTTCAACCGAGCCAAGTTTCCTCCCAAGTCGTGCGTGGGCAGTATACTGCCGGCGCGGTCGACGGCCAACCAAGGCCTGCTTACCGTCAGGAAGCGAAGGTGAATCCTTTGTCCGATGTCGAGACCTTCGTCGCGGCCAAACTGTGGATTGACAACTGGCGCTGGTCCGGTGTGCCGTTCTATTTGCGAACAGGCAAGAACCTTCCTCTCAGTGCTAGCGAAGTCCGCGTGCAGTTCCGGCCGACTCCGAACGTCCTTTTCGCGGCCCAGTGCGGACCCAAGCTCGATGCGAATTCACTCACGCTCCGTTTGCAGCCTAATGAAGGGATCACCCTTCGATTCAACGGCAAGATTCCAGGCCCGAACCTGCAAATTCGGCCGGTCCGAATGCATTTCAGTTATGACTCCGAATTCGGCGCTTACACGCCAGAGGCCTACGAACGCCTCCTGGTCGAGGCCCTGGCTGGCGATGCAACGTTGTTTATTCGGCGCGACGAAGTCGAGGCTGCCTGGGCGATTGTCGATTCGATTCGCAGTGGCTGGGATGGGCAACCGCTTGCAGATTCGGAGTTTTACGCGAGCGGCACTTGGGGGCCGAACGCCGCCTCGGATTTACTCGCAGCTCGCGGTCACGCTTGGCGGAACCCGCAACCTATTGTCTGACGCCTAGCCTGTCCTGGCCCAGCGCTGGACTGGCTTCGCTCTGAATTCAGGAGTCATGTATCCGCCCGAGCTATTTCAATATCCGGACGAGGGGACTCTCGCCAACGATGTCGCTCGCCGGTGGCGGACGGAACTGACGGTGGCATCGGAAAGACCATTTTGTGTGGCGCTTTCTGGCGGACGGATCGCCCGTCGCTTTTTTTCTTCGGCCGCTACGGCGTTGTTGGAGACGGGCGCGAATCGAGGCGCTCTGGAGTTTTTTTGGGCGGACGAACGCTGCGTGCCCCCGAACGATCCTGAGAGCAATTTTGCGCTGGCGCGGCAATCCCTCTTGGAGCCCTTGCGTGTTCCCGAAGCGAACATTCATCGCAT
This sequence comes from Limisphaerales bacterium, assembly GCA_044225505.1. Lineage (GTDB taxonomy): Bacteria > Verrucomicrobiota > Verrucomicrobiia > Limisphaerales > SIBE01 > JAXMHN01. The sequence goes on from JBGAIN010000008.1 coordinate 50,073, forward strand.
TCCAGGGGAACTGGCCTCTGAACTGGCCAGCGAAGCGGCCGAGACCGAGATTCGGCGCATAGTTGCCCCAGGAGCGACCGGTCAACCCAGGTTGCATTTAATCTTCTTGGGGATGGGCGAAGACGGACATATCGCGTCGCTTTTCCCAGGCGAACTTGAGAATGCCGCGCCGTCTACGCGCACGTATCGGGCTGTGGTGGGTCCTAAGCCTCCTCCCCAGCGCGTGACGCTGAGCTACGAAGCGATCTGCGCGGCAAAAGCGGTTTGGGTGCTGGCCTCTGGGGCTGGAAAGGAGAAGGCACTGCGGGACTCTCTATCCGTTCCCACAAGCACCCCTCTTGGCCGGCTCCTGGCAATGCGCGAGAATGTGATCGTTTTTACGGACATCGCGCTCAAGGCGTCGGTAGGGAGACCACCACGCCTCGGAGCGGACGCCTAGGACGATCGCGCGGGGTAAGGTGTTTTCGGTCCCCTACTTCGAACCTCCTGCAGCGCCTGAACGGGCCGGGTTGGTTTCGCCACCGTCGAGCACATTTCGGACGGCCTTGCGCAGATCGCCCGCGGAGAATGGCTTTAGGATGACGAGGTTGCACTCTGGGCAAGGTCCCATGGGCGGCGAGCCGCTAAAGAGGATGATCCGCTGTTGCGAATCCCGTTTTCGAATCTCGCGCCCTAATTCCAGTCCAGACATCCCAGGCATGCGATTGTCGGTCAGCAGCAAGTCGTAGCGCGCCTTTTCGTAGCGTTCCAGAGCGGCCGGGCCGCTCGGGGCCATTTCCAAAACGTAGCCGTCCGGCTCGAGCATATAAGAAATGGACTCCTGTACCATCGGATCGTCATCGACGACCAATATCCGTTTTGCTGGCATAAGCGCAAAGTTGACCGCAAATTCTCAACGCCGCCAGGGTAGATCACGGAAGTAATGCACTCAGGAGTTTAATCCGTGCGCACGACCCTACCAGGCCTTCGGTCAACCTCAGCAACGCTAAACCGATTATTGCCGCATCGCGCCGACTTTGTCGATAGAGCGTTATGCTTCCGCGAGAAGCGCTAGCTCTCCCTACACCACGGCTTTGACGACGGCTTCGATGAGTTCCAGGCCTTCGTCCGCTTCGGTTCGCCTCAGGTTAAGTGCGGGAAGTAAGCGAATCACTTGGGTTCCAGACGGAACGGCTAACAGCCCAGCTTGGTGAAGCCGGTTGACAAACTGCAGTGACGCCGCTTTGGCTTGTCCTGCAAACGCTGGGATATTTGCCGCCAGCTCGAAACCCAGCATCAGGCCAGCTCCGCGAACCGCTGTAATCACTCCGGGATATTTCTGGGAAAGGGCGAGGAGCCTGTCGGTAAAGTGCTGGCCGAGCTGGCGAGCGTTATCCGCCAGCCGTTCGCGTTCGATCACTTCCAGGATCTTGAGCGCGACGGCGCACCCGGGCGGGTTCCCACCAAAGGTGGAAGCGTGCGTCCCTGGACTTAGCAAATCCGCGTACGGGGCTCTCACCCAGAATGCTCCCATGGGAAAGCCGCCGCCCAGCGACTTCGCCATCGAGAGAGCATCCGGGAGAAAGTCACCACCGCTCTTCGTTCCTTCCAACAAACGTTGAAAGCTTTGAAACCGGCCCGTGCGAAAGTGTCCGTCCTGGACCGCGTCCATGAGCAGGAGGAGATTCTTTTCGTTACAGAGTGCGCGGAGGCCTAGGAGATAGTCTACTGTGGCGGGGGTAATGCCTCCTTCGCCTTGGATGCCTTCAATTAAGATCGCGACCGTCGCAGGGGAAAGGTTTTCCCGAATGGCTTTGAGGTCATTGAACGGCACGTGCCGAAAGCCCGGGACGAGCGGCTCAAACCCTTTTTTGACTTTATCTTGACCGGTCGCCGAAATGCCCGCCAGGGTCCGTCCGTGGAACGAATGAATGGCGGTGAGGATTTCAAAGCGCCCTTCCTCGTGGCCGAACTTCCGCGCTAATTTGAAAAGGCCTTCGTTCGCTTCGGCCCCGCTGTTCGAAAAGAAGACCTTACCAGGGGCCAGATGCTGGACGATCTGCTGTGCCAGGCGCCCTTGGGGCTCATGATAGTACAGGTTCGATGTGTGCCCGAGGCGTTGCGATTGCTCGATCAACGCTTGAGTAATCTCGGCGTTCGAGTGCCCCAGGACGTTGACGGCAATGCCGCCACCGAGGTCGAGATAGCGCTTGCCCGCGACATCCCAGAGGTAGCTTCCCGTGCCTCGTTGGAAAGCGAGGTCAAAGCGTCCGTAGCTCGGAACGACGTAGCGATTGAACAGCTCTTTTACGGTTTCAAACTGGTTGTGGACAATGGCTGGAAGCGGAGCGGTGACTTCTTTCACGTTGGCTAGGGGCTAATTGGAGGAAACAACTACATTTGGAGAATGGGAACTGAATTCGATTTCATAGGACGACTTCCGTCCCAGTTCCTTCGTCCGTAAAGATCTCCAGCAGCAAGGCGTGGGGGACACGCCCATCGATGAAGGAGACCTTTTCAACGCCCGACTGGATGGCACGGACAGCACTTTCGACTTTTGGGATCATACCCTTGTCGATAATGCCTTGCGACCTGAGAGCTGCCACTTCGGCAATGCGGAGGTGGGTCATGAGCGAGTTGGGATCGCGCGGATCGCGCATCAGTCCCGGGACATCGCTCATGAAGACGAGACGCCTCGCTCGCAGCGCGATCGCGGCCTGGGCAGCCGCCACATCCGCGTTGCAATTATACACTTGGCCGTCCTCCCCGCGCGCCGTTGGGCTGATCACCGGGGTGATCCCTTGCTCGATGCAATCTTGCAGGACCGCGGTATTGACTCCCGTGACCTCACCGACATATCCAAGATCCAGGCGAGTGCCGTCCGGATGTCCTGCCCACAATTTGCGGCAGGTGAAGATGTCCGTTCCGGCAAACCCCCGGGCCGCGCCGCCTAACGCGTTGATGGCGCCCACGACTTCGGGATTAATCTCGCGCGAAAGCACCTGGTCGACGACTCCCACGGTCTCGAGGTCCGTGACCCGCTGACCTTGAATAAACCGGGCTTGAAGCCCAGCTTTCTCCATGGCGCGGGTAATGGCCTTTCCGCCTCCGTGGACCACCACCGGATTGATCTCCACCGCCTCGAGGAAGACAATGTCCCGGGCGACGCCGTTGCGGACCGCGGCGTCCGGCGAATCCATGAAGCTGCCCCCATATTTTACAACAAACGTGGCACCACTGAAGCGTTGGATGTAGGGCAGCGCTTCAAGCAGCGTGGTCGCTTTCGAGATCAGTTGATCCATCGTGCTCATCGTTACCCTCCAAGAGTGGTGGGATCGGTGACGTCACCTTTGTTGAAATCAACGTATTCTTCGGTTAGGTCCGCGGCGTAGATCAAGCTCGCGCCTGGCCCGAGGTTCAAATCAATATGCAGATCGAACTCCTTGGCTGCCACTGCGTGACAGAGCGATTTGAACGTCGCGGCCGTCGGTTGACCACGTTTCAAGCTCCAAAGGACCCGCGGCGAGCCAGGGGCGCTATAGCCGATATCCACTTTCTCCTCCACAACGGTGGCGGCGCTGTAGCCGAGCGCGTCGATGATTCGGCCCCAATTCGGGTCGCCTCCATGCCAGCTCGTTTTGACCAAAGCGCTATTGGCGACGGCCCGCGCGGCCAGATCCGCTTCGGCGGTTGATTTCGCTCCCTGGACGCGAACGGTAACGAAGCGTGAAACTCCTTCGCCATCGCGCACAATCTTCTTCGCCAGCTCTAAACAAACGTGATCCAGAGCCGATTGAAACATCGCCGCGTCCCCGAGCTTCGCTGGCACAGGGCCATTCTTGGCCGCCTTCGCCAGCTGGCGCAAATCGGCCGCGCGCAGCGAGGCGTTTTCCGCCAAACCGTTGGCCAGGACCAGGACCGTATCGTTGGTGCTCATGTCGCCGTCTACGGTAATCCGGTTGAAACTGCGGGCGACGGCGTGCTCCAAGGCGACCTGCAGCGCTTCTGAGCGGATCGCTGCGTCTGTGGTGATAAAGCAGAGCATGGTCGCGTGCAGAGCGGCTGGGCGTTTTCCCGTGCTGCTCATGCCTGGTTGGATCATGCCCGCGCCCTTGCAGATCCCTCCCATACGAACGGTCTTTCCGCCCAATCGGAATTCGATCGCGACCTGTTTTGGCTGGGTGTCGCTCGTCATGATCGATTCCACAACATCCTCCGCGGCGTCCGCGCTATTCGTCAATAAGGCCGCGGCTTCCTCAATGCCGCTTTTGACATTGAGCATCGGCAACTGCACCCCGATGCGTCCCGTCGAGGCCACCAAGACATGTTCGGCTGGCATGCTCAAGTGGCGCGAGACCAATTCGGTCATGAGAAGTGCATCTTTCATCCCTTGACGTCCGGTGCAAGCGTTGGCGTTTCCTGAATTCACCACGATAGCCTGGGCGACGCCCGATCGCGTGCGATCGAGACAGACCTTGACCGGAGCAGCGCATACCTGGTTGGTGGTGAACATTCCAGCCACGGCCGCTGGGATCTCGGAAACAATCAAGGCCAGATCGCGTTTCTTCCCCTTTTGCGAACCTTTGCCCGTTCCGAGGCGTTTAATGTCGCAGAAGACACCGCTTCCGAGGAAGCCTTGCGGCGCCACAATGCCGCCAGGGATGGTTTTGAGGCGTTTTGCCATAAAGAGTTAACCGTCGTGCCCTTGCCCGGAGATTCTTCCGAGGCGAAAGGCGCGTTTTTTCAGAGGAGTCCAGTGGTTTCTGGAAATCCGCACATCAAGTTCATGCTTTGCACCGCCTGGCCGCTCGCTCCTTTGACCAGGTTATCTTCCGCACTCATCACAATGAGCCGCCCGGTGCGGGGATCAAGGCGCCACGCCAATTCGAGGACATTGGTCCCGACCACATTCTTGGTGTCCGGCAGTGCCTTTCCCTCCAGCAGCCGCACGAACGGCTCCGCACCGAGTGCTGCTTGGTAACATGCTCGGACTTTTTCACCCAAGCGCGCGGCTCCGGCTGTGTCCGAGAAGTGTTCTGCGGGAGCGAGGTAAAGGGTAGTCAGGATGCCGCGATTGACCGGAATAAGGTGCGGTGTGAATTGGATTGTGACAGATTCTCCAGCGGCGGCTGACAGTTGCTCTTCGATTTCAGAGAGGTGCCTATGCTTGGGCAGCCCATAAGGGCGAACGCTCTCGTTGCACTCCACAAATAGATAGTCCACCTCGGCTTTTCGGCCGGCGCCGCTGACACCGCTCATGGAATCGGCAATCATCCCTGTAGGCTTAATCAACCCGGCTCGCAGCAGCGGAATGATCGGCAGCAAAATGCTCGTTGGATAACACCCTGGAGAGGCCACGAGCGAGGCGCCTTTGATTTGCTCGCGATAGACCTCGGGCAAGCCGTAGACGGCCCGGGTCAAGAGCTCGGGCGCGGGGTGTTCGTGATCATAGAACTCGCGATAGACCTGCGCACTTCTCAGACGAAAGTCCGCGCTCAAATCGATCACTCGACAGCCCAGCTCGAGTAATGGAATCGCGAACTCCGCGGCGACCCCGTGCGGCAAGGCCAGAAAGACCACATCGCTTTGGGTGGCGATCAAGTCGGGCTTTGGCTCCGCAAATCGAACCGCGCGCGATTGAGGATGACTCGCAAATTTCGGGAAGATCTGCGCAATCGTCTGCCCGGCATTCTGTCGCGAGGTCACCGTCGTCAACTCGACCTTGGGATGCTGAAGCAGCAAGCGCACGAGCTCTTCGCCGGAATACCCGGAGGCACCCACAATTCCAATTCTCACGCGGGAATGATCATGCATATTTCGACAGCACGGTAAACGGTGTCCATGGCGGTTTCACAACCTTGGTAATCCAACCAGCGGATCCGATACAAAAAAACCCCGCAGGCAGGTGCCAGCGGGGCTTCTCAAGATTGTTTGAGTGACGCAATTAACGCTTGCTATACTGGAAGCGCTTGCGTGCCCCGGGTTGGCCATATTTCTTTCGTTCTCGCATACGGGGATCGCGAGTAAGAAACCCAGCCGCTTTCAAAGTCGGCCGGTAGCTCAAGTCGGCACGCAATAGCGCACGGGCAATCCCGTGCCGCACTGCGCCCGCTTGCCCGTTAGGGCCGCCGCCGGAAACACTGACCCGAATGTCAAACTTGGCAGCGGTTTCCGTGGCCGCTAAAGGTTGCGCCACCTGTAACCGTTGCGCGTCGACCACGAAGTAACTCTCCATGGGGCGCCCGTTCACGGTGATTTTGCCGGAACCCGCGGCCAAGCGCACGCGCGCCACGGCTGTTTTGCGGCGTCCCGTTCCAAGAAACTCTGTCGTCTCTGCCATAGGGATCGGAAATTAGTCTTTTACGGTCAATGGGGTGGGTTGCTGCGCGGCGTGGGGATGATCACTGCCGCGATACACTTTGAGCTTGGTCAGGAGCACTCGCCCTAGGCGATTCTTTGGCATCATGCCTTTCACCGCGTGGGTGATCAGCTTCTCTGGATGCCGCTCACGGATCTGGCCGACGGTCCGATACTTCTCGCCGCCTTTCCAGCCCGAATAGGTCATAAATTGCTTATCCGTTTCTTTCTTGCCGGTCACAACGACTTTCTCCGCGTTGATCACGACAACAAAATCCCCGGCATCCAGGTGACTGGTGTAAACGGGTTTATTTCTTCCCCGCAAAACATTGGCCACGCGCACCGCAAGGCGGCCCAAGACGGCCCCTTCGGCATCGACCAGATGCCACTTGCGCTGGCCTAAATCCACTTTCGGCAGATACGTTTTCATCGAAACACTCGTAATAAAGAGGGCAGAAACTATCAAACGCGCTGCTTAAGTCAATAGGGTTTTGTGACCGAAAGTGGAATCCCCCTGCACGGGGCATGACCGATCTCGCCCTGAGCCCATTCTTAAAGGTGGTTTCGCACTCTCCGACGGAGCTTGGCAAAGGGGCGCATGCGTGTGGGAGGGCGAACTCTGGTTCGGGCCGGTCAGGAGAACCTGGAAACGGCGGAAAAAAGCCGCACGACCGCGCTTCTTCCGAAGATACACTAAGAGTGCACTATGGGTTCACTATGTTTACAGTAAGAAGACATAGTAAGAGAATAGCAAATACTTATCGAAACTTCTCTGCAGTAGTGAAGGAAGAGGGTTCGGCAGATGCAGTCGCGGCGTGTGTTCGGCGACGCGTCGCCCAGCGTCCTGCCTCGCCATTCGGGTTCAAAAGACTGGAGCTTGTTCCTGAAATATCGGCTCCAGATCGCTCTTGGGCACCGCGACCAGGTGGTAAGGAGCTGTCAGGGCTTGGATCGACATGCGCCCTTTGACAGGCTTCGTCGTCGTCACCGTGATCGAAAGTTTGGCATGCGAGGGTTTCACCTCGGTGATCTCGACACTGTAGCCCCCAGAACGCTGTTTGCCCAAGGTCACGGCGATCACCATCTCTTTGGAGAAATCGACTTCCGGGCAACGTTTGGGATCCCTGGTTCTGACCGTATGCGCTGCCCAAAACTTCTCCCAGGAAGCTTGATCTTTGACCACTTCCTGCCGAGGATCCTGGATGCTGCTAAATGCCCCCTTCGCTAGCGATCGGATAGGGAGAGATTCTGCAGGACCTGCCTCTGCATATCCGATGCAGACCAGTGCAAGAACCGCGAGGAGGCAGGGCAAGCTTGAGCTCATGGGGAAAGTTCGGCGCATATTTTGCTTTTTTCAAATCGTAGCTCGGGTTTACAAAGGAGACGCCCATTGAGCAACTTGGAAGACCCATCCATACCGTCGATGTCAAAGTCATGATCTTAACACCTGAGGAAGTCACCAGCCTGGTTCAGGCGATTCATCGCGCGCCGCATCAACTGCTCGGCATGCACCCGCTGGGAGACGGCTCTGGGGTGGTGGCTCGGGCCTTGTTGCCGCGCGCCGCTCGGGTCAAGCTCGTGCCGACGCACGAGAAGCTTCAGCCGACGATCGAACTCAAGCGCGTCCATCCTCACGGGCTTTTCGAGGGCGTTTCGAAGGCGGCGAAAAGGGTCTACGCCTATGATCTGGTGATCACGGATCATGAGGGACGAATGCATCAGACGCGGGATCCATTCTCGTTCTGCCAGCTTACTGGGAGAAACGGATCTCTACCTCTTTGGACAAGGTAACGAATTACGGATTTATGAGAAGTTAGGGGCTCAGTTGCGCGTCATCGATGGGGTGGCTGGGACCAGTTTTGCCGTCTGGGCACCAAATGCGCAGCGCGTCAGCGTGGTGGGAGATTTTAATGCCTGGGATGGAAGGTGTCACCCCATGCGACTCTTGGGATCGTCCGGTGTTTGGGAAATCTTCATTCCTGGCGTGCACGAAGGAGCGCTCTACAAGTTTGAGGTTCGAGATATCCATGGCGCCATCGGGCTCAAGACGGACCCTTACGGGTTTTTCTACGAAGCGCCGCCCAAGTCCGCCTCGATCGTCTGGAATAACCAGAAATTCGCTTGGACGGATGGTGCCTGGCTGGAAAAGCGGAGAAATGCGAACCCGTTTCGTGCTCCGCTGAGCGTTTATGAAGTGCACTTGGGTTCCTGGAGTAAGAAGTCCATGGCCGAATCGTATGGCTACCGGGAATTGGCCGGGCGCCTTGTGGATTACCTGCGCGAGATGAGCTTTACCCACGTGGAGTTCTTGCCCGTGGCCGAACACGCGTATTACCCATCCTGGGGCTACCAGGTCACAGGGTTTTATGCGCCAACAAGCCGTTACGGCACCCCGGAAGACTTCCAATTCTTGGTCAACGCACTGCACGAAGCGGGCATCGGCGTAATCGTCGATTGGGTTCCAGCGCATTTTCCGAAGGACGATTGGGCCCTGGCGCGGTTTGATGGGACGTCCCTTTACGAACACGAAGACCCGCGGAAAGGAGCTCACCAGGATTGGGGTACGCTGATCTTCAACTACGGGCGGCACGAAGTCCGTAACTTCCTGGCGGCGAATGCGTTGTTCTGGTGTGAGCGCTTCCATATCGACGGTTTGAGAGTCGACGCCGTGGCCTCGATGCTCTACCTGGATTACTCCCGTAAAGAAGGGGAATGGGTTCCTAACCAGTACGGAGGGCGCGAGAACCTTGAAGCCGTCGATTTCCTGAGACACTTCAACCACGTCGTGCACACGGAGATCCCAGGCGCAATTACGATCGCGGAAGAATCGACCGCTTGGCCGTTAGTGACACGCCCACCGTATTTGGGGGGATTAGGTTTCACGTTCAAGTGGAACATGGGTTGGATGCACGACACATTGCGATACTTCGGTCGCGATCCCATCTATCGAAAGTACCATCAGAACGATCTCACCTTCGCGATGCTCTACCATCACAATGAAAACTTCATTTTGCCTCTATCGCACGATGAAGTCGTGCATGGGAAGAGATCGCTGATCGGCCGGATGCCCGGGGACGACTGGCAAGGGTTCGCGAACCTCCGCGCGTTGCTCGCGTACCAGTGGCTATTCCCTGGAAAGAAGCTGCTGTTTATGGGAGATGAATTGGGACAGCGCGCGGAGTGGAACGCCAATGGCGAGGTGGATTGGTGGTTGCGCGAACAAGGCCCGTATCACATTGGCCTCCAGCGTTTTGTTCGCGACCTAAACCGCCTCTACCTGGCGGAACGCGCGTTGTGGGAGACGGACTACGATGTGGAAGGCTTTTTCTGGATCGATTGCTCGGATCACGAGAGCAGCATTTACTCCTTCATTCGACAAAGTCTGGACCGTTCGAGCCGGGTTGCTGTGGTGCTCAATCTGACCCCGGCGCCTCGGATCAATTATCGGATCGGGTTACCGGTCGGAGGCGCTTGGCAAGAAATCCTGAATAGCGATGCACAAGCCTACGGCGGCAGCAATATGGGCAATCTAGGACAGGTGGTCGCCGAAGGGTACCAGGTCCATAACCAGCCATTCTCAGCGCCGTTTACATTGCCTCCCTTAAGCGTGATCGCATTCCGGGCCGTCCATTGACCATTCCCACAGGCTGAGCCCATATTGTCTGCGGGCCTGGCTCAGTTGGGCTCGGAGTTGCCAATCAATCTATGTCACTTTTTGTTCAGAGTGGGCCCCCGAGCCCAGAGGATTTCCAGAGGCAAGTCACCGATTTCATGCGTCAGCAGGTCAATCAGTGGCGCCATGCGAGTTCCAAGAATGAGCCCAACGCTGGCTCCGCCGAACCCCCGCTGGAGAGTGCGAACCCCTCGTTTCAATTCGATAAGAAGCCGAAGGACGTAAAGGCCTACCTCGACCGTTTCGTCATCCAGCAGGATGAGGCGAAGAAGGTGCTCAGCGTCGCCCTCTGCGATCACTATCAGCACGTCCGCTTGGCGCAAGAGGGCAAGGACCAGCCGAACTATACAAAGCAGAATATCATTCTCGTGGGGCCAACGGGCGTGGGCAAAACCTACCTCATCCGAAGCATCGCCGATCTAATTGGCGTGCCCTTCGTGAAAGGGGACGCCACCAAATTCTCGGAAACAGGCTATGTCGGCGGTGATGTGGAGGACCTGGTTCGCGAGTTGGTCCGCCGAAGTGATGGCGACGTGAAACGAGCCCAATACGGCATCATTTACATTGACGAAATCGACAAGATTGCGGCCGCCCCAACCGAGACTGGCCGCGACGTTAGTGGCCGAGGCGTGCAGACGAATTTACTGAAGTTGATGGAAGAAACGGACGTGCCGACTCGTTCGCCTCAGGATATTGCCGGCCAGGTCCAGGCGCTGATGGAAATGAGCCAGTTCGGAAAGAAGACACCGAATGTCATTAACACGAAACACATCCTGTTTATCGTGAGCGGCGCTTTCGGCGGACTGGAAAAAATAGTGCGGCGTCGGCTGCGCGAGGCGACGATCGGCTTTGGCGTCCGCAGCCATTCCGGGGACGAATCTGCGGATTGCCTGGAACAGGCCAACACGCGCGATTTCATGGACTTCGGATTCGAGCCGGAGTTTATCGGACGACTTCCTGTGCGCGTCGTCTGCCAGCCGCTAACGAAACAAGACTTGTTTTCTATTCTGAAAAGTTCAGAAGGCAGCATCATCCGCCAGTACGAACAAACCTTTGCCGCTTACGGGATCGAAGTCTTGTTTCAGGATGATGGTCTCCAGGAAATCGCGGAATTGGCAGCTCACGAGCAAACTGGCGCACGAGGGTTAATGACGGTTTGTGAACGAGTCTTTCGAGAGTTCAAGTATGAGCTTCCGTCCACGCCGATTCGGCGATTTGTCGTGAATGCCTCGGTGGTTCAAGATCCGAAAGGGGAATTGGCGAAGCTTTTGGCAAATCAGCAGCGCGAAGAGGACGGAGTGGGGCGGCAACTCATTGAGGAGTTCGCCAACCGATTTCAGGCAATGCACGAACTGAAAATTGCGTTTACCGACGCTGCGATTCGTCGGTTGGTCAGCTTGGCGGCCGAAACGGCAAAACCCGTTCGCGAAGTTTGCGCGGAGCGGTTCAAAGATTATCAGTTCGGCCTGCGACTTATTGCGCAAAACACTGAGCAGCGTGAGTTCACCTTGGATACAGACGCTGTGGACAATCCTGACGCCACGCTTAGCCAGTGGGTTGTAAACAGCTATCGCGGAAAAGAGCCTGTCGCGGAACCCTCTTCCTAGGTTTCTCGCTCCAATAGAATCGCATTCCTGTAGGGAAGGAGTGCTTCGAATCGCGTCGGCGTCCCTGGCCACGTGGTCTCGAGACAGAACACGGGCTTCATGTCTATGCGGCGAATTCTCGGCTTGAATGCCCGGGCCAAGCAGCCTCTGTGACAACAAGTGGCCTTGCCTGAGCGGTGGGCCGTGATTCTCTCGGGCGGACGATCCTCAACGGGCCGTTCTACCAAAAAGCTCTCCTGAAGCAAAAAAGGCGCGGATTGAATCCGCGCCTTTAAAAAGGACTACGATGATTAAGAACGACGCTTGAAACCGAGATAACCGAGCCAGCTCAGACCAGCGAGGAACGCCAAGGCGAAGGTCGTCGGTTCAGGCACCGCGGTGACGCGTGCCGAGAAGTTCGCCGTGACTTGTCCGAGAACCGGATCATTGATCAAGTAGGTGTTCCAGGTCCCGTTGTTCTTCTGCCAGAAATCAGCGAAGCTCGTTCCGACCGTCGGCGGATCGTAGATGCGCAAGCCCGCGATTTCACCGTTGTCGATACCGGTAAAGGTCACCGTCCAGGTGAAATTGTTCGGAGCCAGGAAAGGAGCGAAGCCAGAAGCATCCGCGACCTGGAATCCTTTGTCCAACGTGAGCACTGGGCTGGTGTAGAGGACAGTTCCAGGCGTCGGAACGTCGAACGTCGAGCCTTCCACCGTTCGGCTGATCGTGGGGCCGTCATTGGCTCGCAGAGTCAGCACCGCGGTTTCGTTTCCGCTCGCGTTTTGGCTTAGGAAATATTCAAATTGGAACCCAGTGACGAAGCGATCGCCCGCCGCGAGGTTGATTTCGTCGCCGAACTCGACGCCATTGGGGTCGCCCGGGGGGATGTAAGTCCGATTTAGGTCGTTCAACGAGTTGTCGTAGACAGTGCTAGCCAAACCCGAGGTGCAGAACGGCAGCAATGCGGACACGACCGCCAGAGATTTGATTAGTTTAGACGTAGTTCTCATCATAGTCCTTGGGGTTTCAAAACCGGTTTTTTTGCTGTTCGGTACCACGATTCAAGTCTTTCTCAGTTCAAGCGTGAAGCGTTTGTATTAATTTCGGGCACTCGAGTCAAGCGATTTCTTTTAAGTATTTGGCAACACGCAGCCGACGCGCTTCGTCAGAAGTTGTTGTAGCTGGTTCCCGATGGAAACTCCAGGACTTTTTAATAATTGATTGCTCGGAGCCTGCGGCTTGTTCGTGGGGCCAAGGCTGGAAACACCGCCATTCTGCTCCGGTGAGCCCAGTACCGTCGGCTTCGTAACCCAATTAATTCAGGGGTGCGGAACCCGGTCTGCCGACCCCTTCTCGATTCCAAGCAAAGGTATTGCTCGACAACGCTCCTCGTGACTGGGTAAGAATTTATGTAAGAATTTGAGCACCATTGATCCCAATCTGCCTTTTCCATGTTCCAAATCGGCCACCGGGCTGGATATGCCGGGGACTGTGTCCAGACGCCTCGCTGGCAAAAGCCGTTGGTTGCTGGCTGGAGAGATTGGAAGCGGTCGTGCCAACCCGCTTTACTGGATATGGGATTGGTTCGCCGGCCGCTGTGGAACCGCCCTGATGGCTATTGCGATTTTCCTGGCTGGCCCGACCGGCCTCTATGCATTGGATGCCGAGGATCTGCTCGTATACCATAAAGGGCCTTTTACCGCTCGGCCTCAAATGTCGTTTTCGGAAGTTTACAACGACAACGTTTTTTACCAGGGCAGCGAGCAAGTTCGCGATTTCATTTCGATTCTGAGTCCAGGGATGGAATTTCAGTTGGGCAAACCGGAGCACAATATGTTGCTCCTGACCTATGGACTAGATGAGCTGATCTATACCGAGAACCCAGACCTAAATGCCAGCCAGCACACCGTAAAACTCAAAAGCCAATTCGAAACCCAGCGATTGCGACTGGATGGCGAAGATCGTTTTCAGTTGCTTTCCAGTCCCTTGGGTGGGGTGGTTGAGCGAGTCGTGGGGCCGGACGGCGTGTTCACCCCAGTGCGACGGAATGTAGAACGCCTCACTTTTGACGACGGCTATACGCTTGCCTATGCCGCAGGAGAGAAAGCAACCATCTATCTTAGGGGATCTCACTATTCTACAGACTACCGCCAGACCATTGCCCTTTACGACATTGAGACGTTGACGGGCACAGGAGGGTTCGGTTATCGGGCCTTCCCTAAAACCGTGGTGTTTGGCGAAGTCTACTACAGTAGAACTACCACCGATCCGAACGATCCCCGCCTTGTCCTTAATCCCCGTTTAGACGCGATCGGCGGATATTTCGGGTTGCGTGGGAATTTTACCTCGAAACTCAGCGGTACGGCGAAGGTTGGATGGGAGCAAAGGGAATTTGCGGACGGGACCGGCGCCGACGGAAGTCCGGTTGTTGATCTTTCCCTGAGTCAGATGTTTTCGGAAAAGCAACTGCTCGCCCTGACTTACTCAAGGATGAGCACTGTTTCGGTGCAGTATAATCGTCAAACCTACACGGCAGATTCCGTGGGCGTTCGGTTCACTCAGCTTCTCGGTGGCAGCCGGAAATGGCAAGTTGGCGTTGGGGCGACCTATTCTATGTATCAGTATGAGCGAACTCCACTGTCGACTGTGGCGACGGAGTATGATCTATTCCGAGGCTCGGTTAGCCTGGGTTACCAGGTCCAGCGTTGGCTATCAGCCGTTGTGGGATACGATTTTGAGCGCGTCACCGGTAACTCTTCAGGAGTGATTGACTATACAGTCAACCGCGCTACTCTACGCTTGGCTATAGGGTATTAAGTTATGAAGAAAGTCGATCTGTCGCTGGTAGCGACTGTTCTCCTTGCAATTCTCTTGTCGACGTTCGCTGTCCATGCAGCGGACGGAGATGACCGTCGAATCGCGCCTTCGGATATTATTATCGTTGATGTTTTCGGTGAAAAAGACCTCAGCGGCGAACACCGGGTGCAACAGAGCGGAACAATCAAATACCCACTTTTAGGCAGCGTGGACGTTGCCGGGAAAACCCCAAGCCAGGTCGCAGCGGTGTTGGCTGAGCGCCTAGGGGCCGATTACTTGATCGACCCGCAAGTCAATGTCATGGTCAAAGAATACCGCCTCCGCACCGTTTCGGTGATTGGTAAGGTCAATCGTGAAGGTGCGATCGATTTGCCGGCGGAGCAGAAGATCGATGTCCTGGAAGGAATTGCTAGGGCGGGAGGTTTTTCTGCAACGGCTAACAAGAACAGAATCGACCTGTCTCGGGCTGGAAAAACCACTACCTACAAGTTTGATGACCTCAAGAAAGTCAAGGAAGCTGAGAAGCGGATTTGGCTCGAACCTGGAGACGTGATTTACGTCCACGAATCCTTCTTTTGATCCGAGACTCTATGGATACCCAGCCTTTACCTACTGCTTTACCCACTGAGCAGAATAGCTCGCCAGAACAATCCATCAATCTCCGACATTACTGGCATGTCATATTGGAGCGCCGCTGGTTGGTAATTACGGCGTTCATCTCGATTTTTGTTCTCAGCCTCATCTACCTATTCAAGGCGACACCGATTTACCAGGCAACGGCCCGGCTTCAAATCGATCGAGAAGTTGATAATGTCTTGCGGTTAGAGGGTGTGACGTTTGGTACGAGCCAGGAGGAAAGCACCTATCTTCAAACTCAGTACAAGAATTTGTTGAACCGGCCACTAATCGAGTCCGTAATTCAGCGGCTGAAGCTTGATAAGGATGAGCGATATGCCAAGAAACTCGAAATTACTCGGGCGGTTGCTGATGATATCAGCATCGTTCCGATTCGGCTGAGCCGTCTGGTCGAGGTAAAAGCGGAACATCCCAATCCCCGAATGGCGGCTAACATCGCAAATACGCTCGTCACTAACTTTACGGAATGGCACATCGATAAGAAACAGGCTTCTTCCATTGCTCTCGTGAATCAGCTCCGTACAGAAGCCGACACGGAAAAGGGTCGCCTCTCACAAGCGGAACAAGCGCTGCATAAATACGCGCAGTCACACAATCAAGTCTCATTCGAGGAAAGCGAGAACATCGTATTGCAGGCGCTCCGCCAGTTGCAGGGAGAACATGCTCGCGCTCAGGCCGAGGTCGCTGCTGCGCAGAAGATCGTCGACAAAGCCAATGAGATCATGCGCGATAAAGCTCCGATCATCACCATCCCACAAGTCGCGAATAATCCCGCAATTCAGGCATTGCAGAAGGAACTTGCCGTGGTCGAAGCGGAGTTTGCCGATCTGAAGATGCGTTATAAAAGCAAGCATCCTTACTATATTCGCGCAGAAGAGAAAATCGGCTCTGTTCGAGAGTCGATCAATGCACAAGCGGAGAATATCGTGGCGGCACTTCGGCACAACGCGGAGACAGCCAAAGCTACTGAACAAGAATTTGCCGTTCTGGTAGACAACCAAAAGCAAGAGCAACTAAACGTGGCCAAGCTTCGAATCGAATACAGTGTCTTAAAACGCGAGGCCGAAGCAGCTGACATTCTTTACAAGGCGGTTCTGGCGAAGATGAAGGAGACGGACATCACGAGCCACAACAAGATCAATAACATGACTGTGGTCGCCCCCGCGGCCGTGCCTTTGAAACCGATCAAACCTCGCATTATTTTGACAATTCTACTCGGGTTAGTAGGCGGATTGGGAATCGCGGTGGGATTGGCATTCTTTGTGAACTACCTCGACGACTCGATCAAGAGTCAGGATGACGTTGAGACCTACCTGCGCATGCCCTTTCTGGGTTACGTCCCGAATATCAAGACAAACAGCGTTGTCGAACGTGATCTGCAAGCCCACCTCCATCCACAATCGAATGCCGCAGAAGGTTTCCGAACGCTGCGCGCGAGCATAGCGTTGACTCCAAAGTCAGACCGGTTTCACGTGCTTGCGGTCACGAGCACCATTCCCTCTGAAGGGAAGTCTTTGGTGGCTTCCAACTTAGCCATCGTGATGGCTCAAACGGGACTGAAAACCCTGCTGGTTGACGCTGATCTTCGTCGACCGTCCGTGCATAAAGCTTATCAGTTGCACAGCCCGACGGGTCTTTCCTCATTCTTGACGAACGAAGTCGATTCTCTCACGCCGATTGTTCACAAAACGGAAGTTCCTAACCTTGACGTCATTTGTTGCGGTGCAGTTCCGGCAAATCCATCGGAGTTGATCGGATCCAAACGGATGATGGACTTCCTTAAAGCCTCACGCGAGGGTTACGATCGAGTGATTCTTGACTCTCCGCCTATCTCCGCTGTCAGCGATCCATTGATTATCGCGGCAATGGCGGACGGAGTCGTGTTTGTCACCAAATTCAATAAGATCCGCCGCGAACACGCCCGGAAATCGATCCAACGGCTGCAGGATGCGGGTATCCATATTGTCGGTTTGGTGTTGAACGATATCGATTTCGAAGGAAAAGACTCTTACTACTACTCTTACTACTACTACCAGAATCGATACTACTCGAGTCATTACCGCAGCAATCCAGATAAAAAGAAAGAGCCGACCAAGGACAAAGAATCTGGAAGTGCGGTGGCTGGAAAAGAGCGCAACGGCCACTAGCGTGAAGGGCAGGACGCGGCGTTGCGATTCAAGAGCCTACTTAAGGCTCTTGAGGGCATTCTGCTACGCGGAATCGACCGGACCAAGAGCGGCGAGTCGTCACCCGTGACCTGACTCCATCCAATCGTAATTCTGGCCTTTTATAAGTAATTCGCCAAGAGGGGTTTCAAAGTTCTCTTGGTTCTTGCAGGCCAATATCGCTTGTCTGTCAGAATGGCGTTCCTTAGCGCTTGGTGACACGAACATCCAGGCGCTTGAGGAATTTGAGTCACCGCGTAAGCAACAATTCTCTTAGCCTGCGCCGCGTTCCGCATAAGATTGGCTACCACCATTTCGACCGTAACGTGCTTCTCATCGGTCTTCCAAGCGTCGTAATCGGTGACCATCGCCATCGTAGCGTAAGCAATTTCGGCTTCGCGCGCGCATTTCGCTTCGCCCAAATTGGTCATTCCAATGACGTCATAGCCCAGCCGACGATTTGTGATTGACTCGGCGCGCGTGCTGAATGCTGGCCCTTCCATATTCACGTAAGTGCCTCCATTGTGGACTCGGGCTTGCTGTTTTCGGCAGCTTGCTAATAAGACTTGGCGCAATTCTTCACAGATCGGATCCGCGAATGCCACATGAGCGACGATACCTCGTCCGAAGAAGGTGTGTTCACTCGATTGTTTGGTGCGATCGAGGAACTGGTTTGGCAAGACAATGTCGCAGGGCTTATACTTGGCTTGCAGTGATCCAACCGCGCTCACGCTAATTGCCCAAGCGACGCCAAGCGACTTGAGAGCGTAGATATTCGCGCGATGGTTCAATTCGCTCGGCATGATGCGATGACCTCGACCGTGGCGTGGCAAGAATACTACGGCTCTGCCAGAGAGTTCACCCGTCAGAAACGAGTCTGACGGTGGACCAAAAGGAGTCGTCACTTTGACCCACTTCTGCTTTGAAAAACCTTCCAATTGATAAAGGCCGCTACCGCCAATAATGGCAATTCGATTCACAGGTCTTAGGGGAGTATGTTGTCCAGTTGACGCGTTGGCGTCCGCGGAGATCAGGCACGCATTCGAGTTTAGTGAAGTTGGGTCCCGGAACTCAAGCATGTTCGAAGGTTCTGTGGTTGTCTGTGTGTCGCACGACGCCGATTGACGTCGGCGTGGTCGGATCCTAGAGTTTCGGATCACCATGAAAAATCTCGCTGCCGTAACGACCGCTACGCTCGTCTTGGCTTTGGTTGGGTTGATTCCATTTTCCATGCTCGCCGCGGAACCGCGGCCGATGCGCGTCGCGCCCTCCCTGGGGGACGCTCTCGAACTGCCGTCGCCTTCGTCCGTGAGCTTACACGGCTTTTTAGGCGCGCGAGTTGCAGCCAACACGACCAATCGGCTGGCGAAAGTCGACGTTGAACCTCTGCTGGCTGGATTCCGCAAGAAACCGGGCGTGCACCCGTGGATCGGTGAGCACATAGGGAAATGGATGCACGCAGCGACCTTGGCATGGGCCAACTCTGGCGACCCAGAGTTAAAGTCGAAGCTGGATTATGCGGCGGCCGAGTTAGTCAAAGCACAAGAACCGGATGGATATCTTGGAACCTATGTTCCGAAAAAGAGATTCGGGCTGTTCGAAGGATCCGATTGGGACGTGTGGTCCCACAAATACAATCTAATGGGCCTCCTGACGTACTATCAGTATACGGGCAATGAGCCAGCCCTGGCGGCTTCTAGGAAAATAGGAGATTTGCTCGTTGCCACGTTCGGACCAGGCAAGAAAAGCATACTTTCTGCCGGAACGCACGTTGGAATGGCAGCCACGAGTGTTCTCGAGCCCATGGTGCTTCTGTACCGCTTCACCGCAGACGCGCGCTATCTTCAGTTCGCCGAGAGCATTGTTCGTTCGTGGGACGAAACCAACGGGCCGAAGGTGCTCGCGACACTTTTGGCGCAGAAAAATGTCCAGAAAACAGCAAACGGTAAAGCTTACGAGATGTTATCAAACTTGGTGGGGCTTTGTGAATTAGCTCGTGCTACTGGCAATCAAAGCTACCTCGAGGGTCCGCTTAGCGCATGGCAAGATGTCGTCGAGCATCGACTCTACCTGACAGGAAGTGCCAGCCAGGGCGAACATTTTAGAGAAGACTTTTTTCTGCCTAATCAGGAGGGAGCGCACGTTGCAGAAACGTGTGTGACCACGACCTGGATTCAGCTCAACTCTCAATTGTTGCGGCTCACGGGCGAAGCTCGCTTTGCCGATGAGCTCGAAAAGACCTTCTACAATCATTTGGCCGCGGCTCAGCGGCCGGACGGTGCTCAATGGTGCTACTTTACCTCGCTCGAAGGCAAGAAGCCCTATGGCCCGGGCATCAACTGTTGCGTCTCGAGTGGTCCTCGCGGCATGGCGCTGGTTCCTCAACATACTTGGCTCGTGTCACATGTTGACGAGACTGATGTTGTTGCCTTGAATTTGTGGGACAGCTCCCGATTCATGACCCCTATTAATGGATTTCAAGCGGTGCTGGAATTGCGGTCGGACTTTCCTAGAAACGGGGGAGCAATCCTGAAGTTGGGGCTCAAACAGCCCGCCCGTTTCGCACTTCGCTTTCGCGAGCCAGCCTGGGGAGCGCCTCTCCATGCTGAAGTAAATGGTAAAGTTCTGGAGTTGAAAAAAGACGGCAAAGGTTGGCTTGGTTTCCCGTCCCGCGAGTGGAAAGATGGTGACGAGGTGAGAATTGCGTTCAACTTAGCGGGCCGTGCAATTCTGGGAGACCACGGCAACAAAGACAAGGCAGCGTTGATGTGGGGACCATTCGTTCTAGCTTATGACGATTCGAGGAATGAAGGGTTGCCTAAAGGACGCAGCGTTGGTCTGACTGCGCAGGACCGAACACCAGCCATTGCTCTCAAATACGGGAATGAACTCGCCTTCGTGGCTCGCTTGCGATCGGCCGGTAAGGCTGATCCATTCGACTCGACGATCGTTCCGTTCGCCGACGCTGGACGTTCCGGCGCCCCTTACCGGGTTTGGCTAGGCGGCGCTGGTGTCACGTTGACCTCTAACCCCTCCGTGCTTTCGGATGGGGAAGAAAGTCGTTCGCGCCAGGGCAACCTGAACGGCTCAATCAATGACGGCGATCCAACCACTTTCGTCGTGACTTACAATGGCAAGAATAGTGGAGAGGACTGGTTTGCGATTACGCTTGAGCAACCCGTCAACGTTGCACGCGTGGTGTTCACGCAAGGCCAACTATTCCATGATGGAGGCTGGTTTGATAGCAGCAGTGGTAAGCCGCAGGTACAAGTCCTGCGCGCCCGAGACGGGAAATGGGAGTCGGTTGCCGAGTTCACCGATTACCCTGTAACGTCCGCAACGGATCCCTCAACCTTAAGAATAACAAGCCAACCCACGTTCACTGCTCGCTTGCGAGAGCCAATTCTTGCCGTGGCGGTGCGAGTGATCGGAAAGCCGGCCTCCGGAGACAATCCTGGTCAGGCGTTCAGCTCGTGTGCCGAGTTGACGGCGTTTGCCGATTAACAATCAGCGAGCGAGCCGGGCTCGTTTGCCGCGCAGTTCGTCCATCAGCTGCTGACGTGATAATGTATTGATAACGTCGCTTTTCGTCAGCCAACCTTTCTTGGCGATACCTGCGCCGAGACGCAGAAACCCGGCGTGCTCGTTTCGATGTGCATCGGGGTTTATGACGCATTTAACCCCTTTGCTCTTGGCGTAAGACCAATGCCGCCAGTCCATATCAAGCCTTCGCGGACTGCAGTTGAGCTCGATCCAAGTGCCTGTAGCGGCGCAGGCATCGATCACCGCAGGCATATTCACTTTATAGGCTTCACGTTCGAGCAAGAGCCGCCCTGTAGGGTGCCCTAAAATATGCACATAAGGGTTTTCCGCTGCGCAAATAAGACGCTTCGTATTCTCGGCCTCGGATAAGGTAAAGCCTTGATGGATGCTAGCAACCACCACATCCAGGTCAGCCAACAACGCGTCGTCAAAGTCCAGTTTGGACGCGACAAGAATGTCGACCTCAGAACCAGTCAGCAGGCGGAAATCCAGCCCTTGGTCTTCCAGATTCGTGTTGAGCGTCCGAATCTTCTTCAATTGTTGCCGTACTTGGGAAGGGTCCAAGCCGTTCGCCTGCCATGATGCCTTGGAATGGTCCGTAATTGCCCAATATTCCAAACCGAGGTCGGACATTGATGCTATTATGTCCTCCAAACTCTCACGCCCGTCGCTCCAATTGGAATGGTTGTGTAGCGCTCCTTTAAGGTCCGTCCACTCTACCAAAGGTGGGAGCTCTCCCTTCTCTGCCGCCTGGAACTCCCCCATATCCTCGCGCAGTTCCGGCGGAACATAGGCAAGCTCAAGCTGCGAGAAAATCTCTTCTTCGGTCGCACACGGGATGCGAAGCGCCGGGTCGCGCGTTTCTGCATTCGACCGGAAGAGCCCATATTCGTTCAGGCGAAGCCCGCGATCTATGGCTCGCTGACGCATGCCGATGTTATGCTCTTTACTGCCGGTAAAATAGAGGAGTGCGGACGCGAATTCCGTATCGCTTACTACGCGAAGATCCGACTGCAGCCCGCCTGCGAAGACAACGCTGGCCTTTGTCTCACCTTTTGCGATCACAGAAAGAGTCTCGGGCAATGTTGTGAAGAATTCCATGATGCGGTCCGGATGCTTAGAAGAGACGACGAAGTCGAGGTCTCGAATCACCTCTTTGCATCGCCGCAAACTGCCAGCGGAACTGCATCGAATGACGTCTGGATGGGAGCGCAATGCCTCAAGGACGGGCTCGGCGACGACCCACGCGGTGAGCAACAGGTGCCGATCCGAGTATGCACGGCGCCGGGCGATACCCTCACAAATGTTAGTCTGGGTCTTTTCCCCGAAACCAGCTAACGCGGCGACCTTACCATCCCGACATGCTTGTTCCAATGCTTCGACCGTAGTAACCCCAAGAAGCTCATGGAGGGCCCTGACCTTTTTCGGGCCGAGCCCAGGAATCCGGAGCATCGCCAAAACCCCCTCCGGGACGGACGCTTTAAGCTCTTCGTAATAAGGAAGCCTCCCGGTAGTCGCTAGTTCGGTGATCTTTTTTTGAAGGGCGTCGCCGATACCCTTGAGCTCTCCGAGACGATCCTCTTTGATGATATTCTCCAGTGACTCTCCCAGTCCCTCGAGCGTTCGTGAGGCATTCGCGTAAGCTCTCGTTTTGAATACTGGTTCTCCCTTAAGTTCCAGCAAAACGCCGATCTCCGCTAAAATCTCCGCTATTCGATCTTTGTCCATGGTCTACGCGCTTTGCCCCACCGCGCGAGACGATTGCACGTTCTCGCCGGGGTGCCTGGCTGAAAGGCAAAGCAATAAAGTAGGCTGCTCGTCACAGGTTTCCAGCCAGCACTGACTCCCAAAGCGAAAATCGCGGCATTCGCGAAAGTCCCTCGAACACGGGGGATTGTCCACGGGCTTACACGATCTCCAGTTCCTCGTTCTCTAAGAAGCCCTGCAATTGTCGAATTCGGGTCGGATGCCTCATTTTTCGTAGAGCTTTGGCCTCAATCTGGCGAATCCGTTCCCGGGTCACCTTGAACTGTTTGCCAACCTCCTCCAACGTCCTGGAGTATCCATCACCAAGGCCAAAGCGCAGTTCCAGCACCTTGCGTTCACGCTCAGTCAAGCTCGTTAAGACATCTCCGAGTTTGTCTTTGAGCAAACTGTAGCTTGTCATGTCCGATGGATTCTCTGCGGACTTGTCTTCGATGAAGTCACCAAAGTTCGTATCCTCGCTGTCGCCGACAGGAGACTGGAGCGAAATCGGCTGCTGCGCCATTTTCAAAACTGCTCGAACACGCTCGACGGGCATCTGCATTTCATCCGCGATTTCCTCCGGCGTCGCTTCCCGTCCGAAGTCCTGGACTAGCTGCTTTTGAACCCGCATGAGCTTGTTGATCGTTTCGATCATGTGCACCGGTATACGAATGGTGCGGGCTTGATCGGCGATGGAACGAGTGATGGCCTGGCGGATCCACCACGTGGCATAGGTGGAAAACTTATAGCCGCGACGGTATTCGAATTTCTCCACCGCTTTCATCAGTCCCATGTTGCCTTCCTGGATAAGGTCGAGGAAAGAAAGACCGCGGTTGGTGTACTTCTTGGCGATAGAAATTACCAAGCGCAGATTCGCTTCAACCATCTCGGTCTTTGCCTGAAGGGCTTTGCGCGTGAAATACTGAAGCTGTTTATATGCGTCAAGGTACTGCTGGTAAGGCATGCGGACAAACTCCTCTAAGGCGCGGATCTTGCGTTCTTCAGACTGTATGACGACCTGTTGTTGAGGGGTTTTACGCTGATTTTCAAAATCCAGGATGCTGCGCAAGCTGACCTGGATCTTGTCGTGGATGTTGTCCGCAACCAGGGCCATTTCTTCAATAACCTTCTGCTTGTAGTAAAACTTCGGGAAGGTTCGCTGCAACTTCTGATCAACCTTTTGGAAGTCGGCCGCCAACTTGTCACGCTTTCCTTTTTGTGGCGCGTTTTGCCAGTCGGCGTATTGATCGTCCACGGATTGATCTAAGGTGCGGACTTCCTTGACTAGTTTGCGAAGGGCCTTGAGGTGATTGTCACGGCCTTCAATCTTTTTGTCGAGTATGACGCGGTCAAACCGCTCTTTTGGAGGTTCTGAAATGAGTTTCTCAGCCAGCGCGATATGCTCTTTTCCCGAGAATCCAAAGCTGTAGATGATCCGTTTGACTTCGTTTTCTGCATCCTCGATGCGCTTGGAGATCTCCACTTCTTGCTCACGTGTCAACAATGGGACCTGGCCCATTTGTTTTAGATACATCCTGACTGGATCGTCCAGAATATCGAGCCGAGATTTGTCTTCTTCTTCCTCTGGCTCAGGTTGCTTGACCCGATCAACCTCTGCTTGATCGACAATCTCTACTTCAAGGGTTGCGCAGCTTGATATAGATCTCGTCCAGTTCCTCAGGAGTTACGACATTGTCAGGAAGTGCGTCGTTGATATCTCCGTAGGTGAGGTAACCCTGCTCTTGGGCAAGGCGGACAAGCTCCTTGATCTTTTCGGTCAAATCCAAGCCCGACTGGCTTTTGATCGTTTCAGGGTTGGAATGAAGGCCGTTTTTCGCCGCAGCATCATCCGCCGAGGGTGCGGGAGAGCCGGGTTTCGAATTCAGTTCAGAGGTAACAGACTTAGACACAAGAACACCAAAATGATTTGCGGCGGGCTTGACGGCGGGTTGACTCAGTGCGCTGCTCCGAGGCCACCCGGCCCCCAAGAGGGGCCTTCTTTGTGCCAGCCTTAGCCACTGACTTTTTGACCTTCGGTTTAGCCATAGGTGAGCGATGATCACTGCATTTTCAAAACAGGCAACAAAATAGCCGTCGAATATTGGGGAGCTTCAAAAACGAGTCAAGCTGCGAAAGGGCTTCAATTGAGTCCCTGACGCCTCGCCGAACATCTCTGATCCTCTCCAAAACCGAGTCACACTGAGGCTGCGACCATGGCTGAGTTAGCCCTGCTAAGCAGGGCCCCGGCGTCCGTCCTCGGCGGTAACCACCGCCACGAGCGGCGAGGAAAACCGCGAGCCTAGTGCTTCGCGAAGATTCTGTCATTTGTTTCTGCTCGGACTTCCACTCTGACTTGGCCGTCACGGTGGCTAAGCAGTCCAAGCCAAAATCCGTTTCAGTTTCGAGACCGAAGAGGTGAGGCATGATGAGCTTGTGAAAAAATTCACAAATTCACTTGCCTGGGCGCTCATGCCATGTTTAGTTCTCGATGCTCAAGGCGTAACCATTTCGTAGCTATGCAAGCCAATACCGAGATCGGCTACAACACTAAAATTGAGGGGGATGTTGTCGTCACCCGCCTCGATGCGGCGCTCAATTGGTGTAGGAAGAACTCGCTTTGGCCAATGCCAATGGGATTAGCTTGTTGTGCCATTGAACTGATGGCAACCGGCGCTAGTCGGTTCGACATTTCCAGGTTTGGTGCCGAAGTCATGCGATTTTCACCTCGCCAGTCCGATTTAATGATCGTGGCTGGCACGGTTACTTACAAGATGGCGTTGGCTGTGCGCCGGATTTACGAACAGATGGCCGAGCCGAAATGGGTGATCGCCATGGGTGCCTGCGCTTCGACTGGAGGGATGTATCGAAGCTACTCCGTGCTTCAAGGAGTTGATCATATCATTCCAGTGGACGTCTATGTTGCGGGCTGCCCGCCCCGGCCTGAGGCTCTCCTCGATGCCTTGCTAAAGATGCAGAGCAAGGTTGCTCGCGAGCCGGTGGTTTCCACTCAGAAACAGGCCGCATGAGCCGCATCGTTTCTAAAACTCTTTGCTTTGATCTAGATGTCTTCGCTCGACTTAGCAAATCAGCTGATCGGTCGATTCGGAGTCGCCCTGGCGGCGCCCGTCCAGTTTAGAGACGAGGTTACTCTCAAGCTGCTGGACCCATCGCGGATCGCTGAGGTTTGCGCGTTCGCCAAGCAAGAACTGGGTTTCAGTTTCTTGGTGGACTTGAGCGGTGTCGATCATTACGGCGACGATCCTCGTTTCACGGTCGTGTATGAACTTTACAACTTCGCTCAACGTTGCGCCCTTCGTCTGACCACGGACGTCAGTGAAGAAACTCCTGAGGTTCCATCTGTAACTGGAATATGGCGGACTGCTGATTGGCATGAACGAGAAGTTTATGACATGCTAGGCATTCGGTTCCGAGGTCATCCTGACCTCCGTCGAATCCTGATGTGGGACGGATATCCGTACTTTCCGTTACGCAAGGATTTCCCCGTTGCTGGCAAGACAACGCAACTCCCAGATATTGCTTTCACGGAACCGGCCCCATTGGAAGGGGGGCCTTTCGTGACGGTCGCTGGTGGCAAAGATACGATGGCACGGGAGCCGAGAGTGCGGATCCCTGACTCCGACGCTGTTGCCTTGAATGCACGTCTGGAGCGCCGACAAGATGGCAAACCAGCTCATGGAAATGTGCACGGTCCTGGGCCTGTGGAGCTTAAGAAATAACGCTTATGCCCACCGTGCAAGAAATCCAAGTTGTTGAACCTGCGGCGCGGTCTTTGGAGCGAGTTCCACCGGGCCAATTCCCTGAACTGGGAGATCTTCCCGGTGAGAAGATGGTCTTGAACGTTGGGCCCTCCCATCCGTCGACCCACGGCGTGCTCCGAATCGTGCTGGAACTGGATGGAGAGACGATCACCAAGGCCACACCGGATGTTGGTTATTTGCATCGAGGAGATGAGAAGATCGCCGAGAACATGACTTACAGTCAGTTCATCCCTTACACGGACCGGCTGGATTACATTGCTCCCTTGGCAAACAATGTGGCTTATGCACTGGCGGTTGAGAAGTTGATGGGAATTGACGGGCAATTGCCATTGCGCTGCCAATATATTCGCGTGATTTGTTGCGAACTGGCGCGAATCTCGTCCCACCTACTCGGGATTGGTTGCTTCGCGATGGACTGCGGCGCTATGACCGTGTTTCTCCATACGTTTACGGAACGGGAGAAGATCTATAACCTTTGCGAGGCACTAACCGGCGCGCGATTTACCACGACCTACACGCGTATCGGCGGCTTGGCTCGAGACTTACCGCCTGGCTGGGTGGACCAGTGTCGGAAATTTATCAACGAAGTAGTCGAAAACTTTGATGAGACCGATCGTCTCCTCACGCGGAATCGCATTTGGGTGGACCGCAATCAGGGCGTCGGAGTTATTCGCAAGGAAGACGCAATCGACTACGGCTTGACCGGGCCCAATCTGCGAGGCAGCGGGGTGGATTATGACATCCGGAAAGCTCGGCCGTACTTGGTTTATGACCGGCTACAGTTTGATGTTCCGTTAGGGTCTGTCGGCGATTGTTATGATCGCTATCTCGTCCGGCTCGAAGAGATGCGTCAGAGTGTACGCATCCTCCATCAATGCTTGGACCAGCTTCCAGGCGGAGCAGAGAATCTTGGAAAAGAGCCAATTAATGTCGCCGATCACAAAATTGTCCTTCCACCCAAGGGCAAGGTTCTGACCAAGATGGAGGAGCTGATCCATCAGTTTATTCTGGTAACTCAGGGGATTAACGCGCCACCAGGGGAGGTTTATTTTGGAGCTGAGAATCCGAAAGGAGAACTAGGATTCTACATCCACAGCAAAGGGGGCGGAACACCGCACCGCCTTAAGATCCGCGCGCCTTCTTTTGTAAACTTGAGTATCCTTCCTCATTTGCTGCCTGGGCACATGATGAGCGACACCGTCGTAATTCTAGGCTCCCTGGATTTTGTTATGGGAGAATGTGATCGCTAGTGCCTTTTCCATGAGCTTTAGTATTCCTCAAGATCTCGAACGCAGTGTTGAAGAGTTAATTTCGCATTATCCTCAGAAACGCAGCGCCTCTTTGATGGTGCTGCACGCACTTCAGGATCAGTTTGGGTTTTTATCCAAAGAGGCAATTGAATGGACGGCCACCAAGCTCGAACTCCAGCCGATTCATGTCTTAGAGTTGGTGACATTTTACCCGATGTTCCGGCAATCGCCGGTCGGGCGACATCACTTTAAAATCTGCAGAACTTTGAGCTGCGCGTTGGGAGGTTCCCATCATTTGCACCAGCATCTTTGCGAGAAACTGGGGTTGGACCGGTCCGCCCATGGACCTCAGACGACGAAAGACGGTAAGTTCACGGTGGAATTTGTGGAATGTTTGGCGGGATGTGGGACAGCACCGGTAATGATGGTTAACGATGATTTTTACGAGAATGTTTCGAACGCGAAAGCGGACGAAATCCTCGGCAAATGCGGATGAATGCCAAGAAATGGCTGCCGACCATGGATTTGAACCATGACAAACAGATCCAGAGTCTGCTGTGCTACCGTTACACCAGTCGGCAGTGCAGCCCGCAATCTACAATTTCCTGGTCGAGAGTCAATCATGTAGGACCGTGATATGCCGCAAGAATATCGCTTGATTCTCCAAAACGCTGATCGTTCGGGCTACACTCCCGACATAGAATGCTATTTGCGCCATGGAGGCTACCAGGCCCTTAAGAAAGCGCTGACCCTTCCCGCTAAACCCCTTCCTGACGGGCGCTCTCTAAGTGGTCCCGAGCAAATACGGGAAGAGGTGAAACTTTCAGGCTTGCGCGGTCGCGGCGGGGCGGGATTTGCCTGTGGTCTAAAGTGGTCGTTTGTGGATCGCAAAAGTGGGAAGCCGATTTATCTAATCTGTAATGCGGATGAGTCAGAACCAGGTACTTTCAAAGACAGGCAGATCATCTATAAAGATCCGCATCAGTTGCTCGAAGGGATGATCATCTCCTGCTTCGCCAATGACGTGAAGCTCGCCTATATCTATATTCGCGGAGAGTTCACTGAGGGCGCCAAGATTCTCAATCAAGCGCTTGCCGAAGCCCGGGTTAGAGGTTTCCTGGGAAAGAACATTGCAGGTGCCGGGTATGATTTGGAGATTCATGTCCATCGAGGTGCCGGTGCGTACATTTGTGGTGAAGAAACCGGCCTCATTGAGTCCCTGGAAGGCAAGCGCCCTTACCCTCGGATCAAGCCGCCCTATTTTCCGGCGATTCTCGGACTCTACATGTGTCCGACGATTGTCAACAATGTGGAGACGCTTTGTGCAGTGAAACATATCGTTGGCGCGGGTGCTGCGGAGTATGCCAAGCTCGGGACGCCAAACAACACCGGTACCAGAATCGTGAGTTTGAGCGGCCAGGTCCGGCGCCCAGGCTACTATGAAGTTGAGGTCGGGAAGGTGACCATTCGCGAGCTGATTTACGACCCCGCGTTTGGCGGTGGATTACGCGAAGGTCGTCAGCTCAAAGCTCTGATTCCCGGAGGATCGTCGGCCAAGGTATTCAAGGCTGGCGAGCGATTTAAACTGAAGAAGAAAGGTCCAGATGGGAAGGATCTCGAGCAAGAAGTTGACATGCTGGATTTGCCTTACGATTTTGATTCTTTGATTGCCGCGGGAAGCATGTCCGGGTCTGGTGCCATCATTGTGATGGATGATTCCGTCGATGTCGTGGAAGCGCTGGCGAATCTGTCGGAGTTTTACGCGCACGAAAGTTGTGGACAGTGTACTCCGTGCCGCGAGGGCTCGCTCTGGATGTCCAAAGCTCTCCAACGCCTAACGCATGGCGAAGGACGTAAACAAGATGCCGAATACCTGGTTCGGATCGCGGACAATATTCCAGGTGGTCGTACTATCTGTGCATTTGGCGAGGCTTGCTCATGGCCAGTGCAGAGCTTTGTCGGAAAATTCAAAGACGAGTTCGTGGCTCGGGGCGCACGAGACGAAGAGCATCAAAACGTGGCTGCACGGGCGGCCACGGACAGCAGAATGGCCCACCCTCCTGTTCCAAGCGCGCGTTAATGTCATGGCTGCTCCTACACCAGAGACAAAATCAGCTCCCCCCGCCGTGGATCTTGTTCGAGTAAAGGTCGACGGTGTGGCCGTTGAGATTCCCAAGCTCACCCCGGACTGGAGCGGAAAGCTTGTGCCGACGACCATGATCCAGGCATGCACGGCGGCCAAGATCGATGTGCCTCATTATTGTTACCACCCGAAACTGCCGGTGGCGGGCAATTGCCGGATGTGTCTCGTCGAGTTCGGTACTCCGGCACTAGGTCCAGATCGAAAGCCCGTTCTGAACGCCGATGGTACGCCTAAAGTTGCGAAGTCGCCCCGTCCGGCCATCGCTTGCGCGACGCCCATATCGCCAGGCATGGAAATCTATACGACGACACCAGCGGTGAAGCAGATGCGCGAAGGCGTGTTGGAGTTCCTCCTTATTAACCATCCTTTAGATTGTCCAATTTGCGATCAGGCAGGTGAGTGCAAGCTCCAGGAGTATTCGGTTCAATATGGGCAGGCGGAGAGTCGTTTTGTGGAGGCAAAAGTGCACAAGCCGAAACGCGTGGATCTCGGGCCTCGAATCGTGCTCGACGACGAGCGCTGCATTCTGTGCACCCGTTGCATTCGTTTCACGCGCGACATTGCTGGCGACGATGCGCTTGGGATCATTAACCGGGGGAGCTACAACACCCTGACCACGTATCCGGGGCGGAAGTTTGACAACAACTATACGTTGAACACCGTTGATATCTGCCCGGTAGGAGCCCTGACTTCCAAAGATTTTCGATTCCAAATGCGGGTCTGGTTCTTGAAAGAGACCAAGAGTGTTTGCACGAGCTGTGCGACGGGATGCAATGTGGTCATTGGTTCGCGCGAAAGTGCAATTTACCGTTACGAGCCCCGTGAAAATGAGGCGGTAAACAGCTGTTGGATGTGCGATTACGGGCGTCTCAACTACAAGTGGATCAATCGTCCGGATCGTTTGACGACGGTAATCAGTTCCAGCACCAAGAATACCGGGCAGGGGAGTAATTGGTGGACCGTCACCAAGGAAATCGGTGACCTTCTCAAGGTCGCCACGCCGGGCTCGGTCGCAGTCGTTGCTTCCGCGCGCCAAACAAACGAAGAGCTTTATCTCCTCCAAGTTTTGGCCAAAAGACTCGGTGCGCTTACGGATTCCGTTCCGCGACACGGGGAGGGAGATAAAATACTGTTAAGCACCGATCGCAACCCAAACGCGACGGGCGCCCGGTTGATCGGGGTGGCGGCGAATCCTATGGGTTCGGTGTTGCCCAAGATCGCAGAAGGGATAAGGGCTGGAACGATCAAAACGTTAATCGTGTTTGGCGAGGACGTGACACGACACGGAATTGGAGTTGAGTTGCTAGGCCGGTTACAGACTTTGATTGTAAGCGATATCCTGCCTAATGCGACGACCGCAGCTGCGCGTTACCTGCTTCCGGGTTGCGCTCATGCGGAAAAGCGTGGGTCCTTCACTAACGGGAAGGGCCGAGTACAAAAGTTTCTGAAGGCGATCGAACCTCCTGGAGAGGCGCGGCCGGAGTGGGAGTTTTTGCACGAATTGCTATTTAAGGTTTCGGATCAGAACGGCGTGGCTTCGATCGAAGGGTTGTTTAATCGCATGGCACAAGAAGTCCGAGCGTTCAAAGGACTAACTTGGGCTGGGCTAGGGGAAACAGGCACGAGCGTGCCTCTGGCGTGAGTTGTATGTGCATTTACAGTCAAACCTCCGAGGCGCTCGCCAGATTTGGCAAGGAACTTCCACGACATGACCTGGCTTAATCACTTTAGTAGTGCTCAGCAGTTTCTGCTTTTCAGCGCGGTCAAGATTCTTGGCGTCTTCGCGGTCATGATGACGATCGTCGCATATTCCGTTTACGTGGAACGTCGCGTGGCGGCGTTAATTCAAGATCGCTTAGGTCCAAATCGAGTTGGGCCGTTTGGATTGCTTCAGCCCTTAGCCGACGCGGTCAAAGCCTTTCTCAAAGAGGACTTCACTCCGGCTTACGTTCGAAAAGGATACTATTGGCTGGCTCCCGCCGTGGTCATGATTCCGAGTTTGCTGACAATCGCGGTCATCCCCTTTGGATCGACCCTAGGCGGCCAAAAGATGGTTATTGCCGATTTGAATGTGGGAATCTTATACACCTTTGGCATTGTGTCCTTGGGGGTTTACGGAATTGTCCTGGCCGGTTACGCAGCGAATTCGAAGTACCCATTCTTGGGCGGTATTCGATCGAGTGCGCAGCTGATTTCGTATGAAATCGCCATGGGAATGTCTGTAATTCCGGTTTTCTTGCTCGTGGGAAGCCTCAATCTCAGCCAAGTGATTTCGTATCAGGCTCACGGCTTGTTCAGTTGGTTGATCTTTAAACAACCGCTCGCGTTTGTCATTTTTGTCGGCGCCGCCTTTGCTGAGACTAACCGACTCCCGTTTGACCTGCCGGAATCCGAACAAGAGTTGGCTGGGGGGTACAACGTGGAGTACAGCTCAATGAAATTCGCCCTCTTTTTCATGGGAGAGTATGCCAATATGACAGCGGCTTCGGCCATGATGGTGACCCTCTTTCTCGGAGGTTGGACGTTGCCGATCTTCGGTCTAGATCAGCCGGCCACAAGCGTCGCGATGGGACTGGCGCAAATCGGTGTGTTTCTTGGGAAGATGTTGGCGATTCTCTTTGTCATCATTTGGATACGGTGGATGCTGCCTCGGTTTCGCTACGACCAACTGATGAACCTGGGTTGGCGGCGGTTTATCCCGCTAGCATTGGCAAATATTGTCCTTACAGCCACTTGGCTCTGGCTACGGCCTATTTCCGCATGATTGTTGAACGCAAAGCCCTGAGCTTCTGGGAGCGCCTTTATCTGCCGGCACTAATCGGCGGGTTTAGAGTCACGTTGCGCCACTTCTTCAAAAAGAAGGTGACGATGCAATATCCAGAAGAGCGTTGGGTCGTTCCCGAAGGTTACCGAGGCGCGCCTTACCTCGTGCGCGACCAGAAGAACCGAACAAAATGTGTCTCGTGTCAGCTCTGCGAGTTTGTTTGTCCACCGAAAGCGATTCGCATCACCCCGCCCGGCCCAGAAGGGGCTCCGGAAGCGGGCAACGTGGAGAAGGCGCCGAAAGAATTTGAGATCAACATGCTGCGGTGCATTTTCTGCGGCTATTGCCAGGAGGTCTGCCCGGAAGAAGCGATTTTCCTGATGAAAGACTATTCCCTCACCGGGACCAACCGGGCAGAGATGATTTACAACAAAGAGAAACTGCTGGCGTTAGGGGGTGTGCATCAGGATACAATTCGCAAGTGGCAACGGAAAGCCGACGAAGCGAAAGCGCAGGGCGTTTCCCCATAAGTCAGGATCGTTCGTGCAGCGGCCGTTCGGAGCGAATCTCTAGAGCAGCCGTCGCAACGTTTGAAGGTCAATGCAGGACTTATTTTTCTACTTGTTTGCAGCTGCAACCTTGATTTGCGGCGTGCTCGTGGTGGCCAATCCGTTCAGTCGGAATCCGGTCACCAGCGCGATGTTTTTGGTCCTGACGATCGTTTCCATGGCGGGGTTGTTTGTGTTGTTGCACGCCTTCTTTCTGGCGGCTGTGCAGGTTCTGGTCTACGCCGGCGCGGTGATGGTGTTGTTCCTTTTCGTCATTATGCTGCTGGATCTCAAAGAAGAAGAACAGCGAAAGATCAAGCGAGTGGGAGCTTTCTTGGGCGTCGTCACTGTCGCTGTGATTTACGCGATCTTTCTGCAAGCTTTTGGCAGAGCACCGGTCCATGCCGCGCCCGTCGCGGAGCTTGAGGGATCGACGGCGAATTTAGGCCGCGCACTCTTTACGGAGTACCTGCTTCCGTTTGAAATCATTTCCATTTTGCTGTTGGTCGCAATGGTGGGCGTCATTCTTTTGAGCAAAAAGGAATCCAAGTGAACGTTGGGCTGGGTCAATACCTCGTTGTTAGTGCGCTTCTTTTCAGTTTGGGGCTGCTTGGCGTGGTGATGCGGCGTAATTTGTTGGTCATTTACATGTCTCTGGAGCTCATGCTCAACGCGGCTAATCTGGCGCTAGTCGCCATGTCTCGTTTTAACAATAACCTCAACGGCCAGGTTATGGTCTTCTTCGTCATTACGGTCGCGGCGGCGGAAGTCTCGGTAGGACTTGCCCTGATTGTGGCGCTCTATCGCAAGCGTCAGGCAGCGCATGTCGAAGACCTCACGACCATGAAGCTCTGACACCTATGCCCGCTGCTGTTGCTAACTTGGCTTGGCTTGTTCTATTTCTGCCGCTGCTAGCGGCAGTGGGAATCACGCTCTTTACCCTGCGCGACCCGCGGCGCAGTGCCGGACTTTCGATCGCTGCTGTTTTGGCGGCCTTCGTTTGCAGTCTCGCGCTCTTTCGGTTTCAGCCGCTGGACGGGCCAGCTACTGAGGTTGCCGTGGACTGGTTGTCCGTTGGAGCATTGCATGTTCCGTTCGGGATCCGGCTGGATGCCCTCAGCTTGATGATGCTGTTGATTGTCACGGGTGTCGGAAGCGTTATTCACATCTACTCTTACGGTTATATGCAGGGTGACCGGAGTTTTGCCCGCTTTTTCGCCAGCCTTAGTCTTTTCACGTTCTCGATGCTCGGAATCGTGCTCTCGAACAACCTGCTGGAAATGTTCATTTTCTGGGAACTGGTCGGCATGTCGAGTTACCTGCTGATCGGATTCTGGCACGAGCGGCCCGCGGCGGCCGATGCTGCCAAGAAAGCTTTTCTGACCAATCGATTGGGAGACTTCGGGTTTCTCCTGGGCATTATCTTGGTTTGGGCAACCTTGGGTTCATTGAGTTTTGCCGAACTGACTGGCAAGCTCCAGGCGACGCCCGGCGCCCTTGGTTCCCTGGCGACAGTGGCAGGCCTTTTGATCTTTTGCGGTGCCGTGGGAAAATCAGCCCAATTTCCGCTCCATGTTTGGCTCCCGGACGCCATGGAAGGTCCGACACCCGTGAGCGCGTTGATTCACGCTGCCACCATGGTGGCGGCGGGAGTCTACATGCTCTGCCGAACCTTCTTCCTGTTCAATACCCCGGCGTTGGAAGTTATCGCGTGGATTGGCGGGATTACCGCGTTGCTCGCGGCGGTAATCGCCGTGCAGCAAAACGACATCAAACGCATTCTCGCTTATTCCACGCTTTCGCAATTAGGCTATATGGTGATGGCTGTAGGTCTGGCAGGTCCGGGAGTTGCCATGTATCACCTCACGACTCACGCATTTTTCAAGGCGCTGTTATTCTTGGCAGCGGGCTCGGTGATTCATGGGCTTCACCACGAACAGAATATTTGGAAGATGGGCGGGCTTCACTCGAAGATGCCTGTGACCTTTTGGACTTTCTTGACTGGCACTCTGGCTCTGGCGGGGGTTCCGCCATTCAGCGGGTTCTACAGCAAAGACGATGTTTTGGCGGCTGCTTACCATCACACCATGCCACTGTTTGTCCTCGGCGCGGTAGTGGCTGTGTTGACCACGTTCTACATGTTGCGACTGCTGGCGGTGGCGTTTCTAGGTGCGCCTCGATCGGCTGCAGCGGAACATGCCCATGAGTCTCCCGGGGTAATGACCGGGCCGCTGCTGCTCTTGGCTGTGCCATCAGTCTTCGCCGGTCTTTGGAATATCGCTCCGATATACGCGCGCCAGTTTGGAGGAGGCGCGGGCGCTGAGAACGTCGGATTATTCCAACGGTTGGTCGCTCCGTTTCATCATGCGCCGTTTGTTGCGCTCGTCGGCATCGGAGCCGTGATCATGGGTGCTGTCTTGGCGTGGAGCCTCTACGGGAATGCCAAACAAGATCCTCTGCCGCAACGCCTGGGAGCATTGGCCAGCGCGATGCGGGATCGCTTTTACTTCGACGAACTTTACGAGCGCTTGATCGCCGCAACGCAGGAATCTCTCGCCACGCTCGCCGCGGCGGTGGATCGATGGATCATCGCTGGGTTGCTTGTGCGCGGTGTTCATGGCAGCACGGAATTCATCGGGCGCACCCTGCGCCTGGTTCAGACCGGTAATTTGCAGACGTATGCCTTTTTATTTGCGGCAGGCGTGGCGCTTCTGCTGCTCTTTATGCTGCGGTAACCAATGTCTACGCTTACCTTCATTCTGTTGATTCCGTTGCTGGCCGCCGTCATGACGGCCTTGATACCGCGTAATTACCAATTTGGCATCCGCGTGGTGGCGATCCTGGCCACTTTTGTATCAATGCTGCTGGCGATCAAGGCGTTCGTGTTTTTTCCTTCAGGCGGGACGGGATATTATTATGTGCAACGGTTCAGTTGGGTGGAGTCGTTAGGGATAAGCTATCATGTCGGAGCAGACGGTCTTAACATCGGCTTGATTCTCATGGGGGCGGTCGTGGCCTTTGCCGCTACGTGTGCTTCCTGGGACATCCAGGAGCGGCAGAAGGAGTTCTATATCCTGCTTTTGGTCATGGCCGGCGGCATTCTGGGTGCGTTCGCTTCGTTGGATCTCTTTTTCTTCTTCTTTTTCCACGAACTAGCCCTCATTCCCACTTTCATTATGATCGGCGTTTGGGGGCGCGGACGCGATAAGAACTACGCGGCTTTCCAAATGACGCTGTATCTCACTTTGGGCGCGCTCTTCGCGCTGGTAGGCTTGGTAGCCCTTTACTTGCAAGCGGGAGGTCGGACGTTCGACATGGTGGACCTGACGCAGCAACTGGCCACGACTCCGCTTTCGGCTCAAGCGCAACATAGGATCTTTCCATTTCTGTTGTTCGGTTTCGGCATCCTTGTTTCCCTGTGGCCGTTTCACACTTGGGCGCCTCTGGGATACGGATCTGCGCCAACGGCCACGGCCATGTTGCATGCCGGCGTTCTGAAGAAGTTTGGACTTTACGGTCTAATTCGAGTGGCGTTGCCGTTATTGCCGGAGGCGGCGCGTTCCTGGATGCCACTGCTCACGTGGCTTTGTTTAGGAAACATCCTTTACGTGGGTTTAGTAGCATTAAGGCAAAAGAACTTAAATCTGCTCATCGGCAACTCGAGTGTGGCGCATATGGGCTTTGCGTTCCTCGGTATCGCCAGCCTGAGCCTTGTCGGCATCACAGGAACGGTCGTGGTGATGGTGGCTCACGGTTTCCTGGCGGCGCTGACGTTTGCTATCAGCGGGTATTTGTATCAGCACACCGGCACGCTCGAAATGAACGAGATGGGCGGGTTGCTGCGCCGATTGCCATTCATTGGGACAGCGCTTGTTATGGCCGCGCTCGCGGGCTGCGGCTTGCCCGGGTTCGCTAACTTCGTCGGCGAAGTGATGGTTTTTTTCGCGGCCTGGGAAACGGCGCGTTGGGTCACGGTGTTAGCCATTTGGGGCGGGTTGTTGATTGGCGCCGTCTATATGCTGCGGGCCGTTCGTGCCATTTTGCATGGAGAACTAGCCGACCGTTGGGCGTCGCTTGACGACGCGAGCTCTGTTTGGCGCCGTTTGCCGTTCGCGCTTTTGCTAACCGGTTTGCTCCTGTTTGGGTTCGTGCCGAGGCTCTTGACGGACAAGATCAAGCCGGTAGCGCAACAGATCGTTGTGGCCACTGGGGGTGAGAAAAGCGCATTGCCAGACATCAAGACCGTTCAGGTGAACCGTCCCGGAGTTCAATGACCCCTTTGATTCCACGGCTTAGATGACATGAACATTTCCGTCACCATCTTGGAAATTGCCGTAGTTCTTCTTGCACTTGGGGTGCTATTGGCTGACCTGTGGCTTCCACCCAGTTCCCGGAAGCTGCTTGGATACGGAGCGGCTTTCGGTCTTGGACTGATTTTGATCAGCAGCTTTCTTCTGCAAGGGGACCCAGTCCGATTTGCTTTCGGGCATTTGTACGTGTTGGACAACCTTTCCCTGTTCTTCAAGCGATTCTTCCTTTTGGCCGCCATCTTGGTCGTGATCATGACGGTCGAGTTTGCGGATCGGATACACTCAGGGCTTTCGGAGTACTTTGCGCTGACGCTTTTTGCTCTTACCGGCATGATGTTCGCCGCGTCCGCGAACGACTTCATGATGGTGTTCGCGTCACTTGAGTTGATCACCGTCACATTCTATGTGTTGACCAGTTTCCAACGTTCCAAGCTTGTCTCGCTCGAGGCGGGAGTGAAGTATCTGATTTTGGGGGCCCTTTCGACCGCTTTTACGGTCTATGGCATTGCTTTAATCTTTGGGACTGCCAACTCCACGAGTTTCGAAAAGATATTCGCAAGCAACGGTTCATTTGCCGGAGACCCATTATTCCTTCTGGGATTGCTCCTCGTGCTAGTGGGGCTTGGCTTCAAGATTGCCGCGTTTCCATTCCAAATCTGGGCTCCGGACGTTTATCAGGGAGCTCCCGTCCCAACGACGTCGTTTCTCGCGGTTGGATCGAAAGCGGCCGGATTTGTGTTGCTCTTGAGGATCCTTTTCGGGGCAGTGCCGCAAGTGACGTACGGCTGGACGAAGCTTCTCATGCTGATCTCGGCCGTGACGTTGCTCTATGGCAATCTTTGTGCAATTCCTCAGCGCAACCTCAAGCGGCTGTTGGGCTACTCGAGCATTGCGCACGCTGGATATCTGTTGCTTGGCGTCACGGCGATGAGCCTCGCTGGGTCATCGGCCGTGCTTTACTATCTGACGGGTTATCTGTTCACCGTGTTGGCGGCATTCACCGTCATTTGCATTGTGATGCGAGAAGTGGATGGAGAAGATATTTCCGCTATCGCGGGGCTGCACCAACGTTCCCCTTTACTTGCGGCGAGTCTAGCGCTGGCCATGATTTCGCTGGCGGGCATCCCTCCGCTCGCTGGCTTTTTCGGGAAATTCCTGCTGATTCGTGCGCTGCTGGAGCGGGGTGCGCTTGAGCCCGTTTACTACTGGCTCATCGCGATCGCAATTGTCGGCGTGGTCATTTCCTTCTACTACTATTTGGGAGTCGTCCGCGCCATCTATTGGGCGGAAGGCAGTCCGTCGCTCACTGGACTGACGCTTTCCCGACCGACGCGTGTGAGTCTTTACGTCTGCCTGGCCGGAATGCTTTACCTTGGATTGTATCCAAATCCGATCGTTGCGGCTTCGAATCGCGCGGTTAGCTCTCTCAACTTTGCACCTGGGCCGTCGGCGGCGGCGCAACATGCCAGCGTCGAGCCCGGAAAGTAGCGTTCGGTTAGAGCCGCTCGGGGATCGGAATCGTTAGCACCTGGCCAACGCGAATTCGGTCAGCGGTCAAGCCAGGGTTAGCCCTCTCGATTTGTTCCACGGTCAGCCTCGGAAGGTTTTGTTTTTCCAGGACCTCGTTCCAACGGTAAAGCACCTTCAGCAGCGTATCGCCCTGTTGCACGCGATACTTTTCGTAACGCCCGGCGATCCGGTGCTGATTAGTTTCTGGAGAGACGAGCTCAGGCTCGCGTTGCGACAAAATTCCCTGCAGTAATCGACACGCGTTCTGGGTATTCGCGTCGGTGTTTGCTTCCAGGAGCTTCTGCAACTCTTCGACCTTGCGCTGTGTGGATTCGATTTGTGCGCGACTGATGCTGTTGCTTCGAAAATGTTGGAGTTCGCTAACCTCCCGACGCAGAACGTCCAAGTGCTGCAACATCAGCTGCTGTTGTTGCACGATCAGATCCTGGGTTTCGGCCAGGTTTTTCAGTTTCGCCGTCAACAGAACATATTGTTCTTGGACGGCCAACTCGCGCGGCAGTTCCGAGGTGGCGTTGGAACGCGCTGGCTGCGCCAGCGCAGAGGCTGACAGGACGAACATCGGGACGAAGAGAATCGCTTTCATGCAACGCTTTGCTCAACTACTCTACCGTTCGCATTTGCACGGCATCTACGATGTGGCCGTCTGCCGATGTATCACCGATGACGACCACCGTATCTCCCTTTTGCACGTGGCGTTCCTCTCGGAGACGCGCCAGACCAGTAGTCACGGTCCGATCGGGATCGATCGAGTCAAAAGGGATGACCATCGGTGTCACTGCCCAATGCAAAGTTAACGAACGGGCGACCGTTTCGTTGGGACAGGCCGCAAAGATCGGCGATGTCCTGGGCCGCATCCAAGACGTGTATCGAGCCATATTCCCATGGCGAGTGAGCACGAGAATCGCCTGGGCTCGCAGATCATTGGCCATGGCCACCGCACTCTTCACAAGCTTTTGTCGCGCAGTCACCATGTCGGCTTCGACCTGGTAGTTGGCGCCTCCGCTCCGTTCGATGCGCCGCGCAATGCGATCGAACACTTCGATACAGCGCACGGGGTATTTGCCCACGGTGGTTTCGCCGCTCAACATGATCGCGTCGGCCTGTTCAAACACCGCATTCGCGACATCTGTGATCTCGGCGCGGGTCGGCATCGGATTTTGGATCATGCTTTCCAACATGTGGGTCGCGACAATCACAGGCCGTCCGGATTGCAGACAAGCTTTAACGACCTTGCGCTGGATAATTGGCAAATCCTCGTAAGGACATTCGATTCCAAGGTCGCCGCGCGCAACCATGATTCCATCGGATTGCTGGATAATCGCTGCCAGGTTCTTGACCGCTTGTTGACCTTCGATCTTGGCAATGATCTTCGGCGGTGTCGGTGAGCGCTTCAGGATGTCGCGCAATTGCTGAACGTCAGCGGCTTCGCGAACAAATGAGAGCGCGATGTATTCCACCCCGACTTCCAACGCCACTGCAACGTCGGCCAAGTCCTTTTCCGTCAGCGCAGGCAAACTCACGTGGACGCCCGGAAGATTGATGTGGCGCCGGCTGCCCAGGGTGCCAGGAGTGAGGACCTCACATTCGATGGCTCGGGGAGATTTGGCGACAACTTTCATTTCTATCTCGCCGTTGTCGATTAACACGATGTCTCCGATGCTCATGTCGTTGGCGAAGTTCTCGTAGTTCACCTCGACCGACGGCGCCTTTCCCGTCGCTGTTCCTCCCACTGTAAAAGTGAAACGACCTCCGGGCGTCAAAGGAATGGGCGCTGGCACATCGCCGGTTCGCACCGCTGGCCCTTGCGTGTCGACCAAGATCCCCACAGGTTTGCCCAGGGCGCTGGCCTGCGCGCGAATCGTGCTCACCACGCGCCGAACCCAGTCCGCTTTCGCGTGGGACATGTTCAAT
This sequence comes from Limisphaerales bacterium, assembly GCA_044225505.1. Taxonomy (GTDB): domain Bacteria; phylum Verrucomicrobiota; class Verrucomicrobiia; order Limisphaerales; family SIBE01; genus JAXMHN01. The sequence goes on from JBGAIN010000008.1 coordinate 90,813, forward strand.
CGCGCGATGTTCATGCCCGCCCGCAAGAGACGCTCGATCATCTCAGGCGAATCGGTCGCGGGGCCGAGCGTGGCAATGATTTTGGTTTTTCGCATTAGAGATTGAACTCCGGGCCCAAGTAGATTTCTCGCGCCTTTGGATCACTGACGAGAAACTCTGAGTTCCCTTCGCACAGGACTTCGCCTTTGTGAATCACGTAGGCACGGTCGACCAATTTAAGCGTCTCGCGCACGTTATGATCCGTAATCAAAATGCCCAGGCCACGCTCTCGCAGGCGTCGAACGATTTTCTGCACTTCATAGACCGCGATCGGATCAATCCCGCTGAAGGGCTCGTCCAACAAGAGCAACTTGGGGCTGGTGACCAGAGCCCGGGTAATTTCCAGGCGCCGCTTTTCGCCGCCGCTTAGAGTGTAAGCGCGATTGTTGGCCAAAGGAGCCAAGTCCAGTTCCTCCAACAAGTAATGGAGGCGAACCTGCCGTTCGCGCCCCGACATCACGCATGTTTCCAAGATCGCGAGAATGTTCTGTTCCACCGTCAGTTTGCGAAAGACGGACGGCTCTTGGGTCAAGTAACCGATGCCGCGGCGGGCTCGCATGTGCATGGGAAGGCGCGTGATATCACCTTCTTCAAAGGTCACTTTGCCAGAGTCTGGCTTCACCAATCCGACCACCATGTTGAACGTTGTCGTTTTCCCGGCGCCGTTGGGCCCGAGTAATCCGACAATCTCGCCCGGGCTGACCGTGATCGACACTCCGTTGACCACGCGACGGTCGCCGTACTGCTTGACCAGTTGTTCCGTAACCAGCAAAGACATAGTGCTCGAGGGCGCGTTATGGAGAGGGCATTTCCACGCTGGAAACGCGATTCGTCGCCGCAGGCGGCTTTTTCCATGTCGAATGGAATTTCCCCTGGCCGATGAACCGGCCTCCCGCTCGCTCCCAAACGAGGCGGTCCGCTTCCCGTATCTGGCCTTCTGGCATGGCTGCGGTGGGATTGCCAGTTAACTCGACCAAGCCGGTGGAGTCGGTGTAGATCGCTTGCTTCCCGCGAGCCATCCGCTCGTCCTGCACAAAAACGACGTCCTGGTCTGCGACGATCCGGCTCACTCGGTTCGAGATGGGCGCAAAGTTCGCTGTTACCGATTCCGCACGCACTTTAGTCAGGATCGGACGGGGACGGTCCAGTCGTTTCTCTTCCTGTTCCGCCTCGACGCCACGTTCTGCCGTGGCCATCTCAATGCGTCCTGCGGGCGTGAAGCTGGCCTGGAGGATCGCACACCGCACTTTGCGGCTCACCGCTTTCGGATCATCTGGAATGGCGAACTGCTCCAACCTTACATCATTCTCGGCGAGCATACTTTGCAGGCGTTGTTGATACCCGAGCGTCAACTCGCCGCAGCTGAGCTTTCCGCGCGCCACGTCCGCTTCCAGAAAGGTCGCACGCACATCTCCGGAGAATTTTAACTGATTGGTGGTGTATTCGAATGATTGGGACCAGATTTCGATGAATTGATTGGTCCGGGCCACCGTTGCCGAAGTTTTCGACGACGGCCGGTTAATGGTGAATAGTCCCAGCTCGGTCACCGCCTGGAAAGGCAGTTTGACGTAAGCCTCCGGCGCCGCCTTAAACGATCTGGTGGCACGTTCGAATTTAAGGCTCCGGCCGTTGACCAATCGCCGCACCGACTCCAGCACGGGTGACCCTGTCAACTCGAGTATGCCCGTCGCTTCTTCATAGACAGCGCGGTCCGCCAGAGCCCTGCCGTCCTGGTCTGGGTCTACAATGAGCACGTTCTTCTCGGCAATGACCTCCTGGACGGGGCCGTTTGTCGCTGGTAACTGGATCTGCATACGATCCGCAAAAACCTCCACAAACGCACTGCGGGCATTCGTGGCCGTCCGCGACTCGTCCGGAGCGGCGCTGCTCGCTAGGAACCCAGCAGTTCCCAAGGTGGACTTCGGCAATTTCAAATAAGCCTTGGTTTCAGCGTCCACCGTCCGTTTGCGGCGGTCGAATACGAGGCGTTCTCCACTCCCTTGCCGATCTCCTTCCTGCCACAAGGCGTGCCCGGTAAACTCAATCGTTTCTCGCTCCTGTCCGACCGTGTAAACGGCCTTTTCCGAGATCGCTCGCGTTGTCCCTTGCTGCAGCACGACTTCCTGTTCCGCTTCGATTCGTTCGACTCCTGCATTCCCAGTCCCAAAATTCACCCGCAGGATACCGCAACTCAGATCCCCCTCAGCGTCGTGAACCTGCACCGTGCCGCGAAAAATGGCCGCGTCCGCTTGATAATCAAATTCGTCAGAGGTGATTCGAATGAAGTCGTTGGTCGACGGAGTGGTGGATGCCGCGGGCGGCGCTCCAGTGCCGGTCAACACCTTGGCCGAGATGGACCGCTTTCGCACCAGTGAATGCACGGCGTTGGAAATTGCCAACTTCGAGTTCGAGCGCGAATCTCCGAGCTGCCAATGAAACCCTCGACCTTGAATCGAGAACCGCTCGTCGGCCGTTCGTATCGACAAGTCTCCAGGCGACGTCGCCGTGTTCGATTTGCTATCGAAAAGACATTGAGGTGCCTCCACGACCAAGTCTTTCTCCTGGCCGCGATACGTTTCCGCTTGCATGCCAGTAATCTCAACCAGACCCTTGCCTGCCGGTTTGACATCCTTGCCACGTAACACGGACTTCCGCCCTTGCGCGTCTGTCACGGGAGCGACGAAGTTCTTGCCCCGCCCGCCTAGGGAGACTTGCCCAAATGTCGGCACCACCCAGAGGGCAACGCACACGAACCCGATCACCGGCCACGACGGCTGACGCTTCCTGCCGACGCCCGGCGGATTTCGAACAAGTTGCCAGGGATTGCCCGTTGTTGTCGCTTCCATGTTCTTTCGCTTCACGAATAGAAGAGTAAACTTGCTGGTTTAGCCACTGAATTTTCCGTGCTAGGCGGACTTGTCCGCTGGGCGCCGTCCGCCAGCAACGGTTTCCCAATCACGTGAGCGCTTCGCGAATCCGGACCAGGCTGGCCAACACCTTCGGCAGTTGCTTCAACGGAATCATATTCGGCCCGTCGCTCGCAGCGCGCTCCGGCTCCGGGTGCGTCTCGATGAACAAACCATCCGCACCCACCGCAACCGCAGCCCGGGCCAGCACTGGGGCAAACTCCCCTTGGCCCCCAGACTTATCGCCGGCTGCCCCTGGCAATTGCACGGAATGCGTCGCGTCAAACACGATCGGAAAACCAGACTCTTTCATAATCGGAATGGATCGCATATCTGCGACTAAGTTGTTGTAACCGAACGATGTGCCGCGTTCGGTAATCAGGAGCTTTTTGCCACCGCCACCCAGGGCCTTCTGGACTACATGGCGCATCTCGCGCGGAGACAGAAACTGCCCTTTCTTTAAATTGACGATTTTTCCCGAGGCGGCGGCGGCCAGGATCAAATCCGTCTGACGGCACAGCAACGCGGGGATCTGCAGCACGTCGACGACTTGGGCAACCGGCGCAACCTGAGCTTCGGAGTGGACATCGGTTAACACGGGCACACCTATCTCCGCCCGGACTTTGGCCAGGATCGATAGTCCCTCGTCCATGCCTGGACCTCGCTGAGATCCCAGCGCGGAGCGGTTCGCCTTATCGTAGCTCGCTTTGAAGATATAAGGGACCCCTAGCTTGGCACAGGCTTTTTTCAGGAAGTCCGCAACCTGCAGGCAAAGCGCCTCGTCTTCGATCACGCAAGGACCTGCAATCAAAAACAATGCCTTTTTGCTGGCTAAGGCGCGCCATAGGAAATCCGTTTGGATGGGCACCGCTGGTTTTTACCATGACGACGGGGTTGTGTAAAACATCGAAGAACAGCCCGGTCGGATTTGACAGGAGCCAGACCGCGCCGACCTGCGAATGTGGTGTCTCCGAAATAGCTCTACCATCGCGGCCAGGAGTTTTTGGCGCGGGCTTCCTCGCGCTGTGCGTCTCCCGGGCCGACGAGTTGTCGAGTAAGGATTTAGGCGCAGCGAAGAAGCTCTATACGTCCAAGTGCGCCCGCTGTCACACGTTCTACGAACCCGCTGGCCACGACGATCGGGAATGGACCGTTGGGATGGGCAAAATGCGCAAGAAAGCCCGGTTGATTTCCGATCAGTTCGACGTGCTCCTTCGTTATACGGAACAACTTCGGCACGAGGGGAGAGCTGGTGGCCAAGGAGGAAACCGACAGCGCGCGGGAGGGTGAGTTAAATCCCCCCCGCGACTTTAGCGACGTGGGTGGGGCGTCCGGGAATCAACTCCCTGTCTTCTTCTTGCAGGCGCCGAGCTTCTTCAACTCCTCGCAGGTGCCCGTAATCTGCAGGCGTTGAGTCTTGATGGAGAATCCGAGTTCATGGCTGATCTCGCTCTCCAGCCGGGCAATCTTCTCGCTCTCGAATTCAACGATCTTGTCGCAGTCCTGGCAGATGATGTGATTGTGATTCGGGTGATCGGCATAATTCGGGTCGTAAAACTTATAGTCCTTGCCGAAATCCATTTCCCGAACGAGACCACTTTCCGTCAGGAGCGGTAAAGTCCGATAAACAGTGGCCCGGGAAACCGACTTGTCCCGGATGCGCGACCAATCGAGGAGTTGTTCCGCAGTAAAGTGCTCGTCGGTGCCGAAGACGGTATCGATGATCGCTTGCCGCTGCGACGTCATGCGCAAATTCTTGGTGGCAAGAAAATCGATAAACTTCTGCTTGGCTACCAGTTTCTCCGGGGCCGACATAAGCCCAGTATATTTCAGGCGGGGGTCAAGTCAACGCAGGGGTTCCCGGAGTTATGCGATCCGGGGCTCGACGGATGGGTGAGAAAGGGACTGATTTCGAGTTTGACACTCACCGTCCGGGACGTTAAAGCCGGTACAGCAGCATTCGCCGTGTTAATGGATGTTGTACACCAAAAGGAGGTTGTATGTCCCGCAGTTTATTCTTTATTGCGGCTTTTATTTATGGGCTTCTGACTGAGAGTACGGTTGGAGGCGTTATTGTTGCGGACGAGTTTTCCTATCCAGACGGCCCCCTGGTCGTTGTGTCCGACGGTATATGGAAAACTCATAGCGGCACGGCTGGGCAAGCCGAGGTTTTCTCCGGTCAGCTGCGGCTTTCGCAGAAATTGTCGGAGGACGTCAGTGTTGGCTTAGGCGCCGGATTCAGTCCCACCAATGCGCCGCCGTTGTTCGCCGGTATGACTGTCAGTTTCAGCGCGTTTCCGACGGGCGTGTCCGGGACGTACTTTGCTCATTTCAAGGACGCGAGTTTGACCACGGGGATTCGTTGCCGGTTTTTTGCGACGACGAACGGTGCGGCTCCAGGTCAGTTCCGACTGGGCATCTCCGCGGGAAGCAACGCGCCGACGGCGCTATGGCCGCACGATCTTGAACTGCAGGTGCCGTATCGGCTGGTCTGCCAGTGGGTGCTGAGCAACGCGAGCGCCACCTTATGGATTAACCCACTGGGAGAAACGGATCCGAGTATTACGGCCCCGGACCACGCAGCGCCCAAGAGCGTGACCGCGTTCGCTTTTCGGCAGTCGCTCAGCAGCGGGACGGGCATTGGAGAATTGGCTGTCGATCACCTCGTGATCTCGACGAAGTTCGAAGAAGCTCTGTTGGGCGGGGCCCCAAGCGTGGAGCGGGCACCCGTAGCACAGACTCTTCGTTCAGGCGACCCCCTGAGGATGGAAGTCGTGGCGACCGGGAGCGAACCACTCGCATTTCAGTGGCTTTGCAACGGCGAAAGCGTGCCTGGGGCCATCACTTCCACGCTAATGTTCCCCCGCGTCACTGAGGCCAACGCCGGAGAGTATTCGGTCATCATCAGCAATGCCTTTGGTTCGGTCACGACAACGCCCGTAACGGTCGACATCGTGCCGCCGCCCTGGTCCGTGGCGATTGCGGCTGGGCCAAATGCCACGGTCCGCCTCACGTGGCGCGCCGTGGTTGGGCAAAGCTACTCGGTTTGGACAAAATCCGTCGACACGCACGAGCTGGCGTTGGTCGCGGAGGGTTTGTTCTTTACCGACGAGTTGGGCTTTTACGACGAGGCGAGCATCGTGATGCCTGCCCGGTTTTATCAAGTTTGTTCTGACTGGGAGGTCCCATGAGCGGCCATCCTGTGCGGAGCACCCGAGCGACGCAAAGAGGCTCTGGTGTAAATGGTCGCCAGGGATTCACGCTCCTCGAGTTACTGGTCGTCGTCGCAGTGATCGCAATCCTGGCGTCGTTGCTCTTGCCCGCGCTGAATCGCGTGAAGGCGGCCGCGCGGGGCACAGTCTGTCGAAACAATCTGAAGCAATGGGGATTGGCGACGCAGATCTATGTCTCGGACAACGACGATTATCTTCCTGGTGAAGGATCGCCGAACGGACTTTCGACTGAGTGTGCGTGGTACATTGACTTACCCAGGACGATAGGGCTGAAACCATACTGCGAGATGCCTTGGCGGACAAACGCGACCGCGCGGATTGAAAGCTCCTTGTGGATTTGTCCGGCCAACACGAACCGGAGCAACGGGCACAATTTGTTCCACTACTGCATGAACGAGCACGTAGATGCTACGGGTGAACAGGATCGGCCGATCCGATTGTCGACCATCGATCGGCCCGCTCAGGTGGTCTGGCTATTTGATAACGGGAAGAGAGCGGCCGTTGCTCAGCAGAACAACGTCCATACGAACCTGCATCAACGCGGCGCCCAGTTTCTCTTTCTGGACGGCCATGTCGTGCGGTTTCGTAATACGGCTTATTGGGATTTCGAGGCGAACAAAGGCCGGACGAACAATCCGGAGATCGTTTGGATTCCGTGAATAGACGTTTTCAAAGGGCGTTTTCTTACTCGTGATCTTGCTCTTACTCAAGTAGCCATGAATCAACCCAAGCTCTATTTTGACCACGAAAAGCTAATCGCATATCAACGCAGTATTGAGTTTGTTGCCTGGGCTAGTCAGTGGATGGAAGAGATGCCCGCCAAGCTCGCTGTTTTCGATCAACTTGACCGTGCGTCAACGTCGGTCCCTCTCAACATCGCGGAGGGGAACGCCAAGTTCACCGCTCCGGATCGGTGTCGCTACTGGGATACTGCCCGGGGTTCGGCCCTGGAATGCGCTGCATGTTTGGATGTGGTTGTCGCCAAGAGAAAGTCAACCCTCGACCGAACCGCGGAGGGAAAGCGGCTTTTGCTTGAGACGGTCTCACTCCTGATCGGCTTGTGCAAAAGTGTTTCGCCGGACCGGTTGGGGGACAGGATTTCCGGAAATTGGGGGTGTAATAGCGATTAAGAGCAAGAGCAGGATCGTGATTAAGAAAAGGAGGTCCAGTTCGGAGACTGAAAGACGTTCGTGGCGCGGTATTCGCCTTCTCGTCAACCGTTGTGAGACGGGTAGTAGTCTTCGACGGCAATCGGCACCTTAATCCGCACCCAGGGCAGCGTGTAACTTTAGCCGGACGGCTTCGCGTTCGTGGTCGGTCGCGTCGCGGGCCACCCGAAGGGGTTGAGCGAACACGATCTCGCACCTTGAACCAGGGATAGGAATTTGAAAGCGATCCCAGCTATTGAGTTGGAATTTCCAGCGGACTTTGACCGTTACGGGGACGATAGGATGCCCTGTCAGTTGGGCCAAGGCGATGATTCCTTCGTGAACGACGTGGCGCGGTCCGCGAGGACCGTCCGGGGTAATGGCCAAGTCCCAACCTTGCTCGGCCCAACTGGTGAGCTCCAATAACGCTTGCGGGCCGCGTCGACTGGAGGAACCACGGACGGGTTGCACATGGAATGTTTCCAGAATCCGGGCGAGCAGCGCGCCATCCTTGCTGGCACTGACCAGCGCGGCCAGGCGGCGTTCGGGTTGCCGTCGATGCGGGTAGAGGCGAAAGATCGCCATGGAAAGGGCGAGACGGTTGTGCCAAACACCATAGATTACCGGTTGCATGGGCCGGGAATCGAAGAGCCCGGAATCATCTTGCCAATGCCATCGCAAGGAAGTCGTGAGGAATCGCTCAAAGCAAAACACAATTCGCGCGGCCACGCGCTGGGAGGTTCGCGCTTGATGAGGCACGACCACTCCGCTGCGGCGAGAAGGTCGCGGCGTCACCGGGTGGTTTTCCTGAGTGTTGCCGCTCACGCGCGTTTCTTCAAACTCGCACGGACCAGGTCTTCAAGCGTGACGGTCGGGCCAAGCACGGCTGCGGCGGCCCGGACGGAGTCATGGGCTTCCACTTGCGGATAGTCGAGCGCGATCAGTGCCAGGACTGCGTCGTTGATCTTTTGGTCTTCGGCCGAAAGACCATGCTTGGCGCTGCTGGCTTGCCAAGCGCCCGCGGCGCCAAACTTATCGCGCAACTCCACGACAATCCGTTCGGCGGTCTTTTTGCCGATGCCAGAGATCTGAGAGAGCGCACGTACATCGCCGTTCGCCACCGCGCCACGGAATGCGGTCGGGTTCATCCCGCTCAGAACGTTCAGTGCGGTCTTCGGGCCGATTCCGCTAACCGCGTGGATGAGTAACCGGAACAGTTCCCGCTCTTCCGCGCTCATGAATCCATACAGGACGTGAGCATCTTCACGCACGACCAAGTGGGTGAGGATTCTCACCTCGGCTCCAGGCTTGGGCAGCTTGTCAAAAGAGGAGAGGGGGATGAGTACTTCATAACCCATCCCCTGGACGTCCATCGTCACTTGGGTTGGCAATGCGTCTACCAACTTGCCCTGCAGATACGCAATCATGTTCGTTGAGCTTCTTAAATCCGAGGTCTGAACGCAAGTCGAGCGCACGGACTTGTGCTTTCACCTCGGCCCAGGATAGCTTATGGGTGCCATGACCGTAAGATCGCCCCTCAGATTCACAAGGCTTTCATTGACTGTTTACTTCGTCCGGCGCGCGACTCCGTTGGTTGCGTTTAGCTGGCTCCTCGTGAAGGTTGCCGCCGCCGATTCGGCCGCCGGCGGACCGGCCTCGGATCCTTCCAGCTCGGTGATGCCACCGACGGTGCAGGAGGCGTTCGGACGGTTTCGTAAGTCCGCTCTGGCGGCTGACGTCAAATTCCTCGCGAGCGATCTCTTGGAAGGGCGCGGTCCGGGCACACGGGGAGATAGCCTCGCCATGGAGTATATCGCAGCGCAATTCGCGGCGGCGGGTTTGGAGCCGGGAGCGGAAGACGGCACGTTCTATCAGAAGATTCCGTTGATTGGAATGGCTCTAGAAGCAATGAAAAGCACCGTCAGCTTCGTTGGTCCTGCGGCATCGTTCGTGACTTCACTAAAATACCTGGAAGAGTTTGTGGCCACGAACCCCTCTCAAACGGAAAGCAGTGTGCTTGATTCCGAAGTGGTCTTCGTTGGGCATGGAGTGGTGGCACCTGAATATCGCTGGGACGACTACAAAGACCTGGCGACCAAAGGCAAGACCCTGCTGATGCTGGTCGATGATCCGCCCGCCAATCCAGACGAGCCCGATCTCTTTAAAGGAAAGACCCGGACCTACTACGGGCGCTGGACCTATAAATACGAGATCGGGACAGCCAAAGGGGCGCAAGCGGTGTTGCTCATTCATACGGATTTGGCTGCAGGGTATCCGTGGTCTGTGGTCCGGAATTCCTGGGGTCGTGAGAGTTCCGCGTTGCGACGAGCGTCCAATACGCCTGCGCTGGGTTGTGCGGGTTGGATCTCGCAGAATGCTGCTGCTGCGCTCTGTCGATCGGCCGGCCATACCCTTGAGCAACTCACGGAGCGAGCCGCGCAGCGGGATTTTCGCCCTGTGCCGCTTGGGGTTCGCTTGCGCGGCATCTTACAGTCCAGCCTCCGCACGTTCGACACGGCCAATGTCATTGGCAAGCTCCCGGGATCTGACCCAGCGTTGCAGCACCAAGCCATCCTCTACACGGCACATCATGATCACCTGGGGATAGGCGAGCCGGATGAAACCGGAGATCGTATTTATCATGGGGCGGTCGACAATGGCACCGGCTGCGCGATGCTTATGGAAATGGCGCGCGTTTGGGGACAAATGGCCGCGCCTCCCAAACGCACCGTGCTTTTCAACGCGGTCGCGGCCGAAGAACAAGGACTGCTGGGATCCGAGTATTTCGGAATTCACCCAACGATCGCGGCGGGGCAGATTGCTTTGGCCATTAACTTCGACGCCATTCCGCAGTTGGGTCGTGTCCGCGATGTGACCCTGCTTGGGGTCGAGCGCACGACCTTCTTGCCGACGGCGCAACGCGTCACCGCTGCCTTGCAGTTGGCGATTGTTCCCGATCCAGAGCCGGAGCAAGGGCACTACTACCGTTCGGATCATTTCAGCCTCGCGAGGGTGGGGATCCCGGCGTTCTCCGTCGATGCTGGGCAAGATGTTATTGGCAAACCTTCTGGTTGGGGAAAGGCTCAGAGCGACGAGTATCGTGCCCATCGATATCATCGGCCAGGGGATCGATTTGATCCGAGTTGGAATTGGGACACTGGCGTGCAAATGGCGCAGCTCGGGTTTTGGCTGGGCTGGGAAGCAGCGCAGGCAGCGGAAATGCCCATTTGGAATCCTGGCGACGAGTTGCGCGCGACGCGAGAGAGGAGCTTGCTCAAGGTCGTGAAATAACAGCCCGCGTGCGCCGCCGCTTGACCCTTCAGACCGAGGGCGTCACTCTGACCCAATGCATCTAGTCATCACTCGCTTTCTTCTCGCGATTTCTTTGGCCGGTGCGCTGCCAGCTCTGGCGGCCGCGGCGGCCGAGCCTGCCTCAGCCGAGGCATTCGTGGCCCAGGCGGAAAAGGAACTCGCGGACTACTCGATTCTTTCGAATCGCGCTCAGTGGATCAATAGCACCTTCATCACCGAGGACACGGACGCGATTGCGGCGGAGATCGGCGCGCGTGGCACGGAATTGAGCGTGCGCTTGGCCAAAGGCGCCGCCAAGTTCGATGGAGTGCAAGGATTGAGCTTCGACATTCGGCGCAAGCTCGATTTCCTCAAGCAAGGAATTGTGCTGCCTGCCCCGGACGTGCCAGGCGCGGCGGACGAGTTGAACGTCATTGCGACCCGGCTCCAATCGCAGTATGGGAAGGGCAAAGGGACTCTGAACGGGCAGCCAATCAATGGCTCGGACATTGAGGAAGCCATGGGGACCACGCGCGATCCAGAAAAGCTGAAGGAGATGTGGGCGAGCTGGAATAATAACGTGGGCGTTCCCATGCGCGACGATTACGCCCGCCTCGTGCAGATTGCTAATCAAGGCGCCGAACAGCTTGGGTTCGCGGACTTGGGAGCTATGTGGCGTTCTGGCTACGATATGCCAGCAGACGACTTTGCGCGGGAGATGGATCGGTTGTGGCTTCAGGTCAAGCCGCTTTACGATCAATTGCACTGTTACGTGCGCGCCAAGTTGAACGAACGATATGGATCAAAAGTCCAGCCCGCGACAGGGCCGATCCGGGCCGATCTCCTCGGCAATATGTGGGCTCAGGAATGGGGCAATATCTACGAGTTGGTAGCTCCCGCGGGCGTCGGAGATCTTGGTTTTGATCTGACCGCCTTGCTCGTCGGCAAGGGATACGATCCCGTCAAGATGGTGAAAACAGGGGAAGCGTTCTACACGTCGCTCGGATTGCCCGCCCTTCCTCCGCCCTTCTGGGATCGATCGCAGTTCGTGAAGCCGCGCGATCGGGAGGTGGTCTGCCACGCCTCGGCCTGGGACATCGACAATAAAGACGATCTTCGGATCAAAATGTGCATCAAGGTCAACGCCGAGGACTTCGTCGTGATCCACCATGAACTCGGGCATAATTACTATCAGCGCGCTTACAATCGGCAGCCGTTCCTTTACCTCAACGGCGCGCACGACGGATTCCACGAAGCCATTGGGGATTTTATCGCGCTGTCTATCACGCCTGAATACCTCGTGCAAATCGGGTTGCTTGAAGCGTCGAAGGTCCCGAGTGCGGATAAAGACATTGGGTTGCTCTTGCGCCAAGCGATGGACAAGGTCGCTTTCCTTCCGTTCGGTCTACTGGTCGACAAGTGGCGCTGGCAGGTTTTCAGTGGTGCGACCAAACCCGCAGAGTACCAAACCGCCTGGACCGAACTGCGTCGGCGTTATCAGGGAATTGTTCCGCCAGTGGATCGTCCCGCGACCGCATTTGATCCGGGCGCCAAATACCACATCCCAGGGAACACTCCGTATGCTCGTTATTTCCTGGCGCGCATCCTTCAATTCCAGCTCTACAAAGCCGCTGCCGAACAGGTCGGATGGAAAGGCCCGCTTCACCGTTGTTCCTTTTATGGCAACAAAGCGGTCGGTGAGCGTCTGAACCGAATGCTGGCGATGGGGGCATCAAGACCATGGCCGGAAGCACTGGAAGCGTTCACGGGTAGTCGCCACATGGACGGCTCGGCGATGCTCGATTATTTCCGGCCCTTGATGACCTGGCTCGAAGCGCAAAACAAGAATCGCACTTGCGGTTGGTGATCGAGCGCTTAGCTCGACGCTGACCATGGGACCGCACGTCGCTCGGGCGCATGCAAGCCGAGGCCGATGAGAGCAAATTGCTCTCATTTCCTGCGCCATGTTCTCGGAGCGGCTAGACGAGGGCTAAGGCTTTGAGACAGAGTTGCCTCCAAAGGGGCCAGTCTGCCTAAAGCTCGTGCGAGTTCACGCGAATACGCTTGCCCTTTGCGCTCGCCTGCGCTTACTTACCCGGCACGGGCCGGCGTGGCGGAATTGGCAGACGCGCTAGACTCAAAATCTAGTGATCGTGAGATCGTGTGGGTTCGACCCCCTCCGCCGGCACCACTTTCCATAGAATCTTCGAGGAGCAACTCTCTCAGATCTGATTTTGAGCCTCGGCGAGAGACTGGTCCATCCTGGTGGACGATTACCTTCTGTTCGCGAGACGCTTCTGCCTCATTCGCCAGGTGATGCGGTATACGAGAGAAGCGCCTATTCCCAGGCCCGCCAAATGCATCGTGGATGGCTCTGGGCATAGATAACCCAGCGGTGACGTCCCGAGTTGCATATTGGGAGGTAAGACGGTGCCACCCCCAAGCCCGTTCACCGTATACGGACCATAATCTTGGGAAAAGCCGCTGGGTCCGATGAGTCGCACCAGAATCGACGCGTTCCCTCCGACAGCTACTCCTGGGACGGTTGGCGTGATGCCGACGACGTAACCGGCGGTGAGAGTGCCAGCCGTACCGTGGAACGTGGTGGTCGGCGGATCGAGCGGCATCAGGCTGCCGACGGCTGTGCCAACGGGACCGCCCAACCGTTGCACGTTAGGTTTTGCGATTGACTCGTGACGGGGAGAGAGAGCATCTATTCAGATGTTCGAATGGCTTGGCGGCAGGGTGAGCTTAGCCTGAGCGGTGATGGCTGACCACTTTGGCGCTGGCAGCATCTCGAAATGCGTATGCAGACCACGGCAACCGTTCCCAGCTCGGACGTGGGCAATTCTTCCAAGATCCCACAAACTCGATTGTTATCCATCGATGCCCTGCGCGGGTTTGACATGTTCTGGATCATCGGAGGTGGTGACGCGCTCTGGGAGTTGGTCAAGGTCTGGGACAACGGTTTCACGCGGACGCTTCATACCCAGCTTGAGCATGTCCACTGGCAGGGATGCCACTTCGAAGATCTGATCTATCCGCTTTTTCTGTTTATTATCGGCGTTGTATTGCCGTTTTCGATCAATCGCCGGCGGCACGAGGGGCAAGACACCGCGACGTTCTATTGGCATTTTCTGGCTCGATCGCTGCTCTTGATTGTTCTCGGATCCATCCCCGGAGGACTACTCTCGTTTACGCATTGGCCCATGATGGGAGGGGTGTTAGCGCATATCGGTCTCTGCTATTTTTTCGCGGCGGCTATCGTGCTGCACACAGGCTGGCGAGTAAGAGCTGGTCTGATTGTTGGTTACCTGGTCGCTTACTGGCTGGCTTCGCTCTTCATCCCTGTGCCGGGCTATGGGGCGGGGGTCTTCACCGAGGAAGGGAGTCTCTCGTCGTTTATCGATCGGCATTTCCTCACGGGCGGACTCTGGAATGAGGGACCCGCCTCGACGCCATCGGGGATTGTCATCATTCTCACCGGTTCGCTGGCGGGGCTGTGGTTGCGATCAGCTCGGCCGGAACGGACGAAAGCGCTCGGCTTGGCGGGAGCCGGGGTAAGTGCCGTGGTTCTAGGATATCTTTGGAGTTATTCGTTTCCGATGATCAAGCGCGTGGTCTGGAGTAGTTCTTACGTGACCTTTGCGATGGGCTGGAGCCTATGCGCCTTGGCCCTTTTCTACTGGATCATCGACGTGCAAGGATATCGCCGGTGGAGCTACTTCTTTGTCGTGATCGGAATGAACGCGATCACGATCTATTTCCTGCAGTCCATCGTGGACTTTGAGTACACCGCGAAGCTCTTCGTGCCAGGAATCGAAGCCTATTCCGGCAATTTGAAGCCCTTGGTCCTGCCGCTCGGTGTCCTCGGGCTGAAATGGGCGCTGCTCTGGTTTCTTTATACCCGCCGGATATTCTTCCGACTCTAGCGCTCAGCACCTTAGGTCGTAAGACTTAATAGCTTCTCGCAAAGATCACTCGCCCAGGGGCTGGAGCGCCCGTGGCAATGCACGCGCCCACATTCTCACCGCGCAACGCGTTATCTGCAGGAATGCAACGTACCGTGACCTGGAGCTCCTTCTGCAATGCTTCCTCATGCTCGGAATTGCCCGCCCACGGGACGAGCGCGAACCCGGCTTGATCCTTGCCAAAGTAATCCCGAAACGCTGCCATCGAATCGAGTTCCACGGTGTTATCGATCCGGAATTTCTCGGCCCGTTGCAAGAGCGTGTCCTGAATGGACTGCAAAGTCTCGACGATGCCGCTCGCCACCGCTGCCTCGGGCAGGAATTGTTTTTCCGTGGGTGGCTTATCGCGACGCGCCACGGCTACGGTCCCTTTCTCCAAATCGCGAGGCCCGATTTCCATGCGGACTGGGACGCCTTTCTTGATCAGCTCCCAGTTCTTGACGCCGGCGTTGATGTCGCGCTTATCGATTTCCACCGTGACGGGATCCCCATGGAATCGTTGTTCGGCGATCTTTGCGGCCAGCCGCTCGCACGCGGCGTAGACCGCACTTTCGTGTTCTGGCTTCGGCACGACCGGCCGGATCACGACTTGCGTCGGTGCGACGCGTGGCGGCAGAATGAGACCGTCATCGTCGCCGTGAGCCATGACCAGCGTGCCGATCAAGCGCGTGCTCACTCCCCAACTCGTGGTCCAGACATGCTCGCGTTTACCGTCGCGTCCGACGAATTCAATCGCAGCGGCCTTTGAGAAGTTTTGTCCTAAGAAGTGGGAGGTGCCCGCCTGGATGGCTTTCCGATCTTGCACCATGGCTTCCACCGTGAACGTATTGACCGCGCCGGGGAATCGTTCCGCCTCGGTCTTCTCGCCCGGGATCGCAGGAACGGCCAGGTGTTCGCGCAGGAACTTGGCGTAGAGTTCGTGAATCAATTTCGTCTCCCGCAACGCATCGGCCGCGGTTTCATGGGCGGTGTGGCCTTCCTGCCAGAGGAATTCTGCGGTCCGAAGGAAGAGCCTCGGGCGCATTTCCCAGCGCATCACGTTGGCCCACTGATTGATCAAGAGGGGCAAGTCCCGGTAACTTTGCACCCAACGTGCAAACGCGGCGCCGATGATCGTTTCGGACGTCGGACGGATGACGAACGGCTCGGGCAATTCGCCGGCCGGCACCATCTTGCCATCCTTAAACTCCAGCCGATGATGCGTCACGACGGCACATTCCTTGGCAAAACCCTCCACGTGGGTGGCTTCCTTTTCCAGATAGCTCACCGGGATAAGGAGCGGAAAATAAGCATTCTTGTGCCCCGTCGCTTTGAACTTAACGTCAAGTTGGCGTTGGATATTCTCCCAGATTCCGTAGCCCCACGGTTTGATCACCATGCAACCCCGCACCTCGGAGTTTTCGGCCAAGTCCGCGGCCCGGACGACTTGCTGGTACCACTCGGGGAAATCCTCGCTCCGGGTGGGGCGAATCGCGTTTTTCTGTTCTCCGGCTTTTGCTGGCTGCATATAGACGGGGTGATCGAACACGATCCGGGCTTCCGAATCAAAGAGAATCCGTCCTCGTGGGAGTAGTATTAATTCTAATCTCAGGCCTGCTCGGGGTTCGCTTTTCGTCTTATCCCACGGTTTCTACGCTTTGGCCCGGCTTGCAACGCGCTCAGGCCGTTCTGCCTGCGGAGGCTCGTCCCTGAACCCACCTGGACCGGGTCTTCCGTCTCCCATCGTCGGAAAGATGACTCAGCTTGATTCTGGTGATTGTTCGGTCGGCGTTTGGGCCGTTTTACCCTCACGGTTGACGTTGGCGCGGCGAGCACGATAGGCTTTCGGCCATGGCTTTGCTGTCCGGTCCAATTTCATCTTCGTTGTTTCAGGGATGAGTTCTGTCTCTTGGTACTGGCATCGGCTGAGGGCTATGAGCCCGTCAGAAATGGCGGCACACGGCCGGCGTAAGGTCCACCAAATATCCGACCGTTACTTGGCTCCAAAGCGGTTCCGCGACCTGCCTGAGATTCCGTCCGGTCGCACCTTTCCGCAGCTTCCACCCGCGTTGAATGCGCCACCGGAGTTGCGCGATGTCCTTCGCCATGATGCCGCTGACATTCTGAAAGGGCGGTGGATCGCTTTTGGCTATCTGCCGTTGCAGTTGGAAGATCCGCCCCGCTGGCACAAAGATTACCTGGTCGGCGTCGATTTGAGCACGAACCGGCCGGCGCTAAAGTTGCATCACAGGCTGGAAGGGAAAGCGGATATTAAACTCATGTGGGAGCCGAGCCGCTGGTACTCCTTGGCCCGGCTGGCTCAAGCCGCTTATGTTTTGGGCGATGTTCCAGCGGCCGAAGCCTGTTTGCGATGGCTGCAGGATTGGGTCGATAAGAATCCGCCGTACTTTGGCTGGAACTGGACGAGCGGGCTCGAATCCGGATTACGCCTAATCCAATTCACGTGGATTGACACTTTGCTCGACGCGTGTTGCCAGCGCACCGGGCCGGGCGCCTGGCCGCGGGAGACCACGAGCAAGCTCGCTTCCTCGTTGGCTGAAGTGCGCCGCCGTCTCCTGCCGCCGCATCTCTGGTTCACTTGGAGAGACCGCTCTTTTGGCTCGTCCGCCAACAACCATGTCATTGGTGAATTATCCGGCTTGATCCTGGGTCTCGTCCGCTGGCCAGACTTGACTCGCTGGGCGGCACCGTTGGCGACGGTGCAGCGGCTTTGGGAAGAGCAGGTGCTCGCCCAATTCGCGCCCGATGGCGGCAACCAGGAACAAGCCCTGAATTATCACCTGTTCAGCTTTGAATTCTGCTGGCAAGCGCGGATGGCGCTCCGTGCCGCTGGAGCTTCCCTTGCGCCGGCGGTGGAAGATCGATTGCGGCTCGCTTCGGGTTATTTCAACCGGATCCAAGCCAGAGCCAACGCTTGGGATTACGGGGATTCAGATAATGCCTTTGTCACCCCCCTGTTCGAGCGCTGGACTGAGGCCACCTCCGAATGGTATCGGTGGCTGAACGATTCCGCTGAGAGCCCGGCCATTCGTTATTGGCTCGGGGACGCCCCCAAGCCCCTGCACGCTTCAAACATCGTCAACGGTGCGCAAGGCTGGCAGATATACCCGAATACGGGCTATGCCATCTATCGCACGGGCGATTGGTTTCTGCGCTGGGATTTGTCGCCGTTAGGCTTTCTCGCCACGGCTGGGCATGGCCATTGCGACGCGCTTCACTTGTCCGTTTGGTTCCGGGGCGAACCCGTTTTTATCGATCCAGGCACGGGCGCTTATCATGCCAACCGCCCCCTCCGGGATTATCTTGCCTCCTGGGAAGCGCACAATGGGCCGCATCCCGTGCCGGCGGCCTTTCCCGAGCGACGCGGGGCGTTCCTTTGGTCTGGACACCATGAGTTGCCCCGGTGGCAGAAGCTATCGGACCTCAGCATGCGTGCGGAGTTGCGATTGCCGACCGGGACCATGCATCGAACGATCACCCGCCTTGAATCCGAGAATGGATGGCAGATTGACGATGGCTTTCAAGCGGGAGATTCCGCGCCGAGCGTCCCCATCCAGGTCCTCTGGCAACTGGCGCCAGGAGCCATCCTGCAAAACGCCGCGCCGGGCTCCTATCAAATTCAGATTCGGCAAACCGCTTTGGGCGTGGTTTTGGATCCGCAATGGAAGGTTACCGTTCCAGGGCAGGGGAGTTCGCCAACAACTCCCACCGATCGCGCCGACTTTCGTGGCAGTTGCGCTCCTGCTTTTCGACGCCTTGAGAAAGGGCCGTTCCTGCTCCTCGCGGGGTCGGTGCAAGGATCGAGCACACTGCAAACGCGGCTTACGGGCAAATAGGCCAGAATTTGGTCATTCTGCCACGGCCCGATAGAACGTCGACGTTGCCAGGGAGTTGATTGCTTCTTGGAAGGAGGCATTGCCCGCGGCATCCATCGTGACTTTGGAGGTTCTTCATGGATCATTTCTGAGAGCCTCGGTTACTGGTCGACTGAGCCATCAATGATCCCAGGACTGACAGTTGTCAAATCCGTTCGGGTTTTCTTGCAGGCGAGGCCGTGAGTAGATTAGGCACGAGTCCCTTCCCGGAGAACTTCCGCGGCAGCCCGTTCGCAAAGGCAAGGAAGTAGACCTCGAAGAAAGGCAACGCAGAGTCCATGGCGACTGCAGCCCACGGCGCGCATCGTTCGTTGGCGACGTCGGAATTGCGCTTTGAGGATTGGGAAAATAGGGTTGGCGTATTGTGCTCCAAACTCTGGCCATCGAGAACTACCGCTCTCTCCGGAGCATCGTGCTTCCCTTGGGGCAGCTGAACATTGTCAAAGGGCTGAACGCTTCCGGCAAATCGAATCTATACAAGGCTCTTCGCTTACTGGCCGACACAGCCATGGGTGGCATCGTCAGCTCGCTGGCGCGAGAGGGCGGACTCAGCTCGACGATGTGGGCTGGGCCAGAGAAGCTCTCTCGTGAAATGCGCTCGCGACGAGTCCCAGTGCAAGGGACCCTCCGGAAAGAGCCGGTGCGCTTAAAGCTGGGATTCGCGACCGACGAATTTGGCTATGGCATCACCATGGGCCTGCCCGCCCCCGCAAAGTCCGCTTTTCACCTCGATCCGGAAATCAAGCGCGAATGTATCTGGTGCGGCCCGGCCTATCGGCCTGAACGAGTGTTGGTGGATCGCGCCGGACCCCTTGTCCGTGCTCGAACCGAAAACGGATGGCAAACTCTCGCTGAGGGTCTCCGGCTTTTTGAGACCATTTTCGTTCAAATTGCCGACCCGAACACTGCACCGGAAGTATTGATGGTTCGGGAGTGGATTCGAAGCTGGCGGTTCTATGACCAACTCCGGACCGACATGGACTCGCCTTGCCGGACCCCGCAACTCGGGACCCGGACTCCCGTCCTCAGCCATGACGGTCGGGATTTGGCGGCTGCCCTTCAGACGATCTTTGAAATGGGCGATGCCGAGGCGGTCGCGACGGCGGTCAGCTCCGCCTTTCCAGGCGCTCATGTCGAGATCGCAAGCGAGCCGGATGGACGTTTTGGAGTTGAGTTTTACCAGAATGGACTGCTGCGGCCCCTGACTGGATCCGAGCTCTCGGACGGCACACTTCGTTATCTCTTGTGGGTAGCGGCACTGCTAACCCCTCGGCCACCGTCCATGATGGTGCTGAACGAACCAGAAACCAGCCTCCACCCGGATCTGCTTCCGGCGTTATCCGAACTCATCATCAAGGCTGCGGCTAGAACACAGCTCTGGGTTGTTACCCATTCGCCAACACTCATTGCCAATCTGCAACGCGCAGCCGGCGCTCGCGTGATCGAGTTAACTAAAGAATTCGGTCAAACGGAGATCGAGGGCCAGACGCTATTAGATCGACCCTCCTGGCGCTGGATTGAATAACCATCCCAAGGCCATTGGATTTTGACCTTGGGCGTATCGCGTCTATGGAACCCGACAGTCCTACGGAGTGCGCACGGATGTCTTGTCGGCCGTTGGGAAGTCCGCCGGAACAGGAATCGTTACTTTGCCAGTTGCGGCCCATTCGGTGCCTCGTTGCAGCGTGACAATAAAGCCGACGCAATTCATTTGCGCGAGCGGTTCAACATCCTTCGGTCCGACGTGCCCGAGCGTCGTATGAAAAATACGGCCCTTTCCAAACTGAATCGCCATGAGCACTGGCTCGTTTTCCCCCGAGGCGTTGCGAAATCGCGACTTATCCGCCAGAGCCGTGGCCAGAACTTGGAGTTGCTTCGCTGGTCCGCGAAGCTGGCTATAAAGCTCGTCGTGCGCGTGCATCCAATTTTCCGGTAATCCCTGCATGACCGGATGGTCAGGCGCGCGGACTGTAACCTTATAATCATGCGATGGAGGATGCCCCGCCGTGCCTGGGGAATCGTCGAGGACCATCTTTCCGTCGCGCCAGCGCACCTTGGGACCCACCGCCTCTGTGCGCCCGCCCCAACCGCCCACGCCGATCATTTCATTAAACTCGACCCACTTGGGAAACGCATTGTCCGTAGCATGAAACGAAACCAGCCCGCCGCCATTACGGACAAACTCGGCGAAGGATTGCCTGGTCGTTTCGGGCCAAGCGTCGCCTTCGTAATCCATCACCACGACGTCGTAGTTGGAAAACTCCGGCTTGAAGCCGGCCATATCTCCGCCCTTCGGAGGGGTGACCACCGAGGTCACAGTGAAAATGCCTGACTGTTCAAGCTCGCGTTTGAGGATAACGCTGCTTAAAGCCCAGTTGTGGTACTGGTTACACTGGCCGGTCAGCAGCATGACCCGGATCTTCTTGGCGGGTTGAGCCATGGCAGTTTGTAAAAGTGAAAGCGTGAGGACGGCGGTGCACAGTCTGATAAGTGTTCGTAAAGTCTTCATCGTATCTCGAGAAGTTTTCCGATGTGAACGTTAGTGATCACATCGCAAAAAGGATCCGCTGGCCAGCACAAATCTGCGGGGCAAAAAGACTTCGGTACGGGGCCTGGGGTAGTTTTGGCGAGACAAAAGGCCAATGAAATGGGGCCGCATCGTCGAACTGGGCGTCAGGTTCCAGAGGATTGGTAAGTGAAGCGGGTAGGATCCGCGTCGTCCAAGGAGCTCTTCGGCAAATGTTGCACACTTTGTCCGCAAATTGCGGTCCTGGTGTGCGACATTTGCGTCCGTCGTTCGATTGGACGGCGTTGAGGTCGAGGAGGCCGATTTGGGAATTGGCTGACCGACAGGTTGAGGTTTAGGAACGGCTCAGGTTAGCGTGGAAACGAGAATGCGGATCGAGATGGTTTGGGCTTGGGACGGGCCTGGCACGGACCAACCCTGGTGCAACCCCAGGTCAATGCCGGTCGAAGGCCGCTCCGTGACCGGCCTTGCACCGGCCTTGGAGCGGCCTTGCACCGGCCTTGCCTCGAATGATCCCGCCTCGGACACGTTCGCTCCGGTCCAGGCTGCCAATCGAATGATCTTCTCGAGGTCTTTCTTTCGACGCAGTCATATCGCGACTCCCTGAGCACGACTCGAGGCTGCGCCGGAAGGGTTTACGAAATGTTGCACACTATGGGAACGAACCGTTCCCATCGGTGACGGTCACAACCCCTCGCGAACCCGAGTCTGGCTGATCTTGACGCAAGCTTCCGGGCCATGGGAAGGGCTTTGCCCTCAACTCAGCTCCGTTGCGCTCTGCGGTTACTCCCCATCAGCTACCAGGACCCAATCATTGAAACCATCCGCGTGGGGCTTGGCTGGGTAAGCGAGCGGACGAGCGGAAGCCTTTGCCTCGGACGCGGCGATCAGCGTGTAATTCCCGCTGGTCGGATCGTACCAACGGAGGCGGACTTTGCTACCGTCCGTGATTATCGTGGTATCCAGAGTGATCGGTCGACGGGTCGGAAAATAGACCAGCGCACTGTGGGATGAATAGCCCGAGGCGGCCTGATCATCCCCGCTGCCGAGACCTGCTTTGAGGAAGGCTCCAGCGTCGGGCTGCCAAGTCGAATCCCCCACGTAATCATCCAGGAGCGTCCAGGCATATTTGGCGTCCAATTGCGGCGCTTCGTGCAGGATATTGAGCCAGCCAGGACCGCCGTCAAAGAGCCCGGTCACACCAAATGGCCACCACTTTTCGTGGCCGAAATTAATGCCCGCGCCACCGCGGATGAACGTGACATAATTCCGTTCGCGTAACTCCTGGTTCTGCTGGTCTTTATAATGCGGCGCGTTGACATAGGGTGGTTCGATATCGATCACGGGATAGTGGGCTGTGCTGCTTCGTTGGTAGACCTTGTCGAATTGCTCCGCGGAGCTGCTTCCGTAATGGTAAATCGTGTCCGCGCTTTGTTTGAACCATTGATACCCATCGGGGCCTTCGAAAGAGATAAACTGGTCGAAGGAGGTTGAACCGTTGACTGGCTCCGCGATGATCAGACGATGGCTTGACCCTTCCGCATCGCGAAGTCCGTGGAAGATGGCATCCAAACCCGCCGCCGGACCTTCAGGGTAGCGCCATTTGAAATCACCCATGACATGCCACACGATGTTCGAGTAGTTGGCGTAGCGAGTGCCAACGGCCTTCCCAAAATGGTAGGCGTTCGTGGTGCCAGCAGCGACCAGTTCCGGCACCGTCCCGGTATTTCCCCAGCTCAAGAAAAGCGAAAAGACCAAGGTTAGTTCGAGACGAGTCGCCTCGCGCATCACCCAGTCCATCGAAGACCACGCTGGCCCCAAAGCTGAGGCGTAGGGTTGGTCACTGAAGAACCTCTGACCGGATTTGTTCTTATATTGATCGCCAAAGCTGTCGTTCATGCGAACGCCAAATGGAGAGACCGTGACGGCGTTGAATCGCAGAGCTTTCAAACCCTCCAGAGCTTGCGTGATTTCCGCATTGGAACAGTTTTGCGACATCGCCCAGGACGACATCGTCTTTAAAAGGTAGACCTTGCCGGTCGGATCGATGAAACGCCGGCCCGCGATGCCCACAGGGTAGGCGAACCTTGGCGCGCCACGGTTCGGCTCAACACTTTGCCGCGACGATTGGACGGCGCTCTTAGGCTCTGCCGCCAAAGTCGTTGCGGCTGGAGTGAAAAGGGGAGCTACCAGCGCCGCAATCAAGGCCAGGGACAGAATGGGTCTCAATGAGAATGTCAGAGCCGCGCAGGCGTCGTTGCATCCTTTAGAAGTGGTTCGTGCCTGGACAGAAGGTTCTTGTTCCATAGTTCTTAGCTGGTCGAGCGCCGGGGCAGATAGGCGCCACAGGATTCGCGCAGGACAAGGCGAGGTGTGAGTGCCACGCTGCGGGCGGGCAGAGTGGGTTCTGCGATCCGATCAAGCATCAGCCGCAATCCAATGGCGGCAATTCCAGGGCAAGGTTGATGAATGGTCGTTAAAGGGGGCGAGACTAAGGTCGCATACTTGGCATCGTCGAAACCGACCACGCGGACGTCGTGCGGCACTCGGGTCCCGCAACTCGCCAAGGACCGGAGAAGCACCGCCGCGGTGTGGTCATTCGCGCAGATAAACGCGTCCGCCTGGCGTCCGGCGGTCAATTGACGGGCAAACTTCGTCTCCGCTGGGTCGCCAACCCGCAGCCAGCGAGGATCCAACGGGAGTCGGTGTCGAACGAGGGCCTCGCGCACGCCGGCGATTCGGGCTTCGACGGTCGGGGCCGAGTGGGGACGCGCCACAAAGTAAATATGCGCGCAACCGAGCTTAATTAAATGTTCAGCCAACAGGTATCCGGCGGCGACGTTATCCATCCCCACGAGGTCGAAGTCGCTTCGGTTTGGAAACGATTGCAGGTCGCGATCCAAGAGAACGACGGGAATGCCCGCTTGCCGGAGGGTCTCGGCCAGGTGGCGATTCGCCGCTTCCTTTTCCGGCACGAGCTCATAGGGGGCGAAGAAAACGCCGCTGACGCGGCGTTCAATAAATTGCCGGCAGATTTCTTTCGCATGGCCGAGGCTGACGTCGGTGTCGAGGCCTGGGTGAGTCGACCCGCCCCACAGGAGACTGTAATTCTCAGTGCGAGCCAGGCTGGCGAGCTCCCCGCAGA
Source organism: Limisphaerales bacterium (assembly GCA_044225505.1). Classification (GTDB taxonomy): domain Bacteria; phylum Verrucomicrobiota; class Verrucomicrobiia; order Limisphaerales; family SIBE01; genus JAXMHN01. Next base: position 114,948 of record JBGAIN010000008.1, read on the forward strand.
TCAGTTCGAAGATTTCGGTGTTGCCCAGACCTGGGATGAGCAGTCCCAGTTGCCGGGTGGACGGGCCGGCATTGGAGGGGGAGCCTGTGCGCACATACGTTCCGGAACCCGGTCGACGCTCCACTAAACCTTCGTTCTGCAAGTCCAGAAAAGCTCGGGCAATCGTCGGGCGCGAGACGCGGAATTGGACCGCTAACTGCGGTTCACTGGGAAGTCGTCCGCCAGCGGGGTAACGTCGGGCGGCGATTTCCGTGCGCAGATGCTGAGAGATTTGCTGGTGCTTAGGGTGTGAAGCCATGATAACAGCCTGTCAACCTGTCATAGCAGGTTTATGGATTCCCGGTCAAATGTCCGCTTCATAATCCGTCGAGTTCAGGGCATCCTGGGCACGATCCAGCATGAACCCAGGACGATGCCTCTGATTTTGTGGCACGCTATAGGTCCACGATGAGCTGGGAGCAGAGCTGGCGAGGCGGACGGACAGCTCGAAGCCATGGGGATCTGGCCGGCTTTGATCCTGACGTTTACCTGGGAGAGTTAGTTCGAGCTGTCAGGGTGGCCCGTTTCGCTCGCCGGAGACACAGATGAAAACACGCATCCTCTTCTGGTCGGTCACTTCCGCACTGGCGGGGTTTCTCTTCGGTTTTGACACGGTCGTCATTTCCGGAGCGGAGCAGACGATTCAGTCGCTCTGGACCCTGAGCCCAGGCATGCATGGATTCGCCATGGCCTCAGCGCTCTATGGAACGGTCATCGGCTCGTTATTAGGGAGCTGGCCGACCGATCGGTTTGGGCGTAAGGCGACGCTGAAGGCCATTGGACTTCTCTACGTCGTCTCAGCGGTCGGTTGCGGATTTGCCTGGGATGTTTCCTCTTTTATTGCCGCGCGGTTCATTGGCGGTTTGGGCATTGGTATTTCGACGGTCGCGGCTCCGCTTTACATTTCGGAAATCGCTCCGCCTGCGTATCGAGGGCGGCTGGCTGGGATGTTCCAGTTCAACATCGTGTTTGGAATCATTATTGCCTTTCTCTCGAACTACTTACTGAAAGGCGTGGGGGAAAATGCCTGGCGCTGGATGCTCGGCGTGGCAGCGGTGCCCTCGGTGATCTATAGCGTGATGTGTTTCGGGATTCCGGAAAGCCCGCGCTGGTTGATCGGAAGAAAGCGCGATCGCGCTGCTGGCCTTGCGGTCTTGCAGCTAATCTCGCCAGAACTATCCCCAGCGCAGATTGAAGCGGAAGCCGATGAAATTCAGGCTGCTTCTCACGAGCAGGCCGACGTGGGTCCATTTTGGACGTCGCGCTTGCGGGTCCCCATCACGCTGGCTTTTCTGATCGCGTTCTTTAACCAGCTCTCCGGCATCAATGCGGTGCTTTACTTCGCGCCGCGGATCTTCGAAATGACGGGCCTCGGATCGAAAGCGGCATTGTTGCAGTCGGTTGGAATCGGGATTACCAACTTGATCTTCACCTTTGTGGGTCTGTGGTTGATCGATCGGATTGGGCGCCGCACTCTCCTCTATATTGGTTCTTTCGGATATATCGCGTCCTTGGGTACGACCGCGTGGGCTTTCTTTACCCAGCATTTCTCGATTGTCCCGATCTGCATCTTTGCCTTCATCGCTGCCCACGCCATTGGGCAAGGAGCGGTTATTTGGGTGTTTATCTCGGAAATATTTCCCAATCGGCACCGTGCGCACGGGCAGGCGCTGGGAAGTTTTACCCACTGGATCTTCGCGGCACTCCTCACCACGTTCTTTCCGAAAATGGTCTCGGCGTTCGCTCCGGGCTATGTGTTTCTCTTTTTCTGCGGGATGATGGTGCTGCAGTTAATTTGGGTTCGCGCGATGGTTCCGGAGACGAAAGGCGTCTCACTGGAGGAGTTGGAACATCGTTTGACGGGTGGATCGGGAGGGTCGCCCCGCGCGCGTGGCGGCACAGAATTCCGCATCGATAAAAACGAGAGGGCCTGATGATGAGCTCGCGACACACTGGATCGTTGGACGTGAAGGGTATGAAACCATTCCTGATTCGAGCTGGGCACCGCCGCTGGTTCGCCCTCGCGGGGGCTCTGGCGTGCCTCAGCGCCGCCTGGCCCGCGTCGCTTGCTCAAAGTCCGCCGGCCCGGATTTACGGGGAGCCGTACCGGCCGCAGTTTCACTTCACGCCGCCCCGGAATTGGATGAACGACCCCAATGGCATGGTGTTCTACGAAGGGGAGTATCATCTCTTCTACCAATTCAATCCATTTGGCGATCGCTGGGGGCACATGAGCTGGGGACACGCGGTCAGCCCGGACATGGTTCATTGGGAGCATCTCCCGTTGGCCCTGCCTGAAGAGAACGGTGTGATGATCTTCTCCGGGAGCGCCGTGGTGGATCGGAAGAACTCCAGCGGGTTTGGCAAGGAGGGTCGAGCGCCACTCGTGGCGATCTATACGGGAACTGGCCCTGGCTCGGGCGGGTTGCAATACCAATGCCTCGCGTTCAGTAATGATAAAGGACGAACCTGGACCAAATATTCAGGCAACCCCGTGCTGAACATCAGTTCAAAAGAGTTTCGCGATCCAAAGGTTCAATGGCACGAACCAAGCCAGCGTTGGATTATGACCGTCTCCTTGTCGACGGAGCATATCGTTTGTTTCTACGGCTCGCCAAACCTGAAGGATTGGACCTTGCTCAGCAAATTCGGCCCAGCCGGTGCGAGCAGCGGCCTGTGGGAATGCCCCGACCTTTTCGAGTTGCCCGTGGAGGGATCTGCAGAGAAGCGCTGGGTGCTCGTGGTCAATATCAACCCAGGAAGCGTGGCGGGAGGATCGGGCGGGCAATACTTCATCGGTCAGTTTGATGGAACTCGATTTGTGCCTGAGCGAGACGCCACCGCACCTGCCTTATGGCTGGACTACGGGGCCGATTATTACGCCGCTGTATCATGGAGCGACATCCCCGCGTCCGACGGCCGCCGGCTTTGGCTGGGGTGGATGAGCAATTGGGATTACGCCCAAGACGTGCCTACCCACCCGTGGCGCAGTGCGATGTCGATTCCGCGCGAGGTCAAACTGCGGAAGCTCTCGGGAGGAATTCGATTGGTGCAAACGCCCGTGCGTGAAATGGAAAAACTGCGAGCCCGACATTTTCGATTTGGGGGAGGTTCCGTCGCGGAGGCTAATGAATGGATTAAAACCCAGGGAATCGAAAGCGCTTCCACGGAGTGGGTGGTTGAACTCGGCGCCGATGCCGGGGTGCAGGGGCTGAGGTTGTTCAAGAATGGCGACGAGGCGATCGTGGTGGGGTTAGACCGTCCGCGGAGGAGAGTGTTTGTGGACCGCACTCGCGCGGGGCAGGTGGGTTTTCATTCCAAGTTTCCCGCTGTGCATGAAGCGCCGTGGTCGGCTGATAATCAACCTCTCAAGTTTCATCTCTTCATCGATGCGTGCTCTGTGGAAGTATTCCTCAATGACGGCGAGACTGTCTTTACCGAGTTGGTCTTTCCGTCGCCCGGGAGCCGAGGCGTGGAGTTGTTTAGTTCCGAGCCAAACACCCGAATTCGTCCGGTTGAGGCTTGGACGTTAAAATCGGCTTGGCGTTAGCACGGGCTCGCTCTGTTCTAGGGCGGACGTGGGGACCGAGCATTCTAATGTCTTGTGATCATGGAAAAAGTCGTCCTGCGGCAATGGCTTGATGCGGATCTCGAGCCGTATGCCGAGATGAATGCCGATCCGGAGGTTATGCGGCATTTTCCAGCTCGTCTCACCCTGGCTGAATCGAAGGAATCATTGGAGCGATTGCGGCGGACGATCGCCGAACGGGGATGGGGCTTGTGGGCGGTCGAAGTCGAAGGACGATTCGCTGGCTTCTCGGGATTAA